>OZ260076.1:2346250-3032500 GCA_965284335.1 Tabrizicola sp. | reverse complement strand
TCAGAAGGAACCCAATAAGCCCGGCCACAATATAGGGCCGCTTCCACAGGTCTTTGGCAATTTCATCCCAACGCAGCCCCATATCCAGCACCGCCCAAGTGGCCACATGCAAAAGCGCGTAGAAAAACGCCATCAGCCCCAAGGCCCGGCGAAACCGAACAAATCGCAGCCCCAGCCGCATGAAAGGTGTGATGCATAAGGTCGCCAAGAAGAGCCGCAGCGCCCACAGACCAAAGCCATGCTCCAGCGCCTTGACCGGGTCAGGGCCCAGCCTGTCTTGCACAGCAGCGATGATCAGCCACAGGCCCGGCAGGGCACCCATCAGATAGACTGCGGATATAGGCAGCTTTTGTGTCAGCGCCTGCGCGGCGGCTTTCATCAATAATCCACCGCCAGATCTTGGCCAGCATAAAGGCTGGCCACCTTATCGCCATAGCCATTGAACAACAGCGTATCGATGCGCCCGGCCAAAAGGCCCCCACCGATGCGCCGCTCGCTCGCTTGGCTCCAGCGGGGATGGTCCACTGTCGGGTTCACATTGGCGTAAAACCCGTATTCCGAAGGCTGCAATTTATTCCATGTGGTCGGCGGTTGCTGATCGGTCAGGGTGATCTTGACGATGCTCTTGATCGACTTGAACCCGTATTTCCACGGCACCACCAACCGGATCGGCGCGCCGTTCTGGTTCGGCATCGGCTCGCCATAAAGCCCGTTGGCCATCAGCGTCAGCGGATGCATCGCCTCATCCAGTCGCAGCCCTTCGACATAGGGCCAGGGGAAAGAGGCGCTCTTTTGGCCCGGCATTTCTTCGGGGCGCAGCAGGGTTTCAAAGGCCACATAGCGCGCCGAAGGCTGCACCCCAACCCAGTTCAACAGTGCTGACAGCTCAAACCCGTTCCACGGCACGACCATGGACCATGCCTCGACACAGCGGAACCGATAGATGCGCTCTTCGATGGTCTGGCCTGCGACAAGCTCTTCCAGATCATAGATGCCCGGCTTGTCCACCAATCCCGCAATCTCGATTGACCATGGTTTGGTGGTCATGCGGCCCGCAAGCGCGGCGGGATCGCCCTTGTCCCAGCCGAATTCGTAAAAGTTGTTATAGCTCGTGATGTCTTCAAAGCTGGTCAGCTCCAGCTCCTCGGCCATGGCCTTTTCGGTCAGGGCAGAACTGGCCAACATAGCCCCGGCCCCCGCCAAAAATTTGCGGCGGTTCAGGAAAACGGCCTTGGGCGTGACATCTGACCAGCGCAGATCGGGCGTGAAGGGCATGGCAACCTCGTGATGCGGATGAGCGCAAAGATAGCGCGCTGCGCTCAAACTGCCAGAAGCTGCGCTGAACGGACATGCAAGATGATGTGAGCGATCCTGCACCGCATCCAAGCGTTTGCGAGATGGAAGATCACCCTGTCAGGGCCGCCGATCCATGCTATGCAAAGCGCCATAAAGGCGCGACCGCGCCAAGGCCGACTGCCCCGTTGCTTTGCCAAAGGAAACCCGATGCCCGCACCGCATAATGCCCTGAAAGCCGCCCTTGCCGCCAAAGATGTGCAGCTTGGGCTGTGGATGAACCTTGTCAGCCCCATCGCCGCCGAGGCGCTTTCAGGGGCGGGGTTTGACTGGCTGTTGATCGACGGCGAACATGGGCCGAACGACATTCCCACCATTTTGGCGCAGCTTCAGGCCATTGGCGCCCGCACCAGCGTTGTGGTCCGCCCTCCGGTGGGCGAGGTGCGGATCATCAAACAGCTTCTGGACCTTGGCGCGCAGACCATTTTGGTGCCGATGGTGGAAAGTGCCGACCATGCCGCCCAGATGGTCAAGGCGATGCATTATCCACCCAAAGGGATGCGTGGGGTTGGGGCCTCGGTTGCGCGGGCATCGGATTATGGGCGCATTGCCGACTATATCGCCACGGCCAATGATCAGACCTGTCTGATCTTGCAGATCGAAAGCCGCGCCGGGCTGGCCGCCCTGCCCGAGATTCTAAAGCTTGATGGGATCGACGGCATCTTTATCGGCCCCGCCGATCTGGCGGCAGATCTGGGTTATCCCGGCAATGCTGATGCCCCCGAGGTTCAGGCCACGATTGACGCCACCTTGGCCAGCATCATGGCCAGCGGCAAATCGGCGGGGATCCTGACCTTTGATGCCAAAACCGCCCAGCGCTATCGGGCCATGGGGGTGACCTTCCTCGGCATTGGTGGCGATGTGGCACTTTTGGTCAAGGCCGCGACCGATGCCGTAAAGCAGGTCAAGGCAGGCTAATCCCCCTTGCGAGCGCGCAACCTCTCGGCCCACAAAGGGTGCGACACAGCCAAAGGCCCCAACATGCCCCGCCCCGTTGCCCTGTTTCACCCCGACGCGTGGTTTCGCGACGGCCACGGGCCGCGCTATGAGCAGCTTTATCGTCACCTTGTCGCCGCCATTGCCGAAGGCACCTTGGCCGCTGAAACCCAGCTTCCGCCCGAACGCGAGCTGGCCGAACTGGCGCAGGTGTCACGGGTGACGGTGCGCAAGGCGGTGGCGCAGCTGGTTGAAGATGGTCAACTGGAACAGCGGCGTGGGGCGGGCACCTTTGTGCGCCAGCCGCGCGCGCGGCAGGACAACTCCCGCTCTACCCTTGTGTCCTTCACCGATTACATGCGTCAGCGCGGCAAGGTGCCGACCAGCCGCATCCTGTCGGCGGGCCTGCATGTGCCAAAGCCTGATGAGCAACAGGCGCTGGGGTTGATGACAACGGGCCGCGTGGCGCGCATTGAACGGCTGCGCAGCGCCGATGGTGTGCCGATGGCGCTGGAATATTCCTCATGGCCCTCGGACATTCTGCCCGATCCGGAGGCGGTGCAGGGGTCGCTTTATGACCACATCCGCGCCTTGGGCCATGTGCCAACCCATGCGGTGCAGCGCGTGTCGGCGGCCAATCTCAAAGTGTCCGAGGCCCAGCTTTTGAACATGCAGGCAGGTCAGGCCGTGCTGCGGATCGACCGGACAGGCTATCTTGCCTCGGGCCGCCCTGTGGAATTCACGCGCGGGCTGTATCGCTCTGACATTTACGATTTCATCGCCGAATTGCGGCTTGAGGCAAGCCCGACGCCTCAGGGCTGATCCACCTCGGCAAAGGCCGCCTGCCCATCGGCAAATCGGGCAATCACCAAAGGCCCGCGCGGTGGCTCCCATTCGCTCTGGGCATGGGTGTTGCGGGGCCAGAAATGGCTTTGGCCCTGAACGGGCTGGCCATCAATCGTCAAACCCGTGATCGGGCGATCCGCCTGCACATCAATCTGCAAGCCGCCCGTGACGGCGCGCGCGGTCACCTGCAAACGCGGGCTTGGGCTATTTCCCTGAACCGCAGTCGCCGTTACAGGCCCCAAATCCGGCGTGCGTGGCGGGCTTTGGCGAAACGCGCCCAGCGTCTCAAACGCCGCGGCCAGCGCCAACAATGCGGCATCATCCCAACCGCGCCCGGCAAAGGTTAACCCGGCGGGCATCCCTATATCGTCCATCACCCCCATCGGCACCGTCACCGTCGGCACCCCCATATGCCGGATTGCCAGATTGCCATTGGCCACCCAAACCCCATTGCGCCACGCCAGCTCGGCCGAGGCGGGGTTCACATCAGCATCGGCTGGCACCACATCGGCCACGGCGGGAAAGACCACGGCATCCAGACCCAGGCCATCCATCCAATCTTCCAGATCCAGCTTGCGGGTCTGCTCCAACCCCGCAAAGCCCTCTGCCAGATGCGTAATGTCGCGAAAATCCGCTACAGGATGAGCGCGGGCTTGGGCCGGATAATCGGCGATGTCATCTTCAAACCCGGTGTAACGGTCAGCCAAGGCACCCTTTGGCCGTGGGAAAATCAGCGCCCCATCCACCTGCGCCAACGCATTCAGCGCAGGATCAGCGTTGGCTTTCAGGAAATCATCCCAAGACCACGCGGAAAGATCGATGATCTCACGCCGCTGGTAATCGGCACCCACCAATCCCCGCGTGGCAATCTTGGGCGCACCGGGCCGGTCACCTTCGTAATTCGACACCAGCGGAAAATCGACGACCACGACCATGGCCCCCGCCGCCTCCAACGCAGCGCGGGCGCGGTCCCACAGCGCCATGATCGACGGGCGGGTGACAATGCGTTGCCCGGTCGGCCCCCCGATACCGGGCGCATCGCCCGTGCCTGCCGATGGATCTTCGTTGATATACATCGCCGGAACACCAATGCGTTTGCCCCGCAAATCCGCGCTCAGCGCCACATAGGACGCGGGCCGATGATCCGAGGCTTTGGGAATGGCCACCCAAGGCTGGCTGCGCCACAGATCGCCCCGCGTTTCGGGATCATCGGCCACCAGCACGTCCAAAACTTCCAACATATCGGCCATGTTGCGTGTATGCGGCACCACCACATCCATCGTCGGCACCAAAGGCCAGTTGCCGCGCACCGAAATCACCCCGCGTGATGGGGTATAGGCACAAAGCCCATTATTCGCCGCAGGCGCGCGCCCCGAAGACCATGTTTCCTCACCCAAACCAAAGGCCGCGAAACTCGCCGCCGTGGCCGTGCCCGACCCGTTCGACGAGCCAGAGGCAAAGGCCGCAGTCAACCAATCGGCCGAATAGGGGCTTTCAGCACGGCCATAGACCCCACGCTGCATCCCGCCATTGGCCATGGGCGGCATATTCGTCAGCCCGATCAACACCGCCCCCGCCGCACGAAGCCGCGCAATAGCAAAAGCATCATCGGTGGCCACCAACCCGGCAAAGGCGGGAGACCCGGCGGCCACGGTCAGGCCGCGCACTTTGAAGCTGTCCTTAGCGGTGTAAGGAATGCCGTCCAGTGGCCCCAGCGTTTCGCCTTTGGCGCGGCGCTGATCCGACGCGCGGGCCTCGTCAAACATCGCCGGGTTCAGAACCGGCACCGCGTTCAGGTGAATTCCGCTGCGATCATAACGCGCGATACGGCCCAGATACCCCGCCACCAGCGCGACTGAGGTCACCTGCCCCGCTTCAAGCGCTGCGCGTAGATCGGCAATGCTGGCTTCGACAAGGTTCATAGGCCGCCCCCTTTGGATTCGCCCAAACCTAGGCCACAGCAGGACCGCCCCGCAACCTGAACAAAGGAAAAAGGCCCCCAAACTCTGGGGGCCTTTTCATCAATGCACCACAACCTCAGCGGGGCGGGGTCTGCGCGAGGCAGACACCCGATCACCAATCATCAACCCCTCTGGCCCGGCCTTGATCTGGATGGTCGCCCCGTCCATAACATCGCCAGCCAAAATCATCTCGGCCAGCGGGTCTTGCAGATGGCGCTGGATCACCCGCTTCAGGGGCCGCGCCCCAAAGACCGGATCATAGCCCTCATCTGCCAGCCAAGCGCGGGCATCCGCATCAAGATCCAGCGTGATCTTGCGGGCTGCCAGACGGTTTTCCAGCCGCTGAAGCTGAATGGTGACGATACCATCCATATCGGCGCGGTTCAGACGGTCAAAGATAATCTGCTCATCCAACCGGTTCAGGAATTCGGGCCGGAAATGCGCCCGAACCGCCTCTTCCACCTCACGCCGGGCCGTGGCCACATCGCCACCTTCGGGCAATTCGGACAAGGCCCGCGCCCCAAGGTTACTGGTCAGGATGATCAGCGTCTGTTTGAAATCCACCGTCCGGCCCTGACTATCTGTCAAAATGCCATCATCCAGCACCTGCAACAGCACGTTGAACACATCGGGATGGGCCTTTTCCACCTCGTCGAACAACACCACCTGATAAGGCCGCCGCCGCACCGCCTCGGTCAACACGCCGCCCTCATCATAACCCACATAGCCGGGCGGCGCGCCGATCAGCCGAGAGACCGAGTGCTTCTCCATGAATTCCGACATATCGATGCGGACCATCGCGTTTTCATCATCAAAGAGATAGGCGGCAACGGCCTTGGTCAGTTCGGTCTTGCCCACGCCAGTTGGCCCAAGGAACAGGAAACTGCCCAAAGGCCGCCCCTCATCGTTCAGCCCAGCGCGCGCCCGGCGCACGGCGTTTGACACCGCAATGACCGCCGAATGCTGGCCGATCACGCGTTTGCCCAACTCCTCTTCCATGCGCAGCAGCTTTTCGCGCTCGCCCTCCAGCATCTTGGTGGTGGGAATACCCGTCCAGCGCTCGACAACTTCTGCAATCTGCTCAGGCCGCACAGCTTCGGACACCAAAGCCTCGCCCTCGCGCGCCTCTGCCTCGGCCAGCGACTTTTCCAGCCCCGGAATGCGGCCATATTGCAGCTCACCCGCCTTGCCGAAATCGCCCTCGCGCTTGGCTTGCTCCAACTCGGCACGGGCGCGGTCCAACTGCTCTTTCAAATCGCGCGCGGCCTCAAGGCTGTCACGTTCCGACTGCCATTTCGCCGTCATTTCAGACGAGCGATCCTGCAAATCGGCCAGTTCCTTTTCCAGCTTTGCCAGCCGGTCCTTGGACGCCGCATCGTCCTCTTTCTTCAAGGCCTCAGCCTCGATCTGAAGCTGCAGGATCTGACGATCCAGCGCGTCCAGTTCCTCGGGCTTTGAATCCACCTCCATCCGCAACCGGCTGGCGGCCTCGTCCACAAGGTCAATCGCCTTGTCGGGCAGAAAACGGTCGGTGATATAGCGATGGCTCAGCGTCGCCGCCGCAACCAAGGCACTGTCGGCAATCCGCACCCCGTGGTGAAGCTCATACTTCTCTTTGATGCCGCGCAGGATGGAAATCGTATCCTCCACCGTGGGTTCCGACACCATCACCGGCTGGAACCGGCGGGCAAGGGCGGCGTCTTTCTCCACATATTTGCGGTATTCGTCCAAGGTGGTCGCGCCCACGCAATGCAACTCGCCCCGCGCCAGCGCCGGTTTGATAAGGTTCGCGGCATCCATCGCACCATCGGATTTGCCCGCGCCCACCAGCGTGTGCATCTCGTCGATGAACAGGATGATTTCCCCTTCCGCCGCCGTCACCTCGTTCAGAACGGCCTTTAGACGTTCCTCAAACTCGCCGCGATACTTGGCCCCGGCAATCAAGGCCCCCATGTCCAGCGCCATTAGCTTTTTATTGCGCAGGGATTCGGGCACATCGCCATTGACGATGCGCAGGGCCAGACCCTCGGCAATCGCGGTTTTCCCCACACCCGGCTCGCCAATCAGCACCGGGTTGTTCTTGGTGCGACGGCTCAGCACCTGCATGGCGCGGCGAATTTCCTTATCGCGCCCGATGATCGGGTCAATCTTGCCGCTGGCCGCCGCTTCGGTCAGGTCGCGGGCGTATTTCTTCAACGCCTCCATCGTATCCTCGGCACTCGCACTGTCGGCCGTCCGCCCCTTGCGCACCTCATTGATGGCCGCGTTCAGCCCTTGGGCGTTCACCGCCCCGGCCGTCAGCGCGTCGCGCGCCCGGGTGTTGACCAGCGCCAGCGCCGTCAGCAGCCGTTCCACTGGAAC
Source organism: Tabrizicola sp. (assembly GCA_965284335.1). Classification (GTDB taxonomy): domain Bacteria; phylum Pseudomonadota; class Alphaproteobacteria; order Rhodobacterales; family Rhodobacteraceae; genus Tabrizicola_A. The sequence continues at coordinate 3,025,043 of OZ260076.1, read as the reverse complement.
AAAGCTGTCGCCGGCCTTTTTCGCCACCGCCTCGGCCTCGTCCAGCACCCGAACCAAAGACGGATCAACATAGGTGTTGCCATCACCACCCGTCACCTTGGGCAGTTTCGCAATGGCAAGGTTGATCGCCTCATTCACCCGCTCGGGGCTGCCGCCAGATTTGCGAATCAAGTTCGACGCCAAGCCTTGATCATCATCCATCAGGGCTTTCAGCAGATGGTCGGGCAACACACGCTGGTGGTTTTCCCGCATCGCAATGGTCTGCGCCGCTTGAATAAAGCCGCGCGACCGCTCCGTGAATTTCTCCAAATTCATCGGTCATTCTCCTTTTCAAAAGCGCCTTCGCGGTGCCCGGAATTCCAGCACAGCCGCTTTGGCCTTGCCCATGATTTGGGGGCGGCTTTTGGCTTTTGCAATGCCATCACCCTCACCAAACTGGCCAATTTTTCGCCCTTGGGGGCGATGACCTATCCTTTAGGAGAGACCGGTTATGCCCCTGCACGGGTTTCGAAGCAGGTTGCAGATGCTAAATGAGGGTCATCGGGAAAGACACCCGGCAAGCCAAGCGTAAAGGAAGAACACCATGGCCTTTGTAGATATGAACGTCAGCATGAAAGAGATGTCTGCGTCGGCTGTTGTTGATCTGGCAGATCGCTTCGTCAGCTTTGCCCGTCACACGGCCCATGCCGCCACGACAAAAGCCAACGATGATGTGTTCACCGCCAAGCGCCTGCGTGCCAGCCGTCTGCCCTCCGTTCAAAGTTGCCAGTCCAGTATTTTTAGCCAGTTGCGTCAGATTGAAGAGCAGAAAGCCAAAACTGTGATTGAGAAGCACTCGGAACCCTCTGAACCGCGTGCAGCCCGTCTCAAGGCCCAGTTTGGCAAATTGTTTACCAAGCATTAAATTTACGATTTCCGGCACCCTTGCCGAGACAGTTTCAAAGGCCCGAGGCGCGCAAGCGTTCTCGGGCCTTTTTCATGGTGCATGCAGCCCGCAGGTTGGAATTTCTGCTTCCCCGTCGACATAAAATGGAATATTTATTCCAAAAGCGTGAATCATCGCCCTTTGTCACGGGAACACTGCATGAAAACTCTGGATGTCATCACCATTGGCCGGGCCTCTGTTGATCTTTACGGCGCGCAGGTGGGTGGGCGGCTGGAGGATATGGGCTCGTTCCAGAAATACATCGGTGGCAGCCCGTGCAATATGGCGGCAGGCACTGCGCGTTTGGGGCTGCGCTCGGCGCTGATCACCCGCGTGGGCAACGAACATATGGGCCGCTTCATCCGCGAGGAACTTTCGCGCGAAGGCGTCGATGTGCGGGGCGTGAAAACCGACCCCGACCGCCTGACCGCGCTGGTTTTGCTGGGTATTCGCGACGAACATCAGTTCCCGCTGATCTTTTACCGCGAAAACTGCGCCGATATGGCGCTGTGCGAGGATGACATCGACGAAGGCTTTATCGCCGAGGCTCGCGCTGTCGTGGCCACCGGGACGCATCTGTCGCACCCCCGCACCGAAGCCGCCGTGATGAAGGCCTTGAACCTTGCCCGCAAACACGGGCTGCAAACCGCCCTCGATATCGACTATCGCCCCAACCTCTGGGGTCTCGCGGGCCATGGCGACGGCGAAAGCCGCTTCATCGAATCGGCTGCTGTCACGGCCAAGCTGCAATCGACCTTGCATCTGTTTGATCTCATCGTCGGCACTGAAGAGGAATTCCACATCGCCGGCGGCACCACCGACACACTCGCCGCCCTGCGCGCCGTCCGCGCCGTGTCAAAGGCCACCTTGGTCTGCAAACGCGGCCCCATGGGCGCCTCGGCCTTTACCGGGGCGATTCCCGATACGCTGGACGAAGGCGAATCCGGCCCCGGCTTTCCGATTGAGGTGTTCAATGTCTTGGGCGCAGGCGACGGGTTTATGTCGGGCCTGCTCAAGGGCTGGCTGGATGGTGAACCGTGGCCGGTGGCGTTGAAATACGCCAATGCCTGCGGTGCCTTTGCCGTCAGCCGCCATGGCTGCACCCCTGCTTATCCGTCATGGGAAGAGCTGCAATTCTTCCTGAACCGCGGCGTTGTCACCAAAGCCCTGCGCAAGGATGCGGCACTGGAGCAGATCCATTGGTCCACCAACCGCCACAAGGATTGGGCGACGATGCGGGTCTTTGCCTTTGACCACCGCATGCAGCTTGAGGCGATGGAAGGGGCCACCCCCGAAAAGATCGGCGCGTTCAAAAAGCTGTGCCTTCGGGCGGCGTTGCAGGTGTCAGCCGGTCAGCCCGGCTATGGCATCTTGTGCGATTCGCGGCTGGGCCGCGATGCGCTTTATGCCGCCGCCGGAACGGGCCTGTGGATCGGCCACCCGGTGGAATGGCCCGGCTCGCGCCCCCTGACGCTTGAACCTGAGATTGGCCCGGATTTCGGCGGTCTGTCGGAATGGCCCTTGGAACATGTGGTCAAGGTTTTGGTGTTCTATCACCCCGATGACACGCCCGAAATGAAGGCCCAGCAGGAGGACACCCTGCGCCGCCTCTTCCATGCCTGCCGCCGCAACCGTCTGGAAATGCTTCTGGAAATCATTCCATCAAAGGTGTTTCCCGTGAATGACAGCACCAGCGCACAGGTCATCACCCGCATCTATGATCTCGGCATCTACCCCGATTGGTGGAAGCTGGAGCCCTTTGCCACCGACGCCGCCTATCGCGCCGCCTGCGATGCCATCACCACCCGCGATCCCCATGTTCGCGGCATTGTGGTCTTGGGGTTGGATGCCAGCGAGGCAGACCTTGCGAGTTCGCTCGCGATTGCCTCGCGGCATGATCTGGTGAAAGGCTTTGCCATTGGCCGCACCATCTTTGGCGAGGCGGCGCGCGGCTGGCTGGCGGGCAAATTGACCGACGATCAGGCCGTTCAAGACATGGCCACGAAATACACCCGCCTTTGCGGCATCTGGGATGCCGCCCGCGCGGCAAAGGGAGAAAAGGCATGACCACCATCCGACTGACCGCCGCTCAGGCCATGGTGAAATGGCTGTCGGTGCAGATGACGCCCGAGGGCGAGCGCTTTATCGAGGGCGTCTGGGCGATCTTTGGCCATGGCAATGTGGCGGGTCTGGGTGAGGCGCTGCATGGTATCAAAGATACCCTGCCCACATGGCGCGGCCATAACGAACAGACCATGGCCCATGCCGCGATTGCCTATGCCAAAACCCATAAACGTCGCCGCGCCATGGCGGTGACCTCCTCCATCGGCCCCGGCGCGACGAATATGGTGACGGCGGCGGCTTTGGCCCATGTGAACCGCCTGCCGGTGTTGTTCATCCCCGGTGACGTCTTCGCCAACCGCGCGCCCGATCCGGTCTTGCAGCAGATTGAAGATTTCGACGATGCAACGGTCAGCGCGAATGACTGCTTCCGCCCCGTGGTCCGCTATTTCGACCGCATCTCGCGGCCCGAACATATCCTCACCGCCCTGCCCCGCGCGCTGCGGGTGATGACCGATCCGGCCAATTGCGGCCCGGTGTGCCTTGCCTTTTGCCAAGACACCCAAGCCGAAGCCTATGATTACCCGGCCGAGTTTTTCACCCCCAAAGTCTGGCACATCCGCCGCCCCGAACCCGATGCCCGCGAGTTGGCCGAGGCTGTGGCCGCGATCAAGGCGGCGAAAAAGCCGCTGATCGTGACAGGGGGCGGGGTGATCTATTCCGGGGCCGAGGCGGCAGTGTTGGAGTTTGCGGCCAAGCACAACATCCCCATGGTGGAAACCCAGGCCGGCAAGGGCGCGGTGGATTGGGAGGAGAAGCTCCACTTCGGCTCCCCCGGCGTCACGGGCACCGGCTGTGGCAACCAGCTTGCGGCCGATGCCGATCTGGTGATCGGCATCGGCACCCGGTTTCAGGATTTTACCACAGGGTCTTGGACGGTGTTCTCAAAACCCAACCGGAAACTCCTGTCGATCAACATCCACGGCTATGACGCCGCCAAGCGCGGCGCGCAAAGCCTTGTGGCCGATGCCAAGGTGGCGCTGGAAAAGATCAGCGCCGCCTTGGGCCACCACCGCTTTGCCGACCCCGACTTTGCCGCGCGAGACAAGTGGTTCCAGACCACCGACGCCCTGATGGCCGCCCCGAACGGCGCGGGCCTGCCGACCGATGCCCAAGTGATCGGCGCGGTGCAGCGCAATACGGGCAAGCAGTCGGTGGTGATGTGCGCCGCCGGCACCATGCCCGGCGCGCTGCATGTGCTGTGGCGGGCGGCGGCGGGCGGTTACCATATGGAATACGGCTTTAGCTGCATGGGCTATGAGGTGGCGGGTGCCATGGGTATCAAGATGGCCGCACCTGAAAAGGACGTGATCTGCATGGTCGGTGATGGCAGCTATATGATGGCCAATTCCGAACTCGCCACCGCGGTGATGATGGGCATCCCCTTTACCGTCGTCCTCACCGACAACCGCGGTTATGGCTGCATCAACCGGCTGCAACAGGGCACCGGGGGCGCGCCGTTCAACAATCTTCTGGACGACAGCTATCATGTGAACCCGGCGGCGATTGACTTTGTCGCACATGCCCGGTCGATGGGCGCGCAGGTGGTGAAAGCCGCCGACATCGCCCAGCTTGAAGCCGAATTGCAGGCCGCAAAAGGCGCGAAAATTCCGACGGTCATCGTGATCGACACCGATCCGAACCCCGGCACCGGCGCGGGCGGCACATGGTGGGATGTGGCCGTGCCTGAGGTTTCAACCCGCCGCGAAGTCAATGAAGCCCGCGAAGCTTATGTGCAAGCGACCAAACGCCAATGGCTGGTCAATTAAGAGAGACATGATGATCCAATTCGGAACCAACCCCATCGCTTGGGCCAATGACGACGACCAAACCATCGGCGCCGATATCCCCACCACCCGCATTCTGGATGAGGCGGGTCGGCAGATCGGCTTTGACGGGATCGAAAACGGCCATCGTTGGCCGGATGAGCCCGAAGCTTTGCGCGCGCTTTTGGCCGAATATGGCCTGAAATTCATCTCGGGCTGGTATTCGACCGAACTGTTGGCGCGGTCGGTTGAGGACGAGATCAAGGCCTGTCAGCACCATCTGGCCAAGCTGAAGCACAATGGCTGTAAGGTGATGATCGTCTGCGAAACCTCAAACGCCATTCACGGCGATGCGGGCAAACCGGTGAACGACCGCCCGCGCCTGACGGTGGCCGAAATGGCCGATTTTGGCAAGAAGCTGGAGGCTTTTGCCGCCTATCTGGCCAGCCAGGGCATCACGCTGGTCTATCACCACCACATGGGCACCATCGTGGAATCTCCCGATGAGATTGACGCGCTGATGGCCGCGACCGGCCCGCATACCCACCTTCTGTTCGACGCGGGCCATTGTGCCTTTGGCGGTGGCGATCCGGTGGCGGTGCTGACCAAACATGCCGCCCGCGTGCGCCATTTCCACGCCAAGAACATCCGCCCCACGATCACTGCAAAGGTCCGCGCTGAGGGCTGGTCCTTCCTGAAAGCCGTGGTCGGCGGTGCATTTACCGTGCCCGGCGATCAGGAAGGCGGGATCGACTTTGCCCCGCTTTTGCAAATTCTTGCCCAGCACAACTACGACGGCTGGATCGTGATCGAGGCCGAGCAGGACCCAAAGCTGCGCAACCCGCTTTTGTATCAGACGCTTGGCTTGGCCACGCTCAAGCGGCAGGCCAAAGCCGCCGGGCTGGTCTAAGCGCATGGGGCCGGGCGGGCAACAGCTGGATGGCGGCGGCCCGAACGGGGCGGGACCCTGGGGCTTTGTCTCAGCCCGGGTGATGCAGCTGCGCCGTGGCGACTCGCTCGCCCTGCCGGACCGGCTGAGCAGGTTCGTGCTGGTTTCCGGCGGCCTGCGGATCGACCGGGCCGATGCGCCGCCCGAAACCGTGCTGGCAAGCGGCGGGCCGGTGGATGTCGCCCTGCCCCCCGGCGCAAGCTGGGACTTGCACGCGCTGTCGGACTCAGCACTTGTGCTTTACACTGAACGCTAGACGCAAAGGCCGCCGCCATGTCTCTTCTTCGTCACCCCACCGCCAGCCATGGCAAAGTGCATGATATCACGCCCGAAACTGCCAATTGGGGCTATGTCGGCTTTGCGCTTTATCGGCTGGAACCCGGCGAAAGCGCGTCTGAGGCGACGGGCGATAATGAGGCCATTCTGGTGCTGGTCGAAGGCAAGGCGCAGATCACCGCCTCGGGGCAGGATTGGGGCGTGATGGGCGAGCGGATGGATGTGTTCGAAAAAACCCCGCCGCATTGCCTGTATGTCCCGAATGGCGACAACTGGCACGCCGTGGCAACGACCGCCTGCACCCTTGCCGTCTGCCGCGCGCCGGGCAAGGGCGGGCATAAAGCGCAGCGTCTGGGGCCAGAGGGGATAGAGCTTACGCCCCGCGGCAAGGGGACCAACACGCGCTATGTCAACAACATCGCCATGGAGGCGCGCGAGGTGGCTGACAGCCTTTTGGTGACCGAGGTGTTCACCCCTGCAGGCCATTGGTCAAGCTACCCAAGCCACCGCCATGACGAAGATGACTTTCCTCGCATGACCTATCTGGAAGAGACCTATTACCACCGCCTAAACCCCGCCCAAGGCTTTGGGATTCAACGGGTTTATACCGAGGACGGATCACTGGACGAAACCATGGCCGTGAAGAACCATGATGTCGTTCTGGTGCCCAAGGGCCACCATCCCTGTGGCGCCCCCTATGGCTATGAGATGTATTATCTGAACGTCATGGCCGGACCGCTGCGCAAATGGCGGTTTGAGAATGACCCCGACCACGACTGGATTGCCAAGCGCGACGCTTAAGGGCGCGCGCTGGCCCGCATGTGGCGCGTGCGAAAGGCCTCAACCTCGGCGGGGCTTGGGGCATGGCCGGTGAAGGTCAGCGCATAGGGTGGGATGCGGTCAAGGCGGGGCAAAAGCGGTTCGTTCACCCGCATCGAGATATAGCCGATCTGCGTCAAATAGACGGTATGGGCGCGAATATCCGCCTCGGGCTCGGGATAGCCAAAGCGCAGGAACATTGCCTTGATCGCAGCGATTCGTGCGGCATCGGCATTGGCCAGCGTCTTACCCAAAGCCTGATCGGTCAGCGCCCAAGTGCGGATGGCAAATTCAAGCCGGCTGTCAAAGAGATCTTGCAGGATCCAGCAATCAAACAGGTTCAGCACCGCTTGGGTGATCGTGGCGGCAGGTGCTTCGGTCTGGGCGATGAGATTGGCGGTGTTGTGGCTTTGCCAGCGGGTGACAAGACCATCAAGCAATGCCTCACGATCAGGAAAATGCCAATAAAAACTGGTGCGTGACAGGCCAAGACGTTCGGCCAAGGGCATGACCTTAACCGCCTCGACCCCGCCTTCGATTAGCAGTTGATAGGCAGCATCCAGCCACAAATCGGCCGAGCCGCGCCAACCGCGTTCATGGGGTGCAGGGGTGTTCATGCGGTTGAACCTAGGCAGTTTACCCCGCTGCTGCAACCCGCCTCGGGTTTCGATTTCGAAAACTCGACAGTGGTGTCGATTTTTCAGTTGACTTGCATCGCGCGCCTCATAATCTGGCGTCAACCTCGGAGGAGCCCATGTCGAACGATCCGCTTTTGCAGCCCTATCAGCTGAAACACCTGACCCTGCGCAACCGCATTATGACCACCAGCCATGAACCGGCCTATGGTGAAGACGGTATGCCAAAAGATCGTTACCGACTTTATCACCTAGAGCGCGCCAAGGCGGGCGTGGCCATGGTGATGACGGCAGGCTCGGCCAGCGTCAGCCGCGACAGCCCGCCAGTGTTCACCAACCTTTTGGTCTGGAAGGATGAGGTGGTTCCGTGGATGAAGAAGCTGACCGATGACTGCCATGAGGCGGGGGCGGCGGTGATGATCCAGCTTTCCCACCTTGGCCGCCGCACGCGGTGGGACAAGGGCGATTGGCTGCCGGTTCTGGCCGCTGGCCCCTCGCGCGAGCCCTCGCACCGCGCTTTCCCTAAGGTCATGGAAGATTGGGACATTTCCCGCGTGGTCAAGGACTACGCCGATGCCGCCGAGCGCATGGCGGCGGCGGGTGTCGATGGGGTGGAGTTTGAATGCTACGGCCACCTGATGGACCAGTTCATCAGCCCGCTGACCAATGGCATGCCGCCGGGGCCCTACGATGCCTCGTCGCTCGACAACCGTCTGCGCTTTGCCTTTGACGTGCTGAAAGCCTGCCGCGAGCGGGTGGGCGACAAGGTGCTGTTGGGCATGCGCTATGTCGCTGACGAAGATGCGCCGGGGGGCCTGCCGGTGGAGGAAGGCGTCGAGATGGCGCGGCGGTTCAAGGCCTCGGGTCTGGTGGATTTCGTCAACATCATCCGGGGCCGGATTCACACCGATCCGGCAATGACGGATGTGATCCCGATTCAGGGCATGAAGGCCTCGCCGCATCTGGATCTGGCGGGGCGGATCAAGGCCGAGGTGGGCCTGCCCACCTTCCACGCCGCCCGCATCGCCGATGTGGCGACCGCCCGCTATGCCGTGGCCTCGGGGCAGTTGGATATGGTCGGCATGACGCGGGCGCATATGGCCGACCCGCATATCGTGCAGAAAATCGTTGAGGGCCGGGAGGAGGAAATTCGGCCCTGCGTTGGGGCAACCTATTGTCTTGACAGGATTTATCAGGGCGGCATGGCGCTTTGTATCCACAACCCGGCCACCGGGCGCGAAGAGACGATGCCCCATACCATCACCCCTGCGCCGCAGGCGAAGAAGGTGGTGATCGTCGGCGCAGGCCCTGCGGGGCTTGAGGCGGCGCGGGTTGCGGCGGAACGTGGGCACCATGTGGTGGTGTTCGAGGCCGCCGATGAGCCGGGGGGTCAGGTGCGCCTGACCGCCCGGACGAAGAGGCGGTCGGAGATGATCGGCATCATCGACTGGCGCATGGCCCAATGCGCCGCCCGCGATGTCGATTTCCACTTTAACACCTTTGCCGAGGCGGCCGATGTTCTGGCCGAAAAGCCCGATGTGGTGATCATCGCCTCCGGGGGCCTGCCGGAAAAGGACATTCTGGAATTCGGCAACGAATTGACCGTCACCGCCTGGGACATTCTGTCGGGCGACGTCAAGCCCGGCCAGAACGTGCTTTTGTATGATGACGCGGGCGACCACACCGCCCTGCAAGCCGCGCAACTCTTGGCCGAAGCCGGGGCAACGGTTGAGGTGATGACCCCCGACCGCAGCTTTGCGCCGGAAGTCATGGCGATGAATCTGGTGCCCTATATGCGGGCCATGCAGGACAAGAATGTAACCTTTACAGTCACTTACCGTCTTACAGGCGCCAAGAAATCGGGCAATCGGCTGACGGCGGTGGTGGGGTCCGACTATATGAAGCTGGCGCAGGAGCGCGACTTTGATCAGATCGTCGTCAACCATGGCACGCAGCCCTTGGCCGACATCTATTTCGATCTGAAACCGCAGTCGGAAAACCTGGGCGCGGTGGATTACGAGGCGCTGATTGCGGGCAAGCCGCAGATGCTGAACGGGGGGCCGAAAGGGTTCAAGCTGTTCCGCATCGGGGACGCGGTGGAAAGCCGCAACACCCATGCCGCGATCTATGATGCGCTTCGACTGGTGAAGGATCTGTAAAGGCTCAGACCCCGGCCAGTTCGGCCACGATGGCACGGGCGGCGGCGGCAGGGTCTGCCGCCTGCCAGATGGGGCGGCCCACGACGATGTGGTTCGCCCCGTCGGCAATCGCCTGGGCGGGCGTGGCGATGCGCTTTTGGTCGCCCGTCGCGGCCCCCACAGGACGCACGCCGGGGGTGACGATCAGGCGGCCCGCAGCCTGCGGCAAGGCGCGGATCATCGCGGCCTCTTGCGGGCTGGCGATGACGCCATCGGCCCCGGCCTCCAGCGCCCTTGCGGCGCGTTCCAGCGTGATCTCATGAACGTCGCCGGGCTTGATGAGGTTGGCGTCAAGATCAGCGCGATCAAGGCTGGTCAGCACGGTAACCGCCAGAATTTTCAGGTCTTTTCCGCGCTTGCCCTCAGCCGCGGCGCGCACCACCTGCGGGTCGCCGTGAACGGTCAGAAAATCCAGATCATGCTGGGCAATCCCGCGCACCGCCGCCTCGATCGTGGCGCCGATGTCGAACAGTTTCATGTCCAGAAAGACGCGCTTGCCCTGTTCGTGCTTAAGCTCATTGGCCAGCGCGAAACCGCCGCCTGTCAACATGCCAAGGCCGATCTTATAAAAGCTGACCGCATCGCCCAGCTTGGCGGCAAGGTCGAGCCCTTGGACCACATTGGGAACATCAAGGGCAACGATCAGGCGATCATCCGACATGGCAGCCTCCGGCAAAATTTTTGGGGGTTTGGGGGTAAGAGGGCATCTTGTCAAGCGGATGGGGTTAAAGCCTTGATTTTAGGGAAAATCGCCGTCTGGTCTTTGTCGGGTTTGCGTCGGTTATCCGTCGGGTATCCGTCCCGACAGGCGCGGCCTTTGGCGCATTGACAGCCGCCGCTTCAGGCGCAAGTCTGGGACAAAACCAAAGGTATTTTAATGGAATTTAATATTTCGATTGAGCGCCCCGAAGGTGGCCCCAATTCTGGCCCGATTACTGTTGGCTGGTTTCTGACAACCGACAAGGGCGCGGTGATGTATGATGCGCCCGAGCGGGTGTCGTTTCGGCAGACCAACAAGACCCATGCGAAAAGTGCCGGGCGTTGTCCGGGGGTGATCCAGCTCGAAAGCCGCTATTTCATGGTGAAATGCCCCTTTGACATTCACATCGGCTTTGGCCGCGATGACAAGGGCAAGGCGGTGCTGATCAACCGCGCCGGAACCGCCAGCCCCATTCGCGCCAATAAGCTGGGCGAGGTGCTGACCTTGGTGAATGAAACCGAATGGCGCTATCCCGACCGGCCGACGATCCAGCTTTCGCTGCCCTACTGCTTCATCGCTGATGAGTTGGTCTACGTCACCCAGCTTTCGGCCTTTATGCATTACCGCAAAGACCCGCTGCCCGGCACGATCTTTGGCGGGCGCTTCCCGGTTTCGGTCTGGCCACGGCCCTTGATGTGGGCCTTTGAATGGCACGAGCCGGAAAAGGACATCATCCTGAAACGCGGCGAGCCGCTGTTTTACTGCCAGTTCGAAGGAGAAGGCCCGGATCGCCCGGTGCAAATGGTCGAAGCCGAGCGCACAGCAGAGTTGCAGACATATCTCGAGCAATTGGGCGGTGTGGTGAACTACGTCAACCAGACCTTCGGCCTGTTCAAAGCCGCCGAAGCCATCCGGCCAAAAAAGCTGCTGACACCAAAGACGCGCGACTGATTTTGGGAAGGATGACTTTCCGCCTTGGGAAAGTGGTGCCGCTGAAGGGACTCGAACCCCCGACCCCATCATTACGAATGACGTGCTCTACCAGCTGAGCTACAGCGGCCTTTGGTGACGGGCTCTTAGCACCGCTTTTCGGCGGTGTGTAGTCCTAATCTGCACTTCTTGCGACGGCTGCGAGGTCGATGATCTCGGGCTCGGCTTCGGGATCTTGTGCTTTGGGGTCGGCTTTGGTCGGGGCGGCGACCATGAGCGGCAAAAGCTCGGCTCCGCGGGCGCTTTGGGCGGTGTTTTCCTGCGGCTCGCGCCAGGAAAGCGTGTCAAAGCCGCCGCAATTGTCGCAGATCGGGTGCCATTCGGCGTGGATCGCCTGACATTTGTCGCAGCACCATTGCGGACCGCGCGGGGCGACCAGCGCCTTGGAGAGCCAGCCGCGCACCACCGCCTCATCAGAGCCTTCGCCGCGTTCGATGGCGGCCATGACGGCCAGCGCGCGTTGGGTGGGGTGGCGGTCAACCAGATCGCCCAGCGCGCGGCGGGCGGCGGGGAAATCTTCGGCGGCGATCAGAAGTTCGGCCTGCAAGAGCAGGGTTTCATCATGGTTGGGATGGCGCGCGATGAGGGGTTTGAACCGTTTCAGCCGCGCCTCGGGGGTTTCCCCGGGTTCAATCTCGGCAAAAACGGCCGAAAGGTCGGGGTGGGGCATCCCCTCCCACGCCTTTTTGACCACGCGGGTGGCCGCTTTGCGGTCGCCCTTGGCGATCAGGCTGCGGGTGGCCATGACAGCCGCCGGAATCAGATCGGGCGATTTGCGGTTGGCCTCAATCGCGGCTTCGCGGGCCTCCACGCTGGCGGTGTCGTCCATGATGCCGGCGGCCTCTTGCAAGGCCAGCACCGCATCGCGGCGGCGGTAGACATCTTTGGTCAAAGACCCGGCTTTCAGCTTTGCCCCAAGGGTGCTGCGCGCGCCTTTCCAATCGGCGCTTTGCGATTGCAGTTTGAGCAGGATGTCTTGGGTTTCGGCGTGTTTGGGTTTCAGCGCAAAAGCCTTTTCGGCCAGTTTCAGGGCGGTGTCGGTGTCACCCTCGGCCAGTTTTTGCAGCATCAGGCCACGGACACCGACAAAGCGGGTGGCGTCATCGGCCAAAAGCGCCTTGTAGGCCTCGGTGGCGCGTTTGCCGTCGCCTGCGGCTTCGGCGGCTTGGGCGACGAGAAGCGTCGTGAGTTCGGGGCGGCCAAGGTATTTTTCGGCCCGCTGGGCGCGCATCAGGGCAAGGCGGCCTTCGCCTGAGGCCAAGGCAAGAAAGCCATCCGACAGCGCCTGATAGCCTTTGCGCTGGCGGTCGCGGTCGAAATAGCGGGAAATGGCGGTCTCATCGCCGTTGAGAAAGCGCAAGGTGGCGACGATCAGGCCGATGATCTTCATCACCAGCCAGATGGCGACCATCAGAGCCAAGAGGACGATCACGGCCTGCAACGGGCCAAGGGTGAATTCATAGCCCGCCGCCGCAATGCGGATGCCGCCGCCAGTTTCCAACAGCAGGGTGGCCCCATAGGTCAGCGTGCCGATCACGGTGATAAAGAGCAGAACCTTGAGCAAAGACCAGATCATGCCATTTCCTTATTCACCGATGTTTGCGGCCAGATCGGCCAAAGCCTGCAAGACGGCGCTGCGCTGTTCGGCGGCTGTGCGCCAGTCTGCCATGGCGGTTTGCGCCACCTCGGGCAGGGTGGCGAGTTCGGCCAAGGTGGCGGTCAGATTGCCGGTGGCCAAGGCCGCCTCGGCGCGCGACAGGATGGCGTCGGGATCGCTGCCCTCACGCGGGGTGAGCGAGCGCGCGCCGGTTTGGCTGCGCAGAAAGCTGGTGGCGCGGTCGGCCCAGCTGTCGCCCATATCGGCGCGAAGGGCGGATTCCAGTGCCGCGCCGGCGGCTTCGGGAAAGCTGGCTTGCAGGGCGGTCAGGCTGGGGGCGCCGGTTTCGGCATGGGCGGCCAGAGCTTCGGGCGCATCGCGGCCCAGTTGCGCCAGTTCGGCGGCATAGGGCGCGCCGGTGTCAACCGCGGCGCGCAGGCTGGCAAGGGCCACGCGGGTGGCGGCGGCGGCGTTCAGCGCCTCGGCCTCGGCCTTGAGTTGGGCGGCCTCAGCCTCGGCCTCTTGCAGGCGGGCTTCGGCTTGGGCGGCAAGGGCGGTGATATTGGCAGGCACCGGGCCAGAGGCTTGCAGCGCGGCCAGATCGCTTTGCACTTGGGCGATGGCGGCTGTGAGGGCGGCGGTTTCCTCGGCGCGTTCGGCGGGGCCGGTTTCAAGGGCGGCGACGCGGGCATTGAGGGCGGCCAGCGTTTCCATCAGGGGCGAGAAATCGGGCGTGGTCTGGCCTTCCAGCGCGGCAAGGCGGGTTTGCAGGCGGGTGATTTCATCGGTTTGTGCGGCGAGTTGCTGGGCCAGCGCATTGGTTGGGGCAAAGGGCCAGCCTTGCGGCACAACTTGCGCGGCGCCAAAGCCAAGCCCAGCGGCGATGACACCACCCAGAACCAGCGGCAGAAAGACGCTGCGCGGTTTGGCGGCGGCGGGCTTGGCCTGTGGCTCCGGCTCTGCCGGGGTGTCGGGTTGGTCTTCTGTCCGGTTGGTCAGATCATCCGCGTCGGTCATTGGTGTCCTCCCATCGGGGCCCGGTGGGCCTTGGGCCAAGGTAATGCCGGGAGGGGCAAAGGTTCAAGCACTTGCGGCCGAAGCCAGAAGATCTGCGACAGCGTGCAGCATGTTTCCGCCGTTGGGTTGGGCGGCGGTGATCAGGCGGGCGGGGTTCAGGGGCTGGGCCTGTAACGCCGCCGCCGGGCTGATCGCCACGATCCACAAGGGGGCGGTGGTGTTGGGCGGCAGGGATTGTGCAAAGATCTGGGCCGAGCGGGGGGAAAAGAGCGGCAAGAGAATGGGGCCCTCGCCTTGCAAAACTGCTGTGGCGGCGGGGGTCAGGGGGCAGGGTTCTTGGGCGTAGGTGATGGCGGAATATGTCACTATTCCGCCCATTGTCAGGGATTGCGCCAGATTGCCGGCCGCATCCTGACCCCGGATATGCAAAAGCGGGCCTTCGGCTTTGGCGGCGCGGATGAGCGATTCCAGCGCATGCACATCACCTTCGGCGGACAGGGGTTGAAACCCGGCGGTGCGGGCGGCGTCGGCGGTGCGGGGGCCGACGCAATAGGCCAGATCGGGCAGCGCATGGCCCGAAAGGCGAAGCTGGCCTGCGGCCTCGGCCCCGGTTTCCGAGGTGAGGATCAACGCCCACACCGGGCCATCGGGCAGAACCGGGGTCAGCCATTTGGTCTGCATCAGGGGCGAGATGACCACCTGCACTGTGGGGTGCAACGCCCGCACCTCTTGCGCAAAGCGCTGGCTTTGCGGCGCGGGGCGGGTCAAAAGAAGCGTAGGGGCGCGGGATTGTCTGGCCATGGCCAAGGTGTTACCTGCGCAAAACCTTTGAGGCAACGTAAGATCACCATGACCGCGCCGCTGACCTTTCTTGGCATTGAATCGAGCTGCGATGACACCGCGGCGGCGGTGGTGCGTCAGGGGCCGGAGGGGGCGGAGATTTTGTCCTCTGTGGTGGAGGGACAAGTTGCGCTGCATGCCGCCTTTGGCGGTGTGGTGCCCGAGATTGCGGCGCGCGCCCATGCCGAGCGGCTGGATCATTGCGTGGAGGCGGCCTTGGCACAGGCCGGGCTGGGGTTGGCCGATCTTGATGGGATCGCGGTGACGGCGGGGCCGGGGCTGATTGGCGGGGTGTTGTCGGGGGTGATGCTGGCCAAGGGGCTGGCGGCGGCCACGGGGTTGCCGATGGTGGGGGTGAACCACCTTGCGGGCCATGCGCTGACGCCCCGGCTGACCGATGCGGTGGCGTTCCCCTATCTAATGCTTTTGGTGTCGGGCGGGCATTGCCAGTTTCTGATTGCGCATGATGTTGAGGAGTTTCAACGTCTTGGCGGCACGATCGACGATGCGCCGGGTGAGGCCTTTGACAAGACAGCCAAGCTTTTGGGTCTGGCCCAGCCGGGCGGGCCTGCGGTGCAGGCCGAGGCGGCTTTGGGCGATGCGCGGCGCTTTGCATTCCCGCGTCCGCTGTTGGACCGGGCGGGGTGCGATATGTCTTTCTCGGGCCTGAAAACTGCGCTTCTCAGGGCGCGGGATGCGGTGGTGGCGGAAAAGGGTGGGTTGACGGTGCAGGACCGGCGCGACCTGTGTGCAGGGT
The DNA here is from genome assembly GCA_965284335.1 of Tabrizicola sp. Classification (GTDB taxonomy): domain Bacteria; phylum Pseudomonadota; class Alphaproteobacteria; order Rhodobacterales; family Rhodobacteraceae; genus Tabrizicola_A. The sequence continues at coordinate 3,009,453 of OZ260076.1, read as the reverse complement.
TTCAGGCGGCGGTGGCCGATGTGCTGGTAGAGAAATCCCGCCGGGCGCTGGAGGCCTATCTGGCGTTGGCCCCGGCCGTGCCGGTGCTGGCCGTGGCCGGGGGCGTGGCGGCCAATGTGCTGATTCGGGAAAAGCTGATTGCCCTGTGCGCCACGCTGGGCGTGCGGTTTTTGGCCCCACCCTTGGCCTTGTGCACCGACAATGCCGCGATGATCGCATGGGCCGGGATGGAGCGGTTTCAGCGCGGCGCGCGCGATGATGCGGGGCTGGTGGCACGGCCGCGCTGGCCCTTGGACCAGACAGCTGCGCCGATGATCGGGTCGGGCAAGAAGGGGGCCAAGGCATGATTGCGGTGGCCGGTGCCGGGGCTTTTGGAACCGCGCTTGCCGTGGCCTTGGGCCGCGAGGGGCGGGCAGTGACGCTTTGGGCGCGCGATCTGGGTGACATGGCCGAGACGCGGCGGAATGCGCGCTATCTGCCGAGGGTGGAGTTGCCCGAAACAGTCACTGTTACGGCGAATAGTGACGTTTTTCACCGCGCCGAGGTGGTGCTTTTGGCCGTGCCGATGCAGGCGCTGGATGGGTTTCTGGAGCGCCATGGCGCGGCGCTTGACGGCAAGAGCTTGGTGGCCTGCTGTAAGGGTGTGGATATGGCGACCTTGCAGGGCCCAAGCGCGGTGATCGCCGCGCGCTGCCCCAAGGCGCGGGTTGCGGTGCTGACGGGCCCCAGCTTTGCCGCCGATATTGCGCGGGGCTTGCCGACGGCGCTGACGCTGGCCGGGGCGGATGAGGCGCTGCAGGCGCGGCTTTCGACGCCGTCGCTGCGGCTTTATCGCAGCGCCGATGTGGTGGGGGCGGAACTGGGTGGGGCGCTGAAGAATGTGATGGCGATTGCGGCGGGTGTCGTGATGGGCGCGGGCTTGGGCGACAGTGCGCGGGCGGCGCTGATGACGCGGGGCTTTGCCGAGATGCAGCGCTTTGCCTTGGCCAAGGGCGCGCGGGTGGAGACGCTGGCGGGGCTGTCGGGGTTGGGTGATCTGATTTTGACCTGCACCTCGGCGCAGTCGCGGAATTTCCGCTTTGGCGAGGCGCTGGGCCGTGAGGTGGCGTTTGATCCGGCGGTCACCGTTGAGGGGGCCGCGACCGCGCGGGCGGTGGCGCGAATGGCGGTGCGCGATGGCATTGACATGCCGATCACCCAGATGATTGCCGCGCTGATGGCGCAAGAGATGACCCTGCGACAGGCCATTCAGGCGCTGATGTCGCGCCCATTGAAAGAGGAATGACCCATGCGTTACGCGCTGATCTGCACCGACAAGGCTGACCATCTGGAGGTTCGCAAAGCCAACCGCGACGCGCATCTGGCGCATATTGCGGCCTCGGGCGTGGTGGAGATGGCGGGGCCGTTTCTGAACGACAAGGGCGAGATGTCGGGGTCTTTGGTGATCCTTGAGGTTGGCAGCAAAGCCGAGGCCGAGGCTTGGGCCGCCGCTGACCCCTATGCCAAGGCCGGGCTGTTCGCCAAGGTGCGGATCGAGGAATGGAAAAAGGTGATCGGGTGAACCGCTGGCTGTTCAAATCCGAACCTGACACCTGGGGCTGGGCCGATCAGGTGGCGCGCGGCGATGTCGGTGAGGAATGGCATGGGGTGCGCAACTATCAGGCGCGCAACAATATGCGGGCGATGAAGGTGGGGGATCTGGGGTTCTTTTACCATTCCAACATCGGGAAAGAGATTGTCGGCATCGTTGAGGTGACCCGGGAGAGCCAGCCCGACAGCACCACGGATGACCCGCGCTGGGATTGTGTGATGGTGCGGGCGGTCAGGGGGTTTGAGCGGCCCGTCAGTCTGGACGATTGCAAGGCGATGCCGGGGTTGGAAAACATGGCGCTTGTGAAAAGCCCGCGGCTTTCGGTGCAGCCGGTGACGGCGGAGGAATGGCAGATCATCTGCCGTCTGGGCGGGGTTGCGCCCTGAAAAAATGAAGGGTCCCGCACCCCTACGAGACCCTTCACCACCCCACGCGCTCCCCTAGCACCGCACGTGTATGAATAGGTCTCGGACATGCTGCCCTGTGGGATGACCATAGTGCAAATCAGCCCGCCCATGCAAAGGCCAAGTGGCTAAGATTTAACGCGAATGCGGTCAGTGCCGGGTGTCGGGCAATAGGAAGGCGGCAAGGCCCAAGAGGGGCAGGAAAGCGCAGATCTGGTAGACCGCGACGATGCCCCAATGATCGGCCAGAACCCCAAGGATCGCCGCGCCAATGGCCGCGATGCCAAAGGCCAGACCGAACAACAGCCCCGCCACCATGCCGGTGTTTTGCGGCATCAGATCTTGGGCATAGACCACCATCGCCGGGAAGGCCGAGGCCAGCACAAGGCCCGCCATCGCCGCCACGATGATGGTGGGGATCAGGGGCAGGAAGGGCAGCGACAAGGACAGCGGCAGGATGCCAAGGATTGACCACAAGATCACCCGGCGGCGACCGATGCGGTCGCCAATCGGGCCGCCGATGATGGTGCCTGCGGCCACGGCGGCCAGAAAGACAAAGAGGCTTAGGTTGGCTTGGGCTTTTGACAGGCCAAAGCGCTCGATCAGGTAAAAGTTGTAATAGCTGGAAAAGGAGACGCTGTAGACGAATTTCGAAAAGATCAGAAGGATGAGCAGCGCCATGCCGCGACGGGCGACATCGCGGGGCGGGGCCGAGGCCATGGCGCGGGCCTTGCGGTGGGCCGCGCGTCCGACGCCTGCCGATTTATACCACCGGCCGATGCCATAAAGCAGCGCCATGCCCGCCAGTGCCACGCCTGCAAACCATTCGATCGAGGCTTGCCCACGCTCCAGCACGATAAAGGCCGCCGCCAAGGGACCAAGGGCCGAGCCTGCATTGCCGCCGACCTGAAACACCGATTGGGCAAAGCCGGGGCGCATCCCGGCGGCCAGCCGCACGATGCGCGAGGCTTCGGGGTGAAACACCGCCGAGCCAAGCCCGATCAGCGCCACGGCCAACAAGACAAGCGCAAAGCTGGTGGCATGGGCCAACAGGATCAGCCCCACCCCGGTGGAGGCCATGCCCGTGGCCAGCGCATAGGGCATGGGCCGTTTGTCGGTATAAAGCCCGATCAGAGGTTGCAGAATGGAGGCGGTGCCTTGGAACACAAAGGTAATCAGGCCGATCTGGGTGAAGGACAGATCCAGATTGTCCTTTAACAACGGATAGCCCGCCGGGATCAGCGATTGCATCAGGTCATTCAGGAAATGACCCAAGGAGACGGCAAAGATCACCGGGACAACGGTGCTATCGGCACTGGAACGGTTGGGGGCGGGGGTTGTTGTGGGGGCTGTCATGGCCAGCTTTCCAGATCGGGTCGTCCAAATGCAGACGGGCGGCACCATGGCCGCCCGCGTGGGAAAGTTCAATGGCTTGGCCGGTGTTTTGGCCAAGGGTCAGACTTGAGGTCTGGGTTGGTTTATTTGTAAACCGACTCTTTGCCGAAATGCTTGACCAAAAGATAATAGAACACGGCCCGATACTTATCGCGTTCGGATTTGCCATAGGTGTCGATGGCGGCGTGGATGCCTTCCATCAGCTTTGGCCCCGCAGGCAGGCCCAGCTTTTTCATCAGAAAGTTCTTTTCGACCCGCGCCAATTCCTCGGGGTCGCTGGCGGCGACGGTCTGGGCGTCATTGTCATAGATGGCCGGGCCGCAACCGATGGTGACTTTGGTCAAAAGCGCCATATCCGGCGACATTTTGCATTTGGTTTTCAAATCTTCGGCATATGTCGCGATCAGATCGTCTCTCTTGCCCATGCGTCTTCCCCTTTTTGAAATAGCGTTGCTGAAATGCGGTCCGGTCTTGGCCCATGGGAAAAGATTACGAGACGGGGGCAATGACACAAGGGGAATTGTTGAAATCCCGCCTCAGCCAAGAAAAAGGGGCCTGAAAGGCCCCTTTTCCGCTGTGGTCTGGTGGCGAAGCGCGCCGATCAATAGCGGTAATGTTCCGATTTGAACGGGCCATCCACCGTGACGCCGATGTAGTCGGCCTGCTCTTTGCGCAGTTCGGTCAGCTTGACGCCGATTTTCTTCAGATGCAGGCGGGCCACCTTTTCATCCAGCGCCTTGGGCAGGATATAGACGCCGGGGGCGTAGTCCTGACCTTTGGTCCACAGCTCGATCTGGGCCAGCACCTGATTGGTGAAAGAGGCCGACATCACGAAAGAGGGGTGGCCGGTGGCGTTGCCAAGGTTCAACAGGCGGCCTTCGGACAAAAGGATGATGCGGTTGCCCGAGGGCATTTCGATCATATCCACCTGTTCTTTGATGTTGGTCCATTTGTGGTTGCGAAGGCTGGCGACCTGAATTTCGTTGTCGAAATGGCCGATGTTGCCGACGATGGCCATGTCCTTCATCTCGCGCATGTGTTCGATGCGGATGACGTCGCGGTTGCCGGTGGTGGTGATGAAGATGTCGGCGGTTTTCACCTCGTCTTCCAAAAGCGTCACTTCAAAACCGTCCATCGCGGCCTGAAGGGCGCAGATCGGGTCAACTTCGGTGACCTTCACGCGCGCACCCGCGCCGCGCAGCGAGGCGGCAGAGCCTTTGCCCACATCGCCATAGCCGCAGACCACGGCGACCTTGCCGGCCATCATGGTATCGGTGGCGCGACGGATGCCGTCGACCAGCGATTCCTTGCAGCCGTATTTGTTGTCGAATTTCGACTTGGTGACAGAGTCATTCACATTGATCGCCGGGAAGGGCAGTTGGCCCGTCTTGTGCAGTTCATAAAGACGATGCACGCCGGTGGTGGTTTCTTCGGAAACGCCCTTGATCGCGGCTTTGGTTTTGGCGAACCAGCCCGGCGATTGGGCCATACGCTTTTTGATCTGGGCCTTGATCACCTCTTCTTCTTCCGACTGCGGGACGGCCAGAACGTCTTCGCCCGCCTCCATCCGCGCGCCGAGAAGCACATAAAGCGTGGCATCGCCGCCATCGTCGAGGATCATGTTCGCGCCTTCGGGGAACATGAAGGAGCGGTCAAGGTAATCCCAATGCTCGGTCAGGGTCTGGCCCTTGACGGCAAAGACCGGGATGCCCGCGGCGGCAATGGCGGCGGCGGCGTGGTCTTGGGTTGAAAAGATGTTGCACGAGGCCCAGCGCACATCGGCCCCCAATGCCACCAGCGTTTCAATCAGCGCGGCGGTTTGGATGGTCATATGCAGCGACCCGACAATACGGGCGCCTTTCAGCGGCTTTGCGGCGCCAAATTCTTCGCGGCAGGCCATCAGGCCGGGCATTTCAGTTTCTGCAATGGTCAGCTCTTTGCGGCCAAATTCAGCCAAGCCAATATCTTTGACGATGTAATCCGCAGCCATGACGGCGCTCTCCTTGATCCTATGATTGTTGGGCAGATAGCATTATGAAAGCGTTTCGACAACCAAGGCCCGCATTATGAAACAACCCCGCGCATGGCAGCGCATGCTTTCCGGCCGCAGGCTTGATCTGCTGGACCCCACCCCGATGGATATCGAGGTGGAGGACATTGCCCATGGGCTGGCCTTTGTCGCGCGCTGGAACGGGCAGACGCGGGGGGATTGGCCCTATTCGGTGGCCGAACATTCGCTTTTGGTGGAAGAGATTTTCAGCCGCCAAAACCCCGGCATTGCGGCGCGCTGGCAGTTGGCGGCGCTTTTGCATGATGCGCCGGAATATGTGATTGGCGATATGATCAGCCCGGTGAAGGCGGCGATTGGGGCGGGCTATGGCGATTTGGACCTGCGGCTGACGGCGGCGGTGCATTTGCGCTTTGGCCTGCCTGCGGCCCTGCCCGGCGCGATCAAGACCGCGATCAAGGCTGCCGACAAGATTTCGGCTTGGCTGGAAGCGGTGCAGATTGCCGGGTTCTCCGAGGGCGAGGCGGACAAGCTGTTTGGCAGGCCGCAAACCGTGGTCTTGCGCGGGTTGCAGATAAAACTAGAGCCGCCCGCAGTGGTGCGAGCGGCCTTTGTCGCGCGCCATCAGGCGCTGTTGGCGGCGTTTTAAGGTTAAATCGCCAGATCTTCAGGGGACTTGCCCGATTTCAGCGCGGCATCAAACCAACGCGGCTTACGGCCACGGCCCGACCAGGTTTCGCCTGCATTGGCCGGATTGGCATATTTGATCGTGGCCGGCGCACGCTTGCGGATTTTGCCAACGACACCGGTCAGTTCGGCCAACGAAAAGCCCATGGCGCGGGCTTTTTCCTCAAGCTCGGCAACGGCCTGTCTTTTTTTGCGGTCTTCAAAGGATGCAATGGCCTTGGTCACCTGAGACTGAAGGTCTTTCAAATCGCGCAGCGGCATATCATCCAGATTAAGGGACATTTCAAAATTCCTTGGATTTAGTTGTGGCAAATAGTTGGGGTCGTTCTAATGACGCAAATCATTAGGCCAGCTTTAAATCATTTGCAAGAATTCTGATTATTTCGGGCTGCGTTTGGCCAAAATACGCTGCAAGGTGCGGCGGTGCATCGACAGGCGGCGCGCGGTTTCGGAAACATTGCGGTCGCACATTTCATAAACGCGCTGAATATGTTCCCAACGCACGCGGTCTGCCGACATGGGGTTTTCCGGCGGCGCGGGCATGGCTTCGCCTTTGGCCAAAAGCGCGCGGGTGATGTCATTGGCATCGGCGGGCTTTGAAAGATAATCGGTCGCGCCGATTTTTACCGCCGCCACGGCGGTGGCAATCGCGCCATAGCCTGTCAAAACGACAATGCGGCAATCCGGGCGGCGTTCACGCAGCGTTTCGACCACGTCAAGACCATTGCCATCCTCAAGCCGCAGGTCCACCACGGCATAGGCGGGCGGGCGCGAGACGGCAATGGCGCGACCCTCAGAGACGCTGGCGGCGGTTTCAGGCACAAAACCGCGCTTTTCCATCGCCTTGGCCAAACGCTTTACAAAGGCCTCATCGTCATCAACCAATAAAAGACTGCGATCTTCACCAAGCTCGGCCAAAAGGTCGTCTACCATTCCCAGTCCTTCCATCAAACCTTGGCCATAATCTAGGTTGCGCGGGCCCTGCGGTCAAACGCGATGGCGTTTTCCAGGTTAAGATCCTGCCCTTGACACAAAACAGGCCGTGCGTGCCGCCATATCGCTGGCGCTGTCCTCGCGTTTGAAAAATTCCACAAAGCCGTGTTGGGGCAGGACAAGATAGGTAAAGGTCGAATGATCAACGAGATAAAACTCATCGGACGAATCCTGCTTCTTATAATAGGTCTTATAGGCTTGGCTGGCCGCTTTGACCTGCTCTTCGCTGCCAGTGAGCCCAATCATCTTTGGGTGCAGATTGGCGGCGAAATCACGCACCACATCGGCGGTGTCACGGGCGGGGTCCACAGAAATAAAGGCGGGCTGCACGTCAAACCCGCTTTCTTCTAGAATATCAACGGCCTCGGCGTTGCGTTGATTGTCCAAGGGGCAAACATCGGGGCAGAAGGTATAGCCGAAATACAAAAGCGTGGGTTTGGTGAAAATCTCGGCATCGGTGACGGTTTGTCCATCGCCATTGACCAAGCTAAGCGGGCCGCCAATGGCCCCGCCCCCAACGGCACCGCCGCGGCATTCGGCAAAGATATCGTCTGATTGGTTCGACTGGATCGCCCAATAGGTGCCGCCCAAGAGGGCCGCAACCGCCAAGGCGGCCATGCCAGCGTAAAGGCCCGTGGCGGGTTTGGTTGCGCTTGGCTTTGTCATCACAGAACACCCCGTTCACTCAGGTTCACGTTGAACCGCTTTGGCCACAGCCTTATCAATCATAGCATCCGCATCAAGGGCGATTGTCATGCAAACCATGGGTCAACTGGCGCAATTGCATCCAGAACGCGGCAATTGGCTGCGGCTTCAGACGCTTGTGATGCTGCGCTGGATGGCGATCACCGGGCAATTGGCCGCGATTTTCGTGGCGATACAGGTCTATCGCATTGATCTGCCCTTGGGCCTGTGCCTGATGGCGGTGGGTGTGGCGGTGATTGCCAATCTGGTGCTGGTGGCCGTCTACCCCGCCAACAAACGCATGGGAGAGACCGAGGCGCTGGTGGCGCTGGTCTTTGATCTGGTGCAGTTGTCGTTCCTGCTGTTTCTGACCGGCGGGCTGTCAAACCCCTTTGCCTTGTTGATCCTTGCGCCGGTGACGGTCTCGGCCAGCACCTTGGCGCTGCGCGCAACGGTTTTGGTCGGCACGATGGCTGTGATCTTTGTCACGCTTTTGGCCGTGATGGCCGTGCCGATGGAAATTGCGGGCAATCCCATTCGGATGCCTGCGCTGATCAGCTTTGGCTTCTGGCTGTCTTTGGTGATCGGGATCGTGTTTCTGGGGATTTATTCACACCGGATTGCAGCGGAGAAACGGGCGATGTCCGATGCGCTTTTGGCCACGCAGATGGCTTTGGCGCGCGAGCAGAAGCTGACCGATCTGGGCGGGGTGGTGGCGGCGGCGGCGCATGAGTTGGGCACGCCTTTGGCCACGATCAAGATGGTCAGCACCGAGATGTTGGATGAGCTGCAAGATCAGCCCGATCTGGCCGAGGATGCACGGTTGATCCGCGAGCAGGCCGACCGGTGCCGCGATATTCTGCGGTCGATGGGCAAGGCGGGCAAGGATGATCTGCACATGCGCCAAGCCCCGTTGAGCGCCGTTTTGCGCGAGGCTGCCGAGCCGCATCTGGACCGCGACAAGCGTGTGAGCTTCACTCTGGCACCGGCGCCAAGCCTTGATCTGGCCGAGCCAATGATCCTGCGCGCGCCCGAGGTGATCCATGGCCTGCGCAATCTGGTGCAAAATGCGGTGGATTTCGCGCAGTCGCAGGTTTGGGTCGATGCCAGTTGGACCGGGGCCAGTTTGACCTTGCGGATCATCGACGATGGCGAGGGGTTTTCATCGCAGGTGTTGGGCCGGATTGGCGATCCGTTTCTGCGGTCGCGGCGCGATGGTGCGGGGGGGCGCAAGCGGCCGGGATATGAGGGGATGGGCATGGGGTTGTTCATCGCCAAGACCTTGCTGGAGCGGACCGGGGCGGAATTGTCTTTTGCCAATGGGGCCGATCCTGCGCTGGGTGCTGCGGGCCGGGCTGGGGCGATTGTCGAGGTGGTTTGGCCCATGGCGCGCATCAGCGCCGAACCCGCCCAAGCGCTGGGCGAGAATCCGCAGGTTGTGTGAGGGGCCTTTTGGGGCTTGGTCCGCCCGTTTGGTCGGATTAACACCGTCTTAACCTGTTGATCGTTGTATTGTACCTTATTTCCTTGTATGTAAGAGTTTCCTTGAACGTATGAACCTATTTTGGAACCTAGATCGATGCGCCATTATCATCCGAGCCGTTTGGTATTTAGGAAAAGCTGCTGGTATGTCTCTGTGACCAAGCCAACGCAATTGCAGTTCGGAAGTGACAGACAAGCACGACGATCAACAGGCACTTCGGACAAGCGGCAAGCGCAATACCTTCAGCATCGGTTGACTGAGGAGATTTATGCGCAGTTTGACAATCAGCTTGGTAGAACCGATCCGGTTTTTGAGGCTCTTCGGCCAATGCTTGAAGCGCATGGGGTCAACACCCGGCAGTGGTATCAAGATGGCTTTGTTCTTCACACAGTCAAAGGGTCAGAAACTCTCACATCGCGTCTCACTAAGGGGGCTGTTATCCAGAGTGACGGAACTCTCCAACAGCGGCTAAGCGTTGTTGAACAGTGGAAAGCATCAAACCACGTTGAACTTTGTGCGATGGTGTCCTCGGGGCTTGGTCATCCGATCCCGGCTTCCGTTTTGGCACTGCTTGGGCCTGAAGATCGTGCTGCCGTATTGGCGCGATCAAAACCACTAGAGCTACCATCCGATTTAATGGTCCGCATGGCGAAAATGCTGCCAGAAGAAATGGCAAGCAACCTGATCGATAGTACACGCCGTCTTTCGCCCATTGTACTTGATGGGGATAATCCGAATATCACCAGTGCATCGATGAACGACCCAACCTTGGCGCACGTAATCGAAGACTACCTGAAGACCCGATCAGGAAAGTCACGTCGTAGCGACAGGATTCATTTAAACAAATGGCTATCGCATAAGCTAGGTGCCAAGGCGCTGATCAGAATAGATCAATACGATCTTTACGAGTTCTTTGAGCAGCAAGGCGAGAAACTGTCTAAAAGCAGCATTGGGGTGCTACGTGCAGCAGTGTCCAATGTGTTCAACTGGGCAGTCAAGCAACGAGGCCTAAACGTCAGCAATAATCCTGTGCGGGGGTTAGATTTGACTGACGTCGGGCATGATGGTGTCGAGAAGCGGCCCTTCACTCATGATGAGTTACACAGACTTTTCAGCCTGCCCATGACACCTGACGACAGGGTCGCGTTAGCCATCTTGATTACCACGGGGATGAGGGGCGGAGAGCTAATGCAAGTTCACGAAATAAGCTTACACATGGGCATTAGGCACTTCGATCTGCGCCACATTCCGGCAGCCAAAACGCGAGGAAGCCGTCGTCTTGTTCCTGTAAGAGATGGTCTTGATGTAAAGCTACCAATAGAAACCAACCAAGCAAGGCTGAACAGTATCATCCGAAAGGAGTGGCCTAACGACCCAAGTTTAAGCCTCCATAGTTTGCGTCATAGCTTCAAGGACCTGTTGCGTGATCTGGAAGTGTCCAAGGAACTGAATGACTACATCACAGGACATGGACAGGGAGACGTCGCAGGTGAATACGGCATTGGTCCATCACTGGCAAAGAGGCTAGAGATCATAAACCGCATGCGTCACCCTTGGCTGGGCGAACCAATGAAACCCTGAAGCCAGTTAAAATCGGATAGGCTGTCGCGTAACTGAGGCTGGAATAGATTGTCGATTTGTAGTCGGCCAGTACATGCGCCAGAATGGCTCACAGGGTGGCATCTACAGCCTTTGGGAAGGCGCGCACTCACAATCCAAGTAGACGCTCCAGCGCTCTCCCTTGGGCCTTTACGTTCATGGTGGTTGTGGGTTGGTTTTGCGCCCATTTATCGCTGGTTATGCCGAGCAAACTTAACCCGCTCAGATGTTCGACTGGTAAATCAATAGCGGTTCCAGACGTCATATTTCTCCCAGACCCGGCACGTTGTATTCGCTATTAAAAGCCTGCCCATGTCTGAGCCATTCATTTTGCAGTAACCGACCATCCTGTCGTAGGTTTTAGCCCCTGTTAAGCTGCAAGTAACTTGACTGCCAATGTACTGCTTCAGAAATCGTGATGCTGCTTTGCCTTGGCTGGTGTTCTTCTCGGGGCAATCGATTGCTGCAAGCCGAATTGTAACGCCACTGACGGTAAACGTATCGCCGTCACGGACACTTTCTAGCACCCCTGATACTGTCTTGGCTGTAGTACTTTTGGGCTTAGATTTTTCTGAGGTTTTGGGCTTGGACGGCATTTTCGCGCCATGACAGTGGTATGGCTTTGATCCAGCGTGGCAGCCATCTTTGTTGAGACCGCCAGAATGAGCAAATGCTGGACCTACCAAACCAGCTATGACGGCCACCATGAATACCGCGTTGCGCATGTGTTCACCCCCCTATTCGCACGCGATACCGTCACCATCACGGTCTAGTTTAGGACGGTATCCGGGTTCTCCGATAAGAATAGGTGCTGCTCCAGCAGCCCTCGCTGCGGTACAATTGGGATAGTAAACGTCGTCATCTTGCGTGCTGCTAGGAGTAGTTGGTGCGATGGTTTTCGCCCTGTGGCAATGGTAATCGCCAGTCTTGCGATTGTTGTGGCAGCCTTCCGAATTCAACCCGCCAGAGTGTGCTAGCGCGGAGCCTGATATTGAAAGTGTTGCGACCAAAATGATTGCTATGCGTTTCATCCGCAGTTCATCCCTTGTTGTCGTTTCAAGCCGAATACTGGTTCTTCAGCCCCAGCAACTGCGGAACATGATAGTCTGGGCGGTTTGATCTCTAATAAGACAAGGCTAACGCACAGTTTTGGGTCTGTGAAGTCTGTTCTTGTCGGACGGACGTGACAAACCGATCTTGTAGCTACAAGGATTAGGGATTCTATGCCTTGGCATGGCAGGAGTTGGTTACGTGTAAAATTTGGTGCCGTCGAACAAGCCCAGCGCAAAGTCATTCGCTAATCAACATATGGACCTAATGATGAATAACTACACAATATATTGATCATGAAGGGCGAAAGGGTATCTGTAAGAAAAGAAGGGAACCGATGTTCTGGCACATTGCTTAGCTTAGATGGTCAGATCAATAAAGCATTGCAAGTTAGGTAAAAACAGTAGACGCTCCACTTGCAGCACTTCAGATGTGGCTGTACCGATGAGCCAATGCGCGAGGTCCAATTGTCTGAAAGCGAGCGAAAAAGATTAACTCCGGCTGAAGCAAAAGGGATGCGGACTTCAAAGGAGTTAGAGGGTCATCTAAGCTGGCTCGACACCTTCACTTCGGCGGCACTTGGCGTCCTCTCAATAGCTTCCGGAATCTATACCTATCTGGGGGTATCATCCTTACTTGAAGACACAGGTGCGATGTCTTTTTTTGCAGCAGTTGCTTATTCTGTAGCCGTTTCTGTTGGGATTTTTGTGTTTTGGAGTTACATGTTGCGCCTTTTGCCCGCGATGCGTAGTGCGACAGGATTTATCGGACTAACCGTGTCGATGTTTGTCGGTTGCTTGGCTATCGTGGCAATGTCAAGTTGGCTGAACGCGGCTGCATTGGCTGGCTCTGCTGCAGTGGAACAGCACCTAGAAACTGCCGTTCGAGAATATCAAAAATCGTTGGAAGAATCCCATGAAATTGCGTTGTCCGGTCAAGCCCTCGGTCGAGAAGTAGAGAGAGCAAGACAAACATTTGCCGACTTAGAAGAGCAAGAAAAGTCTGGCGGGTTATCTGGCGTTGCTGGGGAAGGCGCAGTTTTTAAAGTTCTACGTCAGAAGCGAGAAGAGTTAGAAGGTCTCAAAATTCAAATTGATGAACAGGCCCCCCTGATAGAAGAAGCATTTGCAAAAGGTCAGAAAATACTCAGTAAAATGCGTGAGTTGACAGTTGCCCCTGGTCCAGTGGAGCAAAGATCAGTTAGCTTCTCCGCGGAGAGTGTCAATTTAGCAGGTGTAATTTCTAGCCTAAACCAGTATTCAGTGGCGTCTTTAGTAGCGCGGGCAGCAGAGGACTTGCCAGCTTCTGTGGTACTTCCCGAACTCGACGGTAGAAACGCCTCAGTAAGAGATGCTCAGTCTAGCACTATTTCTTCTGTCTTAAGGGCATTAGATCAAAAAAGTAAGTCGTTGGGCAGTGCAGCAAATGAAGTATTGGCGCTACCGCGCCCAGAAGAAGCAGCATATAATCCAATTTCAAGCGCAGATGCTGTGATTAAATATGCTGGTAATTTCATACCGTCTTGGGCAGGCGCCATCGCCATTGACTTATTGCCTGGTGTATTGGTCTTCATCTTGGCAATCACGCAGTCTGCTATAAGAAATGGGCGGGATGGCATTAGCATCGAAGATACTTTGACTTTAGCTGACCTGAAAGCTGCAATGACTGCAATGAAAGATGTTGAATTAACAATGGTCGCAGCTGATAGCGCGATGCAAAAACGAGCCTTGGGGCCGACGGAACCTGAAACGCCAGTATAAATCGTGATCTACTCTCTGAAAGGCTTCATAGTTTTGGCTCATGTCACAGCTTCTAGTGGAATATGGTGGGCTTTTAAACTGCAGGCAGTTTTGGCTGTTCTTCTGTTGCTGACTGACATTGACTTAGTTTGGCCTTCAGCTAGGAGCGATAACGCAAGCATTCCTGCTGGGCCTATTTCGCCAGGAAGCCAGATTAGGCAGTATGACTCCAGGAAAAGTGAACCAGAATACCTGCAGCTAGAAGGCACACCAGCTGTTCCGGTGCCAAATGACATTCCTAGTCGGCTAGACTTTTCCTTCATTCTAGCTGAGGACATTGGAAACTTACTCTTGATTAATGGGCAAATCAGTGAGGGTGACGCTCGCCGCTTTGCGACCTTTATTGAAGATACTAAAGAGCCAATAACGCATGTTGCATTCAATAGCCCTGGTGGTGTTATTGTGGATTCACTTGAGATTGGAAGGAAAATACGGTCTTTAGGCTTATCAACAGTTATGTTGCCAGGTATGTTGTGCTTGTCCTCTTGCCCATACATGTTTGCAGGTGGCATAGATCGGATAGTCTCACGAACTTCGGCTGTCGGTCTGCATCAACATTATTACGATGCTCCCAAGTTTCTCCCGGTTTTTTGGGCAGTACAAAGTATTCAGTTTGGACAAGGAGAAACACTCGAGTACTTGATTGAAATGGGAATTAATCCCTCAATACTGTTGTACTCTCTGAAAACACCACCAGAGGAAATTTATTTGATGGTTGAGAATGAGTTAGCAGACACCCTTCTCGCCACAATTATAATTGATTGATACATCTTAGAAAGAAGGGAACCGTTAGCGTGGCACCCTCCTTGGTTGTTTGTGTAGGTATCAGATCAAGGGGATGAGGAATCCCACTCTATGTCTAACCGTTATTCTTTCTCAGAGTCTTATGGGTTCTTGAGAAGTGTTAGGAGTAACCAGATAGTCAGTATTACCACCTAGATCATCCCAATCTTCAATAAGATCAAAGTCTTCTGATAGACCCCAATCCAAGATGACTCTTGAGTGTTGTTGTCTGCCTTCTGGTCCCCCTACCCCCTGAACACTTATGGTTGTTTCCACCTTCTGACCATCATGATCCAAGTAAGCCACATCCATAGCTGGCACAAAACCCAGATGGTCTCTCATGGTGTCAGATAGCACCTCTATCGCCTTGTCCTTATGGTTGATGGGTACGATCAGACAATCATGAACTGGATAACTGACTACACCCAAGCCCAGTAAAGTCATCATGGCATCCACCACCATGGAACTCTCCCGATACATAAGGTCATCACCATAAGCCTTCTGAGCCACTAGAGCTGGGTGGGCATCTTTGATTTGATTCATGTAGAAGTCGACATTCTCCCCAAGATCAAACCGCTTCTTGAATGAGATAGCCTTTTCTCCACCCTGCTTTTTCTTCGCCCTTGGGTATTTTGTCAGTTCACCTTGTTTGCCCAGATAGGCCACCACCAGAAGTTTGCATGCTGTCCTGAGTTGCTTCCTTCTTTCTGGATCATTGCACTCCGTGACAAACATGACCGAGCTGTAGGGATCATCCTCTGGCAACTCACCCTTCCCGAATTGGCTGTAGGCGATAGCCACGTAACAGGCTTTGATGTCGATTTCACAAACTGGTTCCCCACCGATCTTGAGTTGTAGCCGCTGATCCTCGGATAGCCCCTGCCAGTCGCCGTAGACCCGCCCACCAGACAACAGTGACCCATTGTTAAAGATGCGACGACAGCCAATGAACTCATGACCATCATCAGATCGAAGTGGCTGATCCGCCATTGCCCTATTGAGACGGTACATCTGGTGTTCCAATGGCTCGATCTGACCAACAAAACGCCTACGCCCCAATGGTGATCCACCTACAGTTTTCCTACCCGCCTTTGTCTTGGGGCTTCTGACTTCGACTGGATGCCAATCCTTGTGCTGTTTGAACTTGTAGTCGGGAGAACAGATAGACCGATCCAGTTGGTAGATGCGGGCCAGTTCCTTTGATTTGGCAGACTTTTGTTCGATGGTGATTAGGCCGTTATCCTTAAGCCCATTCTTCACCTGTGCTGCTATGTCCTGACCGTACGGGAGACCAATCAGTTCAGCACTGCCCGTTTGCCATGCAATCAGACCATTGGGGGAGCGGCGAACCGCGACACATAGATCAGACAGGCAACGAACCACCTTCTTTTTGCTTGTAGGCTTCAAAGGGGCCACGCCCAGCGCCTTCGCAAACTCCAGTAGACCAGCCCTAGTTTTTTCATCGGCGGGTTCCCACTGCCGTCTGACGAAGGTCTGGGCCATCTTCAGTTCACCATACTCAAGGGTGACTTTGGTTCGCGGGATGAACCCCGTATTCGCGCAATCGTTCATGTTGCTACCTTTGCGAAAAACTCCACCGTTTCCTCAGAAGGACCGCCACGTTTCCTGTGGTCAGGTGGGTCAGATTTGGATGTGAAAAAACCAGCGCAGGGTTTCCCCTAGGCTGGCTCGATTGTTTTGGTCACCGCGTCGCACTCCTGACATAAGCGCAGGCAAGCGTTATCCGCAGTCGACTACACCCAGATATAGCGCAAAAAGTAATTTTGTCAAGAATTTCGGTTGCGGTTGGAAGGTGTAGCTATTCCCTCTAGAGGCCCTCGTCCTCGATGATCACAGCAGTGAGTGAAGGAGATATTTGCTTACGAATTGTTGCTACTTACAGACGCCGTTGTACACAACCATTCCGGTAAGAACATCCCTGCCTATGATGCGATACCCACCTTCGCAACGTCTTTCTTGTGCCAACCACTTCGCAATCATCCACTCATGATGCTTACTAAGCTGTGCCGGATCATCAATCACCCCTCTGTAGGCGTTCTCCGGGAAAACATACCGCCACTCGTTAGCTGGCCCATAACTCCCGGCACCTTTCATAAGGTCAATTTGTGCGTCCGGTGATACGCAAGCAGCAATAGCAGTGAACGGTAGCAGCTTTATAAGTTTCAGCATTTGCAGTCCCAATGTTCTTTGCCTCAATTTGCTATTGGTGGCACATCGCTTGTCAAGTCCAGACCTCCATTTTTCCACTGATGCCACTTGGCGCTGGCTTAATCTGATGTGTCAAGCGTTGCTCCAGCAATTCAATCGCCCACCTAGTCACAGTTGAGTTTACGGTGAAGTTGCCAGCGCCTGTTACCATAAAACTTGGATATGAACGGTCACATTTGGCCTATTTCCGTTGCAAAGTGACTGCGAATCATATATCTCTAGAAGCAAGAGTTACTGTCTAGGCAAGGGGGCCATCATGGCTGTCGTTGGGTATCGTCGCGTTAGCAGCATTGACCAATCGCTTGATCGGCAAGATTTGGGTGATATTGAGAAGGTGTTTGAGGAAAAGCTATCTGGTGCATCGGCATCTGATCGGCCTGCGCTTCAGGACATGATCGGCTGGGTCCGCGAAGGGGATGTTGTAGTCGTCCACAGCATCGACAGGCTTGCGCGTAATCTTCAAGACCTTCTGTCTATTGTCTCTCAGTTGAACGGTAAGGGCGTCAGCATTCGCTTTATCAAAGACAATCTGACATTCCCGCCTGAAGGCACAGACGGTGCATCGAAACTGTATCTTAGCATCCTTGGTGCTGTAGCCGAGTTCGAACGTTCCATCATCAAGCAACGACAGCGTGAGGGTATAGCCAAAGCCAAAGCCAAAGGCGTTTACAAAGGGCGCAAGCCGACCATCGACCAAGACCGCATCCTTGCTTTGCGAGACGAAGGGCTTTCAACCTACAAGATTGCAGAAGTCATGGGCATCAGCCGTATGACCGTCCATCGCACTCTGAACGGATAACTAGCAGCCTTGGACGAAAGTTAGCACGGTATCAGGCTAAAATTTCTGGCATTTGCCCAGAACAAGATGATCTCTAAGCGGCTCACGCCCTTGCTCACGTTCAGTACCAACACCAATCCATCCACCGGGGGATACCATGCTTAGGACAAAATGTTTGTTCTCTGATGAGTAACTGAAGACCATCGACGCCACCCTAGAGTTGACGCAGGTTAGGACATCAGCGGCTTTGTTTGGGAACGTTTCTTGGCAATTGAATGGGGTGTCAGTTCCACCAACTCCGGTTACCTCAGAGTAGTCATTATTAAAGCTGATGGTGTATCTCGTCCCAGCCGATCCGTCAGTGTGATATGGCGTCCAGACCGCATCTGACCCTGTAAAGCCCACCGTCTGTTCCACAAGGCAGTAGAGCACCTTGTCTGACGCGAGCGTAGGATAGGGAAATGCTGGCATTGCTAAAGAGGCAACACATGCAATCCTAAACAGTACCCCACCGTTGAATCGAGAAGTGCTCACCACCCGCACTCCTTGTAGCCGCTACTCATGCAGGTGTTTGCCATGGCTTGTGCAGTTGAGATGTCTTCTGGTGTCATTTCGGCTGCAATCTGATCTCGCAGTTTAGCGGAATCCACAACACCGTTTGCAGAAGAAATATTGTACCACATGTGCGCTTTGCGATTGTCCTGTAAAACGCCGGTTCCTTGTTGATACATCCAGCCAATGTTATACTGCGCCTGTGGAAAACCCTGCTCAGACGCTAAACGAAACCACTTAAGCGCCTCAGCATAATCTTGAACTACACCAAGACCATCCATGTACATCGTACCAAGATTTGTATACGCGGCTCCATTTTGTTGCGCAGCGGCTAGCCGATACCACTTGATGGCTTCAGCATAGTCCTCTTCAACGCCCCTTCCTCCATGGTACAGTATGCCAAGGTTCGCTTGAGCGTTGGCATTTTCCTGTTCAGCGGCCAGCCGATACCATTTGATGGCTTCAGCATAATCTTGACCAACACCATGTCCAAATTCGTACATCTCACCTAGGTAAGTCTGAGCCTCTGATAACCCCTGTTCAGCGGCCAGCCGAAACCACTTAACGGCCTCCGTATGGTCTTGAGCAACGCCGTTACCTTTGGAATACATTATACCCACGTTTAGTTGTGAGTACATGTCACCCTGCTCGGCCAAGGGCAACCACTCCGCCAACGCAGTCTCGAAATCACCCGCTTCCGCAGCCGCCAGCCCCTTATCGAAATCCTGAGCCACAGCCAGCCCAGTCCCAAACGCTAGGCAAACAGCAGTCACAGCAATCAGAAGCAGCTTCATGGCAGTCCCTCAACACTTTCAAGCACTCTAGGGGAACCTCTGCTCGTCGTCAAAATGGGTTTTGTCATGCGATGGGGCCCCCACAAAAGCTGGCAGAGGATTCACTTGCCGCTGGTTTCTCTGCCTACATCCGAGACAAAAATTTCAATCCGCTTTGGGCAGGATCTAGAGAATTCGTTCTGGCGCATCGAATGCGAACCAATGGCTAGGCATTGCAGTAGATTCGGAACCTACAAAGAATATTATAATGGAACCTAAAATAGCAAGTAAGATATTGTTTTTATTATACTCACGGTAACACCGTCTTAACCATTGCATCCGTAAGTTGAGGCTGATGTTCTGACAGTCGCCTTGATTGGAGTGATCGCATTGGATTGGCTGCTTGCGCTTGGCTTGGTTCTGATTGCCCTTGTCGCGGCCATTGCCGGTTTGTTGACCGTAAGCGCGGTGCAAGGTCCGCCCCGGCACAAGGTGTCGTCGATCTTTTCCGATCTGGCCCAAGGCAGCGAGGGCGCACAGGGGCCGGTGTTTTTGTTTGATGGCGAGGTGTTGGTGGATGCCACGCCTGCGGCGCGGCAGATCTTGTCCACCAGTCGGGCGCGGGGGGGAAACTGGCTGCGGCTGGTTGGCTATTTGTCGCAGTATTTTCCGGATCTTGACGCCCTGTTGCGCCGGCTGGAGGAGGAGGGGCAGATCATTGTCGAGGGGCTGTCGGCCAAGGGTAGAAAGCTGGTGATGACCGCAGGTTTGGGCGGGGGATTGATGCGCATCACCCTGACCGATCCAACGCTGGAGGGGCGGCCGATGGTGACCGATTCCCTAGCCCATCACGCATTAAGCCAAGAGGTAGAGCATCTGCGCGAGGCTTTGGCCCAAGCGCCCATGCCGATCTGGCGGGAGACCGAGGCGGGCGAGGTGGTTTGGGCCAATTCCGCCTATATGCTGAAGGCCATCGCCTGCCTGCCAGCGGGCAAAGAGCTGGGTTGGCCTTTGCCGCGATTGTTTGAACGTGTGGCGAGCCAATCCACCTTGCGCGGGCAGCGCGCCTCGATCGCCCTGCCCGCAGATGAGGTGGCGTGGTTTGATCTGATCGGGGCAACCAGCGGCGAGGAGCGGTTGGTGTTCGCCTTGCCCGCCGATGCGGCGGTCAGCGCCGAAACCGCCTTGCGCGATTTCATGCAGACCCTGACCAAGACCTTTGCGCAATTGCCCACCGGTCTGGCCATTTTTGACCGACAGCGCCAATTGCAGCTGTTCAACCCTGCCTTGATGGACCTTACGGGCCTGCCTGCGGATTTTCTGTCGATGCGGCCTTCGCTGTTGTCGGTGCTGGATGCGCTGCGCGACCGCAATATGATTCCCGAGCCGAAGGATTACCGCAGTTGGCGGCGCCAGTTGGTCGAGATGGAAAAGGCCGCGGCCTCGGGGCTTTATGAAGAGACGTGGAACCTGCCGGATGGGCAGACCTTCAAGGTGGTGGGGCGTCCGCATCCGAATGGGGCGCTGGCGCTGATGATGGAAGACATCACGCATGAAGTGTCGCGCAGCCGCCGCTATCGGTCAGATCTGGAGTTGGGGCAGGCGGTGATTGACGAAATGGATGAGGCAGTGGCCGTTTTTTCCGCCTCGGGGCAATTGGTGATGTCAAACCTGTCTTATGCGCTGATGTGGGCGCATGACCCCGAGCAAGAGATGAAGGCCGTAACGGTTCGGGCGGTGACGGGGCATTGGCGGGCGCTGTCTGCGCCCAGCGCGCTGTGGTCCGAGGCGGAGGAGTTTATCTCGACCGTTGGAAACCGGGTGGCTTGGCGGTCAGAGGCGCGGCTTTTGGATGGGCGGTTGCTGAGCTGTCGCTTTGCGCCCTTGGCGGGCGGGGCAACGCTGGCGGCCTTTCGCGTGGTGGAGGTGGCGGATAAGGCGCGGCCCGTTTTGGCCGA
This sequence comes from Tabrizicola sp., assembly GCA_965284335.1. GTDB lineage: Bacteria > Pseudomonadota > Alphaproteobacteria > Rhodobacterales > Rhodobacteraceae > Tabrizicola_A. The sequence goes on along the minus strand of OZ260076.1, from coordinate 2,988,687 downwards.
GACCGGTTTGGCAGAAACCGCTTTGGCTGAGCCTGGTTTGGGCGAGACAATCTTGGCAGATGCGGATTTGGCCGCGGCCGAGGCGCTGAAAACGGCCTGAAGGGTTGCGGTTGCGGATGGGCGGGGTAGAGTCTGGCCCATTATGTCGAATGGTCCCGAGATTTGCCTCTATCTGACAGACGCCGACGCCACGGCGCGGCTGGGCCAATGGTTTGCCGCACGGCTGGGCCCGGGCGATTGCCTGCTGTTAGAGGGGCAGATCGGCGCTGGGAAAAGCCACTTTGCCCGCGCCTTTATTCAGGCGCGGCTGGGTCGGGCAGAGGATGTGCCCTCGCCCACCTTTACGCTGGTGCAGACCTATCAGGCGGATGTGGAAATCTGGCATGCCGATCTTTATCGGCTGACCCATCCTGATGAGGTGCTGGAGCTGGGTCTGGATGAGGCTTTTGGTCAGGCGATTTGCTTGATCGAATGGCCTGATCGGCTGGGCAAATCGCTGCCCATGGGTGCAATGCGGTTGCGGTTTCAGCCAAAGGATGAGGGGCGCGTGGTGCGGTTTGATCCGGGCCAGCGCGCGGATCTGGCCGCCGCGCTGGCGCGGGATTGGGCGAATGATGTCTGAGCGTCAGGCGCAATCGGTCGCGTTTTTGGCGCGCGCGGGTTGGGACGGGGCCGAGCGCCGGTTTTTGGCCGGGGATGCCTCGGATCGCAGCTATGACCGGCTGACACGGCGCGGCGCTGGGGGCGGGGTGGAAACCGCCGTGTTGATGGACGCGCCCCCCGGCAAGGGCGACGATCCGGCGGTATTTTTGCAGGTGGCGGCGCATTTGCTGGGGTTGGGCCTCTCGGCGCCGCGCTGTCTGGCGCAGGATTTGACGAACGGGTTTTTGCTGCTGGAAGACTTTGGCGATGGCGTTTTTGCCCGTCTTATATCTGAGACCCCCGCGCGAGAGGCCCCGCTTTACACCGCCGCCACCGATGTGGTGATCGCGCTGCAATCGGCGCCGCCGATGGCGGGATTGCCCAACCTTTCGGCCGCCGATTGGGCCGAGGCGGGGTGTTTTGCGCTGGATTGGTATCGCAAGGTGGCGCTGGGCGATGCGGGCGACCGCGACGGCTTTTATGCTGCTTTGCAGGATGTGATGGCCAGATATGCCGACGGGCCGCGCGTGATGATCCTGCGCGATTATCACGCCGAAAACCTGTTGTGGCTGCCCGACCGGGCGGGTCTGGCGCGGGTGGGGGTGCTGGACTTTCAACTCGCGCAATTGGGTCAGCCCGGCTATGATCTGGTGTCGTTGTTGCAAGACGCCCGGCGCGAGGTTTCACGTGAAACAGAGGCGGCGATGATCCGGCGGTTCAAGGATCGCACGGGCGCGGATGATGGCTTTGACGCGGCCTATGCGGTTTTGGGCGCGCAGCGGGCCTTGCGGATTTTGGGCATTTTCACGCGGCTCTGCCGTGTGGCGGGCAAGCCCGGCTATCTGCGGCTGATGCCCCGGGTCTGGGGCCAGTTGCAGCGCAATCTGACCCATCCGGCCACGGCGCCCTTGGCCCGGCTCTGCCAGCGGCTGTTGCCCGAGCCAACGCCTGAAATCTTGTCGCGTATAGGTGCCCCATGACCCTGCCATTGATGGTGTTTGCCGCCGGGTTCGGCACCCGCATGGGGGCGCTGACCGCCCATCAGCCCAAGCCGATGATCCCGGTGGCCGGGCGACCGCTGATTGACCACGCGCTGGGTTTGGGCCTGGCGGTGGGGGCCGGGCCGGTGGTGGTGAACACCCATTATCTGGCCGATCAGATCGCCCATCATCTGGCAGGCCGCCCGGTTGTGCTGTCGCATGAGGCGGAGGAGATTTTGGAAACCGGCGGCGGCCTGCGCCAGGCGCTGCCGCATTTGGGCCAAGGCCCGGTGATGACGCTGAACAGCGATGCGGTCTGGACGGGCCTGAACCCCTTGCGCCAGCTGTTGGACCAATGGGATCCGGCGCGGATGGATGCGCTTTTACTCTTGTTGCCCGCCGATCAGGCGAGGGGCTATCGCGGCACGGGTGATTTTGTGCTGGATGCCGAGGGGCGGATTTCGCGGGCCAAAGGGGCGCATGGCATGGCCTATCTTGGCGCGCAGATCCTGCGCCCTGAGGGGCTGCATCGGATCCCTCAACGCGTCTTTTCGCTCAACCTTTTGTGGGATGAGATGATCGCCAAGGGCCGCGCTTTTGGCATGGTGCATCAAGGTGGCTGGTGCGATGTGGGCCGCCCCGAGGGCATTGCCGAGGCCGAGGCGCTTTTGGGGGCCAAGGATGTTTAAAGAAACAGGCCCCCGGCTGTTCGCCCTGCCCCCCGGCGCAGATTTTCCCCACCATCTGGTGACCGGGCTGATAGAGCGGATGCAGGACCAGCCGCCCGAGGCGATGTCGCGGGTCGAGGTCTATCTGAACACCGCCCGGATGCGCCGCCGCGTGATGGATCTGTTTCAGGCCAAGGGCACCCGGCTTTTGCCGCGCTTGCGGCTCTTGACCGAGCTGGCCGATCAGCCCGGTCTGGCGCTGCCCGCCGCTGTGCCGCCCTTGCGCCGGCGTTTGGAACTGGCGCAGCTGATCGCCGCCCTTTTGGATGCCGAGCCCGATCTGGCCCCTCGCCCGGCGCTTTATGATCTGGCCGACAGTCTCGCCCGGCTGATGCAGGAATTGCATGTCGAAGGGCTGCATCCCGATACATTGGCCGCGCTGGATGTGTCGGATCATGCCGCGCATTGGGCGCGGACGCAGGCGTTTTTGGGCATCGTGGCGCAGTTTTTCGACAGCGCCACCGCCCCCGAGGCCGAGGCACGTCAGCGTCTGGCAATTGATCTTCTGGCCCAGCGCTGGGCTGTTGCGCCGCCGCAAAACCCGGTGCTGATCGCCGGATCGACGGGCTCACGCGGGGCGACCTTGCGGCTGATGGAGATGGTGGCGCGGCTGCCGCAGGGCGGGCTGGTGCTGCCGGGCTTTGATTTTGACATGCCCAGCATCGTCTGGGACCGGATGGATGATGCCCTGACCGCCGAGGATCATCCGCAATACCGCTTTCGTCGCCTGCTTGACCGGCTGGATCTGCCCCCGGCTGCCGTGCGGCCGTGGCGGGATGTGGCGGCCCCCGCGCCCGCCCGTAACGCGCTGGTGTCGCTGGCGCTTCGTCCGGCCCCTGTCACCGACCAATGGCTGACCGATGGGCCGATGCTGCCCGATCTTTTGGACAGCACCGCCGATCTGACGCTGATCGAGGCCCCTTCAACCCGGATCGAAGCGCTGGCCATCGCCCTTGTGCTGCGCGAGGCGGCGGAAAACGGCACCACCGCGGCGCTGATCTCGCCCGATCGCAATCTGACGCGGCAGGTCACCGCCGCGCTCGACCGTTGGAACATCCTGCCCGACGATTCCGCGGGCCGCCCCTTGGCCCTGTCGGCGCCGGGGCGGTTCTTGCGCCAGATTGCACGGGCCATGGGCCAAAAGCTGACCGCCGATCAGCTTTTGGCGCTGTTGAAACATCCGCTGACCGCATCCGGCGGGGATCGCGGCACGCATCTGCGGCTGACACGGGATCTGGAACTACGCCTGCGTCGCTATGGTCCGGTGTTTCCCACAGGTGCGGATCTGACGACATGGGCCGCCACGCGGGGCGATGAACAGGCCGTGGCTTGGGCGGCGATGCTGGCCAAAGTGATTGACCAGTTTGAACCCATCCCCACCCTGCCGCTGACCGATCTGGTGGCGCGCCACCGCGCGCTTGGCGAAACCTTGGCACGCGGCACCGCGCCCGAGGGCAGCGGTGGGCTGTGGGAGAAAGAGGCCGGGCAATCGGCGGCGGCAACCTTTCAAGCCCTCCAAGATGAGGCGGGTCACGGCGGCAGCTTTCATCCGACCGAATATGCCCATCTCTTTGAGGCGATCATTGCCACGGGCGAGGTGCGCGAGGCGGTGCAGGCCCATCCGCGCATCATGATCTGGGGCACGCTGGAGGCGCGGGTTCAGGGCGCCGATCTGGTGATCCTTGGCGGGCTGAACGATGGTGTCTGGCCCAAATCCCCCGATCCAGACCCATGGCTGAACCGCAAGATGCGCAAAGAGGCCGGCCTTTTGCTGCCCGAACGCCAGATCGGCCTTTCGGCGCATGATTTTCAGCAGGCCATTGCCGCACCGCGCGTGGTCTTGTCGCGCGCCGCCCGCGACGCCGAGGCGCAAACCGTGCCGTCGCGCTGGCTGAACCGATTGGAAAACCTCATGTCCGGGCTGCCGGATCAGCGCGGGAAAGAGGCACTCAAGGCGATGAAATCACGTGGGCAGGCTTGGGTGGAAATGGCCCAAGCGCTGGACCGGCCCACGCCCGAGCTTGTCGCAAACCCGGCCTTTCAACCGGCCAAGCGTCCCGCGCCGCGCCCACCTTTGGCCGCGCGCCCTGACAAGCTGTCGCTCACCGAAATCACCCGGCTGATCCGTGATCCCTTTGCGATTTACGCGCGCCATGTCTTGCGCCTGCGCCCGCTTGATCCGCTGCGCGCCACGCCTGACCCGCGCGACCGGGGCAGCATTTTGCATGACATTCTGGAACGCTTTGTCCGCGAGCGCCCCGCGCAGGAAGATCGGGCCGAGGCGCGGGCGCGGCTCTTGTCCACCGCCGCCGATGTCTTGGCAACCGGCACCCCCTTTCCTGCGGCGCGGCTCTTGTGGCTGGCCCGGCTGGAACGCGCGGCCGAACATTTCCTAACCCATGACGCCAAGCATGGCGGCACACCTGTGGTTCTGGAAAGCCCCGGCGCTTTGCGGATTGATCCGCCCGGCTTTACCCTGACGGGCAAGCCCGACCGGATTGACGCCCTGCCCGATGGCCGCGTGCATTTGATTGATTACAAGACCGGCACGCCGCCAACAGAAAAACAGCAGGACGTTTACGAAAAGCAGTTGCGCCTGACCGCCGCCATGGTGACCCGCGGCGGCTTTGCCGCCCTTGGCCCGCGAGAGGTGGCCAGTTTCAGCTATATCGGTTTAGGATCGGGCGAGAAGGCGGTGGAAACCCCGCAAGGCAAGGTCGATCTTGACCGCGAATGGGACAGGTTCGTGCGCCTGATCACCCGTTATGGCCAGCGCGACACAGGCTATACCGCGCGGCGCGCGGTGTTTTCCGACCGGATCGAAGGCGATTATGACCACCTTGCGCGCTATGGCGAATGGCAGATGACCGACCGCGCCAATCCGCAGGATGTTGGCGAGGAGGGCGGCGCATGATTTCGAAAGACGAGGCGACCGAGCGGCAGATTCAGGCCGCAGACCCCGCCGCCACCACTTGGGTTGCCGCCAATGCCGGCTCTGGCAAGACGCGCGTGCTGATCGACCGGGTGGCGCGGCTCTTGCTGCGCGGCGTCGAGCCGCAGCGCATCTTGTGCCTGACCTATACCAAGGCCGCCGCGACCGAGATGCAAAACCGCCTGTTCGACCGGCTGGGCGGTTGGGCCATGCAGCCCGATGACAAGCTGCGCGAGGATCTGACCGCGCTGGGCGAAGGGCCGCGCTTTGTGGCCGAGGATCTGGCCCGCGCGCGGCGTCTTTTTGCGCGGGCACTGGAAACCCCCGGTGGGTTGCGCATTCAGACGATCCACAGCTTTTGCGCCACGCTGCTGCGCCGCTTTCCGCTGGAGGCCAAAATCTCACCGGGGTTTTCCGAACTGGACGACCGCGCCGCACGCCTGCTGCGCGCCCAGATCGTCGAGGAAATGGCCCAGACTGCCGCCCCAGAAGTGATGGCCGAAATCGCGGGCATCTACACGGGCGAGGATTTCACCGCGCTGATGGAACAGGTCGCCACCGCGCGGCATGGGTTTTCTGGCCCTCTGAACGCGGCGGCGGCCAAGCCTTGGTTTGGCATTGATCCTGCGGATAGCCTGACGCGGCTTTTGGCGGACACCTTTCTTGGCGATGAGGCCGATCTGATCCGCGATCTTCTGCCCGTTCTTTTGGCAAGCGGCGCAAATGACCAAAAGGCCGCTGCGCGGCTTGGCGCGCTGAACCTTGCCGAACCATCCCTGTCGGATCTGGTGGTTTTGGAAAAACTGCTGTTGCACAGCGACGAGGTCAAAGAGGTTTCAAAGCGCGAAACGGCCAAGGTTGACGGCTTTCCCACCAAAGACGCGCGGGCGGCCTTTGGGCATCGGATGGAGGCGTTGAACGCGCTGATGCGCCGGGTCGAGCAGGCAAGGCCCCGGCGGCTGGCTCTTGAGGCCGTGCAAAAGACCCTTGCGCTGCACCGCTTTGCAGCAGCGTTTTTACCGCTTTATGACCGCGCGAAATCGGCGCGGGGTTGGCTGGATTTTGATGACCTGATCGCCCGCGCCAAAGGCTTGCTGACCGATCGGTCGGTCGCGCAATGGGTGCTTTACCGGCTGGACGGCGGGATTGATCACATTCTGGTGGACGAGGCGCAAGACACCTCGCCCGACCAATGGAAGGTGATCGAGCTTTTGGCCGAAGAGTTCACCTCGGGCGAGGGCAGCGATCCCGGCCGCGACCGCACGCTGTTTGTGGTGGGCGATAAAAAGCAGTCGATCTATTCGTTTCAGGGCGCCGATGTGGCCGCCTTTGATGACAAGCACGCGCTGTTCAAAAGCAAATTCAAGGCCGTGCAAAAGCAGTTTCAGAACATGGAGCTGCGCTATTCCTTCCGCTCGGCCCCGGCGGTTTTGCGGCTGGTGGATGAAACCTTTGCGCGCGGGTTTGAGCGCGCTTTGGGCCACAGCCCCGACCACATCGCCTTTAAAGCCGATTTGCCGGGCCGGGTGGATTTGTGGCCTCTGATCGAGCCGACCAAGACGGAAGACGATGAAAACTGGGATGACCCGGTCGATCTGGTCAACGAGACGCATCACACGGCGCAATTGGCCAATCAACTGGCCGCCGAAATCCGCCGCCTGATTGCGGTTGGCACGCAAATTCCCGATGAAAAGGGCATTCCGCGCGCCATGCATGCGGGGGATGTGCTGATCTTGGTGCAGCGCAGATCGGCGCTGTTTTCCGAGATCATTCGCGCCTGCAAGGCCGAGGGGCTGCCGATTGCCGGGGCAGATCGGTTGAAGTTGGGCGCGGAACTGGCGGTCAAGGATCTGGCGGCGCTGTTGTCCTTCCTTGCCACGCCTGAGGATGATCTGTCGCTGGCGGCGGTTCTGCGCTCGCCCCTTTGTGGGTGGAGCGAGGACGCGCTTTACCGCCTTGCCCATGGTCGCAAGGGCTTTTTATGGGAGCGGCTGCGCGACGATGACAGCCATCCCGAAACGGTGGCCATGCTGCGCGATCTGCGCGATCAGGCCGATTTCCTGCGCCCCTTTGATCTGTTGGACCGCGCCTTGACCCGCCATCAGGGCCGCGCGCGCCTTTTGGCGCGCTTGGGCGATGAGGCCGAAGATGGGATTGATGAGCTGTTGTCACAGGCTTTGGCCTATGAGGCATCGGATGTGCCCAGTCTGACGGGATTCCTGATCTGGATGGAAACCGATGAGGTGACGGTCAAGCGTCAGATGGACAGCGCGGGCGACAAGATACGGGTGATGACGGTGCATGGTGCCAAGGGGCTAGAGGCGCCGATTGTCATCTTGCCCGACACCACCGATCGCAACCCGCGCGACCGCGATGAGATTTACCGCCTGCCCGCCAACCAGCTTGGCGCGGGGTTGCCAGTGTGGAAAACCCCCGCCGACGCCTCGCCTTTGGTCATTCGCAACACCCGCGCGCTGCGCAAGGCCGATCAGGCCGCCGAAAGCGCGCGGCTTTTGTATGTGGCGCTGACGCGCCCCCGGACATTGCTGATCGTGGCCGGGGCGGGTGAGGCGAAAACCGAAACCGGCGGCAAATCACCCGAGCCAAAGCCGATTGAGGACTGGTGCTGGTATCGGCTGGTAGAGCGGGCGATGCACAGCTTGGGCGCTGAACGGATGGCGGGCGGGGTCTTGCGGCTGCAAAACGGTGTCTGGCCCGATCCTGTGACGCCGCAGGCCGCGGCCCCCCTCTCCACCCGCACGCTTGCGCCTTGGGCGCTGACGCCCGCCACGGCCGAGCCGCGCCCGGCACAGCCCTTGTCGCCCTCGGCCCTTGGCGGGGCCAAGGCTTTGCCGGGGGAAAGCCTGACCCTGTCCGAAGAGGATGCCAAGGCGCGCGGCATGGCGGTGCATCTTTTGCTGGAACATCTGCCGCTGATCCCGCGCGGCGACTGGCCGCGCGCCGCCGCAGCACTGGTGGCCGACCCCGCCCTGTCTGCCGATGCCTTGGACGAGGCCACGCGGCTGCTTGACACCCCCGATCTGGGCTGGCTTTTCGGCCCCGACAGTCTGGCCGAAGCGCCCTTTGCCGCCCAGATCAACGGCCAGCTGTTCCAAGGCACGATTGACCGGCTGGTGATCGGCCCCGATCTTGTGCATGTGGTCGATTTCAAATCCAACAGTCAGCTGCCCGCCACGCCCAGCGCCGTGCCAGAGGGAATTTTGCGGCAGATGGGGGCCTATGTGGCCGCCTTGGCGCTGATTTACCCCGACAGGCGCATTCAGCCCGCGATTTTGTGGACGCGCAGCGCCACGTTGATGCCGCTCGATCCCGATCACGTGACTGCGGCATTGGCGCGCGCCATGCTCCCTTGACGTTGCCGCGCCGCATCCCTAGCTTCGGCCCCTGATAATTTTCGCAGGAGTCCCGCCATGGGTGCCAATACCATCGCCGTCACCGACGCCACCTTTGATGCCGAAGTCCGCAAGTCGGATATTCCGGTTGTGGTCGATTTCTGGGCCGAATGGTGCGGCCCCTGCCGCCAGATCGGCCCGGCCTTGGAAGAATTGGCCGCCGAATACGCGGGCAAGGTCAAGATCGTGAAAGTGAACGTGGACGAGAACCCCGACAGCCCCGCCGTTCTGGGTGTGCGCGGGATTCCGGCGCTGTTTTTGTTCAAGGATGGGCAAGTGGTGTCGAACAAGATCGGCGCGGCCCCCAAGGCGGCGCTGGCCACTTGGATTCAATCCTCGATCTAAACCCTGCCCATCGCGCAGCGTGAAGGCACCCCTCGGGGTGCCTTTTGCATTCAGATCGGCCAGCCGAAATGCGCCAGACGTGCGCGGATCTTGTCTTGGGCCGCCGCATCCCAAGTGCGGATCGCGTTCAGCTCCAGCAGCCAATAGAGATAGCGCGCAAAATCGGGGGGCGGTTGGCGCATTCGGGCAAAGGCCGCCTCTAGCCCGTCCCGCGGCACAGATCCGGCGATGTGGTGAAAATCGATCTGGCCAAAAAGCACCGCCTGTTTGCCCGCAAAATAGCCCGTCACCGCGACGGATGAGTTTTGCGTCACGATGTAATCACAAGCCTTGACCAAGGGCAGGCTGTCACCGGTGGCCAGCGTAAAGCGCGGCTCGTCGTCGGCCAATTGGTCCAGCGCCAGCCGCTCAGAGGCGCTGTAAACCTCGCGCGGGTGAAGCGTGGCGATCAGCCGGCGGTCAGGGTCTGCCTTGAGCGTGGCGCGCAGCATGTCGATGGGCGACAGCGCTTGGAAATGCCGCCGGTCGGTCAATCGGCCCTGAAGGGGGGCAAAGATAAATGGCCCTAACCCCTGCGCGGGCGGCGCATCGCCCAAAAAGCGGGGCCGCCAATAGCCCATGAACCCGTTGAAACCGGCTTTGATCGCGGCTGGATCAAAGGACATGCTGGCAATTTCGTAATCCCAGCGGTCATTGGTGTGTTCGATCTTCCAAAACGGGTCACGATAGGTTTTGCGCAGGCTTAAACAGCGCGGCCCCCAGACGGGCAGGTTCAGAACCAGATGATAGCCCGCTGCCTTTGGGCGGCCCTCGGTGTCTTCTAGGGACGCAATGTTCACCTGCCAGCCCGCCGCCTGCACCGCATCGGTGACCTGATTGAGCATCCCCCCCGTTCCGGCGGCATGTCTGGCCCGCAAATGGGCATCAAGATGAAAATGCAAAAGCTTTAAATCACGCATGTGGTGAATGTGCGAAGTTCAGGCGCGCGCGGCAAGCGCCGTTTCGGCGGGGGCGGTTGAATTGCCCGGCCCAGCCTTTCATATTGGCCAAAGGCACAGGAGCAGATGATGGCAGACGACAAATTTCCCGGCTGGCACGGCACCACGATTTTGGCGGTGCGGCGCGGCGGTCAGGTGGTGGTGGCAGGCGATGGGCAAGTCAGCCTTGGCAACACCGTGATCAAGGGCAGCGCGCGCAAGGTGCGGCGGCTGTCGCCGGGGGGGCATGATGTGGTTTGCGGCTTTGCCGGATCGACCGCCGATGCCTTTACCCTTCTGGAAAGGCTGGAGAAAAAGCTGGAAAGCGCGCCGGGGCAATTGGCCCGCGCCTGTGTGGAGCTGGCGAAAGATTGGCGGATGGACAAATACCTGCGCAATCTTGAGGCGATGCTGATTGTCACCGATGGGGCCGATCTTTATGTCATCACCGGTGCGGGCGATGTGCTGGAACCCGAACATGACGTCACCGCCATCGGGTCGGGCGGGAATTTCGCGCTGGCCGCCGCGCGCGGGTTGATGCACAGCGATCTGCCCGCCGAGGAGATTGCCCGCAAAGCCATGGCGATTGCCGCCGAGATTTGCGTGTTCACCAATGGCAACCTGACCGTGGAGGTGATTTCGAAATGACCAACCTGACCCCGCGTGAGATTGTCTCGGAACTGGATCGCCACATCATCGGCCAGCGTGAGGCCAAGCGGGCCGTGGCCGTGGCGCTGCGCAACCGCTGGCGGCGCAAGCAATTGGGCGATGATCTGCGCGATGAGGTTTACCCCAAGAACATCCTGATGATCGGCCCCACCGGCGTGGGCAAGACCGAGATCAGCCGCCGTCTGGCCAAGCTGGCGCGCGCGCCGTTTTTGAAGGTCGAGGCGACGAAGTTCACCGAGGTGGGCTATGTTGGTCGCGATGTGGACAGCATCATTCGTGATCTGGTGGATGCCGCGATGATCGACACCCGCGCCCGGATGCGCGACGAGGTAAAAGCCCGCGCCCAAAAATCCGCCGAAGAGCGGGTGATCGAGGCGCTGGCGGGCAAGGATGCCCGCGAACAAACCCGCGAGATGTTTCGCGGCAAGCTGAAGCGCGGCGAGTTGGACAGCACCATGATCGAGATCGAGGTGCAGGATTCGGCGGCGCCTCAGGGCATGTTCGGGATGATGCCGGGCATGGAAAACCAGATGCAGGGGCTGAATGATCTGTTCAAGGCCTTTGGCGGACGCACCACGCGCAAGCGGGTGACGGTGGCCGACAGCTATGATCTGTTGATCGGGCAAGAGGCTGACAAGCTTTTGGACGATGAGGCGGTGAGGGCCGCGGCCTTGGAAGCGGTGCAGGAAAACGGCATCGTGTTTCTGGACGAGATCGACAAGATCTGTGCCCGGTCTGATGCGCGGGGGGCTGATGTCAGCCGTGAAGGCGTGCAGCGCGATCTCTTGCCGCTGATCGAGGGCACGACGGTTTCCACCAAATATGGCCCCGTGAAAACCGACCATATCCTGTTCATCGCCTCCGGTGCGTTCCACATCGCCAAGCCGTCCGATCTTTTGCCGGAATTGCAGGGCCGTTTGCCCATTCGGGTGGAACTGGCCCCGCTGACCGAAGAAGATTTCGTGCGCATCCTGACCGAGACGGACAACGCGCTGACCCGGCAGTATTCGGCGCTGATGGCGACCGAGGATGTCGCCGTCACCTTTACGCCCGAGGGGATTGCCGCGCTGGCGCGGATTGCCGCCGAGGTGAATCGCAGCGTGGAAAACATCGGGGCGCGCAGGCTTTATACGGTGATGGAGCGGGTGTTTGAGGAGCTGTCCTTTACCGCGCCTGACCGCAGCGGCGACAGGGTGACGGTGGATGCGGGCTTTGTCGAACAGCATCTGGGGGCCTTGTCGCGGTCGGCCGATATCTCGCGCTATGTGCTGTGACGCGCGCTTTTCTCTTTGTGGCGCTGACCCTTCTGATCGGGTGCAGCCCGCGTGGGGCGATCACCTATAGCCCCGAGGCGGCGCAGATCGGAAATGTCACCCCGGTGTTCATCGGCACCACGCGGGCGTTGGAGGCAGAGGGTTTTGGCCCGAAGCGCAGCGAGGACATGCGCTTTGCGCGGTTGGATGTTTCGATCCCGCCGCAACGAGACCGGGGTGAAATCAATTGGCCCAGCCGGTTTGAAACCGCCAACCCCGCGCGGCATTTTCTGACGACAAAGCAGGTGCTTTACCCATCAGACCCAGATTTTCGCGCCGACCTGAAACGCAATTTGGCGCTGAACGGCCATGAGGCCGTGATTTTCGTGCATGGCTATAACAACAATTTCGCCGAGGGCGTCTATCGCGTGGCGCAGTTTTCGCATGATTTGAACCTGCCCGGTGCGGTGGTGCATTATGCTTGGCCCTCGGCCGCGAAACCGCTGGGCTATGTCTATGATCGGGATTCGGCGCTGTTTGCCCGCGATGGGTTGGAAAAGCTGATTGATGAAGTGTCTGCCGCCGGGGCGCGGCGGATTTTGCTGGTCGCGCATTCCATGGGGTCGGGTCTTGCGATGGAGGCGCTGCGCCAGACCGCCATTCGCGGCGATGAGGCAGCTTTGCGACGGGTTGGCGGCGTGATCCTGATTTCGCCCGATATTGATGTGGATGTGTTCCGCTCTCAGGCGGCGGCCATTGGCACCCTGCCTGAACCGTTTTTGATTTTCGGGTCGGATCGTGACAGGCTTTTGGGCCTGTCGGCACGGCTGACCGGAGAGAGTGAGCGGCTGGGGTCTTTGTCGGATGTGTCTCGTTTGGCCGATCTGAAGGTGACCTTTCTGGATGTGGGCAATTTCAGCAGCGGGGCGGGGCATTTCACCTTGGGCGACAGCCCGGCGCTGATCCGGTTGATCGACAATATCGGCCAGATCGAAGGCGCGTTTGAGGATGACCGCGCGCGGCGGGTGGGTCTGTTGCCCGGTGCCGTGTTAACGGTGCAAAACGCCACACAGATCATCTTGCGCCCGGTGGTCCAGATTGCCGATGAGGTAAACCAATAGCGCCTAGCGGCGGCGCAGATAGACGTAATAGGCGCCCGATCCGCCATGACGCAGATGCGCCTCAGACACCTGCAAAACCGCCTGACCCAAGGGCGGAAGGCGCAGCCATTGCGGCACCTGATGGCGCAGAACGCCCATGCGCTGCGGGATGGGGCCAAGGTCTTCGCCACGCCGCCCCTTGCCGGTAATCACCAGCACCAGCCGCGCGCCATCGGATTGCGCATTCAGAATAAAGCGGATCAGTTCGGGATGCGCCTCGGACAGGGTCATGCCGTGCAGGTCAATCCGCGCCTCGGGGGTGAGTTTGCCGCGCGTCATCTTGCCGTGGGTCTTAGCATCCATCTGCAAGGGCGCAGCGGCCAGCGCCTGGGCTGGCGTCGGGATCAGGTCGATTTTTGGCGCAACGCGGGCCTTTTGGCCCAGATGAAACAGCGGCAGGCGCGGGTGGGTGTGGCCGTGTGGTGTGGGGCCATCGGGGTGGACGGGCACGGCGTTTTGCGCGGTGTCCACCTCTTTCAGAAAGAGCTGACGGCCCGGATGCAAGGGCGTGGCGGTGCGCGCCACGGCGGCCCAGATTTCCTGTTCATCGGGGCGAAGGGTGCGACGGCGGGCCATGGATCAGCCCTCGGGCAGCATGGCATAGGCGCGGTCGATCGGCAAAAGCACGATCATCCGGCCATCATCCTTGACGGTGCCGGCGGCATCGCCCGCCGCATCGCCGGTGCCGTAAAAGATATCAGCGCGCTGCGGCCCCTTGATCGCGCCGCCGGTGTCTTGTGCCACCATCAGGCTGCGAATGGGATCGCGGCCGTTCTTTTCCACCCAGACCGGCGCGCCCAAGGGCGTATAGGCGGGGTCAATCGCAACCGAGCGCAGCGTGGTGATCGACCGCCCCATCGCCCCAATCGGCCCCTTTTCGGCGGGCAGATCGGCCAGTTTGCGGAAAAACACATAAGACGGGTTGCGGTTCAGCATGGCGCTGCCTGCCCGCCCATTGGCCCGCACCCAAGCGCGGATTTCCTGTGCCGAAAGCTGATCGGGCGTATGGGTGCCAAGGCGGATCATCTCTTGCCCGATCGAGCGGTAGCCATGGCCATTACGCCCGGCATAGCCGACACGAATGACCTTTCCATCCGGTAGCCGGATACGGCCAGAGCCTTGAATTTGCAGAAAATACGCCTCGACCGGGTCTTCCAGCCATGCGATTTCCAAACCCCGGCCGCGCAGGATGCCGCCCTCAATCGTGGCGCGGTCATGGTAGACTTGGCCATCGGTCAATTCGGGGGGGCGGCGATAGATCGGATAGGCAAAGCGCGGGCTGCGGGTGAGAGAGCCGTTCAGTTCCGGCTCATAATAGCCGGTGAAAAGTGCAGGCGGATCGCCCACGATGACGGGTTTGAAAAACAGTTCAAAAAACGCCTTGGCCGAGGCGTCAGAGGCCCCGGCATCGGCGGCAAAGGCGCAGATGGGTTCCCAATCGGGGCCCTCCAGCCTGTCGCAGGTTTCCAGAAAACTGACCAGCGCGGCGCGGTGATTGTCGGTTTCCCAGCCTTCAAGCTGTTCAAAATCCAGCATCTGCGCCGAGACGGGGCCTGCCACGGTCATGGCAAGCGCCAACCAGCGAAAGGCCCGCGCCGCACGCATCAGTCCCCGGTGGCCACAAGCTGCCAGTTGGGGTCTTGCACGCCCATACGGCGGGCAAAGGTCCAGACATCGCGCTGGCGCTTGGGGCTGGTGGGGTGGCCATCAACCACCTCGCCGGCGGCATTGCGGACCACGGTGGTCAGCTCTCCGATAAAGCGCATGGTGATTTCTGCGGTGCGCGAGGTGCTGTCGAATTCCGCCTCGGCGATGGTCATTTCGCGCAGGCCGATGAAATTCGCCTCGACCGTCAGGCCCTGACGTTCGCGGGCATTGATGGCTTGGGCAAAGCTGGCCTCAACCTCGTCGTTCAAGAAGGGGCGGATGCTGTCAAGATCGCCACGTTCAAAGGCCATCAGGATCATCTCATAAGCGCCGCGCGCCCCGCCCAGAAATTCCGACACCGAAAAGCCCGGTTCGGCCTGTTTCATTGCAGCCAAGGCGCGGGCGACATCCGAACCCTCGGCGACATGATCGGTGATGTCGCGGTCAAGGCCGCCTTCGATTACTTCAAATTTCTGATTGGCACGAGGGCGGGCCTGATCCAGCGGGATCGGGGGTTTTTCAAACCCCTCACGCGTTCCCAAGACAGAGCGCAGCTTTAGGATGAGGAAAACGGCGACCCCAGCAAGGACCAGAAGCTGCAACAAAGAAGAGTTCATTTCGACCTCGGCACGATTTTGCCCAAAGGGTTGGCGGTTTGGGCGTTGACAGCTTATGTAGGGACTGCGCCTGCGCAAGTCCAGTTTGCAGCGCCAAAGGAACGGAAACATGTGGGCTTTTGCGCTTATTCTGGCGATACCTCTGGTTGAAATCGGGCTTTTTGTCACGCTTGGCGGGATTTTGGGCCTGTGGGGGACGCTGGGCTTTGTGCTGGCGTCGTCGATGCTGGGGGTGGCGGTGCTGCGCCAAGGGCCTGTGCAGGCACCGCGGCGGGGGGCAAATCCGCTGCAACAGGTGGCCAGCGGTGGGTTTCGGGTGCTGGCGGCGGTGCTTTTGATGCTGCCGGGGTTTTTGACCAGCGGTCTGGGGCTTTTGGTGTTGCTGCCCTTGGTGCAAAAGATCGTGATCGCGCTGGTGGGCCAGCGTCTGGCCGCGCGGGGTTTTGTGTTTCGCAGCGGTGCCACCCATGAAGATGAGGTGGTTGAGGCAGATTACACCGTGGTGGTTGAGCCCCACGATGACCGGCTTCCGCCCTCGGGCTGGACCCGCCATTGAGGCGGCGCGCCTGACCTGCTAGGAAAGCGGCCAAACGGGTTTTAGGAGTTCCGGGAATGGCCGAGGAAAACGGCGGTGTGCCGCAAATTCGCATGTCTGTGCTGGCGCAATATGTGCGCGACATGTCTTTTGAAAACATGGTGGCCCAAAAGGGCATTACCGGCAGCGATGTGCAGCCCGACATTCAGGTGGCTGTCAGCCTTGATGCCCGCAAGCGGCAGGCAGAGCATCAGTTCGAGATTGTCACCAAGTTCAAGGTGACATCGAAGAACAAGGCCAATGGCGATATGCTGTTCTTGTTGGAAGTGGATTATGCCGGGGTCTTCCATGTGGAAGGCGTGCCGGAGGATCAGTTGCATCCGTTCTTGTTGATCGAATGCCCGCGCATGCTCTTCCCCTTTGTGCGCCGGATTGTGTCGGATGTGACGCGTGACGGTGGTTTCCCGCCGCTGAACATCGATACGGTGGATTTTCTGGCCCTGTATCGGCAGGAAATGCAGCGCCGCGCGCAGGCCCAAGCGCCGGCAGAGCCGCTGGCAAATTGACCGCTTGATGAAAGCCGGCCCTTCGGGGCCGGTTTTTTGTTAAGCCCGCTTGGCCCAAATCGCCGCGGCACCAAGCTTGGCCAGCAAAGCGGCATGGGCTGCGGCCTCTTCTTCGGTGATGCGGGGGGCAAGCGGTTCGGGGCGGGGACGCGGGCGCCAGCCATCGGGCTGACCGCTGGCATCAAGGCCGGATTTCTGCGCCTGTGTGGCAAGGCCGAAATCGGGCTGCCGACCGCCGATCAGCTCTAGATAGACCTCGGCCAGAATTTCGCTGTCCAACAGCGCGCCGTGTTTTTCACGGGCCGAGTTATCAACGCCAAAGCGGCGGCAAAGCGCATCCAGCGAGGCTGGCGAGCCGGGAAACTTTTGGCGCGAGATGGCCAGCGTATCAATGGCGCGCGACCAGTCGATGCTGGGCAGACCGATGCGCTTTAGTTCAAAGTTCAGGAATTTGACGTCAAAGGCGGCGTTGTGAATGACCAGTTTCGCATCGCCGATGAAATCCAGAAAGGCTTGGCCGATGTCTTTGAACACCGGCTTGTCGCGCAGAAACTCGTCGCCCAGACCATGCACCTCGAACGCCTCTTTCGGCATTTCGCGCTCGGGGTTGATGTATTGGTGATAGGTGCGGCCCGTGGGCATGTGGTTGAAGAGCTCAACCGCGCCGATTTCCACGATGCGGTGCCCCTCGGAAGGTTCAAAGCCGGTGGTTTCGGTATCAAGAACGATTTCACGCATGGGGGCGGCCTTGGCGAATATGGGCGATCAGGGCGCGAACATAGGCGCGGGTGCTGTCAAGCGATAGGGTTTCGACGATATGGGTGGCGCGGGCGCGTTTTTCGGCATCGGGCATTTGGCGGGCAAGGATGGTGTCAAACTGCGCCTCGGTCATGGTACCGCGCGCCAGAACACGGGCCTTTTGCAGATCAGGCGGGCAGGTGCAGAGAAGCGTGGCATCCATCTGCGCCTCGGTGCCCTTTTCAAAGAGCAAGGGAATGTCCAGAACCACGATATCGGCGCGGGCATTGGCGATGAAGGCATCACGATCGGCCGCGACAAGCGGATGGACGATGGATTCCAGCCTGTGCAGGGCGGTTGGATCGACGCTGATCCAGTCTTTCAGGGCGGCACGGTCAAGCCCGCCTTGGGTGTTTGCCTGCGGACAAAGCGCGGTGATGGGCGCGACGGCGGCCCCATCCTTGGCGTAAAGGCGATGAACGGCGGCGTCAGCGTCCCAAACCGGCAAACCTTCGGCGGCAAACATCGCCGCTGTGGTCGATTTGCCCATCCCGATGGAGCCGGTCAGGCCAAGACGAAACGCACTCATGCGCCAAGCACGGCTTGGCGGGTCGCGTCATCGACCACGGGGTTTAGACCGAACCAGCGTTCAAAGCCGGGCGCGGCCTGATGCAGCAGCATGCCCAGCCCATCCACGATGGTGGCACCCTGCGCCTCGGCCTCGGCCAAAAAGGCGGTTTTCAGGGGATAATAGACCAGATCATTGACCACAGCGCCCGGCATCAACCCATCAAGGGGAATGCGGCTGTCAGGTTTTCCGGCCATGCCGAGCGAGGTGGTGTTGATCACGGTGGTCGCGCCATCCAGCATCTCAGCGGGGCGGAGCCAGTCATAGACCACAAGTTTCGCCCCAAAATCAGCGCGCAAAGCATCGGCACGGGGACGCGAGCGGTTGGCAATGCGGATCTCGGGAACGCCGACTTCGATCAGCGCGGCCACGACGGCACGCGCGGCACCGCCCGCACCAAAGACCGCCGCGGGGCCTGAGGGTGGGCTCCAGCCGGGCGCCATTTGACGCAGGTTGGCAATAAAGCCGAAGCCATCGGTGTTATCGGCATGGATTTTGCCGTCTTTGCGGAAGATCAGCGTGTTGGCTGCCCCAATCAGGGCCGCGCGGTCGCTTATGACATCGGCGATTTTCAAGACCGCTTCTTTATGCGGCAGGGTGACGTTCAGGCCAACAAAGCCGATTTTAGGCAGATGGCGGAGCGTGGTTTCCAGATCTGCCGGGGCCACATCCATGGGGATGTAATGGCCCGAAAGCCCATAGCGGCGCAGCCAAAATCCGTGCAGCGCGGGCGAGCGGCTGTGGGCAATCGGGTGGCCGATGACGCCGGCAAGGGGGATTTTCGCAAGATTGGTCATGCTGGAATAAAACCCCGGGTGGCCAGATAGGACAAGAGGGGAAGGAGCGGCAGGCCAAGGATTGTGAAATAATCGCCCTCGATGCGGTCAAAGAGCCGGACACCTTCGGATTCCAACATATAGCCGCCGACGGAATGGCTGATCGCAGGCCAGTTTCGCGCAAGATAGGCATCAAGATAGGCGTCGGAAAAGCTGCGCATGGTCAGCCGCGCCTGCCCGACATGCCGCCAGATCGGCTGCCCGCCGTCATAGAGAACGGCCGCCGACAACAGGCTGTGGGTTTGGCCGCGAAGGGCTGAAAGCTGATCGCGGGCCGCATCCGGGGTTTCGGGTTTGCTGAGAATCTGGCCTTTGAAGTCCAGCACTTGATCGCAGCCGAGCACCAGCGCCTGCGGGTGGCGCGCGGCGATTTTGGCCGCCTTCATCTCGGCCAAGGCATCCGCCACATCGCGGGGCGTTGCCCCTTCAGCCTCAAGCGCATGGCGCAAGCTGTCTTCGTCAACGCGGGCGGGGGTTGGTGACACCTCAAGCCCGGTGTTTTGCAGGAGTTGTAGGCGAATGGCCGAGGTTGAGGCGAGGATCAGGGGGCGGGACATAGCTGTGGATAAGCTTTGAAGAAATCGGGGGATGATTTGGTGGCTAGGCGCTGTGTGGACCACAGGCGTTGGTAAGTGGCGTGTTGTCAAGCCAATGGCCGGCGGTTGCCCACAAGGGGACAAGTGATGAGACGGGGTTGGGATTGGCGGTTATACCGGGGCTTCGATTGGCTGGCTGTGGGCAGTTTTTATCTGTTAAACAATTGATATTTATGTAAAAATATCATATTTGGAAAGTTGGACAGATCTTATCCCCAGAGCTGTCCTTGTGTGCAAGCTTGGGGATGATGCATTGTATTCCGTTACTCACAGGGCTTACATCATCATCTATCTTTAAGACTCTTTTTCTTTAAGAAGAAGAAAACAGCGAGGGTGAGATGGGCGGCTTTCTGGCGGATTGGTATCTTTGGACGAAATCGCTGCATATCGTGTCGGTGATGTCTTGGATGGCAGGGCTGTTCTATTTGCCGCGGCTCTATGTCTATCATGTGGAAGGGCTGAAAAAGCGCGGCGTGGTGGCGGGCAGCGAGATGGATTTGCTGTTTCAGCATCAAGAGCGGCTTTTGTTGAAGGCGATCATGAACCCGGCGATGATTGCGACTTGGGTGTTTGGGCTGGCCTTGGTGATGACGCCCGGCATTGTGGTTTGGGATGCAGTATGGGTTTGGGTGAAGGCGCTGTCGGTTGTGGGGATGACGGTGTTTCACATGTGGCTGGCGGCGCGGCGCAAGGCGTTTTTGGCGGGAGAAAACGCGATGTCGGGGCGGGATTACCGGATGATGAACGAGGTGCCGACGGTTTTGATGTTGGCCATTGTTTTTGCCGTGGTTTTGAAGTTCTAAGCATTTGCCAAGAGCGCAAAGCTTGACTTGATGGGCTGGCGGTTTTAGACCGCGCTTGTGCGTGGGCCGTCCGGCCAGAAGCGCTTTCCTGTTTTTTCGATGAGATGATCGCCTGACCGGGCGATGCAAGGGGTTTCCCATGACTGTTGAGCATTTGAATCTGGCCGATCTGAAAGCCAAGACGCCGGCCGAGTTGCTGGCGATGGCGGAGGAATGGGAGATTGAAAACGCCCCCTCTATGCGCAAGGGCGAGATGATGTTCTCGCTGTTGAAAGAGCATGCCGAGGAAGGTTGGGAAATCGGCGGCGATGGGGTGTTGGAGGTCTTGCAGGACGGGTTTGGGTTCCTGCGCAGCCCTTCGGCCAATTATTTGCCCGGCCCGGATGATATTTATGTCGGCCCTGATATGATTAGGCAGTTTTCGCTGCGGACCGGGGATTCGATTGAGGGGGTCATTCAGGCGCCGCGCGAGAATGAGCGCTATTTCAGCCTGATCAAGGCGACAAAGATCAACTTTGATGACCCTGAAAAGGCGCGTCACAAGGTGCATTTTGACAATCTGACGCCGCTTTATCCCGATGAGCGGTTGAAGATGGAGATTGAGGATCCGACGGTGAAGGACCGCTCGGCCCGGATCATCGACTTGGTTTGTCCGATTGGGAAGGGCCAGCGCGCCTTGATCGTGGCGCCGCCGCGGACGGGTAAGACGGTGTTGTTGCAAAACATCGCCCATTCCATCGCGACCAATCACCCCGAATGCTATTTGATCGTTCTGTTGATCGACGAGCGTCCCGAGGAAGTGACCGACATGCAGCGCAGTGTGCGCGGCGAGGTGGTGTCCTCGACCTTTGACGAGCCGGCGACGCGGCATGTGGCTGTGGCGGAGATGGTGATTGAGAAGGCCAAGCGGTTGGTGGAGCACAAGCGCGACGTGGTGATCTTGCTGGATTCGATCACGCGTTTGGGTCGGGCTTTCAACACGGTGGTGCCCTCGAGCGGCAAGGTGTTGACGGGCGGTGTGGATGCCAATGCGTTGCAGCGACCGAAGCGGTTCTTTGGGGCGGCGCGGAATATTGAAGAAGGCGGATCGCTGACCATTATCGCGACGGCGTTGATCGACACCGGCAGCCGGATGGACGAAGTGATCTTTGAAGAATTCAAGGGCACCGGCAACAGCGAGATCGTGTTGGATCGTAAGGTCGCCGACAAGCGTGTGTTCCCGGCGATTGATATTCTGAAATCCGGCACCAGGAAGGAAGATCTGTTGGTCGACAAGATGGATCTGCAAAAGACATATGTGCTGCGGCGGATCTTGAACCCGATGGGGACGACGGATGCGATTGAATTCCTGATCTCGAAGTTGAAGCAGACCAAGTCTAACAGTGAGTTCTTTGAGTCGATGAACGCCTGATTGGCATTTCTTTTCAAAGGGTTGTGTGATGGAAACGATTTTCGCCCTGGCGAGCGCCCGGGGGAAGGCTGGTGTTGCTGTCATACGGGTGTCGGGCGATTTGGCCTTTGCGGCGGCTGAGGCCTTGTGCGGGGCCTTGCCCAGCCCCCGGCGGGCGGGGGTGCGGCAGATCCGTTTTGCCGATCAGGTTTTGGACGAAGCGCTGGTCTTGGTCTTTGAGGCGGGGGCCAGTTATACCGGCGAGCCGAGTGTCGAGTTTCAAACCCATGGCGGCAGCGCAACGGTGCGGTCTGTGTTGCAGGCGCTGTCGGCGCAGCCTGGCCTGCGTTTGGCCTTGCCCGGTGAGTTCAGTCGCCGGGCGCTTGAGAATGGCAAGATGGACCTGACGCAGATCGAAGGTTTGGCCGATCTGATCGATGCGGAAACTGAGGCGCAGCGGCGGCAGGCGATGTCGGTGATGTCGGGGGATTTGGGCCGTAAG
The DNA here is from genome assembly GCA_965284335.1 of Tabrizicola sp. Classification (GTDB taxonomy): domain Bacteria; phylum Pseudomonadota; class Alphaproteobacteria; order Rhodobacterales; family Rhodobacteraceae; genus Tabrizicola_A. Next base: position 2,966,730 of record OZ260076.1, on the reverse strand, counting down.
GCGGATGCCTGGCGTCAGGGTATCTTGCGGGCCTCGGCCTTATTGGCGGCGAGCATTGATTTTTCGGATGAGGATATTCCCGAGGATGTGCTGCAAGAGGCTTTGACCTTGCTGGCGGATGTTCAGGAAGCTTTGGCTCGGGAGCTGGCCGGTGCGGCTGCGGCGGAGCGGATCAAGGATGGGTTCGAGGTTGCAATCGTCGGGGCGCCGAACGTTGGAAAATCTACTCTTTTGAATGCCTTAGCTGGTCGTGAGGCCGCGATCACCTCGGATTTGGCGGGAACGACGCGGGATGTGATCGAAGTTCGGATGGAGATCATGGGGCTGGCCGTTACGCTGCTGGACACCGCAGGGTTGAGGGTGGCGGATGATCAGATCGAGCAGATCGGCATTGCGCGCGGCTTGGATCGTGCCCAGTCAGCGGATCTGCGGATTTTCTTGTTGGAGGCCGATGAGGATTTGCCGATTGCCCCGCAGCCCGAGGATATAGTCCTGTTGGCGAAGGCCGATCTTCGTGAAAATGCGCAAGGGACGGTGTCTGGCCTGACGGGCAAGGGGATTGATGATTTGATTGGTCGAATTGGCGCGGTTCTTGCTGATCGTGTCAGTGGTTCAAGTCTTGTGATTCGGGAACGGCAGCGTCATGCTTTGTCTGTCGCCATTGAGAGTTTGGGCTCCGCGCAGCAGATTTTGCAGGGCCATGGTCTTGTTGAGCTTGCGGCCGCAGACCTTTATAGGGCCGGTGCTGCGCTGGAAATGATGATCGGCAGGGTTGGCGTTGAAGACTTGCTTGAAGAGATCTTCTCGCGGTTTTGTATCGGAAAGTGAGGATGTTTCACGTGAAACATTTTGATGTCATAGTCATTGGGGGTGGTCATGCCGGTGCCGAGGCGGCGGCTGCGGCCGCACGGATGGGGGCCAAGACGGCGCTTGTGACGCTTCGGCGGGATGGCATTGGCGTGATGTCCTGCAACCCGGCGATTGGTGGCTTGGGCAAGGGTCATCTTGTGCGCGAGATTGATGCGTTAGACGGCATTATGGGCCGCGCGGCAGATCGGGCGGGGATCCAGTTTCGGCTGCTGAACCGTCGTAAGGGGCCAGCGGTGCAGGGTCCGCGCGCCCAGACGGACCGAAAGCTGTATCGCGCTGCCATTCAAGAGCTTTTGGCGGCTGAGGAGAACCTTACAATCCTTGAGGCTGAGGTTTCGGGATTGCGTTTAGATGGCGGCCGGTTTTCGGGCGTTGAGCTGGCGGATGGTTCGGTTGTTTCCGGCCGGACGGGTATTCTGACGGCCGGCACCTTTTTGAATGGGCTGATCCACATCGGCACCGCCAAAACATCTGGCGGCCGGATGGGCGATTTGCCCTCCATCAAGCTGGCAGAGCAGATCGCCGATCTGGGCCTCAAGGCTGGCCGGCTTAAGACCGGGACGCCGCCGCGTCTGGACGGCAAAACCATAGACTGGTCGCGGGTTGAAAATCAGCCGGGCGACGATGAGCCGTCGTTGTTCTCATTCCTGAGTGCGGGCCCCTTTGTGCGGCAGGTGGCCTGTGGTGTGACCCATACGAATGAGCAAACGCATGATATTGTAAGGAAAAATATTCACCTATCTGCCATGTATGGTGGCCATATCGAGGGGGTTGGCCCGCGCTACTGCCCTTCGATCGAGGATAAGGTGGTGCGCTTTGCCGAAAAAACCTCGCACCAGATTTTTCTCGAGCCGGAGGGGCTTGACGATGACACGGTTTATCCGAACGGCATCTCGTCATCGCTGCCGGTTGAGGTTCAAGAGGCCTATGTGCGGTCGATTGTTGGTCTTGAAAATGTGAAGATTTTGCAGCCGGCCTATGCCATTGAGTATGATTTCTTCGATCCGCGCGAGTTGAGCCAAACTTTGATGACGCGCGGCATTGATGGGTTGTTCTTTGCCGGGCAGATCAATGGGACAACGGGCTATGAAGAGGCGGCAGCGCAGGGTTTGGTTGCGGGTTTGAATGCTGCAAGCCATGCGAGGGGCGGGGAAAAGGTGCTTTTTGGTCGGGCTGGCAGCTATATCGGCGTGTTGATCGACGATCTGATTCACCGGGGCGTGACCGAACCCTATCGCATGTTCACCTCGCGGGCCGAATTCCGCTTGGCCTTGCGCGCCGACAACGCCGATCAACGTCTGACGCCGATGGGCATTGGTTTGGGCTGTGTGCGCCCCGAGCGGGCAAGGGCCTTTGGCCAGAAGCGAGAGGCGCTTGAGGCGGGTCGGACCTTGCTGGGTGCGAGTGTGCATGGGCCCAAAGATCTGCGGGCGGTTGGAATTGCTGTGAATATGGACAGCGGTCGGCGAAGCGTGCTGCGGTTGCTGTCGATGCCGGGTGTGACCCGAGAGCAAATTGACCAGCTTGAGCCTGCCGCGGCGGACATAGATCCTGCAATTCGCACGCAAATCGAAAATGATGCGCTGTATCAGCAATATCTTGACCGCCAAGACAACGATATCGCCGCAATGCGCCGCGAGGAGAATGCGGTGATCCCGGCCAATTTGGAATATCTGGGCTTGCCGGGTCTGTCGGGGGAACTGGCGTCGAAACTGTCGGCCCGCAGGCCCGAAACCCTTGCGCAGGCGGGCCGGATCGAGGGGATGACGCCCGCGGCTTTGGCGTTGATCCTTGCGCATATCAAGAAAGCCAAACGCGCGGCTGCCGGCAGATGATGGATCTTGCAGCGGTTCAACAAGCGCTTGGCGATGGCCATTCCCTGCCCGATGCTTGCCTTAGAAAGCTAGAGCAATTCGCCGCATTGGTCATAAAGTGGAACCCGTCGATCAACATCGTCGCCAAGTCGACGATTGGTGATCTGTGGAGCCGCCATATTCTTGATTCAATACAGCTTTTTCGGTGCCTGACACCGGATCACAAAAGCTGGTTGGATCTGGGCAGCGGGGGCGGATTTCCTGGTATGGTGATTGGGATCCTTGCGTCCGAGCTTCGGCCTGATCTGCGCCTTGGATTGGTGGAGAGCGATCGGCGCAAAAGCGTTTTCCTGATGGAATCGAGTCGCCAATTGGGCGTGCCTACGGTCGTTCATAACTGTCGGATCGAAGATCTGGCGCCGCAAAACGCCTGCGTGGTCTCTGCCCGTGCATTGGCGCCCTTGTCGATGCTATGTGGCTACGCTGCGCGTCACGTTCGTTTGGGCGGTGTTTGTGCCTTTCTGAAGGGCGCCAGCTTTGAGGCCGAGATCGAAGAGGCGCGGAAGGATTGGCAGTTTGATCTTGACCGCGCCGAGAGTGTTACAGATAGCCGGGCTTCGATTTTGTTTCTAAGGGGGTTGCGGCATGTATGATTATAAAGACGCTTCTGCGCCGCGGATCCTGGCAATTGTCAACCAAAAGGGCGGTGTGGGGAAAACCACTACGGCAATCAACCTTGCCGCAGCTTTGGTCGAGCAGGGCGCGCGGGTTTTGCTGGTCGATCTGGACCCGCAAGGCAATGCATCAACCGGTTTGGGTGTGGCGCCGGCGCAAAGGCAGCTTTCAACCTATGACCTTTTGGTCGATGAAGTGTCGATCTCTGCCGTGGTTCAGGAAACCAGCATTCCCGGTTTGCTGCTTTGCCCTGCCTCATCAGACCTGTCTTCCGCCGATATTGAGTTGGTGTCGCGCGAAAAACGCAGTTTCTTGCTGCATGATGCCCTGCGCCAGCCCGATATGGCGCCCTTTGATGTCGATTACGTTCTAATCGACTGCCCGCCGTCGTTGAACTTGCTGACAGTGAATGGCTTGGTCGCCAGTCATGCCGTTCTGGTGCCCCTGCAAACCGAGTTTTTCGCGCTTGAGGGCCTGTCACAGCTGATGTTGACCATTCGCGAGGTCCGTCAGGCGGCCAATCCGACATTGCGCATCGAAGGTGTGGTTCTTACCATGCATGATCTGCGCAATCGTTTGGCGCAGCAGGTGGAAAGTGACGCGCGTGAGGCGCTTGGCGATCTGGTGTTCAAGACAACCATTCCCCGGAATGTGCGCGTGAGCGAGGCGCCTTCGTATGCGCAGCCCGTTCTAACCTATGATACCGCGTCAAAGGGCGCAGTCGCCTATCGGGCCTTGGCGCGCGAAATTCTGGCGCGGAACCCGCTTTCGGACCGAAACAAGCCTGAGGAAGAGGACCATGGAAAAGAAATCTGATCGTCGGGCCTTGGGTCGGGGGCTGTCTGCCTTGATGGCGGATATCAATTTGACCCATGACCAAGCAGAACCCGGGGCGCCCAAGCGTGCCGATATGATGGTGCCGATTGAGGATATCGCGCCCAATCCCGATCAGCCGCGCCGCCATTTCGATCCTACCGCCTTGCGAGAGCTGGCAGATTCGATCCGACAGAAGGGGATCATCCAGCCCTTGATTTTGCGGGCAATTTCCGGCCCGACGAAATATGAGATCGTCGCAGGCGAGCGGCGCTGGCGTGCGGCGCAGCTTGCCCAGCTTCATGCCGTTCCGGCGATTCTGCGTGATTTTTCCGATTCCGAAGTTCTGGAAATCGCCATCATTGAGAATATTCAGCGTGCCGAGCTGAATGCGATCGAAGAGGCTTTGGCCTATCGCCAGCTGATGGACCGGTTTGGCCATACCCAAGAGAAGGTGGCCGAGGCGCTGTCGCGCAGCCGCAGCCATATTGCCAATCTTTTGCGGCTTTTGTCGCTTCCTGACGAGGTGCAATCGATGGTGGCGGGGGGCAGCCTGTCGGCCGGTCATGCCCGCGCTTTGATCACGCTGCCGAATCCGCTGGAGATTGCTTTGAAGGTGGTGGGGAAGGGCCTTTCGGTTCGCGAGACCGAGGAATTGGTCAGAAAATCGGCTGTCGCAGGTCTTCGGCCGCGTCGCGCCCGTGCTGGGGTTGAAAAGGACGCTGATACGCGGGCCCTTGAGGCAGATCTTTCAGCGGGCCTGAACATGGGCGTCAAGATTGACCATGGTCCCGATGGCGGTGGCCGATTGACGGTCAGCTATCACAACTTGGATCAGCTCGACCTTCTGTGTTCTGCGCTGTCGGGGGCTGCCATGGATGAAAGCATCAGGCGTCACTGACCTTGGGGCCGGAATCAATCGGCGGCCAGTTCTTTTAGAACCCCGTTCAAGACCAGCCGGCCAGCGGGTGTTGTGCGAAGCTGGCCATCGGTTGCCCGAAGAAGGCCAAGCTCTGCCAGACTGGAAATTCGGTTGGCAGGGAGCGGCCGACCGGCCATTTGTTCATAGCGGGCAAGATCCAGTCCTTCGTTGGTTCGAAGGGACATCAGAAGATATTCCAGCGCCACCTCATCGCGGTCGAGCGTGGTGCGGAGCGCGTCGCCGCCCATGCCCTTCTGGACTTGGCGCAGCCAGGCTGTGGGGTTTCGCTGCGCCTCGGTGGCTGTTCGGCCGCCTTTCAAGGTCAGCCTGCCATGTGCGCCGGGGCCAATACCAACATAGTCGCCACCGCGCCAGTAAATCATATTGTGCCGCGATTCCGCGCCGGGGCGGGCGTGATTCGACACTTCATATGCTGGAAGCCCGGCCTGACCGCAGATGTCTTGCGTCATCTCATACATATCGGCCGACAGGTTTTCGGTGGGCAGCCCGGCCAGCCGCCCCCGCGCCGCGCGGTCGGCAAAGGCGGTGCCATCCTCGATTGTCAGTTGATACAGCGAAAGATGGTCGCCTGCGAGGCTGAGGGCCTCGGTCAACTCGGCCTGCCAATCTTGCAGCGATTGGAACTGTCGGGCGTAGATCAGATCAAAGCTGACCCGGTCAAAGGTCTGATGGGCGATGTTCAGCGCCGCCATCGCCTGCGCCTTGGAGTGAAGGCGGCCTAAGGATTTTAGCGATGCGTCGTCAAGCGCCTGAACGCCCAGTGAAACGCGGTTGACGCCCGCCCGGCGATACCCAGCAAAACGCGCGGCTTCAACGGACCCGGGGTTTGCCTCGAGTGTGATTTCAAGGTCGTTGACGGTTGGCCAATGTGACCGAATCGCTTCAATGATCCCGGCGACCACATCCTGATGCATCAAAGAGGGGGTTCCGCCGCCGAAATAGATCGTTTGCAGAATACGACCGCAGGTTTCCTCAGCGGCGCGCTTGATTTCCTGCTGATAGGCCGCCAGCCATTCGTCTTGGTCAATTTTCGTCGCAACGTGGCTGTTGAAATCGCAATAGGGGCATTTCGACTCGCAATAGGGCCAGTGAATATACAGGCCAAAGCCGCCAGGGCTGTTCAGATGATCTTGCGCGCTTGATTTGGGATCCATCGGCTATCGTCCAAGCAAAATGAGGCCAGCGGCAGCGCTTGGGCCAAAATGTTTCACGTGAAACATGCGGAGGTCAAAAGCCGGAAGGCCGCCGCACGGTGGCTGAGCGCATTCTTCTGCGCGGCCGACATCTCGGCAAAGGTTTTGCTATGGCCCAAGGGCTGAAACATCGGATCATAACCGTGACCCAGCGCCCCGCGAAGCGGCCAGACGATCTCCCCCTCTGCAACGCCTTCGAACACCTCTTCATGCCCGTCAGGCCAAGCCAAAACCAAAGCGCAGCAAAAACGCGCGGAAAACGGAGGGGATGATTTCGTGGCACAGACCTTGTCCCATGTCATCGTCATGGCGTGCAGGAAATCCCGGCCCTCCGGCCCCTCAGCCCAATCTGCCGTGTAGACCCCCGGGGCGCCCCCAAGCGCATCAACCGCGATCCCGGAATCATCCGCCAAAGCGGGAAGGCCAGTGGCCTTGGCAACCGATTGCGCCTTGATCCGCGCATTGCCAACAAAGGTTGTCTCGGTCTCCTCAGGCGCCTCAAGGCCAAAATCCGCCGCCGAGGAAACCCGCACCCCATAAGGCGCCAGCAAGGCGACCATCTCGTCCACCTTGCCCTGGTTATGGGTGGCCAGCACCAGATGATCCCCAGTGAATTTCCGAGACATCATAGGCCCAAGGCCGCTTTTTGCGCAGAAACTAGGCCGTCGCAGCCCGTCTTTGCCAATTGCAGAAGGTTCAGCAATTCATCATGCGAAAAGCTGTTTCCCTCGGCCGACATCTGAACCTCAATCAACTTGCCCCGACCCGTCATCACAAAATTGCCATCGGTCCCGGCGTTGGAATCTTCGGCATAGTCCAGATCCAGAACGGGCTGGCCGGCATAGATCCCACAAGACACCGCAGAAACATAGTCGATCAACGGATCACTGGTGATCGCCCCTGTTTTCAGCAACCGATCGACCGCCAGCCGCAAGGCCACCCAACCCCCGGTAATCGAGGCGCAGCGCGTCCCGCCATCGGCCTGCAACACATCGCAGTCAATCACAATCTGGCGTTCACCCAGCGCAGCCCGGTCCACGCATGCCCGCAGCGATCGACCGATAAGCCGTTGAATTTCCTGAGTTCTTCCAGATTGCTTGCCCGCCGCAGCCTCTCGCCGCGTCCGCGAATTCGTCGCCCGCGGCAACATGCCATATTCCGCCGTCACCCAGCCCAGCCCGGTATTCTTCAAGAACGGCGGCGTTTTCTCCTCGATGGAGGCCGAGCACAACACATGCGTCTCTCCCATCTTGATCAGACACGACCCTTCGGCATGTTTCATCGGGTTGATCTCAATCGCGACATGGCGCAATTCGTCTAGCTTGCGGGCCGAGGGGCGCATCGGTTTTCTCCTGAAATGATGCTGCCAAATAGGGCACAGCGATCTTGTGATGCAACCCTCATTGACGTTGCGCCCGCCGCTTCCATAATCACCTGCCATGACAGACAGCGCAAACCTTCTCTCCGAACTCAACGACCGCTCCCGCGAGGTCTTTCGGCGGGTGGTGGAAAGCTACCTGTCCTCGGGTGGCCCAGTCGGCTCCAGAACACTGACCCGCAGCATGACCGAACGGCTCTCTGCGGCAACCGTGCGCAATGTGATGCAGGATCTGGAACATCTTGGCCTTTTGGACAGCCCGCATGTCTCGGCAGGCCGCATCCCCACCCAGCAGGGGCTGCGGCTCTTTGTGGATGGGCTGCTAGAGGTGGGCTCAGTGGCCGCCGAAGACCGCGAGATGATGGATGCCGCGCTGGCCTCCGGGGAAAAAGACGTGCCGACCCTGCTCGATCACGTCAGCACCACGCTTTCGGCCATCACCAACGGGGCCAGCGTTGTGTTGTCGCCCAAACAGGATGCGGCGATCAAACATATCGAATTCGTCAGCCTTGCGCCCGACCGCGCCTTGGTGGTTCTGGTCTTTGCCAATGGCCATGTCGAAAACCGCATGATCACGCCACCGGCGGGCCAAACGCCATCCTCGATGCGCGAGGCCGCCAATTTCCTGAATGCCCTTGTCGAGGGCAAAACCCTGTCCGAATTGCGCCGGGGCATCGCCCAGGAAATCGCCGCCCGCCGACAAGAGATTGATTCTTTGGCACAAGAGCTGGTCGAAAGCGGCATCGCGGTTTGGCAGCCGCAAGAAGACCACCCCGAACGCCTGATCGTGCGGGGGCGTTCGAATCTCTTGGCTGAAACCAACGAAAGCCAAGACATTGACCGGATCCGCCGCCTGTTTGATGACCTTGAAAGAAAGCGCGACATCGCTGAATTCCTCGATCTGACCGAAGGCGGCGAGGGGGTGCGCATTTTTATCGGCTCTGAGAACAAGCTTTTTTCACTTTCTGGTTCCTCTCTGGTCGTCTCTCCCTATATGAACGCGGATCGACAAATCATCGGTGCCGTCGGCGTGATCGGACCAACGCGGCTGAACTATGGCCGCATTGTTCCAATCGTCGATTACACGGCGCAGCTGGTGGGCAAGCTTCTGTCAGATCGCGGCAGGGGCTAGCCCAAAGGACAACGAAGGAAGCAGACCATGGTGCAAGAGAATTTGCAGCCCGAAGACATCAACACCGCCGAGACCGCGACGGAAATTCTGGAAGAATTCATCGCCGCCGATGAATTGGACGCCCTACGCGCCGAACGTGATGAGCTGCGCGACCGTTTCATGCGCGCTTTGGCTGATGCTGAAAATTCCCGCAAGCGCGCCGAACGTGATCGGCGCGAGGCCGAGCAATACGGCGGCTCACGCCTTGCCCGCGATCTTTTGCCAGTGTTCGACAATCTCAAGCGCGCGCTCGATGCGGCCAGCGATGACACCCGCACCCAAGCGGCTGCCCTGATCGAAGGCGTCGAGCTGACGCTGCGCGAATTGACCAATGTCCTGACAAAACACGGCGTTGCCCCGATTGAACCCGCGATTGGCGACGCCTTCGATCCCCAGCAACACGAAGCCATGTTCGAGGCCCCCTTGCCCGGCACCAAGGCGGGGCAGATCATTCAGGTCATGTCGGTGGGCTTTTTGCTGCATGACCGCCTGTTGCGCCCGGCACAGGTCGGCGTGTCGTCCAACACGGCGGGTTAATCCAAAGGATTGGGGGGGGCTATGTGCCCCCCTTTGCCATCTCACAAAGCTCATAAATCAGCGCCAAGGCCTCTTTCGGGCTCAATTCATCCGGATGCACGGCCTTCAGCCGCCCCTCAACCGCCGAGCCTTGCGCCGGGGGCTTCGGGGCCGCCTGCGCCGGGGCCGCGCGAAACAGCGGCAAATCATCGATCAGCGCCTTTTGCCGCCCGCCGCCCTCACGCTCACCCGATTCCAGCGCTTCCAGAACCGCCCGCGCCCGCTCGATCACCGCAGCCGGCAGCCCGGCCAGCCGCGCCACCTGCACGCCATAGCTGCGATCTGCCGCCCCGCGCCTCACCTCATGCAGGAAAATCAACTCGCCTTCCCATTCCTTCACCGCGACCGTGGCATTCTCAACCCCCTCAAGCTTGCCCGCCAGATTGGTCATCTCGTGGTAATGGGTGGCAAAGAGCGCCCGGCAGCGGTTGGCACCGTGCAGATGTTCCAGCGTGGCCCAAGCAATCGACAGCCCGTCATAGGTGGCCGTGCCCCGGCCGATCTCATCCAAAATAACCAAGGCCCGATCATCCGCCTGATTCAAGATCGCGGCCGTCTCCACCATTTCAACCATAAAGGTCGACCGCCCCCGCGCCAGATCATCGCTCGCCCCCACCCGGCTGAAGAGCTGGCTCACCAGCCCCAGATGCGCCTTGCGGGCCGGCACGAAACTGCCTGCCTGCGCCAAAAGCGCAATAATCGCATTCTGGCGCAGAAAGGTGGATTTACCGGCCATGTTCGGCCCGGTCAAAAGCCAGATCGCGGGTGTCTTGCCCTCGGTCAGATCGCAGTCATTGGCCACAAAGGCCCCCGCCCCCTGCCGCCGCAGCGCGCGCTCCACCACTGGATGCCGCCCGCCAATCACCTGAAAGGCGTGGCTCATGTCAATCTCGGGCTCCACCCAATCCTCGGCGGCGGCAAGATCGGCAAAACCGGCGGTCAAATCAATCTCGGCCAAGGCGCGCGCCGCCGCGCCAATCGGCCCGGCCTGCGCGATAACAGCGGCTCTCAGCGCCTCATAGTGACGCTTTTCCAACTCGACCGCATGGTTTCCGGCGTTCAAGATCCGCGTCTCGATCTCGCTCAGCGGCAGGGTCGTGAATCGCACCTGATTGGCCGTGGTTTGCCGATGAATGAAGGTTTCCGACAGGGGCGGCGAGAACATCTTTTCCGCATGGGTGGCGGTGGTCTCAATGAAATAGCCCAGCACATTGTTGTGCTTGATCTTCAGGCTTTGCACCCCGGTCTGCGCGATATACTCGGCCTGCATGCCCGCCACCACGCCGCGCCCCTCGTCGCGCAACCGCCGCGTGTCATCCAGTTCCGGGTCAAAGCCACTGGCAACAAAGCCGCCATCCCGCACCAAAAGCGGCGGCTCGGCCACCAAGGCCTCCTCCAAAAGCCCGGCCAGCCTGTCATGCCCCACCAGCGCCCGCCCTGCCTCCGCGAGCAGCGGCGGCACGCCGACGACGAGCATCTCCGACACCCTCAGCGCCCCGGCAAGCCCGGCCCGGATGGCGGTCAGGTCGCGCGGCCCGCCGCGATCCAGCGCCAGCCGCGACAGCGCCCGGTCCATATCCGGCACACGGCGCAAGGCATCGCGCAACCCCTCGCGCAGACCCGGCTGATCCTTCAGAAACCGAACCGCCTCCAGCCGCGCAGAAATCACCGTCAGATCCCGCGACGGCCCCGAAATGCGCCGCTCCAACAGCCGCGCCCCCGCCGCCGTCACCGTGCGATCCACCGCGGCCAGCAAAGACCCCTCGCGCCCGCCCGACAACGCCTGCGTAATCTCCAGATTCCGCCGGGTGGCTGCATCAATCTGCATCACCCCGCCCGCCGCCTCGCGCAGCGGCCTGCGCAACAGGGGCAGCTTTCCCCGTTGTGTCAGGTCGAGATAATCAACCAGCGCCCCCATGGCCGAAATTTCCGCCCGGTCAAAGGTCCCAAAGGCCTCAAGCGAGCCCACCCCAAACAGCGCGCACAGCCGCTTTTCCGCCGACACAGAATCAAAACTGCCGCGCGACAGCGTGGTGATCGCCGCACCCGCGTCTTCGATCAGCGGCAGCGCCTCTTGCTCACGCGCCTCGCTCACCAAAACCTCGCGCGGGGCCAGCCGGGCCAGCTCCGGGGCCAAACGGATCATCGGGCAGGGCATCACCCGCAGCTCTCCGGTGGAAATATCGGCCCAAGCCAGCGCCGCTTCATCCCGCACCTCGGCCCAGGCGGCCAGAAAATTGTGCCGCCGCGCCTCCAGCAGACTGTCCTCGGTCAGGGTGCCGGGCGTGACCAATCGCACCACATCCCGCCGCACCACCGATTTCGACCCGCGCTTTTTCGCCTCGGCCGGGTCTTCCAGTTGCTCGGCAATGGCGACGCGAAAGCCTTTGCGGATCAAGGACAAAAGATACCCCTCAGCCGCATGCACCGGCACCCCGCACATCGCAATCGGCTCGCCCAGATGAAAGCCCCGCTTTGTCAGCGCAATATCCAGCGCCTCGGCAGCGGCCACGGCATCTTCAAAGAACATCTCGTAAAAATCGCCCATCCGGTAAAACAACAAAGCGCCGGGGTTCTGCGCCTTGATGTCCAGATATTGCGCCATCATCGGCGTGACGGTGTCATCGCTCACGGTGTTCTCCCCTTGGTCCCGACGACCCTACAAAAGCCCAACTGTGGCGAAAAGCCCGAATGCAGCGTCTATGCAGAGCCTTTCTCGGGCGCTAAGAGCGTTTGGCGTGCAAAAGGATGGCCCCCGGATGTCAAAAACCAAAATCACCCCCGAAGAGGCGCTTGCCTATCACCTCGAACCCCGCCCCGGCAAATATGAGATCGTGGCCTCCACCCCCATGGCCACCCAGCGCGATCTGTCGCTGGCCTATTCGCCCGGCGTCGCGGTTCCCGTTCAGGCCATCGCCGACAATCCGGCCACGGCCTATGACTATACGGTCAAGGGCAATATGGTGGCGGTCATCTCGAACGGCACCGCCATTCTGGGCATGGGCAACCTTGGCGCCTTGGCCTCCAAACCGGTGATGGAGGGTAAGGCGGTCTTGTTCAAACGCTTTGCCGATGTGAACGCGATCGACATCGAACTCGACACCGAGGATGCGGATGAGATCATCAAGGCGGTCAGCCTGATGGGCCCCACCTTTGGCGGCATCAATCTGGAAGACATCAAAGCGCCCGAGTGTTTCATCATCGAACAGCGGCTCAAGGAAATCATGGACATTCCGGTGTTCCATGATGACCAGCACGGCACAGCGGTGATCTGCGCGGCGGGCCTTATCAACGCGCTGGAAATGACCGGCAAAAAGATTGAAGAGTGCAAGATCGTCCTCAACGGGGCAGGGGCCGCGGGCATCGCCTGTCTTGAACTCTTGAAAGCCATGGGCGCGCGCCATGACAACTGCATCATGTGCGACACCAAAGGCGTGATCTATCAAGGCCGCACCGAGGGCATGAACCAATGGAAATCCGCCCATGCCGCCCGCACCGATGCCCGATCTTTGGAAGAGGCGATGGTGGGGGCCGATGTGTTCCTTGGCGTCTCCGTCAAGGGTGCCGTGACGCCCGAGATGGTGGCATCCATGGCCGACAACCCGGTGATCTTCGCCATGGCCAACCCCGACCCCGAAATCACCCCCGAAGAGGCCCACGCCGTGCGCGCCGATGCCATCGTCGCCACCGGGCGCTCTGATTATCCCAATCAGGTCAACAACGTGCTGGGCTTCCCCTATCTTTTCCGGGGCGCTTTGGACATTCACGCCCGCGCCATCAATGACGAGATGAAAATCGCCTGCGCCCGCGCACTTGCCGCCCTCGCCCGCGAAGATGTGCCGGATGAGGTGGCCATGGCCTATGGCCGCAAGCTGTCTTTCGGCCGCGACTATATCATCCCCACCCCCTTTGACCCCCGGCTGATCTATGTCGTGCCCCCCGCCGTGGCCAAGGCGGGCATGGATACCGGCGTGGCGCGTCGCCCGATCATCGACCTCAAGGCCTATGAGCAAACGCTCAAGGCGCGGATGGACTCGACCGCCAGCATCCTGCAAGGCATCCACGCCCGCGCCAAACAGGCCCAAGCCCGGATGATCTTTGCCGAAGGCGATGATCCCCGCGTGCTGCGCGCCGCCGTCGCCTATCAACGCGCCGGGCTTGGCCGTGCGCTGGTGGTGGGCCGCGAGGCGGATGTGAAGGAAAAGCTGGACATCGCGGGCCTTGGCGATGCGATGCGCGAGTTGGAAATCGTCAATGCCGCCAATTCGCGCCATCTCGATCAGTATAAGGATTTTCTCTATAACCGCCTGCAACGCACCGGTTTTGACCGCCACGATGTCCACCGCCTTGCCGCGCGGGATCGGCATGTGTTTTCTGCACTTATGCTGCAACACGGGCATGGCGATGGCTTGATCACCGGGGCCACGCGCAAATCGGCGCATGTTCTTAGCCTGATCAACCATGTCTTCGATGCCAAGGCTTCTGATGGGGCCGTGGGTGTCACCGCGCTCTTGAACAAGGGCCGGATCGTGCTCATCGCCGATACGCTGGTGCATGAATGGCCCGATGAGAATGACTTGGCCACCATCGCCATCAAGGCCGCAGGTGTGGCGCGCAATCTGGGGCTAGAGCCGCGGGTGGCCTTTGTCTCGTTTTCAACCTTTGGCTATCCGGTGTCCGAACGTGCCACGAAAATGCATGTCGCGCCCAAGGTGCTTGACCGCATGAAGGTTGATTTCGAATACGAAGGCGAAATGACCGTCGATGTGGCGCTGAACCCCGATGTGATGTCGCAATATCCGTTCTGCCGCCTGACCGGGCCGGCCAATATTCTGGTGGTCCCTGCGCGGCACTCGGCCTCGATCTCGGTCAAGCTGATGCAGGAAATGGCCGGTGCCACGGTGATCGGCCCGATCCTCACCGGGGTGACGAAACCGATTCAGATCTGCTCCACCAATTCCACGGTGAATGACATTCTGAACATGGCCGTCATGGCGGCCTGCAAGGTGGGCTAAGGTTTGGCCCGGGGTGGGCGCGTCGCTCACCCCGATGCCTTATTTCGGAAACGCCTGATCGCCCCACAACTCGCGCACACGCGCATCGCGGCCGCAGGCTTTGCGATAGAATTTATAAGCGTTTGATTGCTTTTTCGGCCCGGCGCGGGTCAGCACCAGATTGGTGCCTTTGTAATAATCCTGATGATAGGCCTCGGCGATCCAGAACTTGCCAGCGGGCAGCACTGGCGTCACCACCTTTTTGCCCAAGCTCGCCTCTGCCTCGGCAATGGCGGCCTTTGCCGCGGCGGTTTGCGCCGCATTCAGCGGGAAAATCGCCGTGCGATAGGCGCTGCCCCGGTCACAAAACTGCCCGCCCGCATCCGTTACATCGACCGAGCGCAGAAATTTCGCGATCAGATCGTCATAGCTGATCTTGGCGGAATCAAAGGTGATCTCGACCGCCTCATAATGGCCGTCGTGGTTTTCATAGGTCGGGTTTTCCAGCTTGCCCCCGGTATAGCCCGAAACCACCTCAATCACGCCCGGCACCGGCTCAAAATCCGACTCCACGCACCAAAAGCAGCCACCCGCAACGATGGCCTTTTCAGTCTTGGCCTGCGCCGCGCCCGAAAGCCCCATGGCGGCAATGGCCAGCAAAATTCCCAAACGGCGCATCGGCGCACTCCCTTATATCACCGCGCCGACGCTCGCCCGCTTTTGCCGCCCGCGCAACTCACCCGCGCGTGAGGTCACGCAGAGGTGAAGCGCCCCCTTGGCCTTTTCCCACCGCCGCAATAGCCTGCCGCCAACCGAAGGAGGCTTAGATGACCGACCACGTCTCAACCCATCAGGCAGAAGACGACGCCCGCAATGAAAACATCCTGATCTGGGTGAATGGCCGCATCGTGCCAAAGGCCGAGGCGATGGTGTCGGTCTATGATTCCGGCTTCATGTTGGGCGATGGCGTCTGGGAGGGGGTGCGGCTTTACAATGGCCGCTGGTCCTTCTTGGATGAACATATCGACCGGCTGTTCGAGGCGGCCAAGGCCATTGATCTTGATATCGGAATGACCAAAGAAAGCGTCACTAACGCCCTGTTAGAGACACAAAAGGCCAATGGCATGGTGACAGATGCCCATGCCCGGCTGATGGTGACACGGGGGGTGAAAACGCGGCCTTTCCAACACCCGAAACTCAGCCAGCGCGGCCCGACCATGGTGATCATCATGGAACACAGCCGCCCAAAACTGCCGCGCCCGATCCGGCTGGCCACGGTGCCGCATCTGCGCGGCTTGCCGATGACGCAGGACCCGAAGCTGAATTCGCATTCCAAGCTCAACTGCATCCTCGCCTGCATCGCCGCCGAAAAGGCCGGCGCGGATGAGGCGCTGATGCTGGATGTGCATGGTTTTGTGAACACCACCAACGCCTGCAACTTCTTCATCGTGAAAAAGGGGCAGGTTTGGACCAGCACGGGCGATTACTGCATGAACGGCATCACCCGGCAGAAGGTCATCGACCTCTGCCGCGCCAATGACATTCCGGTGTTTGAACGCAATTTCTCGCTGGTGGACACCTATTCGGCGGATGAGGCGTTTCTGACCGGCACCTTCGGCGCGCAAACCCCTGTCGGCATGATTGATGGCCGGGTGATCGGCACCGGCCAGATGGGGCCCATGACCGAACGGCTGCGCGGGCTTTACAAGCAACTGGTGGGCGCATGACCCCCTACCCCAAACGCATTGCCATGTGGTCAGGCCCGCGCAACCTGTCGACCGCGATGATGTATTCCTTTGCCGCGCGCGGTGATTGTCAGGTCTGGGACGAGCCGTTTTATGCCGCCTATCTCAAGACCACCGGGATTGATCATCCGATGCGCGATGAGGTCATTGCGGCGGGGATTGCCGACCCGGACGCGGTGGCACGCGCCTGTCTTGCGTCACTAAACGCCGAACAGAGCCTGTTTTACCAAAAACACATGACACTCCACATGGTGCCGGAATTCGACCGGGGTTTCATGCGCGGGTTGACCAATGTGTTCCTGATCCGCCATCCGGCCCGGGTGATTGCGAGCTATGCCAAGAAGCGCGAGGCGCCGGACCTGGCCGATATCGGCTTTGTCCAGCAGGCGGAATTGTTCGACGAGGTGGCCGATTGGCTGGGCCATGCGCCCTTGGTCATCGACAGCGCCGATATTCGCGCAACACCGCGCGAAACCCTGTCGCGGCTGTGCGCGGACCTGAACATTCCCTTTACCGACCGCATGTTGCACTGGCCTGCCGGACCAAAGCCCTTTGACGGGGTCTGGGCGCCGCATTGGTATAATGCGGTCCATGCCTCAACCGGGTTTGACGAGCCTGAGGCGGATCTGCCCGCGCTTTCGCCCGAGTTTCAGCGCCTGTGCGACCGCGCCATGCCCTATTTCGAACGGCTGGAGCGGTTGAAGCTTTAACAAAAAGGGGCCAGCCCATGGCTGACCCCCCTTCAAATCGTTCTGGGCGATCTTAGCCCTTTTTCGCCACCCGCGCGTTGCGGCTGGCGATCAGGCGCAGACGCAGGGCGTTCAGGGTGATGAAGCCCTGCGCGTCCTTCTGGTCATAGGCGCCCGCGTCTTCCTCAAAGGTCACGTGCTTTTCGGAATACAGCGAATGATCCGACCAGCGCGCCACGGTGCGGGCCGAACCTTTGTAGAGTTTGACGCGCACGGTGCCGGTCACATGCTCTTGGGTCTTGTCGATCAGCGCCTGCAGCGCCTCACGCTCGGGCGAGAACCAAAAGCCGTTATAGATCAGTTCCGCATAGCGCGGCATGATCGAATCCTTCAGATGGCCTGCGCCCGAATCGAGCGTGATCTGCTCAATCCCGCGATGCGCCTCCAGCAGGATGGTGCCGCCGGGGGTTTCATAAAGCCCGCGCGACTTCATGCCCACAAAGCGGTTTTCCACCAGATCCAGCACGCCCACGCCATGCTTGCCGCCCAGCTCATTCAGCTTGGCCAAGATGGTTGCGGGCGACATGGCCTGACCATTGATGGCCACGGCATCGCCCTTTTCAAAGGTGATTTCCACCATTTCGGCCTGATCGGGGGCCTGTTCGGCCGGAACCACTCGCTGATAGACGAACTCCGGCGCTTCCTCGGCCGGGTTTTCCAGAACCTTGCCCTCGGACGAGGTGTGCAACAGGTTCGCATCCACTGAGAACGGCGCTTCGCCGCGCTTGTCCTTGGCAATCGGAATCTGATGGGCCTCGGCAAATTCCAACAACTTGGTGCGCGAGGTCAGATCCCACAGCCGCCACGGTGCAATCACCTTGATCGACGGGTCAAGGGCTGCGGCCGAAAGCTCAAAGCGCACCTGATCGTTGCCCTTGCCGGTCGCACCATGGGCCACCGCATCGGCGCCATGCTCATGGGCGATTTTCACCAGATGCTGCGAAATCAACGGCCGCGCGATCGAGGTGCCGAGAAGATAGAGGCCTTCATACAGCGCATTGGCGCGGAACATCGGGAACACAAAGTCACGCACGAATTCTTCGCGCACATCGACGATGTGGATGTTCTTTTCCGGGATGCCCATCAACAGCGCCTTTTGGCGCGCCGGCTCCAGCTCTTCGCCCTGACCCAAATCGGCGGTAAAGGTGATAACCTCACAGCCATATTCGGTTTGCAGCCATTTCAGGATGATCGAGGTATCCAGACCGCCCGAATAGGCGAGAACGACTTTCTTCGGCTTTTGCATGGGGGCCTCCTAATGCGCGCCCTGCGCTTAGCGGGAAATGCCTGGAAGGGCAAGCCAGCCAAGGCGATATGCGGTCTGGCCTTGCACAAAGCCTGCGGCTTCGTCACATCTGTTGCATGACAGATTTTGCCGATGCCGCCCGCCAGACCACCCGCGCCCTGCGCGATCTGTTTCCGCGCACGCCGTTGCAGCGCAATGAGTTCTTGTCGCGCAAATACGATGCCGACATTTGGCTGAAACGCGAGGATTTGACCCCGGTGCGCAGTTACAAACTGCGCGGCGCTTATAATGCCATGCGAAAGGTGCGGGCGGCCAAGCCGGACCAGAACCATTTCGTCTGCGCCAGCGCAGGCAATCACGCCCAAGGGGTGGCCTTTGCCTGCCAACATTTCGGCGTGCAGGGCACCATTTTCATGCCGGTGACAACGCCGCAGCAAAAGATCGACAAGACCCGCGCCTTTGGCGCCGAGAATGTGCGCATCGTGCTGACCGGCGATTATTTTGACCAGACGCTGGCCGCCTCACAGCAGTTTTGCACCCAAGAGGGCGCGCATTTCCTGTCGCCCTTTGATGATGAGGACGTGATCGAAGGCCAAGCCTCGGTTGCCGTCGAGATGCTGGAACAGCTTGGCACCGCGCCGGATCTGGTGATTTTGCCCGTGGGTGGGGGCGGGCTTTCGTCAGGTGTGACGCGCTATTTGCGCGACGCATCGCCGCAAACCGCCTTTCGCTTTGTCGAACCCGCCGGGGGGGCCAGTCTGACGGCGGCGCTGATCGCGCGTGAACCTGTCACGCTGAAACGGGTGGATAACTTTGTTGACGGGGCCGCCGTGGCCCGCATCGGCGCGCGCAACTTTGCGGCGCTGTCTTGGGTCAAGCCCGATGAGGTGATCGTCGCCCCCGAAGACCGCATTTGCACCACCATGCTGATGATGCTGAACACCGAAGGCATCGTGCTGGAACCCGCGGGCGCGCTGGCCGTAGATGCCTTGGCCGATCTTGGCCCCGAAATTGTTGGCAAGACGGTGATCTGCGTCACCTCAGGCGGCAATTTCGATTTCGAACGCCTGCCCGAAGTGAAAGAACGCGCCCAGCGCTATTCGGGCGTGAAAAAGTACTTCATCCTGCGTATGCCCCAGCGCCCCGGTGCCCTGCGCGAGTTTTTGGAAATGCTGGGGCCTGACGATGATATCGCGCGCTTTGAATACCTCAAGAAATCTGCGCGCAATTTTGGCTCTGTGCTGATCGGCATTGAAACCAAGGATGCGCAAAATTTCCAAAAGCTGTTCGATCAGCTTGAGGCGGCGGCGTTTCAATACCGCGACATTACCCAAGATGAGATTTTGTCGGAATTTCTGATCTAAGGAGCCAGCATGCCCCGCGCCCGTGATCTTGGTCTGCCCTTTCCCGGCACCCCCGGCCCGTTCAACGCCATCACCGATGTTGCGGGCGTAACGGTGGGCTTTTGCACGCTGCAAGACCCTTCGCGCCATATGCGCACCGGGGTGACGGCCATCATCCCCCGGATGGATGCGGGCAACCCTGAACCCGTGCGCGCCGGAACCGCCACGCTGAACGGCAATGGCGAGATGACGGGCACCCATTGGATCAAGGATGGCGGCTATTTTCTGGGCCCGGTGCTGGTGACCAACACCCATGGCATCGGGGCATGTCACACGGGCGCGACGCGCTGGATGATTGACCGCTATCCCACGCATTTTCGCGACGGTATCGCTTGGGCCTTGCCCGTGGTGGCCGAAACCTATGACGGCATTCTGAACGACATCAACGCCATGTTCGTGCAGCCCGAACATGCACTCTCTGCGCTGAACAGTGCCACATCTGGCCCCGTGGCCGAGGGGGCGGTGGGCGGCGGCACGGGCATGATCGCCTATGAGTTCAAGGCGGGCACCGGCACCGCCTCACGCCGCGTTACGCTGGAAGGTGCCGAGTATACCGTGGGCGTTTTGGTGCAGGCCAATCATGGCAGGCGTCCTTGGTTCAATGTGCTGGGCCAGCCGGTGGGCCGCCTGATGCCCTTCGAAGGTTTGGTGCCCAAGGAAACCGGGTCGATCATCGTGGTGATCGCCACCGATGCGCCCTTGTCCACCATCTCGCTGACCCATCTTGCCCGCCGCGCCAGCCTTGGCCTTGGTCGCGGTGGCACGCCGGGCGGCAATTCCTCGGGCGACATTTTTCTGGCGTTTTCCACAGCCCCCTTTGGCGCCATGCCGCAATCTGCCGCCGCGCTGATCCCACAGGTCGAACTGAACGCCGAGCTGATCGACCCGATCTATCTCGCCGCGGTTGAGGCGGTCGAGGAATCCATCGTCAACGCCATCGTGGCCGGAACCGATACCCCAAGCTTCCGCTTTCCGGGCAAAGTTATTCCGGGCATTGACCGCGCAGCCCTTGCAGCCCTTTTCGCAAAATCGGGTGCGTGAAACAGGCTCTAACCGCCGTGTTCGTGCCTGTTTTTGCAGATTGGCCCGGCCAAATGCCGTGCGGGCTGGGCAAAAAATCTTGGCATTCCATGTCTTTGGCCAGCCAGCCATGTCGCAGTCAGGCTAGACCTGACCGGGCGTTGCGATCTTGATGCAGCGATGCAGCCCGCCCAGACCAGCAACACAACCGGAATTCTGCTTGCCCTTGGTGGCGGGGTGGTTCTGTCGCTGAACGATCTGGCGATCAAGGCGCTGTCGGGGGCCTATGCGCTGCATCAGGTGATCTTGATCCGCGCCTTTGTTGGCATTTCTTTGGTCTTGGGCGTGATGTGGCTGTCAAAAGCGGGCCTGCGCCAGATGCGCACCCGCCGGATCGGCGCGCATGTCTTGCGGGTCTGCATCGTGATGGTGTCGAACATCACCTATTTCGTCGGCCTGTCGCTGATGCCCTTGGCCGATGCCGTGGCGGTGGCTTTTGTCTCGCCCTTGTTTGTCACGCTGATGTCGGCGGTGATCCTGCGCGAATATGTCGGCCCCCGGCGCTGGGCGGCGGTGGCGGTCGGTCTTTTGGGCGTTGTCATCATGACCCGCCCCGGCGAAGGCGTCATTCAACCGGCCGCGATCCTCGTCCTCATCTCGGCCTTTTGCTATGCCGCCAGCCACATGATGACCCGCCGCATGCGCGACACCGAAAGCGCGATGACGCTGAACTTTTACGTCCAGATCGGCTTCATTCTTGTGTCGTGCAGCTTTGGCCTCTTGTTCGGTGATGGCCATATGGCCCAAGCCTCCGGCAGCACATGGGAATTCCTCTTCCGCCCCTGGCATGTTCCACCCGTCACCGACTGGTGGGCCTTCCTCGCCACCGGGGTCGCCGTCGGCGTCGGCGGGCTGATGATGAGCCAGGCCTACCGCACGACCGAGGCCGCCCTTGTCGCCCCCTTCGAATATATCGGCATGCCCATGGCCATTTTCTGGGGCGTGGTGGTCTTCGGCACTTGGCCTGATGCCACCGCATGGGCAGGGATTGCGCTTATCTGCGGCGCGGGGCTTTATACGCTCTGGCGCGAAACAGTCAGAAGGAACGTGCAAGATGTCGCAGCCCCAAGCGGTGATCTTTGACATCGGCAATGTGCTGACCCGCTGGCAGCCCGAGGCCTTCTATGACCGGGTGATCGGCGAGGACCGTCGCCGCGCCCTCTTTGCCGAGGTCGATCTGCACCGCATGAATGACATCGTCGATGAAGGCGCGCTCTTTCGCGAAACCATCTATGATTGGGCCGACCGCACCCCGCAGTGGCGGGCCGAAATCCGCATGTGGTATGACCGCTGGATTGAACTTGCCTCCCCCCGCATCGAAGGGTCCATCGCCCTGCAACGCGCGCTGCGGGCCAAGGGGGTTCCGGTCTTTGCCCTGACCAATTTCGGCAAGTATTCCTTTGAGGAAGCCCTGCCCAAGATGGATTTCCTCACCGATTTTGACCGGCTTTATGTCTCGGGCCGGATGGGCGTTATCAAACCCGATCCACGCATCTATCAAATGGTCGAGGAAGATTGCTGCTTGCCGCCCGAAAGCCTGCTCTTTACCGATGATCGGGCTGACAATATCACCGCCGCCGCCCGTCGCGGCTGGCGCACCCATCAGTTCGAAAGCTGGCAAGGCTGGGCCGCGCGATTGGTGGCCGAAGGACTGCTGACACAAAAGGAGGCCGGGCTATGACCCTGACAATCGTCCCCAAAGACGCCGAAAAGCTGCTGACATGGCCCGGGCTTCTGGATGCGTTTGAGGCAGGCCACCGCCTGCCCAAGCCTGATATCAAAGACCTCTTCATCTATCGCGGCCCCGACACCGTGCTTGACCGCGCCACTTGGATCGACGGGCTGGGTGCCTTGGTCAAAGTGGCAACGGTCATTCCCGGCAATGCCCAGCGCGGGCTGCCCACGGTGAACGGCTCGGTCACGCTTTACGATGACAAGACCGGAGAATTGACCGCGCTGGTCGATTTCCATCTGGTGACCAAATGGAAAACCGCCGGCGACAGCCTGCTCTCGGCCCGCCGTCTGGCGCGCAAGGATGCGAAGAACGTGCTTCTGGTGGGGGCAGGCACCGTTGCCAAATCCATGGTGCAGGCCTATTCCAGCCTTTTCCCCGATGCCCACTTCACCGTCTGGAGCCGCTCTCGCGAAAGCGCCAGCGCCATGGGCCTGCCCGTGGCCGATGATCTTGAAGCCGCGGTCAAATCCGCCGACGTGATCTGCACTGCCACCATGGCCACCGAACCCTTGATCCGTGGCGACTGGCTGCAACCCGGCCAGCACCTTGACCTGATCGGCGCCTACAAACCCGGCATGCGCGAGGTGGATGACACCGCCATGGCCCGCGCCCGCCTCTTCGTCGACAGCCGCGCCACCACGATCCACCACATCGGCGAGCTGATCGACCCCCTCAAATCCGGCGCCATCACCGAAAGCCACATCGTCGCCGATTTCTACGACGACCCCGCACTTTACACCCGCCGCTCGGAGGACGAGATCACCATCGCCAAAAACGGCGGCGGCGCGCATCTTGATCTGATGACCGCCAGCTACATCGCCGCCATGTGGAACCAGCGCTGACCTCTCGCAAGACCCCGCCTTCCTCTTGGCAAAAATACTCTCCGGGGGACGCGGGCTTGGCCACAAGCCCGCGTGGGGGTGGAAAACCCCCTCTTTGACGCCCGGCTTTTCAATCTCGGACCTTGACCCATCGGTCCGCCGATGCCACTTGATCTGTGACACAGCCCGGAGGAAACCCATGCCCGTCTATCGTTCCCGCACCACCACCCATGGCCGCAATATGGCCGGTGCCCGTGGCCTGTGGCGCGCCACAGGTATGAAAGACGGTGATTTTGGCAAACCGATCATCGCCATCGTCAACTCCTTCACCCAATTCGTGCCAGGCCACGTCCACCTGAAAGACCTTGGCCAGATGGTCGCGCGTGAGGTCGAGGCGGCAGGCGGTGTGGCCAAAGAGTTTTCGACCATCGCCGTCGATGACGGCATCGCCATGGGCCATGACGGCATGCTCTATTCGCTGCCCTCGCGCGAAATCATCGCGGATTCGGTGGAATACATGGTCAACGCCCATTGCGCCGATGCCATGGTCTGCATCTCGAACTGCGACAAGATCACCCCCGGCATGCTGATGGCGGCCATGCGGCTTAACATCCCGGCGGTCTTCGTCTCGGGCGGGCCGATGGAGGCGGGCAAGGCGGTGATCAAGGGCAAGGAAATCGCGCTTGATCTCGTCGATGCCATGGTCGTCGCCGCCGATGACAAATACACCGATGAAGAGGTCGAAGAGATCGAAAAGGCCGCCTGCCCGACCTGCGGATCGTGCTCGGGCATGTTCACCGCCAATTCGATGAACTGCCTGACCGAGGCCTTGGGCCTGTCCCTGCCCGGCAACGGCTCTACCCTTGCCACCCACGGTGACCGCAAGCGCCTGTTCATCGAAGCGGGCCATCTGATCGTCGACATCACCAAGCGCTATTACGAACAGAACGACGACTCTGTCCTGCCGCGCAATGTCGCCAACAAAAAGGCCTTTGAAAACGCCATGGCGCTGGATATCGCCATGGGCGGCTCCACCAACACCGTGCTGCACGTTCTGGCCGCCGCCCATGAGGGCGGGATTGATTTCACCATGGACGACATCGACGCCATGTCGCGCCGCGTGCCCTGCCTGTCCAAGGTTGCGCCCGCCAAGCAGGATGTCCACATGGAGGACGTCCACCGCGCAGGTGGCATCATGGCGATCTTGGGCCAGCTCGACAATGCGGGCCTTATCAACCGTGATTGCGTGACGGTCCATTCGCCCACCATGAAAGACGCGCTTGACCGCTGGGACATCAGCCGCACCACGCAGGACAGCGTGCGCGAGTTCTTCAAGGCAGCACCCGGCAATGTCCGCTCGGCCACCGCCTTCAGCCAGAACAAGCGCTATGCCGAACTGGACCTTGACCGCGAAAACGGCGTCATCCGCTCGGCCGAACATGCGTTTTCGAAAGATGGCGGTCTGGCCGTGCTGAAAGGCAATATCGCCCCCGATGGCTGCATCGTGAAAACCGCAGGGGTGGACGAATCCATCCTGAAATTCTCGGGGCCTGCGCGGGTGTTCGAAAGCCAGAACGCCTCGGTCGAGGCGATCTTGTCGAACAAGATCAAGGAAGGTGATGTCGTCGTCATCCGCTATGAGGGGCCGAAGGGCGGGCCGGGGATGCAGGAAATGCTGTATCCCACCAGCTATCTGAAATCCAAAGGTCTGGGCAAAGCCTGCGCTTTGCTGACCGACGGGCGCTTCTCGGGCGGCACCTCGGGCCTGTCGATTGGCCATGTCTCTCCCGAGGCGGCGTCTGGCGGCACAATCGGCCTTGTGCGCGAAGGCGACATGATCGACATCGACATTCCGAACCGCACGATTTCCCTGCGCGTGCCCGATGCCGAACTGGCCAAGCGCCGCGCCGAACAGGACGCCAAGGGCTGGAAGCCGGAAAAGGCCCGCCCGCGCAAAGTGTCTCAGGCGCTCAAGGCCTATGCGCTCTTTGCCACCTCGGCCGACAAGGGCGCCGTTCGGCAATTGCCCGACGGGGTCTGACCCACCAGAAAGACAAAAAGCCCGGCCCCTGCGCCGGGCTTTTTCATGTCTTGCCCGTGATGCGGGCCATCACAGCATCCATCCCCGCGATCACCGCCGCGCTGCCACCCTTGGCGCGAAACACCTCATAGATCTGCTCGTTCAGCCCGCCCTTGGTGGCATGGTCATGGCGCAGCGCCTCAATCGGGCGATCACTGGCGCGCAATGTGTCGCCCAGATTGCCGAACAACCCGCGCACATAGGTTTGGGCATCCGCCTCGTCGATACCATGCGCCTGCATCCAGCCCGCCACCGTTTCGGCCAGACCAAACCACGTCGCCATCACCGCGCTTCCAGTGCCATAGGCGTCAAAGGCGGGCAAATCATGCACCGGCAGGGCCTGCCCCAAGGCGTTGAAGAGCTGCATCGCCAAGGGGCGCGGGGGATAAACCGGGGTGACGCAGCGCAGCACCTCCACCGGGGGCAGGGGAATGGCGCGACAGATGTCGCGCCCACCTGTCCAACGCGCCAGATCCTCCAGCGATACACCCGCCATCAGGCTGATGATCGGGCGATCGGGATGAAAGCTTAGGCCGGACAGAACCTCTTCGGCGATCTGCGGGCGCACAGCCAGCACCAGCACCTCTGCCGCATCCACCACCGCCTGATTGTCCGCCGCCACCCGCACGCCCGGCAACCGCGCCAGCGCCTGAGCCGTGCCCGCGCTGCGCGGCGACAGAACCACCGGCCAATCCCGCAGAACCGAAGCTTTCAGCCCTCGCACCATATGCGCCGTGATAACGCCGGTTCCCACAAATCCAAGGCTGTTCACGCCCTATCCCCCCATCAGATAGTGAAACCTAAGCCAAAGACCCGCCCCACCAAAAGGGGCATTCGGCCAAAACCCCGCCTTGGCCCGTCGGCTTTTCCGTGTCGACACAAGATGCCCAAGTGATTAGGGATGGTCGCAGAACCAAAGAGGGGTGGCATGGACAGCGAGATCGAGACAAAGCGGACAAAGGGCACGGGCGGGCGCTTTGCCTATGAAACCCTGCGCGATGCGATCCTGTCGCTTGATCTCGCGCCGGGTCAGCTTTTGGACGAAACCACCTTTGCCGAGCGGTTTTCCATGTCCCGCTCTCCCGTGCGTGAGGCCTTCATTCGGTTGGCAGCCGAGGGGTTGGTGGTGACGCTGGCGAACCGCTCCACCATTGTTGCCCCCATCGATGTGCAAAGCTTTCCGAAATATGTCGAGGCTTTGGACATCGCCCAGCGCATCAACACCCGTCTCGCCGCCGAGTTTCGCAGCGAGGCCGATCTTGTCCAGATCGCCAAGGCCCAAACCGCCTTTGAACGCTCCACAGCGCGCGGCAATCACCTTGAAATGTCCGAAGCGAACAAGCAGTTCCACATGGCCATCGCGAAGGCAGGCAAGAACAGCTATCTGTCCGACTTTTACGAACGCCTGCTCGATCAGGGGCGGCGGATGTTGCATCTGCACTTTGACTATCTCAAGCGCACCCAAGATGGCAGGCTGCTGACCGAGGAGCATATCGCCATGCTCGAGGCAATCCGCGCCCGTGATGTGGAACAGGCCGATGCCTTGGCCCATTCCCACACCCGGCAGTTCCGCGACAACTTTTTGCGCTTCATGCAAGAAAACCATGCCAGCGCCATGCCGCTTGGAGGGCCGGTTTCTGCGCTAGGTTCTGGGTCGGCGCGGGCGGTGTGATCGCGCTGCTTTTGGCCCAGCCTGTGTGGCACCCCTTGCCCGCGGCCCGGCCTTGGGTGAAAAGGCCCCATGACCAAAGCCTTTGAGCGTAGAAATTCTGTTGTTCTTGTCGGGGCGGGGGGCCGCGTGGGCCGCCTGATCTGCGCCCATTGGCCCCAAATCACCGATGCCCCGGTGCTTTTGGCAACCAGCCGATCGGCGCATCAGGCAGGGCTGCACTGGTCCCCGCTGCACGATGGTGCGGCGCCGCTTTTGCGGCAACTGGACGGCCAGACGCCCACCGCGCTGATCATGCTGGCGGGGGTGACCCCCGGCCCCGGCGTGGACGAGGCCGCCCTCAACACCAATCACGCCTTGGCGATTGCCTGCCTTGACGCCGCGCGTCAGGCTGGGATTGGCCGCGTGCTTTTGGCCTCCTCATCGGCGGTCTATGGCCTCAGCCCCAGCGCCACACCCTTTAAGGAAACAACCCCACCCGCGCCCCTGTCGCCCTATGGCCGCGCGAAATTGCAGATGGAACAGGCCGCAGGCCCCACCCGAGATGCGGGCATGCAGGTCTGCGCGCTGCGCATCGGCAATGTCGCGGGGGCGGATGCGCTGCTTTATCCCCATCGGCATCGCTTAGCCGATGATATGGCCCCCGTGGCGATTGATGCCTTTGCCGATGGGCTTGGCCCCCTGCGCTCTTACATCGGCCCGGCCAGCTTTGCCCGCGTTCTGGCCCGGCTTGCCACCATGCCCGGCACGCTGCCCCCGGTTCTGAACATCGCCGCCCCCCGCCCGGTGCGCATGACCGCGCTGGCCCAAGCGGCGGGCCTGCCCTTTCGCATGGTCCCCGCCCCGCCGACCGCGCATCAATCCATCACGCTCGACACCCGCCGCCTTGCGCAGCTTTGTGACATGCCAGACAGCGACAGCCTGCCCGAAACCATGGTGCAAGAATGGCGAAAGGCGCTCATGTAATGCCGCTCTGGAAACGCCTTTTCGACATCTGCGGTGTCTTGATCTTGTCGGTCATCTTGCTGCCGATCCTCACGCTCACGGCGCTTGTGGTCCTGTTGCGCGATGGGCGCCCGGTGTTTTACATCTCAGAGCGGATGAAAACCCCCGATCAGGGCTTTCAACTGGTCAAGTTCCGCACCATGCGGCCCGACAGGGCCGATAGTGGCGTTTCTGGCGGCGACAAAGCCGCGCGCATCACCCGCAGCGGGGCTTTTCTGCGCCGCACGCGGCTGGATGAGCTGCCGCAGCTTTGGAACATCCTGAAAGGCGATATGTCCTTTGTCGGCCCGCGCCCGCCCTTGCGCGAATATGTGCAAGATTACCCGCAGTATTACGACGCCGTCCTGCGCGCGCGCCCCGGTGTCACGGGGCTGGCCACGCTGATCTATCACCGCCACGAAGAACGCCTTTTGCGCGCCTGCACCACAGCAGCCGAAACCGACGCGGTCTATCGCCGCGCCTGCATTCCGCGAAAGGCCCGGCTGGATCTGATCTATCTGGCCAATCGCACCCTGTGGCTGGATATCTGGATCATCTATCGCACCATCTTTCGCCGCAAACCCCGCCGCAAAGCATAACTGCCCGCCCCCCTGCGGCTTTGCCACCCTTTTCATTCCCCAGCGCTGGGCGTCTAATAGGCCCAGCCGCTGAAGGAGCATGCCATGTTATCCGCCATTTCCTCTCGTCGTCGGTTTTCCGATCTGTCCGAACAGGAAATCCTCGCGCTGGCGATTTCGTCTGAAGAAGATGACGCCAGCATCTACCGCACCTATGCCGAACGCCTGCGCGTCGATTATCCCGCCTCTGCCGCCGTGTTCGACGGCATGGCCGCCGAAGAAGACACCCACCGCCGCAAGCTGATTGATCTGCATCAGGCGCGCTTTGGGCAGGTGATCCCGCTGATCCGGCGCGAGCATGTGGCGGGCTTTTACGCTCGCAAACCCGTCTGGCTGAACGAGACGCTGGGGCTTGACGCCATGCGCGCCGAAGCCCGCGCGATGGAGGAGCAGGCCGCCAATTTCTACAAACGCGCGGCGGGCCACACCTCGGACGCCGCCACGCGCAAGCTTTTGGGCGATCTGGCCGCAGCCGAAACCAGCCACGCCGACCACGCCAGCGCTTTGGAAGCCACCCATCTGTCCGGCGCTGACAAAGACAACGAAGACGCCAGCGCCCGGCGGCAGTTCATTCTGACATGGGTGCAGCCGGGCCTTGCCGGGCTGATGGATGGCTCTGTCTCCACCCTTGCCCCCATCTTCGCCACCGCCTTTGCCACCCAAGACACTTGGACGACCTTTCTCGTCGGCACCGCGG
Organism: Tabrizicola sp.; assembly: GCA_965284335.1. Classification (GTDB taxonomy): domain Bacteria; phylum Pseudomonadota; class Alphaproteobacteria; order Rhodobacterales; family Rhodobacteraceae; genus Tabrizicola_A. The sequence continues at coordinate 2,937,456 of OZ260076.1, read as the reverse complement.
CTTCGGTTGGCGCGGGCATTTCCATGGGCTTCACCGAGGCCGCGCATGATGACGGCGTCTTGTCCGGTCGCGGCAGCCCGTGGAAACGCGGGCTTGCCTCGGGCGTGATGACCACCATCGGCGGCATGGGCCATGCGCTGCCCTACCTGATCCCCGATTTCTGGACCGCAACCACCATCGCCATGATCGTGGTGTTCATTGAGCTGTGGGCGATTGCCTGGATACAGAACAAATTCATGGAAACCCCCTTCATCCGCGCCGCGCTACAAGTGGTTCTGGGCGGCGCCCTAGTCTTTGCCGCTGGCGCCTTCATCGGGGGTGGCTAATGTATCGCAAGGGTGAAGTCCGCTATCAGGCCTTGCCCCTGCCTGACCGGGTGCAAAAGCCCAACGATCAGGCGCTGGCCGATGCCTTGGCCTTCCGCGACTACATGAAAAAGCGCCACTCCGTGCGGCAATACTCCACCCGCCCCGTTCCGGCCGAGATCATCACCGCCTGTATCGAGGCCGCCTGCACCGCCCCCTCTGGGGCCAATCACCAGCCGTGGCATTTCGTGGCGATTTCCAACCCGGCGATGAAAGCCCAAATCCGCGAGGCCGCCGAGGAAGAAGAGCGCGCCTTTTATTCCGGCGGCGCGGGCGATGAATGGCTGGCCGCGCTAGAGCCCATCGGCACCGGGGTGGATAAACCCCACCTGACTGAAGCGCCGTGGTTGATCGTGATCTTTGCCCAGCGTTACGGCCTCACCGAGGACGGCACGCGTTACAAGAATTACTACGTCCCCGAAAGCGTGGGCATTGCCACGGGCATGCTGATCACCGCGCTGCATCAGGCGGGGCTTTGCTGTCTGGAACACACGCCCAACCCGATGAAGTTTCTGCCCGCGCTGTGCGGTCGTCCCGAACAGGAAAAGGCAGTGATGATCCTGCCCGTCGGCTGGCCCGCGGACGATGCCACCGTGCCCGCCGTGGCCAAGCGCAAAAAGCCGCGCGATCAGGTGCTTTCGGTCTTTGAATAGGCTCTAATCGGCCTTTTGGGCCTTGGCCGCGCGCACTTCACGCTCCAGCACATCCAGGAACCTTGACCTGTCGGCCTTGGAAAACGGCCGCCCACCGCCTTGGCGGAACGGATCGGCGCTGCGCAGGTCTTGCATCAAATCACGCGTCGCCAGCGCCATGCCGATATTGGCTCCCTGCAGCACCTCGCCATTGTGCTTGACCACCCGCGCCCCCTTTTCCACGCATTTCGCGGCCAAGGGGATGTCGCCCGTCACCACCACATCGCCAGGACCACAGGCCTCGGCAATGTGCTTGTCGGCCTCATCCGGCCCTGCAGTCACATAAACGCTTTCCACCAAAGGGTTCTGGCTGGGCCTTATGCCACCGTTCGACACCAGCACCATCCGCACCTGATGGCGCGTCGCCACCCGCTCGGCCTCGTCTTTCACCGGGCAGGCGTCAGCATCAATCCAGATCGTCATGCGGCCCCCCGTAGGGTGGGGTTCCACCCCACCTTGGCCCTAGCCATGCAACGCCGCCGCATGAAACGCGACATGCTCTTCCATGAAGGTCGAGACGAAGAAATAGCTGTGGTCATAGCCCTTTTGCATGCGGAAGGTGCCACCCTGCCGCCGCTCGGCCATGGCCCCGGCCAAGGCCTCGGGGCGCAACAGGTCAATGAACTGATCCGCCGTGCCCTGATCAATCAGCATCGGCCCGTCAAAGCCGCGCTTTTTCATCAACAGCGTCGCATCATGGGCCGCCCAGGCGGCCTCATCGGCACCCAGATAGGCGGTGAACTGCTTGCGGCCCCAATCGCTGGCGGTCGGATTGCAGATCGGCGCAAAGGCGGAAACCGACCGGAACCGCCCCGGAAAGCTCATCGCAATGGTCAGCGCCCCATGGCCGCCCATCGAATGGCCGGTGATGGCCTGGGCCTCTTCGGCCAAGGGAAAGGCATTGAAGAGCAGCCGCGGCAGCTCATCGGTCACATAATCCCACATGCGGAAATGCGGCTTCCACGGAGATTCCGTGGCGTTGACGTAAAACCCCGCCCCTTGGCCCAGATCATAGGCCGCATCATTGGCCACCCCCTCGCCGCGCGGGCTGGTGTCGGGAAACACCACCGCCACACCCATCTCGGCCGCCCAACGCTGCGCGCCCGCCTTCACCATGGCGTTCTCATGGGTGCAGGTCAGACCCGACAGATACCAGATCACCGGCACTTCGCCGGTCTCGGCCTCTTCGGGCAAAAACAGCCCAAAGGTCATGTCACAGCCCGTCACCTGCGAGGCATGGGTGTAAACCCCCTGCACGCCCCCAAAACAGCGGTTTTCCGAAATGGTCTTCATAGCTTCCCCACCAAAGGCCCCACAAGGGCAATGACCGCCGACACCGTCAACACCGAGACGGCGGTTGAAATCAGAATTGCGGTCGATACCCGCTGCGGCGCAACCCCGTAATGCTGCGCCAGAATAAAGACGTTGCCCGCCACAGGCAGCGCCGCGGCGGCAATCATCACCCCGGCGGCAAAGGGATCAACCGCAAAGATCATCAGCGCGGCGATGGCCACAAGGCCGGGGTGAATCACCAGCTTGGCAAAGGAAATCCACCCCGCCAGCACCAGCCGATCCGCCTTGCGCCCGGCAAGGCTGGCCCCAATGGCAAAAAGCGCACAGGGCGTCGCCGCCGCGCCCAGAAGCGTCATGAATTCATTCACCACATCCGGCAAAGGCAGCGCCAAGCCCGACCAGACAAAGCCCAAAACGATTGACACGATCATCGGATTGGCCAAAAGCCCCCGGCCCAGCGCCCCCAAGGTGGCCAGCCGCAACTGTCCCTCACGCGCGCCGGTGATGATCAGCGTGATCAGGCTGGAAAAGATCACCATATCCACCGTCAGCACCATCATCACCGGCCCCGCCGCCGCAGGCCCCAACAGCAGCACCAACATCGGCACGCCCAAAAACCCGGTATTGCCCGACACCGCCGCATGGGCCTCCATCGCGCCCTCGGGCCAACCCAGCCCGCGCAGCCGCGCCACCGTCAAGACCAGCGCATAAAGCGTGAACGAGGCCAGCAAATAGGCCGCCACAAAGCGCGGCTCAAAAATGCTGGTCAAAGACAAGTTCGACGCAAAGCCGAACAGCATGGCCGAGAGCGGAAAGTAAAACACGAATTTCGTCAGAAAGGCCGTCGCTTCGGCGGTGAAAAACCGGCTGCGCCCGGCCCAGAACCCAAGGCCGATGATCGCAAAGAAGGGCAGGGTTTTCAGAAAAATCGCCAGCATTTGTCTTAGGTGTCATGTGACGCGGCCAAGGGCAAGCCCACAGCGCAACCCGGTTGCGCCAGCTTTGGCTTTTCCTAATCCAAGCATCAATATCTATGACTTTCCCTTTTCTCTGGCTTGGTCGATTGTGCCCAAATGATTGGGGCCGCCGGGCGCCAAACCAAAGGAGGTGCGCTTATGGCGGTTGAAAAGATTGATACCTTGGTCGTCGGTGCCGGGCAGGCAGGCGTGGCCACCAGCGAACATCTGGGCGCGCTGGGCATCCCGCATCTGGTCTTGGAACGCAGCCGCATCGCCGAACGCTGGCGGTCTGAGCGGTGGGATTCGCTCGTCGCCAATGGCCCGGCTTGGCATGACCGCTTTCCGGGGATGGAGTTCGAAGACTTTGGCCCTGATGAGTTTGTGCCCAAGGAAAAGGTGGCCGACTATTTCGAGGCCTATGCCCGCAAGATCAACGCCCCCATCCGCTGCGGGGTGAACGTGACCTCGGTCACCCGCCAGACTGGCAAGCCGGGCTTTTTGGTGGAAACCTCCCAAGGCCCGATCGAGGCCGAGCGCGTTGTCGTCGCCACCGGCCCGTTTCAGAACCCGCAAATCCCGGCCATCGCGCCGAAGGATGATCGGCTTTATCAGATCCATTCCACCGCCTATCGCAACCCCGCGCAATTGCCCGAAGGGGCGGTGATGGTGGTTGGCGCAGGCTCATCCGGGGTGCAGATCGCCGATGAGCTGAACCGCGCAGGCCGCAAGGTTTACCTCTCGGTCGGCGCCCATGGCCGCCCGCCGCGCGCCTATCGCGGGCGCGATTTCGTCTGGTGGCTGGGGGTCTTGGGCCTGTGGGATCTGGAAACCATGACACCGGGGCAAGAGCATATCACCATCGCGGTCAGTGGCGCCTATGGCGGGCGCAACATTGATTTCCGCGCGCTGGCCCATGCCGGGATCACCCTTGTCGGCGTGACAGATCGGTTTGACGGGGCCAAGGTGCGGTTTCGTGACGATCTGGCACGCAATATCGCGGCGGGGGATTCCAATCTGATGGATCTGTTAGACGCCGCCGACGCCTGGGCTACCCGCAACGGCATCGACCTGCCCCCCGATCCGCAGGCGCGCCACATCCCCCCCGACCCCGATTGCCTGACCAACCCCCTGACCGAGCTGGACCTTGCCGCCGCAGGCGTCACCTCAATCATCTGGGCCACCGGGTTTGCCCAAGATTTCGGCTGGCTCAAGGTCGATGCCTTCGATGACAAGGGCAAACCCCGGCACCAGCGCGGCGTGTCCTCGGAACCCGGCATCTATTTCGTCGGCCTGCCATGGCTGTCGCGCCGGGGGTCTGCCTTTATCTGGGGTGTCTGGCATGATGCCAAACATATCGCGGGCCATATTGCCACCCAGCGCAGCTATCTGCACTATCACGCCCAACAGCAGCGCTAGCCGCCAAACCTTACAGCAGGACAGACCATGGCCCATTACCGCCACCGCAAGTTCAACACCAAAGAGACCTATCCCGAACAAAAGCTGGACAATGACCTGTGCCAGGCCGTTGTCACCACAGGCGGGCGCACGATCTACCTGCGCGGCCAATGCCCGCAAAATCTGGATGACGCCAAGGACATCGGCAGCCATGACCCGGTGGAACAAACCCACAAGGTCATGCAGAACATCAAACAGCTGATCGAGGAATGCGGCGGCAAGATGGAGCATCTGGTCAAGGTCGTCGTCTATATCACCGACGTGCGCCACCGCGAGGCGGTCTACCGGACCATGGGCGAATATATCAAAGGGGTGCATCCGGTCTCGACCGGGCTGGTGGTTTCAGCTTTGGCGCGGCCCAATTGGCTGGTGGAAATCGACGGCACCGCCGTGATCCCGGACTGATCCGATGACCTTTTCGCTTGTCGCACGCTGCGCCGAGACCGGCATGTTCGGGGTGGCGATCTCTTCGTCGTCCCCCGCCGTGGCCGCACGCTGCGCCTATGCTCGTGCGGGTGTCGGCGCGGTGGCCAGCCAGAACATCACCGATCCCACCCTTGGCCCTTTGGGGCTTGATCTGATGGGCAGCGGCCTGTCTGCCAAAGACACCATCGCCGCCATTCGCCGCGAGGGGGCCTTTATCGACTATCGGCAGGTCTTGGTGGTTGATGCACAGGGCCGCACCGCCATTCATTCGGGGCCAAATGCGCTGGGCATCTGGGCCGAGGCGCAGGCCGAAAACGTCGCCTCAGGCGGTAACCTTTTGGCCAATGCGGGCGTGCCGCAAGCCATTGTCGCTGGGTTTGAGGCCTCATCCGGCCATCTGGGTGACCGCCTGATCGCCGCGATGCGCGCCGGTGTGGCGGCAGGGGGCGAGGCGGGGCCGGTCCATTCCGCCGGCTTGCGTCTGGTGGACAAGGTCAGCTGGCCCGTCGCCGATCTGCGCTGCGACTGGACCGAAGATTGCCCGATCGAGACGCTGGCCAGCCTTTGGAACATCTACAAACCCCAGCTTGCCGCCTATGTGCAACGCGCGCTGGATCCCCGCGCAGCGCCCTCATACGGCGTGCCGGGCGACGAATAACCGCCACCGCACAGCCGCATCACATCATTTGAAAATTCGGGAATTTGGTCGGAGCGAGAGGATTCGAACCTCCGACCCCCTGCTCCCGAAGCAGGTGCGCTACCAGACTGCGCTACGCTCCGACCGTGCCCGGGGGGTTACTCTCTCGCGCGGCAGTTTGCAAGAGGGCGCGGCGCATCAATTCAAGACGATTTCAGGCGTCGCGCGGTTGCTGCGGCCCAGAATGAACAGGCCCGCCGCGATGATAATGGCAATGCCCAGCAGCATCATCGGCGACATGCCCTCGCCAAAGATCAGCCAGCCCAAGGCGGCGGCCCAGATGATCTGCGAATACTGCATCGGTGCCACGATGATCGCCGGGGCATTGCGATAGGCCAGGATGATCAGCAGCCCACCGGCAAACAGCTCTAGCCCCATCAGGCTGGTCAGCGCCCAGTGTTCCAAGGGCATCGCCACCCAAACCGAAGGCATCACAAAGGCCAGCACCAAAAGCTGCGCCACCGCGGGATAGAGCATCAGCACGCCGGGCGATTCGACCCCGCCGATCTTGCGCAGGATCAGATAGTTCACCGCCCCAAGACTGGCCGAGATCAGCGCCGCCAAATGCCCCAGCCCCAAGCTTGTATCGCCCCCCGGCTGCAAGGCAATCAGTACCCCGGCAAACCCCGCCACAATGGCCAGACCGCGGGCCAGATCCATCCGCTCGCCCAAAAACGGCACGGCCAGACCGGCAATCATCAGGGGCATCAGGAAAAACACCGCATAGCTTTCGGCCAAAGGCAGCACCGAAAAGGCATAGGCGCCGATGGTGCCATTCAACAGGTTCACCACCACCCGAACCGCCGTCAACTTGGGAAATTTTGGCCGCAGATCGGTTTGGCCCGACAAAAGCTGTTGCGCCAAAATCAGCGGCACAAACACCAGCCCGGCGCAGAACAGCACCTGCAAGGGGCTATAATCGGGGCCGAAAAACTTGATGGTCACGTCGTAAAGGCAATACAGCCCCATCGCCGCCATGCCAAAGAACGCGCCGCGCAGATGGGTGTTGGTCATGGCCCTGTCCCGAAAAGAAAGCGGCCCCCGCGTGGGGGGCCGAAGATGTCAGAGGCTGGCGTCCAGCGCGGCGATAATCGCATCGCCCATGGCGGCGGTTGATACCGGGGTGCCGCCCTCGGGGCCCATCAGATCGGCGGTGCGCACGCCATCTGCCAGCACCTTTTCCACGGCCTTTTCCACCCGCGTCGCATCCTCGCCCATATTGAACGAATAGCGCAGCGCCATGGCGAAAGACAGGATACACGCAATCGGGTTGGCCTTGCCTTGCCCTGCAATATCGGGAGCCGAGCCATGCACCGGCTCATACAGCGCCTTCGGGCGGCCATTGGCCATCGGCAGACCAAGCGAGGCCGAGGGCAACATGCCCAAAGATCCGGTCAGCATCGCCGCCATATCCGACAGCACATCGCCAAAGAGGTTATCGGTGACGATCACGTCAAACTGCTTGGGCCAACGGCACAGCTGCATCGCGCCGTTGTCGGCATACATATGCGTCAGTTCCACATCCGGGTATTCGCGGTCATGCACCTCTTGCACCACCTCGCGCCACAAAATGCCCGATTCCATGACATTGGCCTTCTCCATGGAGCAGACCTTGTTGTTGCGCTTGCGTGCCAGTTCAAAGGCCGACCGCGCCACGCGGGCAATCTCAGATTCAGTATAACGCTGGGTGTTGATGCCCACCCGCTCATTGCCCTCTTTGAAGATGCCGCGCGGCTCGCCAAAGTAGACGCCGCTGGTCAATTCGCGGACGATCACAATGTCCAGACCGGCCACGACGTCCTTTTTCAGACTGGAAAAATCCGCCAGCGCGTCAAAGCACTGGGCCGGGCGCAGGTTGGAAAACAGGTCCATCTCCTTGCGCAGGCGCAAAAGGCCACGCTCGGGCTTTACGCTGAAATCCAACACGTCATATTTCGGCCCGCCCACAGCACCCAAAAGCACCGCATCCACCGCCTGCGCCTTGGCCATGGTGTCGTCATGCAAAGGCGTGCCGTGCTTGTCATAGGCGCAGCCGCCGACCAGATCTTCGCTCACGTCAAAATGGACGCCGCGCTTGGCCCCCATCCAGCCGATGATCTTTTTCACTTCGGCCATGACTTCGGGGCCGATACCGTCACCGGCAAGGATAAGGATTGAGGGATTGGCCATCGGGCGCTCCTGCTGAATAGGGTCGCCGTTGGCCTAGCCAAAGGGGCGCGCAGGGTCAAGCGTCAGGGCAGCGCCAGATCCACCCAAAGCGGGTAATGCCGAGAGGCGGTGCTCAATGTCGCGGCCATGGGGTCAGAGCCCAAAGGCCACAGCACCCCGGCATCGCGAACCGTGACATCGGCGGATGGCAAGATCACCTCCACCCGCAAGCCCCCAAGCCCGTCATAAAGCGCGGTATCCAGCGCCGCATCACCCGCCTGACCGGGATCAACGCGCCCGTGGCTGCCCCTTGGCCGGGGGTCTTGCAGACCCGGATGCGCCAAGAGCGCGCGCAGCGCCTTTGGCCGCCCCTCACCATCGGCCGGGTCAAGGCTGGTTTGTCCCAAGATCACGAAAGGCCCGGCAGGTGGCGGCCATTCCAGCGCGCCCTCTAACAGCCGCAACCAGAACGCCGCCTCATCATGGTTGCGCCGCCCGTTGCGATCTTCGGGGCCGTCAAACACCGGGGGGCTGGCGTAAAACGCCAGCAAGCGCAGCGTTTGCCCCCCCGGCAGCGCAATCGGCACCTCATAGGCCCCGGTGCTGTGCAGCCGTTGAATATCGCGCGCCGGGTCATCCTCGGGCATCAGATGGCCCGGCAGATCGGCCCAAAGAAAGCCGCTGAAATCGCGGATCTCTGGCCCGATGGGCAGGCGCGACAGCACCGCCATGCCACCCTCGCCCAGAAAGCGGCCCCAGCCCTGCGCATCGCGCGCCTCGCCCAAACGGCCATTGCGGTCCAGATCGCGACCCGTCGGCACCCCCGTATTGGGCCGCAGCGCCAGCCGATACGGATAGGGCTGGCCCGCCGCAGCAAGCCAACCCTCCAGCGCGGCCAGCGCCTCACCCCGCAGGTCGAAATCCATGCCCGTCAGCAGCACAACATCCGCCTCCAGCGCCGCAATCACCGCCACAACGGCGGCGCGCTGTGGCGGAAGCTCTGCCTTGCGCAGATCATGCAGCAAAAGCCCCGGACCGGGGGCAGACAGATCGGCGTTATAAGTGGCAATCCGCAGCGTTTCAGCCCCGGCGCTGGCGGCCAGCCCGCAAAGGGCCAGCGCAGCCATCAGGCGGTGGCCAAACCCTCGCGCGCGATCTGCGCCTGATTGGCCCGGCGTCGTTCGGTGATCATCTCGGCAATCCGGCCCATCGCGATGCCGCGCATGAACAGACTGGCGGGAAGAAAGGCCCATGCGGTCATCGTCCAGATCAAGGTTTGCGACGAGGTCATCGACAAAGGCTCAAACCCGCTGGACGAGATCATCACCACTGCCGGGGTCAAGAATGGCAGCAAAAAGCCTAATGCAATGTTAACGCGCGCATCCCGTTGCAGCCGCAGCACCACATCGCCCCCGGTGGTCGGGTCAAAGGTCGGCAGGTTCGTCCAGACATTGAACGCCCGCCCCCGCGCCGGCCAATTGCCCGATTTCAGCGCAATCAGGAAAATCGCCAGCGAAATCAACGAAATCAGATAGGCCATCCCCGCCGCTGTCCGCACCGAAGCCACCTGCGCCTCAGACGCGCCATTGGCCATCATCAGCGTGGCCAGTCGCACGGGGCTATAGGGGAAATCCATCGACACCCCAATCAAGGTGCCCACCGCATCGGTCAATTCGGTCAGGGTGGACGGCATCACCTTGCCGCGTTCGATGGTGGTCAGGAAAAACACGGTCGCAAACAGCATCAAAAACCGAATGCGGTTGAACGGCGGGGCGTCGCGGAATTCCACAAGGCTGGGATAGGTCGAGTTATATTCCACAAAGGTCAAAAGGCCCAAAAACAGCGCCACCAGCGCCACCATTTGCTTGGTGTCGGTTGTCACGTCCAGCAACAGCATTGATGGCGTCGCCACCAAAACCATGATCAGGACCGCACGCGCCAGCGCGCCTGTCAGCTGTGAAACCACTGCCTTGTCACCCTCAAACCGGTCGAAGCTGGTGCTTTGCCAACCCCTTGTTCCGACATTGTCCCGCGCTTTGTGGCGGATTGCCTCAATCTTGCCCAATTTGTGCCTTCTTTCGACGAATCCCGCAATCAATAGGATCACCATGACGACGCAGTTGGGCGATTTCACGGAAGAGGTGTCGCCGGATTGCATCAAAGTTGGGGTGAAAAAAAGACCGCCCTGATTGTTTCCAACCGGGCGGCCCAAGATTTTGTGGTTATTCGGCTATTTAGGCCCAAGGACGCAAAGTTGCGTTCTTTGCCTCAAAGCTGTCAATTGCGGCGGCCTTTTCCAGCGTCAGGCCGATATCGTCCAGCCCGTTCATCAGGCAATGCTTGCGATGGGGGTCCACCGCAAAGCCAAAGGACTGCCCGTCCGAGGTGGTGACCGTCTGCGCCTCAAGATCCACCGTCACGCGGGCATTGGCCCCTTTGCGCGCATCGGCCATCAGCACATCTACCTGATCCTGCGGCAAGATGATCGGCAGGATGCCGTTCTTGAAGCAGTTGTTAAAGAAGATATCGGCAAACGAGGTGGAGATCACACAGCGAATCCCGAAATCCAACAACGCCCAAGGCGCATGTTCGCGCGACGAGCCACAGCCGAAATTATCGCCCGCCACCAGAATCTCGGCCTTGCGATAGGCCGGCTGGTTCAGCACGAAATCGGCAATCTCATTGCCTTCGCGGTCATAGCGCATCTCGTCAAACAGGTTCTTGCCCAGACCCGAGCGCTGAATGGTCTTCAGGAACTGCTTGGGAATGATCATGTCGGTGTCGATATTGACCAAGGGCATAGGCGCCGCGATGCCGGTCAGTTTGGTGAATTTTTCCATGATCTGATCCTTACACCTTCTCGCCCATCAACTCGCGCACATCGGTCAGATGACCGGTGATCGCCGCCGCCGCGGCCATGGCCGGGCTCATCAGATGGGTGCGGCCCTTATAGCCTTGCCGGCCCTCGAAATTGCGGTTCGAGGTAGAGGCGCAGCGCTCTTCCGGGGCCAATTGGTCGGGGTTCATCGCCAGACACATGGAACAGCCGGCCAAACGCCATTCAAAGCCCGCATCGATGAAGATCTGCGCCAGACCCTCTTCTTCCGCCTGCGCCCGCACAAGGCCCGAGCCCGGCACAACCATCGCCCGCTTCACGGCAATCTTCTTGCCCTTCAGCACCGCAGCCGCCGCCCGCAGATCTTCGATCCGGCCATTGGTACACGATCCGATGAACACGGTATCAATCTTGATATCGGTCAGCTTCTGGCCCGGCGTCAGACCCATATAGTCGATCGAGCGCGCCGCAGCATCCACCTTGCCGCCGGTGAAATCGGACGGATTCGGCACGGTGCCGGTGATCGGCAGCACATCCTCGGGCGAGGTGCCCCAGGTCACGACGGGGGCAATATCCTCGCCCTTGATCGTCACCACCTTGTCAAAATGTGCGCCCTCATCGGTGAAGAGGGTTTTCCAATAGGCCAGTGCGGCCTCCCACTTGGCCCCTTTCGGCGCATGCGGGCGGCCCATGCAATAGGCAAAGGTCTTTTCATCCGGCGCAATCAGACCAGCGCGCGCGCCGCCCTCGATCGCCATGTTGCAAACGGTCATGCGGCCTTCCATCGACAATTCGCGAATCGCCTGACCGCAATATTCGATGACATAGCCGGTGCCGCCCGCCGTCCCGGTATGGCCGATGACCGAAAGCGTGATGTCCTTGGCGGTGACGCCGGGGCGCAACGACCCGGTGATCTCCACCTTCATGTTCTTGGCCTTGCGCTGAATCAGCGTCTGGGTGGCCAACACATGCTCCACCTCCGACGTGCCGATGCCATGGGCCAGCGCGCCAAAGGCGCCATGCGTCGCGGTGTGGCTGTCGCCACAGACCACGGTCATGCCCGGCAGCGTCCAGCCCTGTTCGGGGCCAACGATATGCACGATGCCCTGACGCACGTCCGACACCGGGTAATAGTTGATGCCGAATTCCTTGGCGTTGGTGTCCAAAGCGGCCACCTGCACGCGGCTGTCCTCGGTCATGGTTGCCGCATTGGCGCGGTCCAGCGTGGTCGGCACGTTGTGATCCGGCACGGCAATGGTCTTTTCGGGCGCGCGCACCTTGCGGCCCGTCATCCGCAGCCCTTCAAAGGCCTGCGGGCTGGTGACTTCATGCACCAGATGGCGGTCGATATACAGCAGGCAAGTGCCGTCTTCGGCCTGATGGACAACGTGATCGTCCCAGATTTTATCGTAAAGTGTGCGCGGAGCCATGGCTCATCCCTTTTGGAGTTGGCTGTGATTGAAGAAAACGACCGTAGGGTGCGCTTTATGCGCACCACACATCAAAGTCGCGCAAGGACAGACCGATCCAAAGCGGTGAACCGCCAAGGCAGGCGATCATGATCGGCAATGTCGAAAAAACGGGTCATGCCCCGCGATATACGCGCGAATCCCCTGCCGATCAATCGCAATGCTTACAGCTTAAAGGGCGGCGAATTTGCCGCCTGCAATCTCGCGCTCGCGGCGTTCCAGATCATAGCGGCTGACGGACTCGCTCAGATAGGCAAGTTCGGCCTCGCGGCGGCTGGGGCGCTGGCGCAGGAATTCGATGATAAAACGCATGTTCATTCTCCTTTTGGCCTCCCGCTTCCAATATGCTGCATCGCGGCAATTTCTGTTAGGTCTGGCCTCGCAAAGTCGTCATGCAGTGGCGGCATGGCTTGCATCTTGGGCTGCTTCGCTGTAGCCGCGTGCCTTCGCTGCCGTTGAGAAAGCCGAATCCCGGTGATACAATGGCGCTATACCCGGTGCCGGGGCACGACAGGCACGCCCTATGGAGGACTTGGTCCTGTCTCATTCTGATCCTGCGACCGGGCTTCCGGTTGGCCCGCGCGACGCCCGGCCCGCTGGCGAATATACCTCTGAACAGCTTTTGGCTGCCGTTATGGCCTCGGTCGAAGACGACAAGGCCGAAGATGTGGTGCAAATCGACCTGCGCGGTCGGTCCGATGTGGCCGATTACATGGTGATCTGCTCGGGCCGTTCCTCGCGCCAAGTGGCGGCGATTTCCGAAAAATTGGCCGACCGGATGAAGGAACAGTTCCGCATTCTGGCCAAGATGGAAGGCAAAGAGGCCGGTGACTGGGTGTTGATCGACACCGGCGATGTCATCGTCCACGTCTTCCGCCCCGAAGTGCGCGAGTTCTACCAGCTTGAAAAGATGTGGCTGCCCGGCAGCGCCCATCGCGGGGCCTAAGCCTTGCGGGTGCATCTGTGCGCGGTGGGGCGGCTGCGTGCCGGCCCCGAGCGTGACCTGATCGCCGATTACACCCAGCGCTTTGATCGCACGGGCCGCGCCTTGTCGCTTGGCCCGCTGATCGAGCATGAGGTCGAGGACAAGAAAAACGCCGGCATGGCCGCCGAGGCCGAGCTTTTGGCCCGCGCCGTGCCCTCAGGCGCGGTTCTTGTCACGCTGGACGAACGCGGCAAACTGCTGACCAGCCCCGAGTTCGCCACCCAACTCGCCCGCTGGCGCGATGCCGGGCGGCAGGACGTGGCCTTTGTCATCGGCGGGGCGGATGGGATTGATCCGTCTTTGCGGGCGAAGGCGGATTTCTCGATCTCCTTCGGCGCAATGGTCTGGCCGCATATGCTGGTGCGGGTGATGCTGGCCGAACAGTTGTATCGGGCCGCGAATATCCTGTCAGGTGGGCCGTATCACCGGGCGTAAGGCCATTCGGACGTTAGTCCCCACCTTCTTTCTTCTTGCCCGGAATCAAGGCGCGAATGCGCCGCCGGGCAGCGCCCGACCGCCCCCTCGGGCGGGCGCTTTTGCAACGGCACCAGCAGAATTTCGGGGGAAGACCTTGAACCATAAAGTGCCTAGAACCTGCGTTTCCGCGCCCACCCGGCGGTCAGGCGCGGCCCTAGGTTGGATAGGTCGCCCCCACCCCCCGCATCAGCGCCGCCAGCGCCTGCCTTGGCGACGGCTCTTCCCAGCCCTCCAGCCCCGCCACCGCACCCGCCCTTTGCTCGGGCGTCTTGTTCTGCCCCAGCTTCCACGTGCCCTCGACGCCCTCGATCACCAGCCGATAGGGCAGGATCATCCGCATCATCCGCTCCATCGCCCCCTCGGACATCTTCGCACTGGTCCACGGCCGCTTGGGCAGCAGCCGCGCCTCGAACATGGCCGACAGCTCATCCGCCATCGGGTGCAGCGCCTCGGCGGGCAGCGGCTCCAACCGCCCGCGCAAATGCACGGCGACATAGTTCCACGTTGGCACCTGATCTGCCGCGCCATACCAATCGGGCGAGATATAGCTTTCCGGCCCCATCACCGCCAAAACGGCTGGCGCAGGTAAGGCACTGCGGGCAATCGCATTGGACCGCGCCAGATGAATCAGCGCCGAAAGCTCGCCGCTTTCGGTCACCACAAACGGCACATGCGCCAAAAGCGGCCCCGAATCGGCATTGACGCACAGCGTGCCAAAGCCCCGGTCCTTGGCAAAGGCCAAGCTCTCTTCGGCGGGAACCTGTCGAAAGGCGGGGTTGGGGTGCATCGCTCGTCCTTTCGGGTCAAATGAAAAAGCCGCCCTGGGTTTCCCCACAGCGGCCCAATCATGCTTGCTGTCGCAGCACTCAGCCCTGACGGGCCTTATAGCGCTTTTGCGTCTTGTTGATCACATAGACGCGGCCTTTACGGCGCACAATCTGGCAATCGCGGTGACGCGTCTTCAGCGAGCGGAGCGAGTTCGCAACTTTCATCGGCCTTCTCCTCTACGCGGCGCGTCTGCGCCGATTGAAAACAACGTGCCCCCTTGCGGAAGCGGTGAATGGTGGGCGGTACTGGGATCGAACCAGTGGCCACTACGATGTCAACGTAGTGCTCTACCGCTGAGCTAACCGCCCACGTTCCAGCCTGATTCCACCCTTGCCCAAAGAAAAGGACGCGGGCGGAACCGCGTCGGATGGGGGGGCTATAAACAGAGTCGCAGGCACGTTCAAGGGGTTTCGACATTTCGTCTTTTCGCCTTATATCAAGACTGTGACAGGAGTGCATGTGTTTCCCATGACGTCTGAGGTATTTCGTCTGACCCGACCCCAGCGGCAGACAACCGCTGTGATCTTCGCCTCGCCGCACAGCGGGGCGGGCTATGATCCGGCGTTTCTGGCGCAAACCGTTCTCAGCCCCGCGCAGGTGCGCTCGTCCGAAGATGCCTTTGTAGACCAGCTTTTCGCCCCGGCCCCACGGCATGGCGCGCCCCTGTTGGCCGCCCATGTGCCGCGCGCCTATCTCGACCTCAACCGCGCCCCCGATGAGCTGGACCCCGCCGTGATCGACGGCATTGCGCGCGCGCCGCACAATCCGCGCGTTTCCTCTGGCCTTGGGGTGATTCCCCGCGTGGTGGCCGGGGGCCGCGCCATCTATCGCGGCAAACTCCCCTTGGCCGAGGCCGAGGCGCGCATTGCCCGCTTTTGGCACCCCTATCACCGCACCCTGCGCGAGTTGATCGAGACAACCCACGCCCAATTCGGCCAAGCCGTGCTGATCGACTGCCATTCCATGCCGCATGAGGCGATTGAACATCACGCCCGCCCCGGCCGTCTGGCGCCGCAGGTGGTGCTGGGGGATCGATTCGGTGCATCCGCCGCGCCTTGGGTGATTGATGCGGTGCAAACCGCCTTTCAGGCGGAAGGCTTTCGCGTGGCCCGCAACACACCCTTTGCCGGGGCCTTCATCGCGCAAAGCTATGGCCGCCCCTCGGCCAGCCGCCATGTTGTGCAGATCGAGATCGACCGCGCGATGTATATGGACGAAACCGCCATTGCCCCGCTTCCCGATTTTCCCCATTTCGCCAACCGGATCGCCCGCGTTGTGGCGCAGATTGCGGGCATTGGGCGGCAGGACATGCCGCTGGCGGCCGAATAATCAGCGCAGGGCGCGCCCCTTCACAATGGCATCTGGCCCAAACTTGGCGCGAATCGCATCGGTGGCGCGTTCGGCCTTGGCCCGGCGCTGGGCGTCGGGGTCCAGCAAATCGCCCAACAGATCCGCCTCCGCCTCGGGGGCAAGATCGGCAATACCCACCCCGATCAGCCGAAAGGGGCCTTTGGCCTTTTCCGCCTCAAACAAATCCCGCGCCGCGCGATAGATGCGGTCGGTCAACTGCGTCGGGTCGCTTAACCCATGCCGGCGCGAGATCAGCTGAAAATCCCCCTTCTTCAGCTTTAACGTCACTGTGCGCCCACTCAGAGCCTTCGCCTTGGCCCGATCCGCCACCTGTTCGGCCAATCGCCACAGATGCCCATCCAGAATATCGGGGTCGGCGGTGTCCTCAAAAAATGTGGTTTCCTTGGAAATCGACTTCAGCTTTTCATCGCGGCTGACCCGCCGCCGATCCTCGCCGCGCGCCAGATGATAGAGCCGCTCGCCCATGCTGCCGAACCGCGCCACCAGATCGGCCCGGTCCCAGCGCAACAGATCGGCAATCGTGCGGATGCCTGCCTTTTCCAATGAGGCTTGGGCCGCCGTGCCCACCCCCCAAATGATCCGCACCGGCTTTGGCCGCAGGAAATCGGCGGTTTCCGCCCGGCCAATCACCGAAAACCCGCGCGGTTTGTCGAGGTCGGATGCGATCTTGGCCAGAAACTTGTTGTGCGACAGCCCGACCGAGCCTGTCACGCCCAACTCCGTCTCCATCCGCTGCACCAGACGCGCCAGCATCACCGCAGGCGGCGCACCATGCAGCCGCGCGGTGCCGGTCAGGTCCAAAAACGCCTCATCCAAGGACAGCGGCTCAATCGAGGGCGTCATCTCCTGCATCATCGCGCGAATGGCGCGGCTGACCTCGGCGTAAACCGCCATCCGGGGTTTCACAACCACGGCCTGAGGACAGAGCTTCATCGCCTGAAACATCGGCATGGCCGAGCGCACCCCGTGAATCCGCGCCAGATAACAGCAGGTCGACACCACCCCCCGCTGCCCGCCCCCCACAATTAATGGAACGTCTCTAAGGGCCGGATTGTCACGTTTTTCCACGCTGGCATAAAAGGCGTCGCAGTCCATATGGGCGATCGACAGGTCAAACAATTCCGCATGGCGCAGCACCCGTGGGCTGCGGCAGGCGGGGCAGCGCGCGGCCTCGTCAAAGGCGGTCAGACAATCGCGGCAAAAGGCAGGCATGGGGCCAATATCTGCAACTTCCGCGTGGCTGTCCATGCGGCTTTCCCTTGCGTCCGCGCCACTTCGCTTCCATCTTCACCAGAACCGAATGGGGGCACAGTAAAATGGGTATTGACCAGTTCATCGGCACAGGCGCGGTTTATCTGGCCTTTGCAATCTTTCTGATTGTCACGATTTTCAAAGCGGTGCGCATCGTGCCGCAGTCCGAGAAATATGTGGTCGAACGCTTTGGCCGCTTGCGGTCGGTTCTGGGGCCGGGGATCAACTTTCTGGTGCCTTATCTTGACCGCGTGGCGCATAAGGTTTCGGTTCTGGAACGCCAGCTTCCCAATGCGCGGCAGGATGCCATCAGCGCCGACAACGTGCTGTTGCAGGTGGAAACATCGGTGTTTTACCGCGTGACCGAACCCGAAAAAACCGTCTACCGCATCCGTGATGTCGATGCCGCCATTGCCACCACCGTGGCGGGCATCGTGCGCTCTGAAATCGGTAAGCTGGAGCTGGATCAGGTCCAATCCAACCGCGCCCAGCTGATCGAACGCGTCCGCGAACAGGTCAAGGCGATGGTCGATGACTGGGGGGTTGAGGTGACCCGCGCCGAGATCCTCGACGTGGCCCTCGATGAAGCCACCCGGAACGCCATGCTCCAGCAGCTGAACGCCGAACGCGCGCGGCGCGCGCAGGTGATGGAGGCCGAGGGCAAGAAACGCGCTGTCGAACTCGCCGCCGACGCCGATCTTTATTCGGCCGAACAGGCCGCCAAGGCGCGCCGCATCACCGCCGATGCCGAGGCCTATGCCACCGGCGTGATCGCCGTGGCGATCAAGGAAAACGGTCTGGAGGCGGCGCAGTTTCAGGTCGCGCTGAAACAGGTCGAGGCGCTGCAAGCCATCGCCGCGGGCGAAGGCAAGCAAACCATCCTCGTCCCCGCCAACGCGCTTGAGGCCTTTGGCGATGCCTTCAAAATGCTGAAAGGGCGCGCATGATGTGGAACGTCTGGTGGGTCTGGATCGTGGCCGGCTTTTCGCTGGGGGTGCTAGAGATTCTGGCCCCCGGCTACATCTTCCTTGGCTTTGCCATCGGCGCCGTGGTGACCGGCGGGCTTTTGGGCCTTGGCGTTTTGGGCGGCTCCCTGCCGCTCCTTTTGGTGATCTTTGCCATTCTGTCCTTGCTCAGCTGGTTCGTCCTGCGCCGGGTGGTCGGCGTGGCGCCCGGTCAGGAAAAGATCTGGCACAAGGATATCAATGACTGATTTCGTCGGGGCCAAGGCCGCGCTTTTCTGCGGCGATGCGGTGCTGACATACTTGCGCGATGACCGCCCCGGCCTGCCCTGGCCCGCCCATTGGGACCTGCCCGGTGGTGGCCGCGAAGGGGCGGAATCCGCCGAACAGTGCCTGTTTCGCGAGGTGATGGAGGAGTTTGCCCTCCCCCTCACCCCCGCCCACCTCACATGGCGCGGCACCTTCCCCGCCCTGCACAGCCCCGGCCGTCACGCCCTCTTCTTCGCAGGCCAGATCACAGTGGCTGAGGTCTCGGCCATCCGCCTTGGGGCTGAGGGCCAGACATGGCGCATGATGCCGCTGCCCGAATGGCTCAGCCATCCCCGCGCCGTGCCAGACCTGCAACGCCGCACCGAAATTGCCCTGCGGGAACTGGCGCGTTAGGCCAGAAACTCCTCGCGCCGATAGCCTTGCAAGTAAAGCAGCGCCGTCAGATCGCCGTGGTTCACCCGCACCTGACATTCCGCCTGCACGCTTGGCTTGGCATGCAGCGCAACGCCCATCCCGGCCAGCCCCAGCATCCCCAGATCATTGGCCCCATCGCCCACCGCAACCGCCTCAGCCGGTGAAATCCCCAACCGCGCGGCAATCTCCTCCAAGGCCTGCACCTTGGCCGCGCGGCCCAAAATCGGCTCCGCCACCGTCCCGGTCAAACGCCCACCCTCGACCAACAGCGTATTGGCCCGGTTCTCATCAAACCCCAAAACCCCGGCAATCGCCCCGGTAAAGGCGGTAAACCCGCCTGACACCAGCGCCGCATAGCCCCCGTTACCGCGCATGGTGGCCACGAGTGCTTGCCCCCCCGGCATCAGCGTAATCCGGTCGCGGATCACCCGCGCAATCACCGCTTCTTCCAGCCCCTTCAACAGCCCCACCCGCTCGCGCAGCGCGGCCTCAAAGTCCAACTCGCCATTCATCGCCCGCGCGGTGATGCCCGCCACATAGGCGCCCACCCCCGCCTCATCGGCCAATTCGTCAATGCACTCCTGCTGGATCATGGTGCTGTCCATATCCGCAATCAGCATCCGCTTTTTCCGCCCCTCGGCACGCTGCACCGCTAGATCAATCCCCATCGCCTGAAACCCGTCCCACACCTCCCACAGGTTCGCAGGCATCGCCCCAACCGCAAACTCCGCCGCCACGCCGGGATCCAGCCAAACCGCATCCCCACCCCCCCAAGCATTGCGCAAAGACTCCACCGCCACGCGGTCCAGCTTGGGGGTTTCCGGGTTGGTCAGAAGCGTAGCAATGAACATCAAAGGTTTCCGATAGTGGAGATTTGCGTCGTTTTTCGCAGGTGATGCGGCGCTTTAGCGCGATTTTTCCGCTTGTGCCACCCCGAAAGCCCCGTTACCCCCATCCGTGGGACACCCTTCCCCAACGAAGGGCTTTTAGCTGAGAGGCTACCATGACTGACCTGACCGCACCGGCATTGCGCCCGGCGAATCCGCGCTTTTCCTCGGGCCCTTGTGCCAAAATCCCCGGTTATTCCCTTGATCTGCTAGGCGACGCGCCCCTTGGCCGCTCGCACCGCGCCGCCGTCGGCAAGGCCAAGCTGCGCGAGGCGATCGACCTCACCCGTGAAATCCTCGGCGTCCCCGCCGATTACCGCATCGGCATTGTGCCGGGCTCCGACACCGGCGCTGTCGAAATGGCCATGTGGTCGCTTCTGGGCGCCCGGCCTGTGGAAATGCTGGCGTGGGAAAGCTTCGGTGAAGGCTGGGTCACCGATGTGGTCAAACAGCTCAAACTCGACGCCACCGTCAAAAAGGCCCCCTATGGCCAGATCGTTGACCTTGCCACGGTGGATTTCGACAAGGACGTCGTCTTCACATGGAACGGCACCACCTCAGGCTGCCGCATCCCCAATGCCAACGCCATCCCGGCAGACCGCAAGGGCCTGACCATCTGCGACGCCACCTCCGCCGCCTTCGCGATGGAGATGGACTGGGCGAAACTCGATGTCACCACCTTCTCCTGGCAAAAGGTGCTGGGCGGCGAAGGCGCGCATGGCATGATCATCCTCTCCCCCCGCGCGGTCGAACGGCTGGAAACCTACACCCCCGCATGGCCGCTGCCGAAAATCTTCCGCCTGACCTCCAAGGGCAAAGTCACCGAAGGCATCTTTGTCGGCGAAACCATCAACACCCCCTCGATGCTGGCCGTGGAAGATTACCTCGTGTCGCTGAAATGGGCGAAATCAGTGGGAGGTCTGACTGGCCTTGTGACCCGCGCCAAGGCGAATGCGCAGGTGGTCTGGGATTTCTGCGCCCAAAACCCCTGGCTGCAAAATCTGGCCGAGACGCCCGAGATTGCCTCCACCACCTCCGTCTGCCTCAAATTCAACGACGCGCGCATCAAGGACGGCGAGGCTTTCGCCAAAGCCGTCGCCAAGCGGCTGGAAAAGGCAGGGGTCGCCTATGACATCGGCGCCTACCGCGACGCGCCCGCAGGCTTGCGCATCTGGTGCGGCTCGACGGTGGAAACCGCCGATGTCGCCGCCCTGATGCCGTGGATCGCCCACGCGTTTGAGGCCGAACTCGCGGCCCAATCGCAAGCCGCCTGACCCTCCCCTTTCATTTCGCCCGCGCCGGGTATCTGTCGGGACAGATGCCAGACGGATACCCGACGCAGGCCATACGCAAACCAGACAGGAAATTCCGCCATGGCACCCCGCGTTCTCGTCTCTGACGAACTTTCTGAAACCGCCGTTCAAATCTTCCGCGACCGTGGAGTCGAGGTCGATTACATGCCGAAACTCGGCAAAGACAAAGAGAAACTGGCCGAGATCATTCACCAATATGACGGCCTTGCGATTCGGTCGGCCACCAAGGTGACCGACAAGCTTCTGGCCAATGCCACGAACCTGAAAGTCGTGGGTCGCGCCGGGATCGGCGTCGACAATGTCGACATTCCGGCCGCCTCCAAAAAGGGCGTGATCGTGATGAACACGCCCTTCGGCAATTCGGTCACCACCGCCGAACATGCCATCGCCATGATGTTCGCCGTCGCCCGCCAACTGCCCGAGGCGAATGCCTCAACCCATTCCGGCAAATGGGAGAAATCGCGCTTCATGGGGGTGGAACTGTTCAATAAAACCCTCGGCGTCATCGGTGCGGGCAACATCGGCGGCATCGTCTGCGACCGCGCGGTGGGGCTGAAGATGAAGGTCATCGCCTATGACCCCTTCCTCTCCGAAGAGCGCGCCAAGGCGCTGGGCGTCACCAAGGTCGAGCTTGATGAGCTTCTGGCCCGCGCCGATTTCATCACGCTGCATGTGCCGCTCACCGACAAGACCCGCAACATTCTGGGCCGCGAAAACCTCGCCAAAACCAAAAAGGGCGTGCGGATCATTAACTGCGCGCGCGGTGGCCTGATCGACGAAGCCGCGTTGAAAGACGCGCTGGACACAGGCCATGTCGCCGGTGCCGCGCTGGATGTGTTCGAAACCGAACCCGCCACCGAAAACCCTCTATTTGGTCATCCGAACGTGGTCGTCACCCCACATCTTGGGGCATCGACGACCGAGGCGCAGGAGAATGTGGCGCTGCAAGTGGCCGAACAGATGTCAGATTACCTGCTGACCGGGGCAGTTCAAAACGCGCTGAACATGCCCAACGTCACCGCCGAAGAGGCCGCCGTCATGGGCCCCTGGATCAAACTTGCCGCCCATCTTGGCGCCTTTATCGGCCAGATGACGGATGAACCGATCAAAGCCATCAACATCTTGTATGACGGCACCGTCGCCGGCATGAATCTCGCCGCTCTTAACCAATCGGTAATCGCTGGTGTGCTAAAAGCCCATAACCCCGATGTGAATCTGGTTTCTGCGCCGGTTGTGGCCAAGGACAAAGGCATCCAGATTTCCACCACGCGGCAGGAAAAAACCGGCACCTTCGACGCCTATATCAAGGTCACCATGGTCACCGAAAAGCGCGAACGCTCGGTGGCAGGCACTTGTTTTTCCGATGGAAAACCGCGGTTTATCCAGATCAAGGGCATCAACATCGACGCCGAGATCGGCGCGCATATGCTTTACACCACGAACGAGGACGTGCCCGGCATCATCGGCCTTTTGGGCATGACCATGGGCAAGAACGGCGTCAACATCGCCAACTTTACCCTTGGCCGCTCGGGCGTGGGTCAAGATGCCATCGCGATCCTGTATCTCGATCAGCCGATTGATCCGAAAGTGGTGGAAACCCTTGAATCCACAGGCATGTTCCAACAGGTCAAGGCGCTCCAGTTCGAGGTGTAAGGGGCGGCAAAGGCGCATTTCCCCCTTTCGGATTTGCGCCTTTCAAAATACTCCACGGGGGTCCGGGGGTGTGAAACCCCCGGTCCTCTCCAAAAGGCGACCCGCATGAGAACCTATGCCATCGGCGACATTCACGGCCAGCTTGACCTTCTCAAGGCCGCCCATGACCGCATCGCTGCCGATCAGGCGCGCCATGGCGCGGGGCTGACGGTTCATGTCGGTGATCTGGTCGACCGCGGGCCAGACTGCGCGGGCGTGATCGACTATCTGATGCAAGGCATGGCGGATGGTCAGGATTGGGTGGTTCTCAAGGGCAACCATGACCGCATGTTTGCAGGCTATCTTCACGATATTGCTTATAAAGATCCGTGCTTGCGGGCAGAGCTTTCCTATCTGCATCCCAGAATTGGCGGGGCGGCAACGCTGGCAAGTTATGGCGTTCTCAACGCCGCCGACCGCCCTTTGGCCCCCGTTCATGCCGAGGCGGTCGCGGCCGTTCCGCAATCGCACCGCGATTTTCTGGCCAGCCTGCCGACAAGCTTTCATCGGGGCGAGGTTGCCTTTGTCCACGCTGGAATTCGTCCCGGTATCGCGCTTGCCGACCAAACCGAAAATGACCTTTGCTGGATCCGCGATGGTTTTCTGGATGACCCGCGCGACCATGGTTTGTTGATCGTCCATGGCCACACCCATTTGCCGCGCGTCACCCATTACGGCAATCGTCTGAACCTTGATACGGGGGCGGCCTATGGTGGCCCGCTTTCGGCTGTGGTTATCGAGGGGGGCGCGGTCTTTGTCTTGACTGATCAGGGGCGCGAAGCCGTGCCGATCACTCCGGATGCCCCCGTGCGCTAGGGTTTTGCGGCCGCGTCAGGCATCACGGATGATTGCGCTTCACCAAGCGCCAGACTGACAGGGCCAGCGTGCCTCCAAAAAAGGCCAGCGCCACGCCGACCACCTCGATCAAGGCCGGCCCGTCAGGCACTCCGCGCCGCCACAGCAAAAAGCCCACAAAGGCCAGCCCAAGGACGGACACAACCGACCGAAACATCAGCTCGCCCCGTGTAGGGCCAAAGTGTTGGCGCATGTTTCACCACCCTGTCTTGATTTACCTAAAAATGTGGCGACAGCCTTTGATGTCAATCGGCGGTGTTTTGCGAATGTCTTTTGGCAAAAAGCTTGGCCGAAGTGCCAGATCAAACATCTGGAAATGCTGCACCTCGGGCAAGAGTTGGCCGGGGGTCATGCCCTGCGTGACAGGGCATTTTGTCGGGCCATTTTTAAAGCGATTTGCGGCGGAGCAGGCGCGGTGCGGCCCAAAGGGCCGCCACCAGCAAAGCCGAGGTCAGGCTGGCCAGAATGATGAAAAACCCCTTTGGCCCCAAAAAGCCCAGTGCCTGCGTCACAAGAATGGGCAGCACAATCGCACCACAAAGGCCCGCGCCCAGCATGATGGCAGAGACCCGCGTGCTGGACCCCATGCGCATGAGGCCCGTCAGATAGGCGCCATAGAAAAAGAACCCGCAGCCAAAGCCCATCAGCGGGAACAACAAGGCCGGATCGCCACCCAAAAGAATGCCGGCAGCCAAGGCCCCTGTCAGCGTCATAGCGGTGATATACAACAGGAAAGCCGGCACCAGATTGGCGATAAACACCAAGGACAGCCGCGCGATCAGATAGGCGATGAAGAAAAGCGACAAAAGCCCGGTTGCCTGCTCTTCGCTTTGGCCCGCGATTACAAGGGCAGTCGGGCCAAGCCCAACAAGGCTGGATTCAATCCCGATGCCCAAAGCGGCAAAGCCCAAAATCGGCCAGTCGATGCGCAGCACCCCTGTTTCGGCCTGTGCCTCAACGCGTGTGTCGCCCATCACAGTGGTCACGGCCAAGATCAGCCCGGCAAAACCCGTGAACAGCCAAAAGGTCAGGGTTGGGTCTCGGTCAAAGATCAAAAAGATCTGCGGCGCGGCGATGGCCCCCAGCGTGAAGATGGCGTTCAGCAGGCTCATCATCGCGGGGCCGCGCGGGCCAAAGGCTGACAGAACGCGCGGGTTATAGACCGCCGCGATCACGCCATAACCTGCGCCAAAAAGCGCGCCCCCAAGCAAGACCAGCGCCCAGCTGTGCATGAGCGCCAAAAGTGCGGTGCCAAGTGCTGCCAAGGCGAGGCCCCATTTCGGCCCAAGATGGCTGGGGAAGATGTAAACGGCGATCACCGCCGCCAGACAACCGCCCCAGAACAGCGACAAAAGCCACCCTACTGAGGAAATTTGCAGCCCAAAACTCTTGGCATAGACGGGCAGAACCGGGCCAAAGATCGCCTGCGCTAAACCCAAAAGGATGAAAGCCGCAAGGCCGGTGGCCAAGAGCAGATATTTTGTCGCGCCCGTCATCATGTGCCCATGAGGTGATGCCCGTGATCCGGGCTATGTGCGCTGGCCTATTCTTCGCCATGGCCAAGGTCAATCGGGCTTGCGTGGCTTGCCGGCTGAGGGCAAGCTTTGGCGCATCTGATGCACGTCGAACAGGGTTGGCGCTGGGAGGTGGACGTGACGTCCCGGGTGCAAATCTCGCGCAATGTGGCACAGTTGAAGGCGATCCCGGCGATTGTCGCCGCCCATCCGGATAAGGTGAAACGCGCATGACCGACATCTACATCCTCTCGGCCGCCCGCACCGCAATTGGTGGCTTCGGCGGTAGCCTTGCGGCGCTGACGCCGATTGATCTCGCCACTCATGTTTCAAAGGCCGCGATTGGCCGGGCGGGGGTGGACCCGGGGCAGATCGGCACGTCAGTCTTTGGCCATGTGCTGAACACCGAACCGCGCGACATGTATCTCAGCCGGGTGGCGGCGATGGAGGCCGGGGTGCCCGAGGGGGCGGTGGCGATGAACGTCAACCGGCTGTGCGGGTCGGGGGCGCAGGCGATTGTCTCGGCGGTGCAGATGCTGATGCTGGGCGATGCCGAGATGGCGCTTGCGGGGGGCGCGGAGTGCATGAGCCGCGCGCCCTATATCCTGCAAACCGCGCGGTTCGGGCAGAAAATGGGCGATACCCGCGCGCTGGACATGATGACCGGGGCGCTGACTTGCCCGTTTGGCACGGGGCATATGGGCGTCACGGCCGAGAATGTGGCGGCCGAGGGCGGGATTTCGCGCGCCGATCAGGATGCCTTTGCGCTGGAAAGTCAGGCCCGGGCGGCGCGGGCAATTGCCGAGGGGCGGTTTGCCGACCAGATCGCGCCGATCGAGATTGCCAGCCGCAAGGGGCCGGTGACCTTCGCGGTGGATGAGCATCCCAAGGCGACCACGGCAGAGGCTTTGGCGGGCCTGCGCCCGGCCTTTCAGAAGGACGGCACGGTGACGGCGGGCAATGCAAGCGGCATCAATGATGGGGCGGCGTCGCTGGTGCTGGCGCGCGAGGTGGCCTTGGGCGGGCTGCGTCCCCGCGCGCGGATCATGGGCTATGCCGTGGCGGGCGTGGCGCCGCGGGTGATGGGGCTTGGCCCCATTCCGGCGGTGCAGAAGCTCTGTGCAAAGTTGGGGATGAAGCCCGGCGATTTCGACGTGGTGGAATCGAACGAGGCCTTTGCCGCGCAGGCGATTGCGGTGAACCGGGGGCTGGGTCTGGACCCGGCCCGGGTGAACCCCAACGGCGGCGCGGTGGCGTTGGGCCATCCGGTGGGGGCGACGGGGGCGATCCTGACCGTCAAGGCGCTGTATGAGCTTGAGCGGGTGGGCGGTAAGACCGCGCTCGTCACCATGTGCATCGGCGGCGGACAGGGCATTGCCTTGGCGCTTGAGCGGGTGTGAGGGCGCGCGAAGACAGCCCGGAACGGGCCGGATGAGCCTTAGCGCAGCCGCACCGTGGCGCGGGCCGATTGGCCGGTCGCGTCAATCACCGAAAGCGTGACAAAGCCCGCGCCAAGGCCGGGCAGCATCACCGCGCGGTCGCGAAGCGACAGCGCCACGGGCGCGCCATTGGCCAGCCATGTGAAGGGGGCAGTGCCGCCCTCGACCCGCGCGAGAAGGCCGCCTTGCAAAAGCTCCACCTCGGCCCCGTCGGGGGGGAAGGCCACGGCGGGGGCATTCGCGGCAGGCTCAAACGCGGCAGAGCGGCTGCGAAAGCGTTGCAGGGGCTGGGGCAGTTGCGCGTTGGCCACCAAAAGGGTGGCGGGCGGCGCGGGCGGCTGGGGGTCAAGGCCCGGTTTCAGCCGGGCAAAGGCCTGAAACAGCACGGGTGCCGCAAGGTCTGCGCCGAAAACCCCCGGCACCGGGGTGCCATCGGGCCTGCCCATCCAGACGCCGATCACATGGCGGCCGTCATAGCCGATGGCCCATGCGTCGCGGTGGCCATAGGAGGTGCCGGTCTTGTAGGCCAGCCGGTTCTGCGGCGCGCCGGGGGGTGGGGCGAGACCGGCAAGGATATCGCCCACAAACCAAGCACTCGTCGTGGCCAGCAGGCGCTGGCCCTCCTCGTGTCGGGCGTTGGCCTGCCAGCGCAAGGGCAGCGCCACGCCCCCCCGCGCGATGGCGGCGTAAAGCTGCACCATGTCTTGCAGGGTGACGCCGACCCCGCCAAGCGCAATGGCCAGACCCGGCTGGCCCTGCGGCATTTCATGGCGCATCCCGGCCTTATCCATCGCGGTGAGGAGCCGCGCGGGCCCCAGCGCCTCGGTCAGGGCGACGACGGGAATGTTCAAAGATTGCTGTAAGGCCTTACGCGCGCGGATCGTGCCGCGATACTGGCGGTCAAAGTTCTGCGGGCGGTAGCCGGAGAAGTCGCTGGGCCTGTCTTCTAGCAGGGTTTCGGGATGGGCGAGCCCCTCATCGAAGGCCAGCCCGTAGACCAGCGGTTTCAGGGTAGAGCCGGGGCTGCGCAGGGCTTGGGTCATGTCGACAAAGCCCGCGCGCGCCTCATCGGTAAAGCTGGCCGAGCCGACCGAGGCGAGGATCTCGCCCGTCTGGTGATCGGCCGCGACAAGGGCGATTTGCAGCCGGTCGCCCTGACTGGCAAGGGTTTCGCGGGCAAGCGTTTCAAGCGCGGTTTGCAGGGCGCGGTCCAGCGTCAGGCGGTGGGTTTGCGCCGTGGGGTCGGTTCTGCGGGCGCGGTCAGCCAGATGGGGAGCAAGCGCGGGGAAGGGTTTGCGGATGCCGGGCACCGTTTCGGTGCGGGCGGCCCGGGCCTGATCGGCGTCGATCAGCCCGTCGCGCTCCGCCCGGGCCAGCACACGGTCGCGTGCGGCGGTGGCGCGGGCAAGGTGGCGGTCGGGGCGGCGGGTTTCGGGGCTTTGCGGGATGGCAACCAGAAGGGCGATTTCGGCAGGCGTCAGGCGTTTGGGTTCCTTGCCGAAATAGGACAGGGTTGCGGCGCGGATGCCTTCGAGATTGCCGCCATAGGGGGCGAGCATCAGGTAAAGCCCAAGGATTTCATCCTTGGTCAGCCGCCGCTCCAGCGCCCAGGCCACCCGCATCTGGCGCAGTTTGCCCCCCACCTCGCCCGTGGTGCCCTCTTCCAGCAGCCGCGCGACCTGCATGGTCAGGGTCGAGCCGCCCGAGACGACCCGACCGTTCCAGAGGGCTTGGGCCAAGGCGCGGGTCAGGGCGCGGGGATCAACGCCGCTGTGGGAGAGGAAGCGTTTGTCCTCATAGGCCATGAGGGCGGTGGCAAAGGCCGGGTCCACCTGATCGGGCGTCACCGCCAGCCGCCAGCGGCCATCGGCCACGGTATAGGCGCGCAAAAGCGCGCTATTGCGGTCCACGACCTGCACCGAGGAGGCGAGCGCCAAGGGCGGCAGGCGGGTGTCGTCGATCCAGATATCGACCCGGTCGCGCGCAAAGGCGGCGAGGAAGAGCCCCGCCGCCAGCGCACAGAGAAGCCGCGCGCGCCTCATTCCGCGATGATCAGGCGCCCGGTCTCGGACCGGCCCGTGAGGTCGGGGCGATACATGTCCTCGACCGAGGCGGCGGGGTGGTGGAAGCTGCCCGGCGACACCGCGCGGACCACATAGGCCAGCTTGAAGGGCTGGTCGGAGTAGCGGTCAATCGCGGTGAGGAAGCGGTCCTGACGGAATTCGCTGTGGGCAACGTCGGATTCAAGGCCTAGCCAATCGAGCGCCTCGATGGACCCGGCCGAGATCAGGTTCGGATTGTCGATCTCAAGCCCGGCGGGCAGCGGATCGGCCACCATGAGCCGCGCCTCGCCCCGGCCGAAGGGGGTGATCTCCAGCACGGTGACGAAGCGGTCGCCGACCCGGACATTGCCCATGTCGGCGGGTTCGCCTTGCAGCGTGTAGTAGGCCCGCGTGATGGCATAGCCGGTGCCGCCTGCGGGTTCGGGATCAGAGGGCACGCCATAGGTGGTGAGGGTGAGCGTGGTGTCGGCGGCGCTGTCGTTCTTGACCTTGACCGGGGCGGTGCTGGTTGCGTCGCGCACCTTGACGAGCGGGCCAGAGGCCGGGGCGCCGTCGATCAGGATGCCCTCGGCCCCGGGGCGGTCGATCAGGGCATTGGCGGCCAGAAGCGCCCATGTCGCCTCTTGGGTGGAAAGCGATTGATCCGTGGCGATGCGGGTGGTCAGCGCCTCTTGGTCGATCACGGCGCTTCCGGCTTCGGCCGCCAGCGCCAGAACGGCGGCGGCGTCGCGGAAGTTGGTGCCATAATCGGCGCGGAAGATCTGTTCCATGTCCGGGCCTTGCAGCGCCTCTGTCGCGACGGCTGCACGGCGGAACATCGCATCGGCGCGGGGTTGGTCGCCATATGCCGCCAGCGCCGCACCCAGTTGCGCCATGGCGGTCGGGGTGGCAAAGGCGTCGCCCTTCACATCGGCGTAATAGCGCAGATCGCCCACGGCGGCGGCCCCTTCGCGGGCCAGAACCATCAGCGCATAGGCCAGCGCCTCACCCCCCTTGTCGAAATCGGGGTGATAGTTGACCTGATTGCGCAGATTGTCCAAGGCCCGGCGCAGGGCAAGGTCGGGCACCGCAAAGCCCCGCGCCTTGGCGCGCGACAGGAAGTCGGTGACAAAGGCATCCAGCCACATGTCGCCATCGGCCGGACCCCAAAGGCCAAAGCCGCCGTTCGCGGTCTGGTTCATCAGGATTTCGGTGATGCTTTCCTCAACCCGGGCCTTGATGTTGTCGGCCTGCGGCAGATCCAGCGCCACGGCGACCTGATCGAAGTAAAGAAGCGGCAGCGCCTTGGAGGTCAGCTGTTCGGTGCAGCCATAGGGGTAGCGGTCAAGGGCCGCGAGGATTCCCGGCGCGTTGATGCGGGCCAAGGGGCCAAGGGCCATGGTGGCGCGGCCCGAACCGGGAACAAGGCCGGCAAAGGCGTTGTCGTCAAAGGTGAATTCCTGCCCCTTGGCCAGTGTCAGGCGGCTGACGCGCAGGACCTGCGGGTCATTCATCTGCACCGGCACGGTGAGGGTCTTTGTCAGCGCCTTGCCCTCGGGGGTGGTCAGGGTGACGGCGATCTCTTGCAAGCCGATCTCGCTCGCTGTCAGCGGCACGGCAAAGACCGCCTTGGCCTTGTCGCCCAGATCAAAGCCCGAGGGCACCTGACCCAAGGTTAAGCCTTGCGACGAGACGTCCAAGCCCATCCGGCCCGAGGGGCCGGTGGCATGGACGATCTCGAGGAGCAGGCGGGACTCGTCACCCGGCGACAGGAAGCGCGGGACCGAGGCGGTGATAACGACCGGATCGCGCACCAAGACATCGACGCTGGCCTGTCCGACGCCGGTTTTCGACCAAGCCACGGCCATGAGTTTCACCGTGCCGTTGAACGAAGGCAGGTTGAACGCGGCCTTCGCCAGACCATCCGCCCCAACCGTGATGGGGCCCGAGAAATAGGCCACCAGTTCCTCGGTCGGCGGGGGCGATTGCAGCCGGGCTTGGGCGCCCGCATCGCCGCCGGACCTGACTTGCCCTTCGGCGCCGTTCAGCCCGTCGATCAGGCGGCCATAGATGTCGCGGATACCGACACCCAGTTTGCGCTGGCCAAAGTAATGGCCCTGTGGGTCGGGGGGCGTAAAGGCGGTGAGGTTCAGGATGCCGACATCAACAGCGGCGAGGGTGACATAGGCGGTTTCGCCTTCGGCGATGCCCTCGACGCGGACGGCTACCTCCAACGGGCCGCGCGGTGCGGCCTCGGCGGGGGCTTCGATGGTGGTGGTCAGGGTGCGTGCGCCGGGGTCAATGGCGGCATGGGTCAGGCCCAGCGCGCGGGTCGGGTTGCGCCCGGCGGCCACGTCCATCGGGCGCAGCACCGAGGCCGTCACATAAACGCCTGCGCCCCAGTCGTCGGTGACGGGAAGCTGGATCAGGTTCTCGCCCTCGGTCACCTCGACCGCCTGCATGGCGATCAGGCGGTTTGACAGGACCGTGACCAGCGCCGTGCCGCCCGCGCGCGGGACCAGACGCAAGGTGGCGGTGTCGCCGGTTTTATAGGCGGGCTTGTCCAGCGACAGTTCCAGCGTGTCCGGCGTGGCCGAGGCATCGGCAGCGGCATACCAGCCCGCGTAGAAGGTGGTAGAGGTGGCAGCCCGCAGATCGCCCGCGCCTTCCACCACAATCTCGTATTCGCCCCAGTTTACCGGCACGGCAATCTCGGTTGCCTCGGTCGCCAGCGTCACCTCGCCCTCGGCCACGCGGCTGCGAGAGGTGACGGGCTCCCAGTTCCAGTTGCCGTTCTGCTGATACCACTGATACTGCCTGTCCACCCGGTTGACCGTATAGCGCAGGGTCATGGGCTGGGGTTTCAGATCCGTGCCGATGCCGATCAGGCTGAAGCGGGCTTCGCCCCCTTCTGGGGCCACGCCGTCAAACATCGGCTTTACCCCGATCATCGGCGAGGAGGGGGCGAGAAGCTTTGTCACCTGCCGTTCGACCGGGCGGCCAGAGCCTTCGGCCACACGCACCGTGGCGCGCATTTCCAGGAGCCGGGCGGGGTCGTCCACCTGGGGCAGCGGTAGGGCGATGCTGGCCTTGCCCGCCGCATCGGTGCGGGTCGGGGCAAAGCCCTCCATCACCGCATCAAAGGGTTGGTCGTGGCGGCCGATAAGATAGCCGGGAAAGGCCGCGAGTTCAGGGGCGGCGCGCAGCCGAACCTCGCCCTCAACTGCCAGATCAGCACCGGGGGCGCCAAAGAGGTATTTGGCGTCAACCGTCAGATCAGGGCTGTCGCCAAGGCGGATGTCGGGGTTGGGCAGGGCCAGCGTAAAGTCGATGCGTTCGGGCAGGAAATCCTCGACGAGGAAGGTTTTTGCCGCCAACGCGCCGCCATCAAGATCGGCCAGCACCTCCAACCGCCAGACGCCGCGCGGGGCAGAGCCCGCGATGGGCATCTGGAACACATGGCCGCCTGCGCCCGCATCGGCGACAAGGGCGCGGGAATATTCCACACCATCGGGGCGTTTGAGGATTGCCGTCAGGGGCAGGCCTTCCACCGCCGCGGCGCCCGCATCGCGGGCCAGTGCTGTGGCAAAGACGGTTTCGCCCGCGCGATAGGCGCCACGGTCGGTGGTCAGGAACACATCGACCGGGGGGGCAGGTTCGCGCCCTTCGACGCCGCGATCAGACAGGTCAAACTCTGGATCGGTCAGCGACAAAAAGGCCAGATCCCCCGCGCCATCGCGGGCCACCAGCATGGCCGGGGCAGCCGAGCCCTTGCCGCGTGTTAGACCTGCATCAAAGCGGGCATAGCCCATGGCGTCGGTGGCCGCACTGGCCAAGACCTCATTGGCGCGGGACAAAAGATCAACCGTCACCCCCTCTTTGGCCCCCGCCGTGCCCAGTGCGCGGACAAAGACATGCAAGCCATCGACGCCCGACAGGCTGGTCAGCCCGAGGTCAGAGACCACAAACCACTGCCAGCCAGCGGGCACGACATAGCGGTCAACCCCCGGCACGCTGGCGCGCAGGGCATAGACCCCGGCGGGCTGGCCCAAAAGCGCGTCAGACAGCGGCAGGCGGGTAGTGATATCGGTGTTCAGCTCTTGGGCCACGGTCGCCGAACCTGACCAAATCTCTGTGCCCACCTCGGCGCTGAAATTGTATTCCTGATAATCCTGCATCGGTTGGCTGAGATAACCGCTTTGCACCGCGCGCAAGATGTTGCGGTCAGTCACGCGATACAGCGTCAGGTCCAGCTTGTCGGTGTTCACGGTTTCCACCGGAATCGCCACCGTATCGCTGCGCGGCAGAACATAGCCGCGTCCCGCAAAGCGCACTCCGGGGTTACGGTCACGCACATAGGCGGTTATCTCGACCGATTGGGTCAGGGTTTGGCCATCCGCCGCCGGAAGCCCCGCACGGAAGGTGATGCTCTGGCGGCTGCCATGGGTCACGCCTTCGACGCAAAGCTGGCGCCAGCCGTCGAAGCTGACCGAGAGGCCGGGGGCGGGAAGCTGCACGAAACTGGTGTAATCCACCCCGGTTTTCACAAGGTCTTCGGAGAAGTTGGCGCAGATCCGGGGCCGGGCGGAATCGGCCTGCACCTCGTCGTTCAGGA
This sequence comes from Tabrizicola sp., assembly GCA_965284335.1. GTDB lineage: Bacteria > Pseudomonadota > Alphaproteobacteria > Rhodobacterales > Rhodobacteraceae > Tabrizicola_A. The sequence continues at coordinate 2,904,201 of OZ260076.1, read as the reverse complement.
TGCGAAAGCCGTAAAGACCCGAAAGCCGGTCAAGCGCGGCGGCGCTGTCATCGCGGGGCTGCAAAGATTGTGCCAGACGCAGGGCCTGCACTGCATCGCGGCCCCGGTCAAGGGTTTCAAGCGCCGGGGCCATCTGTGCCAGAATCGTATGTTGCAGTGCGGCATTGTCGGCCCGCAGATAGGCGTTGACCGATGCCCAATAGGATTGCTCGTGCAAGCTGCGGCGATTGTTTTGGTCAACCTCACCCGCGGCAAAAAGCAGGCGCGCGTATTCGGCCCAATCGGCAGCGGAATCGGTCAGGTTCAGCCCCGCGCCCAAAAAGCGGCTGGCGGTGGCTGGGTCGCCATCGGCTTCGGCGCGATAGGCGGATTGGTAAAGGTCATCCACCGAATAGGGGCCTGTAACATGGGCTTTGGCAAGGTTGGTGGCCTGCGCCACGATGCCCGGCAGTTCCCAGCTTTGCACAAAGCGCAACTCGTCCCTGCGGGTTTGGGCGAGGGCCTTTGCTTCGGGCTGACTGTCGATCACAAAGCCCGAGAGCGCGCCAGTAAAGGCCACAGCCTCTCCGGGGGTTGATTTGGGAAAACACGCACCTCTGAGAATATTGAAGGTCAGCGCAGTGCAGGCAGGATTGGTCAGGCAGGCGCGTTCACAGGCCTCGAAGGTGGTGTCAAAGATCGTTTGCAAATCACCGCCCGGCAGGTCGGTGTTCTCGGACAGGACAAAGCGACGATCCGGGATCAGATCTTCGGCCATGCCCGGCCCGGCAGATGCGATGATCCCAACAGCGAGCGTGCCAAGAATGGACATGATCCGCAGCATGTGCATTTGAAATCCTCCTGCCAGAATAGGGAAACTGTGGCATGCGGCAGGCGGTGCGCGCAACCCGCCTTTGAATTTTCCCGCCGCTGTCCAATCAGCAGCGGCGTTAAGCGGCTGTTCATTTTGTTGCGCCAATTTGGCCCGGCGTGTGACCGGGATTGCACGCGGATTCGTGCAGGATGGGCGGATGGATATCGCAGAGCGGCTGGCAAAAGAGCGGCGGGCAAGACTGGCTGCTGAGCGACTTTTGGACCAAAAAAGCCGTGAACTCTTTGCCGCCAATGAAAAGCTGGCACTTCATGCGCGTGCCTTGTCAGAACAGATCGTCGAACAGCGGCAGGTGGTGAAATCGGCGCTGACCGAGGCCGAGCTTTTGAAGGGCCAGAACAGCCGGGTAAAGGGCGATCTGGACCGCGCCCATTCAGCGGCCGTTATGGCCGAAAGGCGGTTGTGGGATTCCATTAACACCATCCCCGATGGTTTTGCGGTGTTTGACGCCAACTCCTGCCTTGTGGCGGCAAATTCGGCCTATTTGGCAGCGTTTCGAGGCACCGATGTAACGCTGGGGGCCACCTATGGCGATATTTTGCAGGCCGCAGCTTTGGGCGGCTTGATTGAGCTGGGCGGTGAGTCGGCGGAGGATTGGTGCGCGCGGATGCTGGATCGTTGGCAGGCCGAGGTGATGGAGCCTGTGGTTGTGCCCCTACGCGGTGGTGTCTGGTTGCGCCTGATTGATCGGCGCGCGCGCGATGGCGACCGGGTCAGCCTTGCGCTGAACATCACCGAGGAAATGCGCATCTGGGCCGCGATTGAGGCGATTCCAGATGGGTTTGTGCTGTTTGACAGGGAGGAACGTCTTTTGGCCTTCAATCACCGTTACCGCGATATGTTCCCCGACAGCGCCGAGGCGATGGTGCCGGGCGCCTCTTTTGAAGATCTGTTGCGCCACGGGTTGCGCAAAGGCCATGTCCCCGAGGCTGTGGGACGCGAAGACGCGTGGTTGGCCGAACGCTTGGCCCAGATGCGGGGGGCCGAGGGGGTTACAGAATGCCAGCTGTCCGATGGCCGCTGGATCGAAGAGCATGACCACCGCACGCCGGATGGGGGCCGTGTGGGTCTGCGCCGTGACATCACCGCGCAGCGCGATCAGCAGGCCGCGTTGGAGGCGGCGCGGGCCGAGGCCGAGGCAGCCAATCGGGCGAAATCGGCGTTTCTGGCCAATATGTCCCATGAGATCCGCACGCCGATGAATGGGGTTGTCGGCATGGCCGAACTCTTGTGCGACACCGCGCTTTCCGAAGAACAAAGGCTCTTTGCTGAGACAATCCGCTCATCAGGTGAGGCGCTTTTGGTCATCATCAACGACATTCTGGATTACTCCAAGCTTGAAGCCGAGCGGATGACGCTGCATCCAGAACCCTTTGATCTGGAACGCACAATTCACGAAGTCACCATGCTCTTGCAGCCCCGGGCGCGGGAAAAAGGCATTGATTTGATGATCGACTTCGACATGTTCCTGCCCACCCGCTATGTCGGCGATCCGGGCCGGTTGCGGCAGGTTTTGACCAATCTGATCGGCAATGCGGTGAAGTTCACCGACAAGGGCCATGTTCTGGTGCGGGTGGTCGGGTTGGAGGATGGGCCGGGCCAGCAGCAGCTGCATATCACGGTGGAAGATACTGGCATCGGCATTGCGGCGGAAAACCTTGACCACATCTTTGGCGAATTCAATCAGGTGGAAAGCCAGTCCAACCGCAAGTTCGAGGGCACGGGGCTGGGTCTGGCCATCACGCAGCGTTTGATTGAGCGGATGGAGGGCGCGGTCTGGGTCGATAGTGAGGTGGGCAAGGGCTCGTGTTTCGGATTCCGGCTTTCGCTGCCGGTGGCCGAGGATGCGGTGCAGCCGCGGCGGCCGCTGCATATCCGGCGCGCGCTGGTGGTGGATGACCAGTTCATCAACCGCACCATTCTGGAGCGGCAGTTGGTACCCTGTGGGATCGCCGTCACCCTCTGCCGCTCGGGCGCCGAGGCGCTGGCCGCGCTGGAGGCGGGCAGTTTCGATGTGGTGATCACCGACCATGACATGCCCGAGATGGATGGTCTGCAACTGGCCAGCCGCATCCGGGCGGGGGGGCATGGGGTGCCCCTGGTTCTGTTGTCCTCAAGCCCCGCCAACGCGCGCGAGGGCGAAGGGGCCGAGCATCTGGCGACGATCTTGCAAAAGCCGATCCTGCGGGCCGAGCTTTATCGCCATTTGCAGGCGCTGGGCGGCGAGCCTGCCGCTGGGCCGGTGGTGGCCCCGCCCCCCCCGCCGGGCGCACGGCGCAAGATGCGGGTGCTGGTGGCCGAGGACAACCGCACCAATCAGTTGGTGTTTCAAAAGATGGTGCGTGACATCGAGATTGATCTGGTCTTTGCCGACAATGGGGTGAAGGCGGTGGCGCTGTGGCAAAGCTTCCAGCCGGACATGATCTTCATGGACATTTCGATGCCCGAAATGGATGGCCGCGATGCCACCCGCGCCATTCGCGCGGCTGAGGGCGGGTCGGCACATGTGCCGATTGTGGCCCTGACCGCCCATGCGATGGAGGGCGATGCCGAGGCGATTTTGGCTGCCGGGATTGACCGCTATATGACCAAACCCCTGCGAAAACAGGCGATCACTGCGACCTTGGCCGATTTTTGCCCTGCCGATGCCGTGCCGATTGTGGTGGCCGCCGAACATGCGGCCTAATCATGCGCTCGACCGTGGTGTTATGCAGCGGCAGCCTCGGGGGCCTGACGGCTAAAGACCAGCCGGTTGGCATCGGACTGATCGGCACGAAAGGCATAGCCGCCGATGCCAAAGCCGCGCAGATCGTCGGGGTCGGTCAGGTGATTGTCGGCGATAAAGCGCGCCATGGCGCCGCGCGCCTTCTTGGCCCAGAACGAGACGATCTTGGCCTCACCGGCCTTTTCTTCCAGAAACACTGGGGTGATGACGGGCAAGCTCAGGGCTTTGAGATCCACCGCGCCGAAATATTCGGTCGAGGCGCAGTTGACCAAGGCCTTGGCCCCGACCTCAGCCGCCAGCGCATTCAGCGCCCGCGCCGGTTTTTCGCCCCACCAGCTGTAAAGATCGGCCCCGCGCGGGTTGGCCAGCCGGACGCCCATTTCCAGACGGTAGGGCTGGATGCCATCCAGCGGCCGCAACAGTCCGTAAAGGCCGGACAAAATGCGCAGATGCCCCTGCGCCCAGCGCAGGGCGTCGGGGTCCATCTTGCGGGCCTCAAGCCCGGCATAGGTGTCGCCGTCGAACAGGAAGGCGGCGGGTTGGCCGCTGGCCTTGGGATCAAAACTGGCGAAACGGTCACGGTTCAGGGCGCCGAGTTTGGGCGAGATATCCATCAGCCCGCACAGGTCTTCGGCCGAAAGGCCGCGCGCCAGATCGGCCAGTGCTGCGGCATCGGCGGCAAATTCTGGTTGCGTCAGGGACAGCCCGGCGGGCAGAGCCTGGGGCTTTTCATTCATCCGCTTGGCGGGAGAGATTACGGTCAGCATCTTTGGTCTCCTATCGGGCAGAAACTAGCCCGGATCAGCCCTCGCGCAAGACCTCAAGGAAGGCGGGGCCGAAACGGTCGGTCTTAAGCTCGCCCATGCCTTGAATCGCCTGCAACTCGCCCAAGGTGGAGGGGCGGCGTTCGGCGATCTGGCGCAGGGTGGAATGGGTGCAAGACAGGTATTTGCCGGTGCCGTCATCGCCGCGGGCAAGGGTGACTTGCACCTCGGCCAGCCGGTCAAAGACGGTGCCCGCGTCGCGCCCGACCAGCGCCTTGCGCGCCGGGTGCAGGGGGGCGGCCTCGGCCCCGGTGATGACCGACAGGAACAGCGCGCCATAGCTTTCCAGCTTTTTCGCCCCAACCCCGGTGATACCCATCATGGCATCCAGCGTCATTGGGCGCTTTTCGGCCATTTCAATCAGCGTGCGGTCGGGGAAGATCACATAGGCGGGTACGCCCGCCTCTTCGGCCAGCGCACGGCGTTTGGCCTTGAGCGCAGAGAGAAGGCTGGCATCCTCATCGGAGACAAGGGTTTTCACCGCATAGCCGGGCCGCGCCTTTTCCACCGTATCGCGGCGCAGCGTGATATTTGCCTCGCCGCGCAGAATGGGGCGGGCGGCGTCGGTCATGCGCAGCGCGCCGAAACGCTCGCCATCGGGGCGCACCAGATCGCGGCCCATCATCTGGCGAAAGACCGCCCCCCAGGCCGGTTTCGACAGATCGCGCCCCACGCCAAAGGTGGGCAGCCCGTCATGGCCCTTTTCGCGCACCTTGGCGGTGGCGTTGCCGGTGAGAATGTCGATCAGATGGCCCGCGCCGAACCATTCGCCGGTGCGCAGGATGGCCGAAAGCGCCTTGCGCACGGCGTCGGTGGCATCGAACAGCACGGCCGGGCGGTCGCAAAGGTCGCAATTGCCGCAAGGCTCGGCCGCTTCGCCGAAGTAACCCAAAAGAACCTGACGGCGGCAGGCCGTGGCCTCGGCCAGACCCAAAAGCGCGTTTAGCCGGGCATGATCGGCAGATTTGCGGTCGGGGGGCGCAAGGCCCTCATCAATTTGGGTGCGGCGCAGGCGAATGTCGTCGGGGCCATAAAGCGTGAGCGTCTCGGCCGGTGCCCCATCGCGGCCGGCGCGGCCGATTTCCTGATAATAGCCCTCGATCGACTTTGGCAGATCGGCATGGGCGACCCAGCGGATATCGGGTTTGTCGATGCCCATGCCAAAGGCGATGGTGGCCACCACGATCAGCCCGTCTTCCTGCTGAAAGCGGATTTCGACGCGGCGGCGGTCCTCGGCCTCCATCCCGCCGTGATAATGGGCGGTGGCGTGACCCTCGGCGCGCAGGGCGGTGGCGAGGGTTTCGGTCTTGGCGCGGGTGGCGCAATAGACAATGCCGGATTGGCCGCGCCGGGCGGCGGCAAAGGCCAGGATCTGGTCGCGCGGGTTGTCCTTGACGGCAAAGGCGAGGTGGATGTTCGGCCGGTCAAAGCCGCGCAGAAAGCTGTCGGGTGTCACGCCATCAAAGAGACGGGTGACAATCTCGGCCCGGGTTTCCTCGTCGGCGGTGGCGGTAAAGGCGGCGAGCGGCACGCCGAGGGCGCGGCGCAATTCGCCGATGCGCAGGTAGTCGGGGCGGAAATCATGGCCCCATTGCGACACGCAATGCGCCTCGTCCACGGCGATGAGCGTGCAGTTGATGCGGCGCAGCATGGGCAGCGTCGCCCCCGAGGCCAGCCGTTCGGGTGCCATGTAGAGAAGCTTTAGCCGCCCCTCATCCAGTGCGGCGAACACCTCTTCGGTTTCCTCATCGGTGTTGCCCGAGGTCAGCGCCCCCGCCTCGACCCCCGCAGCACGCAGCGCGCGGACCTGATCGCGCATCAGCGCAATCAGCGGCGAGATGACCACCGTCACCCCATCACGGCAGAGCGCCGGGAGTTGAAAACACAGGGATTTGCCGCCCCCCGTGGGCATGATGGCCAGCGTGTTGCGCCCGGCCAAGACGGCGTTCACAATCTCTTCTTGGCCGGGGCGAAAGCCCGGAAAGCCAAAGACCGAATGCAAAAGCGCTGTGGGATCGGCAGCCATGGGGGGTGAACACATCCCTTGGGGATAGGCAGGGCAGGTTAAGATGCGATGAACCTAGCCGAAGGCATAAAGGTTGTTCGACACCACGATTTCCAGCGCCAAAATCGCCAAAAGCACGATCAACGGCGCAAAATCGATGCCAGAAATGCCCGGAACAAACTGGCGGACGCGGGAATAGACGGGTTCCAGCACGCGGTTTAGCCCGTTCCAGATTTGCCAGACCAAGGGCTGACGCAGGTTCAGCACGTTGAAATTGATAAGCCAGCTCATGATGACATGGGCCAGAACGATCCATTTCGCGACATGGATCAGCATCAAAACGATCTGGAGAAGGGAAGTCATGCAGGCCACCTACTATCTGTTGTGTCACAGGTAACGTCTGACCCTAAAAAGGGCAAGGGATTGTCAAGGTGCGGCGCCGTCGCGTCGCGCTTGACCTTTGGCGCGGCGGGGGGCAGCAACGGTGGGCAAAGAGGTGCCGCATGTATCCCTATATCCGCATGGCCAAAGAGTTGTGGAAGTTTCGCCGCAGCCCCCGTCTGTCGATCCTTGAGCCGCATATCAGCACGCATCGGATTTGGCCTTGGGATCTGGACCCTTGGCGCGAGCTGAACAACGGGCGCACGCTGACGCTGTTTGATCTGGGGCGAATTCCGATGTCGCTGCGGATGGGGTTTGACACCGTGGCCAAAGCCAAGGGCTGGGGCATCACGGTGGCGGGCAATTCGACACGCTATCGCCGCCGGGTGACGGTGTTTCAAAAGCTGACGCAGGTCAGCCGGGTTTTGGGCTGGGATGCGCGCTTTGTGTATCTGGAGCAAAGTTTCTGGCGCGAGGGGGATTGCACGGCCTCGATGCTGTGCCGGTCGGCGTTTATCAAGAAAGGCGGGATTGTGCCGCCGCAAGAGGTGCTTGCGGCCTTGGGTCAGCCTGTTGAAAGCCCGCCCTTGCCTGATTGGGTGCAGGCATGGATTGCGGGGGATGCCGCGCGGACATGGCCCCCGGCCTTGCCCGATGCGGCGCGTGGGGCGGTTGCGCCCTAAGGCTTTCGCTTGCCAGCTTGCCCGCTTTCGGGCCTTATCCCCGACAAAGGCCGCAAAAAGGCCGTGTAAAGGGGGAACCATGGTATCGCCGCGTAAACGCATCTGGGGTTGGTGGTTTTTCGACTGGGCGAGCCAGCCGGTCAACACGCTTCTCCTGACCTTCATCTTCGGCCCCTATTTCGCCGAGATTGCCCGTGGTTATTTCATGGGCACCGGCATGGAGGCCGAGGCGGCCAAGGCGGCGGCGCAAAGCTATTGGGCCTTTGGGCTGACGGTTGCGTCTTTGGTGATCATGGTCTTGGCCCCGATTTTGGGCGCGATTGCCGATAGCACCGGGCGGCGGTTGGTGTGGGTTTGGCTGTTTTCGGCCCTGTATGTGCTGTCGGCATGGGCGCTTTGGTATGTGGCGCCGGGGGGCGAGATCGGCAGTTTGCGCTGGGCGGTTTTCTTTTTTGGCCTTGCGTTTTTGTCGATGGAATTTGCCACGATCTTCACCAATGCGCTGATGCCAAGCTTGGCCGAAGGGGATGAGATGGGCAAGCTTTCGGGCAGCGGCTTTGCCTTTGGCTATCTGGGCGGGTTGATTGCGCTGTTTGTCATGCTGTTGTTTTTCGCCGAAGGGGCGACATCCGGGCGCACGCTGATCGGGCTTGATCCGGCGCTGGGCCTTGATCCCGAGGCGCGCGAAGGCACGCGGGCGGTTGGGCCGTTTTCGGCGGTCTGGTATCTGGTGTTTATGATCCCGTTCTTTCTGTGGGTGAAAGAGCCGAAAACCGGCTTTGGTAGTGTGAATGTGATGGGTGTTTTTGCCAGCGTGGCCGATTTCATTCGCGGGCTGGTGCATCGGCGGTCTTTGGCCAGCTATTTGGGCTCGTCGTTGTTTTACCGCGACGCGCTGAACGGGCTTTATGCCTTTGGCGGGATTTATGCGTCAAATGTGCTGGGCTGGGAGGTGACGCTGATCGGGGTGTTCGGCATTGTTGGCGCGGCAACGGCGGTGTTGACCAGTTGGCTGGCGGGGAAAATGGACAGCCGCCGCGGGCCAAAGCCGGTGATCGTTTGGTCGATCATCGTGCTGATCGTGGTCTGTTCGCTGATCGTGGGCATGGATCGTGAGCAGATCTGGGGCGTGCCGTTGGATTCGGCCTCATCAACGCCGGACATCATCTTTTTCATCTGCGGTGCGCTGATTGGCGGGGCGGGCGGGCCGTTGCAATCGGCCAGCCGCACGATGCTGTTGCGCCATACCACCCCCGACCGCGCGACCGAGGCCTTTGGTATGTTCGCGCTTTCGGGCAAGGTGGCCAGCTTTATGACGCCGCTGTTGATTGGCCTGTTCACCCATTTCAGCCAATCGGCAAGAATTGGGATTGCCCCGGTCATCTTGCTTTTCGCAATTGCCTTGATCCTGTTACTATGGGTCAACCCGAAAGGTGAGCGTGCATGATTTTACGGCTATTTTTGATTTTGGCTTTGATGGTTCCCATTTTGGCGCCCCTGCCCGTCGGGGCAGAGGGTTTGGCCAATCAGTTGTTCGGCGCAAAGGCTGCGCCCAGCCGGCAAGATCCGATGCCGATCGGGTCTTATGCCAAGGGGTGTTCGGCAGGGTCGGTTGAACTGCCCGAGAGCGGGCCGACATGGCAGGCGATGCGCCTCTCGCGTGAGCGGAACTTTGGCCATCCGATGATGATCCAGTATCTGATGGATCTGTCGCAAGAGGCGGCGGCCCTTGGTTGGGGCAAGGGGCTTTATATCGGGGATATCAGCCAGCCGCGCGGTGGGCCGATGACCAGCGGTCACGCCAGCCATCAGATCGGGCTGGATGCTGATATCTGGTGGCTGGCACCGCAGCGGTTGAACCTGAGCCGGGCCGAACGCGAAAGCCTGTCGTCGATTCCGATGCGGTCGGCTGATCAGCGGTCGGTGACCAGCAGTTGGGGGCCAAAGGCGCATGCTCTGTTGCGCGCGGCGGCCAGTGATCCGCGGGTGGACCGCATCTTTGTGGCGGCCGCGATCAAGATTGAAATCTGCAAGACGGCGTCAAACGCCGATAAAGCCTGGTTGCAGAAGGTGCGCCCTGTGGCGGGCCATGACACGCATTTTCATGTGCGGCTGAAATGCCCCAAAGGCGCGCGGCTGTGCGAGACGCAAAAGCCGACGGTGGCGGAATTGTCCAAGGGTGGCATGGGCTGCGATGACACGCTGATGTGGTGGGTGACCGATTATCTGAACCAGCCCAAGGACACCAAAAAGAAAAAACCAAAGCCCGAGGATGAGCCGAAGAAAAAGCACCCGCGCCAGTTCACCATGGCCGATCTGCCGCGCCAATGCCAAGACGTTCTCGCCTCGCCTTAGGGCTGCTGATTGGGCTGCTGTCCGGGTTTCAGGGCAGCGCGCAATCGGCCGCGCCTGAGGGGTTTATCAACAGTTATGTCTGGCGGCTGGCGGATGATGCCTTTGGCGGATTTTCTGCCATCGAGCTGTCAGCCGATGGATCGCGGCTTGTCGCCTTGAGTGATCGGGCGATGCTGATCGCCGGGGAGATTTCCCGCGATGAGGCAGGGCGGATTTTGGCGGTTCGCGGGGGGCAATTGCGGCCTTTGCGGCTGGCGGAGACGGGTGCGCGGCTGACCGGGCGGCGTGCCGATAGCGAAGGTCTGGCGATTGCGCCGAATGGTGCGGCCTTTGTGTCCTTTGAAAACCGGGCAAGGGTGGCGCGGATTGATCTGGCAACGGGCCTGACCGAAGACATCGAAAGCCCGCGCAACTTTGCCCGGCTGCCGTCAAACGGCGCGCTTGAGGCGGTTGCGGCTGGCCCCGGCCCCACGCTCTATGCTGTGCCCGAAGATACCCCGGCGCGGCGGATTCCGGTTTTTCGTTGGCGTGATGGGGTTTGGGATGGGGATTTGTCCTTGCCACGGCGGGGCAGTTTCAAGCCGGTGGCGGCTGATATCGGCCCGGATGGTCGGTTCTACCTTTTGGAGCGCGACTTTCGGCCTGTGGGCGGCTTCGCCAGCCGCCTGCGGCGCTTTGATTTAAGCGAGGCCGCGCTTTCGGGTGAGGTGACGTTGTTCACCACGCCCTTTGGGCTGCATGACAACCTTGAGGGGCTGTCGGTCTGGCGGGATGCCAAGGATGCGCTGCGCGCCACGATGATTTCGGACGACAATTTTCTCTTCGTGCAGCAAACGCAGATCGTTGAATATCACCTGCCCGATTGACCTTGTCCCCTGATTGGCGCTATGCCGCCGCGTCCCCATGAGGGGGGCACCCAAAGCTTTTGGGTCAAGTCTCCGCGACCTTGTAAAAAACGGAACCAAAATGAAACAGCTTTTGCCCGGCATTCTTGCCATGGCCGCCATTGTTGTGGCCTCGAATATCCTTGTGCAATTCCTTGCCGGCCCTTGGCTGACTTGGGGCGCCTTTACCTATCCTTTCGCCTTTCTGGTCACCGATCTGACCAACCGTCTTTATGGCCCGGCCGCCGCGCGGCGTGTGGTCTTGGTGGGCTTTGCGGTGGGGGTGGTCTGTTCGCTGATCGGATCGCAGATCATGGGCGAGTTTGGTCCCTTGGTCACTTTGCGCGTGGCCGTTGGGTCGGGCGTGGCCTTCCTTGTCGCCCAGCTGGTGGATGTGGCCCTGTTCAACCGCCTGCGCGCGGGCGCATGGTGGAAAGCGCCATTTGTGTCAACGCTGGTGTCTTCGTCGCTGGATACGGCGATTTTCTTTTCCATCGCCTTTTCGGCGGCGCTGGTGGCGTTGGAACCTGCCAACGACGTGTCATGGGCGGGCGAGATGTTGCCGCTTTTGGGCCTTGGCCCGGTGGTGCCGCTGTGGGTGTCTTTGGCCGTTGCGGATTGGATGGTGAAGCTGTTGCTTGCAATTGCAGCATTGGTTCCTTTCCGCATCATTATTTCCAAGCTAACGGCACGGGTTGCGTAAAAACTGTTGACGAACACAAAATCTGTGTCACGCTCAGCTTATCGGCAACCATTTGAAAGGAGGTGATCCAGTGTCTAGAGTGATATTGGAGAGACGTGTCGGGACAGTCATGGGGGGTGTTTTCTAAGGGCAACCCCTTGGGATACAGACCACAAGATTGGATGACCCATCCTAACTGGCTCATCTCCTTAGATCTCGGAAAGGGTTGCCGCGCGTCGGCAACCCTTTCTCTTTTCGGCGCAGCCCGCTAGCCTGCGGCCATGTTGTGGATCACCGAAACCCTGCACATCGCCGACTGGGAATTGTCGGAAAGCTTCATGCGGTCTTCTGGGCCGGGGGGGCAGAATGTGAACAAGGTGTCCACCGCCGTTGAATTGCGCTTTGAGGCGGAGCGGTCGCCGCATCTGACGCCTGCGGTCAAGGCGCGGTTGAAAAAGATTGCCGGGCGGAAATGGACGCAGGAAGGGGCCTTGATCGTGCAGGTCGAGGAGACGCGCTCGCAGGCGCGCAACCGCGAGATTGCCCGCGAACGGCTGGTCGAGATGATCCGCGCGGCCTTGGTGCCGCCAAAGCGGCGCATTGCCACCAAGCCGACCCTTGGTAGCCAGCGCCGCCGCATTGCCGCCAAAGTGCAGCGTGGCGAGATCAAATCCTTGCGCGGAAAAGTGGGGGATGAGGAATGACAGGGTTTTGCGGTGACACGCACCCTTTGATGCGCCCCGTTGTGCGGGTGGCGGCATGATCGAAGCCCTTGCCCAAGAGGCGGCGCAGCATTGGGGCGGGCATTCGCCGCGTCTGATCCGCAATCGTGAAAATGCGGTGTTTGAAATTGCGCTGCCGACCGGCCCTGCCGCGCTACGGTTGCACCGGATGGGCTATCAATCCGATGCGGCGATCTGGTCAGAGCTGTGGTGGTGTGCGGCCCTTGCGGCCGAGGGGGTGGCGGTGCCTGCCGCCTTGGCCAGCCCGCGGGGTGATTTGTTGGTCACGCTGTCAAACGGGCGCAAGGCCAGCGTGATTGATTGGGTTCAGGGCGAGGCGCTGGGCATCGCGGGTGAGCCCTTTGCGCAGCCCTTGTCGGTTGTGTTGGAGCGGCATCAGGCGCTGGGCCGTCTGATTGCACAGTTTCATGCCGCCACCGCGCGGCTGATTTTGCCGGCCAGCTTTACGCGCCCGCGTTGGGATATTCCGGGGTTGGTTGGAGAGGCACCGTTCTGGGGCCGGTTTTGGGATCATGCCGGGGCAAGCCCGGACCAGCGCGCCACGCTGATCCACGCGCGCGATTTCCTGCGCGACCGGATGCAGGCCCATGCGACCCATGCCGCAGTTGTTCCGATCCATGCCGATGTGCTGCGCGAGAATGTTTTAGTGAACGATCATTCACTTTCATTGATCGACTTTGACGATTCTGGCTGGGGCTTTGCCTTGTATGATCTGGGAACAGTGCTGTCGCAGAACCTTTATGAGCCTGCCTACCCTGAGATTCGTGATGCGTTGATGTCGGGCTATGGCACCGAAGACCGCGAGATGGTGGAGGTCTTCACCTTGGCGCGCACCTGTGCCTCGGTCGGCTGGACGATGCCGCGCCTTGCCCCGGATGACCCGATTCACCGCAGTCATCTGGCGCGCGCCTGCATGTGGGCCGAGAAGATGTTTGCGCTTTATGGCTAGACCATGGAATCCTGTTGCCCGGTCAATGCCGACAGGATAGGAGGCCGCCTGTAACAGATTTGTGACAGGCAGCGCCATGACCATGACACCTGACCCCATGCAGAACAAATGGAAGACGCTGGACAAGGATCTGAGCCGGCTAAGCCAGTTGGAACAGGCCACCGCCGCGCTTTCCAAACCATCGTTCGCTTTTGGGATCGCGCTGGCCTTTATCAGCATCTGCGCCGTCTTTGCCTATGTGCTGATGGGCGGCGCGCCGGGCACGGCGACGCTGGTCGTCGCGGCTGCTTTTGGGGCCTATATGGCGCTGAACATCGGGGCCAATGATGTGGCCAACAACATGGGCCCTGCGGTGGGTGCCAATGCGCTGACCATGGGCGGCGCGCTGATCATTGCCGCTGTTTTCGAAACCGCTGGTGCGCTGATCGCCGGGGGCGATGTGGTATCGACCATTTCGGGCGGCATCGTCGCGCCAGAGGCGGTGGCCGACCCTGATACCTTTGTTTGGGCCATGATGGGCGCGCTGATTGCCAGTGCGCTGTGGCTGAACCTTGCCACATGGTTTGGTGCGCCAGTGTCGACCACGCATTCGATTGTGGGCGGGGTGATGGGTGCGGGCATTGCCGCCGCCGGGTTTGGCGCTGTGGATTGGGGCAAGATGAGCCAGATCGCCGCGTCGTGGGTGATTTCGCCGCTTTTGGGCGGCATCATCGCGGCGATGTTTTTGGCCTTTATCAAGGCGACCATCAACGATGTTGAGGATAAGATCGGTGCTGCGCGCCGCTGGGTGCCTTTGCTGATCGGCATCATGGCGGGGGCCTTTGCCGCCTATCTGGCCGCAAAAGGCTTGCGCAAAGTGATTGACGTCAGCTTTGCCCATGCGCTGATGATCGGTCTGGGGATTGGGGTTGCCACCACGGTGCTGATGCGCCCGATTATTCGCCGCCAGTCCGAAGGGTTGGAGAACCGCAAGAAATCGTTGAAAAAGCTGTTCGCGGTGCCGCTGATCATTTCGGCGGCGCTGCTGTCATTTGCCCATGGGGCGAATGATGTGGCCAATGCGGTTGGGCCTTTGGCGGCGATTGTCCATGCGGTGCAGGATATGGGCACGGCGGAAAAGGTAACCATTCCCTTGTGGGTGATGTTGATCGGGGCCTTTGGTATTTCCTTTGGTCTGATGCTGTTTGGCCCGAAACTGATCCGCATGGTTGGGTCAGAGATCACCAAGCTGAACCCAATCCGGGCCTATTGCGTGGCCTTGTCGGCGGCGATTACGGTGATCGTGGCCTCGGCGCTTGGCTTGCCGGTGTCCTCCACCCATATCGCGGTGGGCGCGGTGTTTGGCGTGGGCTTTTACCGCGAATGGGAGGCCGAGCGCAAAGCCCGCGCGCTGCAAATTCTAAAGGGCAGCCCGGTTCCACCCGAGGAACGCAGCCGCCGCAAACTGGTGCGCCGCGCCCATGTTCTAAGCATTGGGGCCGCTTGGGTCATTACAGTGCCCATGACGGCGATTTTGTCGGGCGTGATCTTTTTGGTGCTGAACGCGGCGTTCTGATGGGCTTTGGGTCTGGGCGTCACACAAGAACGTCTTGCGCCACCTGATCGCCGACGCCGAACACCCGTTTGTAACGGGCAATTTCGGTGGCCGGGCCCATGGCCTTGGCTGGGTTGTCTGACAGTTTGACCGTCGGCCGCCCATTGGCTGACACGGCCTTGCACACCAAGGAAAACGGCGCAAGCCGATCACCTTGGACCAGACCGCGAAAGTCGTTGGTCAGGTTGGTGCCCCAGCCGAAGGACACTTTCACCCGGCCCTGAAACTGGGTGTAAAGCCGTTCGATCTCGGCCACGTCCAGCCCGTCGGAAAAGATCACCAGCTTGGTCGTTGGATCTTCGCCGCGGTCTTTCCACCAGCGAATGGCGGTTTCGGCCCCAGCGGCGGCATCGCCACTGTCGATGCGAATACCGGTCCAACTGGCCAGCCAGTCGGGGGCATTTTTCAAGAACCCCTCGGTGCCATAGGTGTCGGGCAAAATGATGCGCAGATTGCCGTCATGTTCTTCATGCCAATCGGCCAGAACCTGATAGGGCGCTTGGGCCAGTTCGGCGTCGGAATTGGTCAGCGCGGCATAGACCATGGGCAGTTCATGCGCGTTGGTGCCGATGGCTTCGATGTCGCGGCGCATGGCGATCTTGCAGTTCGAGGTGCCGATGAACTGCGCGCCCAGCCCCTCTTGCATGGCTTGCACGCACCAGTCTTGCCACAGATGGCTGTGGCGGCGGCGGGTGCCGAAATCGGCGATCTTCAGCCCTTCGATACGGCGCAGCCGTTCGATCTTTTCCCAAAGCCGGGTCATGGCGCGGGCATAAAGCACCTGCAATTCAAACTTGCCCATGGTTTTCAGAACCGCCCGGCTGCGCAGTTCCATCAGCACGGCCAGCGCGGGAATTTCCCACAGCATGACATCGGCCCAGCGGCCCTGAAATGTCAGCTCATACTGGCCATCGCGCTTTTCCAGATGGTAATCGGGCAGGCGCAGGCCCTCAAACCATTCCATGAAATCGGGCCGGAACATCTGGCGTTTGCCGTAAAACATATTGCCGCGCAGCCATGTGCTTTCCCCGCGCGTCAATGACAGGCTGCGCACATGATCCAACTGCTCGCGCAACTCACCCTCATCCACCAGCTCGGCCAGCCGCACATTGCTGCTGCGGTTGATTAGGCTGAAGGTGACCTCTGTGTCTGGCTTGTTGCGGAAAATAGACTGACACATCAACAGCTTGTAAAAGTCAGTGTCGATCAAAGACCGCACAATCGGATCAATCCGCCAATTGTGGTTGTGCACCCGTGTCGCAAGATCGACCATGGCGGTCCCTTTCGTGTTTTGGGCATCTAAGCCAAACTTGCCCCAAAGGTCAAAGCGCTGGGATCAGGCGGCCCAGACCACGCCTGCGGCCAGCGTGTCGGCCTTTGCTGTGGCCAATGAGCCATTCAGATCAATCGCCCGGCAGGCCCCCTCCAGCACGGTCACGCCATAGCCCAGCCGTGCGGCATCCAATGCGGAATAGGCGACACAATAATCGGTCGCGAGGCCGACCAGCGTCACGCGACGAATGCCGCGTTCTTGCAGATAGCCGTGCAGGCCGGTCGCCGTGGTCTTGTCGTTTTCAAAAAACGCCGAATAGCTGTCGATCCCCGTGCGAAAGCCTTTGCGGATCACCAGATGTGCGGGGTCTGTGTGCAGATCGGGGTGAAACTGCGCGCCATGGCTGCCTTGCACGCAATGGGTGGGCCACAAGACTTGCGGGCCATAGGGCATGTCGGTCAGCGAAAAGGCGGCCGCGCCGGGGTGATTGGCGGCAAAAGAGCTGTGGTTGGCCGGGTGCCAGTCTTGGGTCAGCACGATCGAGCAGAATTCGGCCATCAGCGCATTGATCCGCGCAATGATCTCATCACCGCCCGCCACGGCCAAAGCGCCGCCGGGGCAGAAATCATTCTGCACATCGATCACGATCAGGGCTTCATCGGTGCTGCGCATATCGCTCTCCTTTAAGATGTTCCATGCCTAAAACCCCGCAGGCTGATTGGCAACGCCCAAGCGGTCTGTGCTGCGCGGCCTCTTGCCCGAAGCGCGCGCTTGTCCTATGCCGCGCCCATGCTGACAATCGCCGCACTTTACCATTTCACCCGCTTTGACGACCCGGCCGAGTTGCGCGGCCCGCTTTTGGCGCTGTGCAATGCGCAGGGGGTCAAGGGATCGCTGCTTTTGGCGCGCGAGGGGGTGAATGGCACCATCGCAGGAACACGCGCGGGGATTGATGCGGTTTTGGCCCATCTGCGCGCCCTGCCGGGCTGTGCGGGGCTGGAGCATAAGGAAAGCTTTGCCGAGACCATGCCCTTTGGCCGCATGAAGGTGAAGCTGAAGCGCGAGATTGTCACCATGGGCCAGCCGAATGTGGACCCAACGGCGCGGGTGGGCAGTTATCTAAGCCCCGCCGAATGGAATGCGCTGATCGCCTCGGAGGATGTGGCGTTGATTGATACGCGCAATGATTATGAGGTGGCGATTGGCACCTTTCAAGGCGCGGTTGACCCCGACATTCGCACGTTTCGCGATTTCCCCCGCTGGTGGGAGGAAAACCGCGCCAAGTTTCAGGGCAAGCGGATTGCGATGTTTTGCACCGGCGGTATTCGCTGCGAAAAATCAACGAATTACCTTTTGGGGCTGGGTGAGAATGAAGTGTACCACCTGAAGGGTGGTATCTTGAAATATCTGGAAGAAATCCCGCCCGAGCAATCGCTGTGGGACGGCGAATGCTATGTGTTTGATGGCCGGGTGTCGGTGGGTCATGGGCTGGTGCCGGGCCCGTATGACAGTTGCCACGCCTGCCGCCGCCCGCTGTCGCCCGAGGACAAGGCCCGGCCCGAGTATGAGCGGGGCTGTCAGTGCCACCATTGTGTGACCGAATACAGCGATGCCGATCGCGCCCGTTTTCGCGAGCGTCAGCGCCAGATGGATCTGGCCGAGGCGCGCGGAGAGCGGCATTTCGCGGGCTGATCTGTGTGGTTTCAGGCCGTCTCGTCTATTGCCAGCGTGACACAATCCTTGGATGACAGTCGGAACCGCACGCGGTGGCTTTGGCCGTGAAGGTCGATGTGCAGGCTGCCGGGGTTTAGGGCGGTGAGTGTTGCCTCATGGAAATCGGGAATTCGCGTCAGGCGGGGCGAGAGGGCTTTGTAAACCGCCTCTTTGGCCGAGAAGATCAGCGTGAAAAAACTGGCAAAGGGCAGGGCTTCGGGGCGAAGCCGAGATTCGGTTTCCGAAAAGATGGCGGCGGCCAGTTGCATGGCGCGGTCTGGGTTGACCATGGCCTCGCAATCCAGCCCGATGCCGCGATAGCGGGTTGAGACGGCCGCAATCGCGCGGTCTTTACTGTGGGTGATCGAGCCTGCCGCACCAGTGGGCCAGACCGGCGCGCGGCCGTTGCGGCCCACCGCTTCGGGCAAGCCTGCCTGACGCAGGGCTAGGGCGGCGGCCAAGCGTCCAGCCAAAAACTCTGACCGCCGTTTGGGCACGGCTTGGGCCAGATCATCAGGCAGATGCAGGCTGACCGGGCCAAGCGGGCCGTCATGGTGCAACGCCTGCACATCGCGGATGGCAAAGCTCAGATCGCACCATGTCAGATGCGGGTCGGCAAAGGGGTTTTCGGTGCGAATAGGGTCAAGGATCATGGTGGCACCATGCCTTGGCGATAGAAGATTTGCAAAGCCCTGCCGGACAGGCCATTCAAGGAAAGAGATAAGAGGCAAAGGCCAGACATGGGCGTAGATCCGATTTTCCTTGGCGTTGATGGGGGTGGCACGGGCTGTCGTGTGGCGATTTGTGACCAAGATGGCCGGATTCTCGCGCGGGCCGAGGCGGGGCCTGCCAATATCTCTGCCGCCCCTGAAACCGCGTTGGGCAATATTCTGACAGCCACCCGGGTGGCCTTGGACAGTTGGGGCGGCGGGGTAGGCATGGCCGGTCTGCGGGCCGGTTTGGGCCTTGCCGGGGCGAATGCGGCGGGCGCGGCGGATTGGCTCGGCGCGCGGTTGCCCTTTGCCCGCGCGCGCATCGTCACCGATGCGGTGACGGCGGTGAAAGGGGCTTTGGGCGACGCTGATGGGATTGTTGCGGCGATTGGCACCGGGTCGGTCTTTGCCGAACAGCGCGGCGGTGTGATGCGGCAGATCGGCGGTTGGGGTCTGGCCTTGGGAGATGAGGGCAGCGGCGCGGTCTTGGGCCGGGCGCTTTTGGCGCGCGCGCTGCGGGCCCGGGATGGGGCCTTGCCCATGACGCCGCTTTTGGAGGCGGTGCTGGCCGAGTTTGCGACGCCCGAGGCGCTGGTGACCTTTTCCTTGACAGCCAAGGGCGTGGATTATGCCGGTTTCGCCCCGCGTGTGGTGGGTTCGGATGATCCGGCGGCCCAAGCGATCATGGCGCAGGCTGTGGCCGAGGTGCGCGGCTCTGTTGCGGCCTTGCAGGGAGAGGTGCCGCTTCCGGTGACCTTTATCGGCGGGCTGGGGCCGGCCTATGCCAAGGCGATCACCGATTGGCCGCAGCGCCCTGCTCAGGGGTCTGCGCTGGATGGGGCGCTGTTCTTGGCGCGTGAGGGATTGGCGTGATGCAGGCTTTTGTCGGGGCGCAGGTGTTTGATGGCGTGTCGCTGCACCGCGATGCGGTGTTGCTGGTGCAAGGGGATCGGGTGGCAGGGCTTGGCCCATCGGTGCCGCCGGGGGCCGAAGTTGTGAATGTGCCGGGTGGCATTCTGGCACCCGGCTTTGTGGACTTGCAGGTCAATGGGGGCGGCGGGGTGATGGTTGGGGCGGCCACCGATTCCGGACAATTGGCCCAGATCTGTGCGGTTCATGGCCGATTGGGCGCGATGGGGGTTTTGCCCACGCTGATCACCGACCGGCCAGAGGTGACCGCCCGCGTTCTGGATGCCGGGATTGAGGCGCAGGATGAGCCGGGGTTTTTGGGCCTGCATCTGGAGGGGCCGCATTTGGACCCTCGCCGCAAGGGTGCGCATGACGCCGCCTTGATCCGGCCGATGACCTCGGAGGATCTGGCGCTTTATGTGCAGGCCGCCCAGCAATTGCCCGCGCTGATGATCACGCTGGCCCCGGCAAGCGCTAAGGCGGATCAGGTGGCAGCACTTGTGGCGGCGGGGGTTGTTGTCAGTCTTGGCCATGCCGAGGCGACCGCCGCCGATGCGCAGGCGCTGATTGCTGCCGGGGCGCAAAGTGCCACGCATCTGTTCAACGCAATGAGCCAGTTGCAGGGCCGCGCGCCGGGGCTGGTAGGGGCGGTTCTAAGCTCGGACATTGCGGCGGGGCTGATCGCCGATGGTCTGCATGTTGACTGGGACAGCATCAAGATCGCCTGCGCGGCGCGACCAGAGGGCTTGTTTTTGGTCAGTGATTGCATGGCGGTGGCGGGCACGGACCTGACCGAGTTTGATCTGGCCGGGCGGCGCATTCTGCGCCGGGAGGGGCGCTTGACACTGGAGGATGGCACGCTGGCCGGGGCAGATCTGAGCTTGGCGCAGGCGGTGGGCAATATGGTGCGTCATGCCGGGCTTGGCGTTGAACGCGCGCTGGCGATGGCCACGTCGATCCCGGCGCGGGTGATCGGTAGGCCCGACCTTGGCCATTTGCGCCCCGGTGCGGTGGCGGATCTGGTGCATCTGACCGATGCCTTCACCTTGGCTGCAACATGGCGCGGCGGTGAAAGATTGGTCTAAGCCCAAAGGCCCTTGGCGCTGCGAGCCTAGGCTCTGATGATCGGCTGAAAATGACCCGGCCCGATGGTGCAATCAAGCTCGCGCAGCAGGCCGTCTTTCAGCCCATAGATCAGCCCATGCACCCGAACATTCGCACCCCGCGCCCAGGCGCGCTGCAAGATGGGTGTCTCACAAACGCGCCGCACGCCTTCGATCACGTTGAACTCGGCCAGCCTGTCACGGCGGCCTTCGTTGTCAGGCTCTTTGCCCAGATCGACCGCATAGGCGCGCGCCAGCCTGCGAATGGGTTCCAGCCAATGATCCACAATCCCATGCGGCAGGTCTTCGGTTGCCGCCTTGACCCCACCGCAGCCGTAATGGCCACAAACGATGATTTCCCGCACCTTCAACGCCTCGACCGCGAATTCAAGCGCCGAGAGCAGGTTCATATCAGATGAATGGATGATATTGGCCACGTTGCGGTGAACAAAGACCTCTCCCGGATCAAGGCCCGCCACCACATTGGCCGGAACGCGGCTGTCAGAACAGCCGATCCAGAAATATTCGGGCGCTTGCAGGGCGGCCAAACGGGTAAAGTAGTCAGGCTCTTGTGCCTGCCGCGTTGCGGACCATTGCAGGTTTCTGTCCAGCAGATCATTCTGCATCACGCACCTTTGGGGTCAAAGTCAGGCCGCGGCGTGATTGCATGCGCGACGAGAGTTTTTGCAGATCGCGCCGTGAAAGCCGGGCGCGGGCGATGGGCAACAAGATGGCGTTTTCGGCGGCAAGATGATGGCGGACATGGCCGGAAAACCGGGCCAAAACCTCGCGCTCCGCAGCTGAAAGCTCTGATCCGGCGTCCAAACACCGGGCCAGCGCGGCCCGCAAATCTGGCAAAAGCCGACAGGCGTCGCTTAAGGCCGTGGTGATGCGGGCAATTGCCCCGCCGATGCGGCCATCAGCCTAAGGCCGAAGTGAAAAGCGTTTTGAAACTGGGTGCTTGGCCCAGTGTCTGCCGCGCGGGGTTTGCGCAAAGAAAACTTGACACATATGTCGATTTATCCTTCCCTGAGGGCATCAGCCAAGGGAAACCCCATGACCCAGCACGCCCGCCTGTCCTCTCCGCTCACCCTGCGCGGCCATGTCTTGCGCAACCGCATCGTCTTTGGCGCGCATACCAACAACATGGCCGAAGGCGGGCTGCCACTGGCGCGGCAAGGGGCCTATTGGCTGGAGCGTGCGCTGGGCGGGGCCGGGATGATCGTGACCGAGCCAGTGCCCGCGCATCGCACCGGGGTGTTGACGCGGGGCAATCTGGCGCATGAATCCGACGAAGTTATTCCGCATTTTCGGGCGATTACCGAAAAGGTGAAGGCGGCGGGCGCGGTGATTGTGCAGCAGATCTATCACGTCGGCGCGCATGGCGATTCGGACCTGTCGTTCCAGCCGCATTGGTCGCCCTCGGGTGGGCCGTCCTATCATGACAGCGATGGCAGCCATGCCATGACCGAGGCCGAGATCGACGAGGTGCTGGAGGCCCATGCCGCCGCCGCCCGCCGCGCGCAGGCCTGCGGCTTTCAGGGGGTGGAGGTCTGGGCGGCCTATCATTCGCTGATCGACCAGTTCTGGACGCCGTGGTCGAACCAGCGGACCGACCAGTGGGGCGGGTCTTTGGAGAACCGGACCCGGTTTTCGCGCGAATTGATCGCCCGTATTCGCCGTGACTGTGGGCCGGATTTCATCATCGGCTTGGCGATCAGCTATTCGCCGGGCTATTCGGTGTCGCTCTCGGCGGATGAGCTGTGCGAGATCATCGCCCTGCATGATGCGATGGGGGATGTGGATTACGTCACCTGCGGCTATGGCAGCTATCTGGAGTTCGAGGGCATCATCCCGGCCTTTACCGAAGGCGAAAAGCTGACGACGCCGATGACGCAGCGGCTGAAATCGGTGGTGAAACATGCGCGCATCACCTCGGAGGCGGGGGTGCGGACGCCCGACAATGCCGAGACGATCCTTGCGGCAGGTGAGGCGGATCTGGTGTCGATCGTGCGGGGGCAGATCGCCGATCCGCATCTGGCGCGCAAGGTGACGGAAGGGCGGGCCGAGGATATTCGCGGCTGTATTTCGTGCAATCAGATGTGCTGGGGGCGGCGCAGCCGGGATTACTGGATTTCCTGCCTGATCAACCCCTCGGTGGGGCGCGAATGGGAATGGGGCGGCGACCGGTTCACGGCGGCTGGGGTCGCGAAATCGGTGCTGGTGGTGGGGGCGGGGCCTGCGGGGCTTGAGGCCGCGCGGGCGGCGGCGGAGCGCGGGCACAAGGTGGAGATCGTCGAGGCGCTGCCGGTGATTGGCGGGCAGTTCCGGCTGGCGGGGATGCAGCCGCGCCGGGCGCAGATCCTTGATCTCATGGAGTGGTATGAGCGCCAGTTTGCCAAGCTGGGCGCGACCCTGCGGCTGAATACGTTTCTGGATGAGGCCGAGATTGCCGCCCATCCGGCGGAGGTGGTTGTTCTGGCCACGGGCTCTTTGCCCGATGAGACGGGGTTTCAGCGCTGGCAGCCGCATCTGGCGAGCCTGCCGGGGGTGGAATTGGGCGGGGTCTGGTCGCCCGAGGCCGCGATGCGGCGCGAGGCGCGGCTGGGCGATGCGGTGGTTTTGTATGACGAAGGCAGCAACTGGCGCGGGGTGGGCACGGCCTGGACCTTGGCCGAGCGTGGGCATCAGGTGGTGATTGTCACGCCAGAGCCTTACGTTGGCAAAGAGATTTCCCGCACCGCCGCCGATGGCGCGGCGCGGCGGCGGTTGGCCAAGTTGGGGGTGAAGTTCCTGACCGAACATTGCCTGACGCGCTGGCATGGCAATGGCGTCACGGTGAAGAATATGTTGACGGGGGACGAGGAGACGCTGGCCGCCAGTGGTTTGGTGATGTCCACGACGAACCGCAGCTTTGACCCCTGGCCTGAGGCGTTTCAGGGCAAGGCGACGCATCGGATCGGCGATTGCGCAGCACCTCGGTTGGCGGCTTATGCGTTCCATGAGGGGCGCAAGGTGGCGCTGGGGCTGTAAGCCCGCTCATCGAGCGCGTGCCGCGCACTCTTCGCAGGGTTAAAACGGCCAGGGGGCGGAGAATTCGACCATCTGGCCAGTGCCGGGGTGATGCAGCCCCAGCGTTTCGGCGTGCAGCATCAGGCGGGGAAAGTCGCGCGCTGGGCCTGTGGCATAGATCGGATCGCCCAAAATTGGGTGGCCAAGCGCCAGCATATGCACCCGCAACTGATGGCTGCGGCCCGTCTTCGGGAAAAGCCGCATCCGCGTTTCGCCCGGCGCGCGGCCAATCACCTGCCAGTCGGTCTGGGCAGGGCGGCCGTGTTCATGGCTGACCATCTGGCGCGGGCGGTTTGGCCAATCGGCACAAAGCGGCAGGTCGATATGGCCCGCCTCGCCCGCTATCTCGCCCGCCACACGGGCGATATAGGTTTTCTTCGCCCGGCGCTGTTCGAATTCCTGCCCCAAAAACCCCTGCGCCGCCTTTGTCTTGGCAAAGATCATCACGCCCGAGGTGTCGCAATCCAGCCGATGCACCAGAAGCGTGTTCCATTGCGCCGCTTGCAGGCGCGAGACAAGGCAATCTTCGCGCCCGGCAAGCTTGCCCGGCACCGACAAGAGCCCCGCCGGTTTGTTGGCCACAAGGATCAGATCATCCTGATAGAGGATGTCGAGCGGCACATCCGGGGGGCGATAGGTGAAATCCGGGATCATGCGATCTGGTGGCCTGCGGCCCTGAGCGCCGCCGCCAGATGGGTGATATGGGCGGGCCCGACCTCGCAGCAGCCGCCGACGATGGTGGCGCCCATCTCGACCCAGCGGAGCGCAAAGGCGGTGTAGCGTTCGGGCGTCAGGTCATGGCGGGCGCAATAGTCGGGCGCGTCATGGGTGTCGGGAAGGGGGAGCGAGGAAATCTCGGAAAAGCCGTTGGCATAGGCGCCAAAGGGCCGCCCCATGCCGCGCAGGACAGCGAGTGCCGCCTCCATCGCCTCGGGCATCGAGCAATTGGCGAGGACCGCGGCGGTGGGGTGTTCGGCGATCACATCGGCAAGGCCCGCCACCGGCTCGCCCGAGCGCAGTTTGCTGCCGTCGCGGTCATGGACGGAAACCGAGAGCCAGACGGGTTTTCCGGCGGCCTGCGCGCCCGCGAGCGCGCCGCGGCAGAGGTCGAGCGAGGACATGGTTTCGCACAGGATCACATCGACATGGGGGGCCAGAAGGGCGGCTTTCTCGGCGTAAAGCGCGGTGGAGACGGCGACCGGAGGGGTGAGGTCCGGCCGATAGCTTTCACCCAAAGGCCCCATGGAGCCTGCGATAAGGCCGCGCCCGGCCTCGGCGCGGGCCTCATGCGCCTCGGTCAGGGCGCGCAGGTGGAGCGCGTGGTAGTAATGGTCAAGGCCGACGCCGACCAGACGGTCATGCAGGATGTTGTAGGTGTTCGTCGTGGCCACGCTGGCGCCTGCGGCGAAGTAATCGGCGTGGATGGCCTTTACCAGGCCGGGATGGTCAATCATCACGCGGGTGGCCCAAAGCGGCGTGGGTTCATCGCCCGAGCGTGCCACCAGTTCCTGGCCCATGCCGCCGTCAAGAAGGGTAATCAAGGCCATCGGTTACTCCTGTATCATCCGCAGCGCCAAGAGGGCAAAGACCCCGGCGGCAAGTTTGTTCATCACGCCCATGCGGGCCGACAGAGCCTGTCCGGCGAAACCGGCGAGCGCCCCGTAGCCTGCGGTAATGCACATACCCGTCAGGGTAAAGACCGCGCCGAGGATCAGGATCTGTTGCCAGACCGGGCCGCGCGCCGGATCGGTGAATTGCGGCAGGAAGGCGAGGACGAAAAGCGCGACCTTGGGGTTGAGGGCGTTGGTGAGGAACCCCCGCCAGAAGGCGCGCGGCAGGCTGGAGATGCCGGTGCCCGGGGGGAGGGGTTTGGCGGTCCAGGCCCCCCAGGCGAGGTAGAGGAGATAGCCCGCCCCGAACCAGCGCAGGCCGGTCATGGCGGCGGGGTGGGCGGCGAGAAGGGCGGCAACCCCAAGGGCGGCGAGGCCGACGTGCCAGAAGCCGCCAAGGCCCACGCCCACGCCCGCCGCCATTCCCGCGCGCGGGCCGCCCGCAAGGCCGCTTGCCGTGGCAAACATCACGTCCGACCCGGGTGTTAGGTTTAAAAGGATGCCCGCCATAGCAAAGGTGATAAGGGTGTCGGGGGGGACGAGGTGGAACATGGCGGCAGGTTTCATGGGCGGGGGGGAAAGATCAAGCGGGTTTCTTTGGGGCGAGGCGGTGGGGTTTGAGTTCCCACGGTTGGGCGGTGGTCCCCCCACCCCCAGCCCCTCCCCACGAGGGGGGAGGGGAGGTGATGGTCCTGTCAAGGGTGGTGGGGCTGGATCGGGGTGACGGAGGGGTGGTTTGGCGCCTCCCCTCCCCCCTCGTGGGGAGGGGCTGGGGGTGGGGGGCGTGCAGAGAGGCCCGCCTAGCCCAGAAGCCGCACCACGAGTGCCTTGCCGTCGAGTTCGGCCGCGCTGTCGGTTAGGACCAGATCCTGCGGGGCGATGGGGCGGTCGTTCACCCGCGAGGGCCCAAGCGCATAGATCGCCAAAAACCCGCGCGCGGGCAGGTGCATGCGGCCCGTGACCACCGCCACCTCGGGGCGGGGCAGGGCGCGGGCGGTCATGACGTTGAAATCGTCCGACGGTGCGGAAACCCCCTCGGCCCGCACGGCCACATCCCCGGGAAAGGCCACTGGCACCAGCGGGCGGGCGGCAAGATAGATCCCGTCGCCCACCAGATCGAAGCCCGGCCCGGTCAGCACGGTCAGGTTCCGCTCGACCCCGGGAAAGAGCGAAAAATCCCCGGCTTCCACCACCGAGGCGCGGCTGAGCCGCCATTTCAGGCGGCCGCCCTCTTCGACCCGCAGCATCTCGATCGTGCGGCCCTTGCCATTGGCCCAAGCCATGGTGGTGTAATCGGCGGGCGTCAGGTGGCGCATCATTCGGCCGCCCTTGGGCCCAGAATGGGCGAGGGATCGGCGGGACTGATTTCCTCAAAGTCGAAATTGTCGAGCCGCGCGGCACGTTTGCCTGCGCGCTCGGCGGCGGTGGAGATGCCGTCAAGGTCTTGGCGGGCCTGATTGAAATGGGTGTTCAGCTTGTCCACCCGTTCGGTGATGATTTCCACATCGCGGTGCAACTGGCGCAGCGCGGTGCGGATGGCGCCGGCCTGTTCGCGCATGCGGGCGTCTTTCAGAACGGCGCGCATGGTGTTCAGCGTGGCCATGCAGGTGGTGGGCGAGACGATCCAGACGCGGGCGGCAAAGCCATCGCGCACCACCTCGGGGAAATTGGCGTGCAACTCGGCATAGACCGCCTCGGAGGGCAGGAACATCAGCGCGCCATCGGCGGTTTCGCCTTCAAGGATATACTTTTCGGAAATCGCCTTGATATGCGCGCGCACCGCCCCGCGCAAAAGCGTCTGCGCCTCGGTCACCGCGCGGGGGGTGTCGGCGCGGCGGAGCGCCTCATAGGCCTCGAGCGGGAATTTCGCGTCGATCACGATGGGGCCGGGCGGGTTCGGCAGGTGGATCAGGCAATCGGCGCGCTTGCCGTTCGAAAGCGTGGCCTGCATCGTATAGGCATCGGCCGGCAGGGCCTTTTGCACGATGTCATTCAGCTGAATTTCGCCAAAGGCGCCGCGCGCCTGTTTGTTGGCGAGGATGTCTTGCAGGTTCAACACGTTGCCCGACAGCTTCTCGATATTGGCCTGCGCCTTGTCGATGGTTTCCAGCCGTTGTTGCAATTCGCCCAAGGACCGGGCGGTGCGGGTGGCGGTGCCGTGCAGGCTTTCGCCCATTTGCCGCGTCACCTCAGCCAGTCGCTGTTCCATGACCTGAAGCATAGCGGTCTGGCTGACGGCCTGATTTTCCGAGACGTGATGCAAGCCGCCCGCCAGACGTTCCTGCCCTTCGGACAAGGATTGCACGCGTTGCGACATCCAGGCCATTTCGCGCAGCAAGGGTTCGGCGGATTTCGCCGATTTGCCCGCAGAGCGCAGCGTCAGGAGGAGGAGGCCGACGAGTAAAACGAGAAGGCCCCCGACGATCAGCGCTTCGGGGGAATTCCAGGCAAAGCTTTGGCCAAAAAGCGTGATCATCTGCGTCCAAACAACCGTTCAATATCGTGAAGCTGCAACTCCACATAGGTGGGGCGACCATGGTTGCACTGGCCGGAATGCGGCGTGGCCTCCATCTCGCGCAGGAGCGCGTTCATCTCCTCGGGGCGCAGGGCGCGGCCGGAGCGGACCGAGCCGTGGCAGGCCATGCGGCTGAGGATCGCGTCGATGCGGGCTTGCAGCCCGTCGCTGCGGCCCATGTCGGCCAGTTCATCAAGCACATCGCGCAGAAGGGCGGCCGCCGACACTGTGCCAAGGATCGCGGGCGTTTCACGCACCGCCACGGCGCTGCCGCCGAAGGGTTCGATGGTAAGGCCAAGCACGGCCAGATCGGTGGCGTGGGCCAGAAGCAGGCTGGCATCCGAGGGCGAGAGGTCGACGATTTCCGGGATCAACAGCGCCTGCGCGGTGATGCCGGTTTCGGCCATCTGGCGTTTCAGCCGTTCATAGACCAGACGCTCATGCGCCGCGTGCTGATCAACGATCACCATGCCGCGGGCGGTCTGGGCGACGATGTAATTGCCGTGCAGTTGTGCCTTGGCTGCGCCGAGGGGATGGGCCTCTTCGTCGGGCTCTGCCCGCTCATCGGCGGGTTCGATCCGGGCTTGGGGGGCTTCGGCGAAACCGGACGGCGCCTGCCAGTCGGTCGCGCGGGCGAAGCTTGCCTGCGAAGGCCAAGACGTGCTCGGCCGATCCATCTGGTAGACGCGCGGGGCTTCGGGGGTGAAGGCCGCGAGTGTGGCATCGGCAACCGTGGTCGAGGCGCGGTGGCCTGCGCCCGCAAGGGCGCTGCGCAACCCGGTGATGATGAGGCTGCGTGCCGCGTCGGGTTCGCGAAAGCGCACTTCGGATTTGGCGGGGTGGACGTTGACGTCCACCCGCTCGGGGTCGCAGATCAGGTTCAACACGGCGGCGGGGTGGCGGTCGCGCGAGAGAAAGTCGAAATAGGCCACGCGCAGCGCGCCGAGAAGCAGGCGGTCGGTGACCGGGCGGCCGTTCACAAAGACGAATTGCTGCACCGAGGAGCCGCGCGAATAAGTGGGCAGCGCGGCATAGCCGCTGAGCCGCAGGCCGTCGCGTTCCACGTCGATCTTGAGCGCGTTGGTGGTGAAATCGGCCCCGAGGATGCCGGTCAGCCGCCCGTGGAGCGCGTCGAAGAAGTCGCCCGACTGCGGGTCGGCGCGGAAGATGACGCGGGGGGCCTCGCCTTCGGCCACCTCCGAGAGGGTGAATCCGACAAGGGGTTCGGCCATGGCCAGACGGCGGACCACCTCGGCAATCGCCTGCGCCTCGGCGCGGTCGGAGCGCAGGAATTTCAGCCGCGCGGGCGTGGCGTAGAACAGGTCGCGCAATTCGATGACGGTGCCCTTTTGCGCCGCCGCCGGGCGCGGGCCTGTGAGGCGGCCGCCGGCCACGGTGATCTGGGCGCCATCGCCGCCCTCGGCCCGGCTGGTGATGGTCAGCCGCCCCACCGCGCCAAGCGAGGCCAGCGCCTCGCCGCGAAAGCCGAAGGAGCGGATGTCGAGCAGGTCCGTCCCATCGATTTTCGACGTCGCGTGGCGTGCCACGGCGAGGGGCAGATCATCGGCTGTCATGCCGCAGCCGTCATCGGTGACGCGGATCAGCACCTTGCCGCCTGCAGAGTAATCCACCGCAATGCGCCGCGCGCCGGCATCCAGCGCGTTTTCCACCAGTTCCTTGACGGCAGAGGCCGGTCGTTCCACCACCTCGCCCGCCGCGATGCGGTTGATCGCCGCCTCATCCAGCGGGCGGATCACCGGGGGCCGGGTGGGGCGGTTTGAACCGGATATCTTGGGGTCATGCAGCGTCATACCCCTAAAGATAGCAGGCGAGCAGCGATAAGGCCACAGATTCGGGGGCTATTCGCTGCTGGTCAAACCCTCGGGCTGGCCGACGACAGTGAAGAAAAGATCATCAGGTTTCAAAAGTCGGGCGGCGACGCGTTTCAGATCATCCAGCGTGACCGCATTCACCTTGTCATTGCGGGTTTTGGGGTAATCTGAGGGCAGGCCCAGCATCTGCATGCCGACCAGAATATTGGCAATCGCGTCATTGCCATCAAAGCGCAGGGGATAGGCGCCGGTCATATAGGTTTTGGCGGTGGCAAGATCGGTCTCGGTGATCTCTCCAGCGGCCATGCGCGCCCATTCGGCGCGCACGACGGTAATCGCCTCGGCCACCTTGTCGTTCGAGGCTTGAAACTGGCCCATCCATTCCGCCGACAGATCGCGCACCGAAAGGCCCGTGCCGATGCCATAGGTCAGCCCGCGCTTGTCGCGCACCTCAGACATCAGGCGGGCGGAAAAGCGGCCACCGCCCAAGATGTCATTTAAAAGACTGGCGGCAAAGAAATCGGGGTCGTCAAAGGCGATGCCGCCATGGCCAAAAAGCACCACTGACTGCGGGCCCGGAAAAGGTTCCACAAAAAGGCCCCCGGCTGTGTTCAACGTGGCAGGGGGCGGCAAGGGCCAGCCAGTTTCGGGCAGGTCGGAGAGGAGCTTGTCGAGAAGCAGGCCCAGCTCATCTGCGGTGATGTCGCCTGCGGCGGCGACATAGACGCGGTCGCGCGCCATGGCGCCTTGCCATGCGGCCAAAACATCGTCGCGGGTGAGCGCGGTGACGCTGTCGGTCGTGCCGTCGCCCGCGCTGCCATAGGGATGGTCGCCATAGCTGCGGGCGCGGGCAAGCCGTGCGGCGATGGCTGACGGGTCGCGCTCATCGGCGCGCAGGCCCGCCAGAATCTGCCCTTTCACCCGTTCCACCGCCTCGGCGTCAAAACGCGGTTCGGTCAGGGCAAGGCGCAAAAGATCCATCGCCTCGGCGCGGTTTTCGCTGAGCGCCTGCACCGAGATCGAAACTTCATCGGAATTGGCGCCAAAGCCGATGCGGGCGGCAAGACCGTCGCGGGCGGCGGCAAAGCCTTGGGCGTCAAGGTCGCCCGCGCCTTCTTCAAGCGTGGCGGTCATCAGGTTGACCGCGCCGCGCTTGCCCGGCTGATCCAGCGAGGTGCCGCCGCGAAAGCGGATTTCCAGCGCCATGAAGGGGATGTTGTGGTCTTCGACCAGCCAGGCCTTGATGCCGCCGGGCGAGGTGACTTCTTGAATGGCAATCTCGGCGCGCAGGGGGGCGGCGAGGGTGGCGGCAAAGGCGATGGCGGCAAGGGTAAGACGCAGGATCATTCGATGGCCTCCTCGGCAGCGGCTTCGGGGGCTTGCAGCCAGCCCGTCACGGCGCGGTTGCGGTCAAAGACCTCGGCCGCGGCGGCCATGATTTCGTCTTTCGTCACCGATTGCAGGATCTCGGGCCAGTCCTGCACATCCTGCACCGTCAGCCCGACCGCCAGCGCCTGCCCATACATCCGCGCCAGACCGCCCGCATCGTCACGGGCATAGATGGCAGAGGCGCGGACCTGCGTCTTGATGCGGGCCAGCTCTTCGGGATCGACCCCTTCGGTCAGGAACTTGGCGATCACCGCATCCATCGCCGCCTCGGCCTCGGCCAGAGTGACGCCGGGAACCGGCATGACATAGACGCCAAAGGTCTCGGGATCGACCGAGGTGCCGTCATAAAAGGCCGCCGACCAGGTGGCCACGCTCTGACCGAACTGCAATTCGCGGGCAAAGAGCGAGGTGGTGGGATTGCCGCCCAAAACCTCGGCCAGAAGGGTGAGTGCGGCGGCCTTGCGCTGGTCGCCGGGGTTGCGTTCGGGGGCAAGATAGCTGCGGATGACATATGGCTCGGACACCCGCTTGTCGGTCAGCACGATGCGGCGTTCGGCAAGCTGGGGTGGTTCGGCCGGGCGCAGGCGCGGGGCGATGGCCTCGGACGGCTGGAGGGGGCCGTAATGGGTTTCGGCCAAGGCCAGCGCCTCTTCGGGTGTCACGTCTCCGGCCACCACCACGATGGCATTGTTCGGCGCGTAATTGGCCTTGTAGAAGGCCAGCGCATCCTCGCGGTCCAATTCGGTGATCTCGTGCATCCAGCCGATAATCGGGCGGCCATAGGGATGATTGAGGAACTGCGCCGCCCCCATCTGTTCGCGCAAAAGCGCGCCGGGGTCGCTGTCCGTGCGCTGGCTGCGTTCTTCGATGATGACCTGCCGTTCGGTGGCGACCGCCTCTTCTGACAGGGTCAGATCGCGCATCCGTTCTGCCTCCATCTGCATCATCAGGCCCAGACGGTCGGCGGCAACCCTTTGAAAATAGGCGGTGTAATCCCAACTGGTAAAGGCGTTGTCATTGCCGCCCTGTGCCTCGACCGTGGCGGAAAATTCGCCCGGTGCCAGATCGTCGGTGCCTTGGAACATCAGATGTTCAAAGAAATGGGCAATGCCGGAATGGCCGGGGGCCTCATCGGCGGCACCTGTGCGATACCAGATCATATGCGTCACCGCAGGCGCGCGGTGATCTTCGATGACCACCAGTTCCAGCCCATTTTCAAGGATAAAGCTGGTGACATTATCATCTTTGCTTGCGGCGCTTTCTGCGAGGGTTTGCGCAGGGGCCAAGACCGAAAGACCTATGGCAAAAACCGCAAGGATCAGACGCATCGGGGCAAACTCCGGCAGGGGATTAATTGGAACATAAATAGGCGCGTGGGCGGCGCGAGGAAGCCCGATTGCGCAAATGTGATGGGAGGCGGACGCTTAGCGGCTGCTGTTGGGCGGCGGAGCGGCGGGCACCCCGGCACCTGCGGCACGCCAACGCGCCAGTTCGGCCTGCTGGTCAAGCGACTGCCGACTATAGGCGCGGAAATAGACGTTCAGGCCAAAGAGCCGCTCAAGCAAACGGCCGTTGTTCTTGCGCCGATAGTCCAGATCCTCCTCGGCCAAAGCCAAGCGGATGTCGCTCGACACGCCTGCGCGGCCCGCATGGGCCAAAAGCGCGCCATCGGCTGCCGGGACGGCGGGGCTGGCGCTGCGCGGTGTGCCGCCAAGGGCCACGACCGCGTCATCCTTGGGGCGCGGGTCGGTGCGGTTTTCACCGCCGGGCGTGGGTTCGGGCAACAGGGCCAGATCTTCTGGCAATTCCAAAGCCTTGGGCGGCACGATGGCGAATTCATCCGGCCCGCTGGTCGACGAGCGCAGATTCATCAACTGCGGCGGCTTTTCCCGCCAGCTGCTGCATCCGGCCACGGTCAGCATCGCCGCACCCGCAATTGCGAGGACCAATCGTGCTGCCGTCATGCCATCCTCCATCTTGTCCGGCGCTTAGCCAGCTGCCTTTTCTTAACGCAAAGCAGGCCCCGCGTCACGAGGTCTTATCCGTCCTTGCGCGCGGCTTTGCCACTTTTGCCGCTCCCGGTGAACAGCACAAGCCCGATCGCACCCGCAAAGATACCAATATCGGCGACGTTAAAGGCATAGGGGTTTTCAATGCCGCAGCAGGACATGTTCAGAAAGTCGGCAACATAGCCATAGGCGATGCGGTCCACCACATTGCCAGCCGCCCCGCCCACCAAAAGCCCGGCTGAAATCTGGCCCCAAAGGCCGAATTGATCGCGCCGCGCCCAATGCAGGATCCAAGCTGAAATGACCACCGCCAAGCCGATCAGCACCCAGCGCATGAATTCGGCGTCATTATACATCAGGCCAAAGTTCACGCCCCGGTTTTCCGCCCAGCGAAAGTTCAGCAAAGGGTCGATGACCTCTACCGATCCAACCGTTCGCAGGTTCAGCACATGAATGATGTAAAGCTTGGACGCCTGATCGGCGGCAAAGCTGGCAAGGGCGGCAAGGGTCAGCGCGCGCATTGTTTAGTGCCGGAAATGGCGTTGGCCGGTGAACACCATGGCCAGCCCGGCCTTGTTGGCGGCCTCGATCACGGCGGCATCGTTCATGCTGCCGCCCGGTTGGATCACTGCCGTTGCCCCGGCCTCTGCCGCAGTCAAAAGCCCATCGGGGAAAGGGAAAAACGCATCTGACGCCACGACTGAGCCGATGGCGGGCGATTGGGGCAAGCCCAGCGCCTCGGCCATATCCTGCGCCTTGCGCGCAGCAATGCGCGTTGAATCCACACGGCTCATCTGTCCTGCCCCCACACCCACGGTCGCGCCATCTTTGACATAAACGATGGCGTTCGACTTCACATGATTGGCAACTTTCCATGCAAAGAGCAGATCGGCAAGCTCGGCCTCAGTGGGGGCGCGTTTGGTCACCACTTTCAGATCGGCGGCGGTGATGGTGTCGATATCGGCGTCTTGCACCAAAAAGCCCCCCGCGACCTGCCGCACCGACAGCCCGCCCTTGCCCGCATCGGGCAGGCCCGATGTGGTCAGCAGGCGCAGGTTCTTTTTGGCGGCAAAGATTGCCTTTGCCTCGTCGCTGGCACCGGGGGCGATGACGACCTCGGTAAAGATCTTGACGATTTCCTCGGCGGTGGCGGCGTCAAGCGGCTGATTCAGCGCAACAATCCCGCCAAAGGCGCTGGTCTGGTCACAGTGATAGGCGCGCAGATACGCGTCCAACAGGCTGGTCCCTTTGCCCACACCGCAAGGGTTGGCGTGTTTGATAATGGCGCAGGCCGGGCCTTGGCCGGCAAACTCGGCCACCAGTTCAAAAGCGGCGTCGGTGTCATTGATGTTGTTGTAGGACAACTCCTTGCCCTGCCATTGACGCGCGGTGGCCACGCCCTCGCGGCGGCTGCCATCAGTGTAAAAGGCCGCGCCCTGATGCGGGTTTTCGCCATAGCGCAGGGGCTGGGCCAGCTTTCCGGCAAAGGACCGATAGCGCGGGGCTTTTTCCTTCAGCTCGCTTGCCAGCCAAGTGCTGACGGCGGTGTCATAGGCGGCGGTGCGGGCATAGGCCGTCAGCGCCAGCTTTTGGCGAAAAGCCAGCGACGTCGCCCCATCATTGGCCTTCATCTGATCGATCAGTTGCGCATAATCGGCCGGATCGGTCACCACAGTGACAAAGCGGTGGTTCTTGGCTGCCGCGCGGATCATGGCCGGGCCGCCGATGTCGATGTTTTCAATGCAGGTGGCGTGATCGGCCCCTTTGGCCACGGTTTCTTCGAAAGGGTAAAGGTTGACGATCAACAGATCGATCGGCTCAATCCCATGGGCGGCCATGGCCAGAAGATGTTCGTCATCATCGCGCAGCGCCAAAAGCCCGCCATGCACATTCGGATGCAGGGTTTTCACCCGCCCATCCATCATTTCCGGAAAGCCCGTCACATCCGACACATCGCGCACCTTAAGCCCCGCCGTGCGCAGCATCCCCGAGGTGCCCCCGGTCGAGATCAGCTCAACCCCCATGGCCGCCAAGGCGCGGGCCAGATCCAAAAGCCCCGATTTGTCAGAGACCGAAATCAACGCGCGTCCGACATAGACATGGTCAGTGGCAATAGGATGGGTCATGGCAGGCGCACCTTACAGGGGGACCTAAAGAGGAACCGGCATCTCCTCACGGTCCAGATCACGGATGGCCAGCGCAGTATCCTGTGCCTTGGCCAAGGTCCAGTCTATTGGGGTCTCAAATGCCATTGCACGGCCTGAAAGGACGATCTGACGCGCCGGACGCGGCTTGAGCCGCCCTTTTTGCAGGTAAACCGAGGGTTCCAAGGCAAGATTTGCCTGCGAATTGTGCCGAAACACCCAGATCTCGCCGCTTTTCAAGGCAATCGAAATGGCGGTGCCGCCCATGTCCAAGGTGGCATCCACATCCGGGTGCAGATGAAAGCGTAGGGCAAAGCCAACCCCGGCCAAACGGCTTTCGGTCATCAGCTGTTCGAATCGGTTTTTCTGGGTGTCGGTGATGGCCAAAAGGCTGTCTTGGCCAATCAGCCGCCGCCCATCTGACGACAGGGTAAGGGTGCGCAGATGTGACAGGCCATGCGTCGCGGCCCAGCCGTCATGGCTGGCCGAAAAGTATGGCCCGCCCTCGCCCGCCCCGAGATAGAGGTGATGCACCATCGCGCGGTCGGTCAGCAATTCCTCCCCCGGCTTGAAGCGTGACGAGGAAAACCCGTCCACCGCCAGTGTGGAATGGCTGGGTGTGGCGCGCCCGGCCAGCCGCCATTCCGGCCCAAAAGGCGCGCCCGATCCGCATGACACGATCAAGGGCCTGCGCCCCGAGGTCAGCTCGAACGCCAAGGTCGAGGCATGGGCCAGCGCGCTGGCCCGGCCCGCAGGGGGGGCGCTGGCATCAATCACCACCGAGGTGCGCCCACCTTGCAGGCGCGCAAAACCCATGGCCAGCCCTTGGGCGCTGGTGGCCGCAGGCTTTATGCCCGATGCGGCCAGCGCCTGATCAAGCCGCCCCTCCAAACCCTGCCCGCCAGCGTGAAACCGCGCCAAACCCCCATCGGCATGGCGCAGCGTCCGCAAGGTGGGCGCGATGCGGCCAATCGCATCCAAAACGGCCTCAGGCGGGGTTTGGCCCGCCTCGTTCAAGGCCTGAGCGGCCCATGTCAGCAGGGTAAAGACCTCAAGCAATTCTTCGGGATTGCGCGTGGGAATACCGCCTTGCGCATCCACCTCACGCCCGCATTCGGCGGCAAGGGCCGCCACGGCCGGGGCCACCAGCTTTTCCATCCCCACCAGCGCCAGACTGGCCGACACCAAGCCCACCAGCGCCTCAAATCGGGGCAGGCCGGGGGCCGCCAATGTCCAGCGCCGCGACAGAAACACCGTCTGCGCCGTGACCTGTGCGTAATAGGCATCCGACTGCGCCCGGTCGCGCCCGCTAAGGACAAAGAGCGCATGGTTGATCCAGCGGATCAGCCGCCGCCCGGTCAGATCGGGCGAGCAGCCCGGCCCCTTGCCCCCGCCATAACGCGCGATCCAGTCCCAGAGCCAGCGCTGCGCCCGCGCCCGCGCTGCCGCGTCGCCCACAGCTGCCAGATCATCCAGCCAAGAAAATCCGTGAATGTCATCGGCCTGCCCGGGGTCTGGCTGCACAATGTCCCACAGGCTTTGATCCTTCAGCTCCACCACCTGACCGCCAAAAAGCGCATTTCCGGCAACCAACTGCCGCCCTTTGGCATAAAGCCCAATGCTGCGTGGCTCGGGCTGGGCGACAAAGCCACGCGCGGGCAGTGCCCGCATCGCGCGCGCCATCGCCCAGCGATTGCCGAGGCTGCCCAACAGGGATCCTGTGCTGCGCGATGCCATGCGATGTCTGCTCATTGGGGCTGCCCGCCACGCGGGTCATTCTTGGCCCAAAGCATAGCCGCATGCCCCCCGGATGTCACCCCAAAGCGATAGCCTGCCCGAATTGTGGCTTTGTCTTGGCCGCGCGCCGGCTGGCCCCCGCAGCCCGGGGTTTCATCTTGGCCCAAATACCCCCGCCAGAGGCTTTCGCCGGCCCCCGAAAGGAGACCGACGAAAAGATCTGGCCCTCAGGTCAGATGGTCGACCCGGCTCATATATTGCGCCAGATGCGTCACTTGGCCGAGGAACTTGGCGATGAGTTTCGGATCATGGGGTGCGGCATGCACGCCGGCGGGGAATTCGCGGGCCTGCACCGCCTCGATGGCCAGCGACACCGGCACCGAAACCAGCCGCCCCATGGCCGAGCCACGCGCATCGCCCCAAGCGTCCATCGCCCAGGTCTGGTTGAACACCGCCCGCCCGTCGCGCTCTGCCTTCAAGTTGACAAACAGCACCACGCGGTCCGGCTCGCCCGGGGCATAGGAGTTTTCCTTCAACAACGCCTCGGCCCGTGCGGTCAGCGCGGCGTTGATCTCGGCATCCGACTTGCCCTCCAGCCCCTCAATCTCGCGGAAGATCGGGCCCCAGGCCTCGGCCCAGCCGTTCAGGCGAATGGTGCCGCGCACGAAGTCGCGCACCTTCCAAGCCGGATCAAAGCGGTAATCCTCCATGAAAGGATAGCTGTCGCGGTTGGGGTAGACCTCAAAGCTTTCAGGCTGCGGCAGGGGCGCATCATAGCGCGTGATCGCGTCCCAAGGGCGGTTTACCCGCAACTCGCTGAAGTTTTTGAGGCTGCGCGAGGGCGAGCGCAGGGCCTTGAGCACGCCTGCCGGGGCCCAAGAGAATTTATAGCGGAACGGGTTCGGGATTTTCGGCACGCCACCGCAATAGGAAACGAACGACAGCACATTATCCGCGTGATAGGCGGGCGAGGCGCGGTAAGTGGCCACCAGATCATGCGCCATCAGATGGTCAATGCCGGGGTCAAGGCCCACTTCGTTGACCGAGACAAGGCCCTTGGCGCGGAACTCGTCGTCGAGCGCGCGCATTTCCGGCGCGATGTAGGAGGAGGACACGAAATTCGCGCCCTTGGCAAGGCAAGCCTTGGCGATGGAAACGTGCTGATCGGCGGGCAGCATCGACACCGCGATGTCGCCGGGGGCAAGGGCCGCCGTCAGCGCCTCAGGGCTGTAGGGGCGGATGTCTTGGGTCAGATCGCCCACCACCTCGCGGGCCTTTTCGACCGTGCGGTTCCAGACCACCACCTTTTGCCCGGCCTCCAAAAGCCGCCGCAACCCCGGACCCGACGACAGCCCCGTGCCGCACCAATGAATCGTCATGTTCTCTCTCCCAGTTTGCGCGACCCGGAGTTTGACACAAACTCCGGACCGATTTCTGTTTCAGAAATCGGCCTAAAGGCCGGAGGTGTGTGTATCGAAATCGGCTTTGGCCCGGCCCCAGACGCCTGCGCCAAGATCGGTGAGCGTCAGGAGGCTGGGCAAAAGCTGGGCGGCGTAATCTTCCGAGGATTCCACCGGCAGCATCGAGGGTAGGTTGTCGATCGCCGTCACATCAAGGGGCGGATTGTCCGCCACCCGCAGCGCCGGTTCGCCCCATTCGGTGACCCGGTCATAGACCTTGATCGGCGAGAAATCCGAGGTCGGATCGCAAGCGATATCGCCGATCACCGTCAGCTTGCGCGCATCGGTCTTGGCGCTGGCGGGAACAAAGACCGGGCAGCCGGGGCGGGCGAGGATGCAGTTGAGGAAGATCTCATGCTGCAAAACCTTGGGGAAGGGCCCGCCGCTGGCGGTTTCGGCCATGTCCCAAAGCGTGGTTTCCACCCCCATCGCGGCGCAAAGATCGGCCGCCCCGGTGCCAACGCGGCCCTTGGCACCGATGATGATGGCGCGCGGGCGGGCAGGCCCGCCGAGGTCGCGCGCAAGATCAGCCAAAAGCGCGTCTTTGCCCGGGTATTTCGACACCGGTCCGGCAATGGTGCCGCGCTGCTGTGCGGCCCAGCACTTCAACGAAACCGCAGCCCCTGCATAGCCTGCCCAATAGCCAAAGGCCGCCACGCGGCGTCCGGTCGTGTCCACCAGATATTCCAGATCATAAAGCGTGCCGCCCCCGGCCTTGAACCGCTTGAGCAGCACCTGCCCGGCAGGCTGGCCCTTATAGGCATGGCCGAACATGATGTGGCGATGCGTCAGCGGCGTGCCATCCTCGGGCAGTTCCTTGAGCCCGAAGATGATCGCGTCCGCCGGGGCCTTGGGCCAGAGGTTTTCGGCGGCAATCTCGCAGCCTGCGGCGATGTAGCCGTCAATCGGGATGGCCCGCACCGAGGAGCGTTCCACCGTCACCCGGATGCCCGCCTTGACCAGAGCCGCCGCCCCTTCGGGCGTCAGGCCCACGCGTTCCTCATTCGGGCGCTGTTCGGCCCTTACCCACAGATGTGTCATCCGTGCCCCCTTCGGTTTTCCCGCCAGATACCTCTGGTCATCAGGGGGCTGAATACCCAGATATGTCGCCAAAGAACAGAGGGGGCCGCGATGGAACGGCGGATGATCTTGGCGGCCCTTGCCGCAGCCGGGGTGGCGGGTCTGGGCGCGGCGGCCTGGGCCTGGTTCGGCCGGGCGCGGAGCTTGTCCGAGGCCGAATGGCAGGCCGCCTTTGCCGCGCCCCTGGTCCCACCGACGGGGCCCATGCAGACCTATCATCTGGGCCACAGCCTTGTGGGCCGCGACATGCCGGCGATGCTGGCCGAGGTGGCGGGGCATCTGCATCACAGCCAGTTGGGCTGGGGGTCATCCTTGGGCGATCACTGGAAAGGCGCGGTCAACGGCTTTGCCGAAGAAAACGCCCATCCCGCGCACCGCCCCGTGCGCGAGGCGCTGGAGAGCGGGGAGTATCCGGCGGTGGTGTTCACCGAGATGGTTGAGTTGAAGGACGCCATCCGCTATCACGACAGTGCCGCCCGGCTGGCCGATTGGGCAGCACTTGCGCGCAAGGCGCGGCCGGATGTGCGGCTTTATCTTTACGAGACATGGCACCGGCTGGGCGATCCGGCAGGGTGGCTGCAGCGGATCGACGCCGACCTGCCCGCGCTGTGGGAGGCGCAGGTTCTGCGCCCTGCCATCGCACAGGCCGGTCTTGGTGCGGGGGTGATCCATGTGATCCCCGGCGGCCAAGTCATGGCCGCAGCCGTGCGCGCCGCCGAGGCGGGCCAGCTGCCCGGCCTGACCCGGCGCGAGGATTTCTTTACCGATGACATCCACCTCAATGACATCGGCGCATGGCTGATCGCCATGACGCATTACGCGGTGCTTTATCACCGCAGCCCGCTCGGCCTGCCCGCCCAACTCGCCCGCGCCGATGGCACGCTTGCCACGCCCCCCGGCCCTGATGCAGCCCAAGCGTTGCAAAAGGTGGTCTGGCAGGTGGTGACAGGTTATCCTGCGACCGGAGTCGCGAAAGGGTAGTCTATGTCGGTGTTTTCGGTTCTGGCAGATGTGCTGATGGTGGGGCACAGCCTTTTTGGGGGCAGCCTGCCGGAGCTGACAGAATCGGCGCTGCGCCAAAGGCTTGGGCCCTCTGCGGTGCAAACCCAGATCATCAACGGCGCGCCTTTGGCCTTTAACTGGGACAATTCGGCCAATGCCGAAGGTGTGGATGCGCGGGCGCGATTGGCCGAGCGCCCCGCCTCGCATCTGATCCTGACCGAAGCCATCCCGGTGGCCGAGCATGTGAAATGGTCGGACACCGCTGGCAATGTGACCAAATTTGCCACGCTGGCGCGTGAGGCGAACCCGGATGTGCGGGTCTATCTGTTCGAAGGCTGGCCCGCGCGGTCGGATGATTCCGCGGCCCTGCCGTGGCGCGAGCAACTGGTGCAGGATCTGCCCCTGTGGCAGTCGGCGGCTGGCGCGGGGGTGCAGATCATTCCCGCCGGTCAGGCGCTGGGCAGGCTGGAAGATGAGATCGCTGCAGGTGCTGTGCCGGGGATCGACAGTCTTGAGGCGATGTTTTCCGATGATATCCACCTTAGCGCCCGGGGGCAGTATTTTGTGTCGATGGTCATTGTCGCGGCGATCACCGGCCAATCGCCCGAAGGGCTGCCCGCCAAGCTGACGCGCGCTTGGGTCAGCCGCGATGCCCATCTGACCGACGATCAGGCCCGCGCCTTGCAACGGGTGGCTTGGGCGGCGGTTTCGGCGGATCTGTCGGCGCTTTCTGCGCAGGTGGCGCCGAAGGTAGAGGTTGCTGCGCAACCTGCGCCCGAAACAGTGGCCGAAGCAACGCCAGATCCCACCCCGATTGCCGCAGCCGCCGAACTGGCAGCGCTTCCCGCCTTTGCGCCAATCACCAACCCCAACCTCGCCTTTGGCCTTGCCGGGGTGAATGACTGGTCGGTGCAGCAGCCCTTTTTGGATGTGATGAAAACCGCGCGGCCCTGGGTGGGCCATTTGCCCGGCCAATGGGGCGGCTGGGGACATGAGGATCTGGCCGCCAAGGGGGTGTTGGACGAAAACGGCTGGCCGAAATCGCTCCCGCCCGAGCTTTCGGCCATCGCCACGCTGCTCCTGACCGACCTGCCCGAAGATGCCGCCGGGGTTGCCGGGCGCTATGTGCTGACATGGGACGGCAATGGCACGCTGGCGCTGGAAGGGCGGGCCGTGGTGGCGGATGCCCAGCCCGGCCGCATCGTTTTTGACTATACCCCCGGCGCCGGCGCGGTGATCGTGACCATTACGGCGATTGATCCGGCTGACCCGATCCGCAACATCGTGGTGGTCCGCGAGGACCGCGCCGAGGTGCTGGCCTCGGGCCAGATATTCAACCCCGACTGGCTGGCGCGGATCACGGGGGCCAAGGGGCTGCGCTTCATGGACTGGATGGCGACCAATGACAGCACGCTATCGAAGGCCGAGGATCGCCCCAAGCCTGCCGATTACACATGGGCGCGGGTCGGTGTGCCGATGGAAATCCTGATCGCGCTGGCCAATGAGCTGAAGGCCGACCCGTGGTTCACCCTGCCGCACCTGTCCGAAGATGCGCTGGTGCGCGTCTGGGCGGAGATGGTGGAGCGTGACCTCAACCCCGGTCTTGTGGCCCATGTCGAGTTTTCCAACGAGGTCTGGAACTGGCAATTCGCCCAAGCCCATTGGGCCGAGGCTGAGGGCAAGGCGCTGTGGAACCAAGACAACACTTGGGTGCAATTCTATGCCCGCCGCGCCGCCGAGGTGGCCGATATCTGGGCCGAGGTCTTTGCCGATGATCCTGCGCGGCTGGTTCGGGTGATTGCGGTGCAGACTGGCTGGCTTGGGCTGGAGGCGCAGATTCTGGATGCGCCTTTGGTCGTCGCCGAAGGCCGCCCAGCCCCGGTGGAAAGCTTTGATGCCTATGCGGTGACGGGCTATTTCTCGGCGCTTCTCGGGGCCGATGACAAGGCGCTGACGGTCAAAGGCTGGCTGGTGCAATCGCGCGATGCCGATCCGGAAAACCCCTATGCGCTGGCCAATGCCATAGCGGCGGATGAGTTGCGCGATGGCTCGGTCACCGGTGCGACCGAGGACACGCTGACCACGCTGTTGGGGCAAACCCTGCCCTATCACGCCAGCATTGCCGCCGACCGGGGGCTGGCCTTGGTGATGTATGAGGGCGGCACGCATGTGGTGGGCTTTGGCGCGCAGATCGACGATGAGGAGCTGACGGCTTTCTTTTCCCAGCTGAACTATGCCCCGGAAATGGGCGCCTTATATGGCGAGTTGCTGGCGGGTTGGCGTTTGATCTCGGATCAGCCGTTCAATGCCTTTGTCGATGTCTATAGCCCCGGAAAATGGGGGTCTTGGGGGGCATTGCGGCATTTGGGCGATGACAGCCCGCGCTGGCAGGCTTTGGCCAAGGGGTGCCACGGGTGCTAAGCGTCATCCTGCCTGCGTCGAATGAAGAGGTCTATATCGGCCCCTGCCTGACCGCGCTTTTCGCCAGCCGCCCAGTGCCCGGCGGGGCCGAGGTGGTGGTGGTGGCCAATGGCTGCCGCGATGCCACCGCCGCACGGGCCCGGGCGATGGCGGGGGCGGCCAAGGCCGCCGGTTGGGGGTTTCAGGTGCTGGAGCGGGCCGAGGGCGGCAAACCGGGCGCGCTGAACGCAGGCGATCGGGCCGCGAATGGCACGATGCGGGCCTATCTGGATGCCGATGTGATCGTGACGCCGCCGGTGATGGCCGAGCTGGCCTTGGCGTTGGAAATTGACCGGCCCCGCTATGCCGGGGCCACCCCCCGCATTCCACCTGCGCGCAGCTTTGTCACCCGCGCCTATGCCCGGTTCTGGCAGCGCTTGCCCTTTGCCCAAAGCACCGCCCCCGGCTTTGGGCTTTTCGCGGTGAACGCCAAGGGTCGCACCCGCTGGCGTGACTTTCCCGCGCTGATTTCCGACGACACCTTCGTGCGGCTGCAATTTGCGCCCGAGGAACGGGTGCAGGTGCCGGGGGTTTATGACTGGCCGATGATCGAGGGCTTTGCCGCACTGACCCGCGTGCGTCGCCGTCAGGATGCCGGGGTGGCCGAGATTGCTCGGCTTTACCCCGGTTTGTTGGACCGCGAGGGCAAAGCGCCTTTGGGCGCGGGCAGGCTGGCCGGGCTGGCCGCACAAGACCCGGTAGGCTTTGCGGTTTACGCCGCCGTCTCGGTGGCGGTCCGGCGTGG
This sequence comes from Tabrizicola sp., assembly GCA_965284335.1. Taxonomy (GTDB): domain Bacteria; phylum Pseudomonadota; class Alphaproteobacteria; order Rhodobacterales; family Rhodobacteraceae; genus Tabrizicola_A. The sequence continues at coordinate 2,860,739 of OZ260076.1, read as the reverse complement.
CAAAAGCGCAGGCTGGACGCGCGGGCGCTAACGGAAGCCCCCACCCCCATCCCCTCCCCACAAAGGGGGAGGGGAGGCGCCGAGCGGCCCAAGCCTTTGCGATAGCCCCCGCCAAGACCCCTTGCGCGGGGCCTGTGCCAACCTGACAGACCTGCCGCTTCCCTCCCCCCCCGTGGGGGAGGGAGAGGGCGGGGGGCCCTGTGGTCCAAGCCGTGACCTACCCACGCCGACGCGATCCGCCCGGCACCCGGCTGAGGAACCCGGGCGGGCGTTTGGAAATCCAGTCTAGAAAGGGCTGCAACCGATCAGATCCTCGCAACGCCTCGATGCTGTGAAAGCTGCGGGCGAGTTCGGCCTCGGTAAAGCGGGCATGCACCTCTTTGTGACAGATATGATGCAACAGCACTACCGCCCCGCCTTTGCCACCCTTCAGCTTGGGCACCAGATGATGCAGGCTTTGCGGCACATCGGGTGGGATCGGGCGCAGGCAGAGTGGGCAGATCGGATCTGATGGATCTTGGGACGATCTGTCCTGCATGGTCATCTTGTCTCCACAGTCTTGTGATGTCACAGGATGGGTCAGGGCGAGCCCTTGGCAAGGCTGTAACGGTAAAGGATCACAGATCATGGACGGGCAGGACGATTTCGCTGCAAAACTGGCGGGCTGGGCGCAGCAGGCGGGGGATATTGCGCTGGGTTGGTTGTTGTCGCCTGCCGCATGGTCGCAATTCGGCCTTTTGGCGGTGGCGCTGATCCTGGCCCGATTGGCCACGGCGCGTGCAACGCCTGTGGCGCTGCGGTTTCTGGACCCTGCCGCCAAGACTGGCCATATCGCCAATGCGCGCCGCTTTGCCTTGCGCTTTGTGCCCTTGATGATGCCACTGATCGCCTATGGGCTGACCGCCGTGGGCGAGGAGGTGACCCGCGCCACCTTTGGCTCGGGCGAGGTGATTGCCTTTGGCAAACGCGTTTTCATCTTTCTGGCCGCGCGCATTTTTGTGCGCGAGGTGCTGACCGACAGCTTCCTGCGCCTGTTGGGCAAATATGTGCTGATCCCGGTGGCCGCGCTTTATGCGCTGGGGGTTCTGGATGACATCACCCAGCGGCTGGAAGAGACTGTCATCGCGCTGGGCAATATCCGCTTTTCGGTGATGGCGCTGATCCGGGGTGTGATTGCTGGGGCACTCTTGTTCTGGTTGGGGTCGTGGTCGAACCGCCAAAGTGCAAGCTACATCAAGGCACAGGACGAGCTGCGCCCGGCCACCCGTGAACTGGCCGTCAAGGCGGTTGAGGTGATGATCTTTGGCGCGGCCTTTTTGCTGCTTATGTCGATCATGGGCATTGATCTGACAGCCGTGGCAGTTTTGGGCGGTGCCTTGGGTGTGGGCATCGGTTTGGGTTTGCAGCAGATTGCGGCGAATTTCGTGTCTGGCATCATCTTGTTGGTCGAAGGCCAGACCACGGTGGGCGATTATGTGGAACTGGATGGCGGCGAGCGTGGCACGATCGTCAAGATGACCGCCCGCGCCTGTATCCTTGAGACCTTTGATGGCAAGTGGATTGTGGTGCCCAACGATCACTTTATCACCACGCGGGTGGTGAATTATTCAGATCAAGGCAGCGCCAACCGCTATGACGCGCCGTTTTCTGTGAGTTACGACACCGATATCAACCGCGTGCCTGAGATCATTGAAACCGCCGTCGCCGCCCTGCCCTTTGTGCTGAAAGACCCCGATGGCCCCGATTGCGAATTGCGCGGCTTTGGGGAAAGCAGCGTTGATTTTGCGGTGGAATATTGGGTTTCGGGCATTGATGACGGCAAGAACAAATACGCCAGTCATGTGAATTTTGCGATCTGGAACGCGCTGAAATCGGCGGGGATCACGATGCCCTATCCGCATCGGGTGGTCGAGGTGAAGGGCAGTGGTCTTGGCTGATCTGCACCCCGATGCGCTAGTTATTGGTGCAGGCCCGGCCGGGCTGATGGCCGCCGAAGAACTGGCCCGCGCCGGTCGTCGGGTGTTGGTGGTGGAGGCCAAGCCTTCGCCCGCGCGCAAGTTTTTGATGGCGGGAAAGTCGGGGCTGAACATCACCAAGGACCAACCCGCCGATGCCTTTCTGGCCGCCTATGACTGCCCCAACCACCTGCGCCCAATGCTGGAACAGTTTGGCCCTGAGCAGGTGCAGGCGTTTTGTCGGGCTTTGGGGCAAGAGGTGTTTACCGGCTCATCGGGCCGGGTGTTTCCGGTGGCGATGAAGGGCTCTCCGCTGTTGCGGGCATGGCTGGCGCGGTTGGAGGGTTTGGGCGTGCGGCTGCAAACCCGCTGGCGCTGGGTGGGGTTTGAGGGCGAGGCCTTTGCCTTTGAAACGCCCGAGGGGCGGCAAAGCTTGCGCCCGGCGGTCACGGTGCTGGCGCTGGGCGGGGCCAGTTGGGCGCGGTTGGGGTCTGATGCGGCTTGGGTGCCCTGGCTGGCCGAAAAAGGCGTGCAGATCACCCCTTGGCAGCCCGCCAATATGGGGTTTGCGGTGGATTGGTCGCCGCATATGGCGCGGCATTTCGGGCAGGCGATCAAGGGGGCCGCGCTGATCGTCGGGCCGATGCGCGAGCGGGGCGAGTTCGTGATTTCCGCCCGTGGGGTCGAAGGCGGTGGGATTTACACGGTCAGCCGGGCCTTGCGCCAAGGAGCTCGGCTGGTGATCGACCTGATGCCTGATGTCGCAGCCGCCGAGGTCGCCTTGCGGCTTGCGCGCATGAGGTCGGGCGAAAGCATGGTCAACCGTCTGCGCAAACTGGGCCTTGCGCCCGCAGCGGCGGCGCTGGTCATGGAATGGGGCCGGGGGTTGGACTTGGCGATGGCGGTCAAGGCGCTGCCCGCCCGTCTGATCGGCCCGCGCCCCTTGGATGAGGCGATTTCGGTGGCTGGCGGTGTGTCATGGGACAGCGTGACGGCGGGGCTGGAACTGCGCGCCTTGTCCGGCGTCTTTGTGGCGGGCGAAATGCTGGATTGGGAGGCACCGACCGGCGGCTATCTGTTGACGGCCTGTCTGGCAACTGGGGCTTGGGCAGGCCGGGCGGCGTCGGGCTGACCTCCTCGGGCGACTGCGTCTTCTCGTCGGGGAGCGCCTGCGCTGCGTCGAAGATCAACCCTGCGCCATGGCCGCCACCAGCGCGGCGTGATGCGCGGCCATCAACCCTTCGTAAGCGGCCAGTTTGGTGGGGGTGAAATGCTGCTCTTCGGCCAAAAGGTTGACCGTGCCCAAAACCTGCCCCTCCGCCACCACGGGGATGTTCACGCAAGACCCCAGCCCCAGTGCCGTAATCAGCGCATGGTCAAAGAAATAGCGGGCAAACTCGGGGGTGGTATTCGCGACAAAGGTTTGCTGTGCGGTGATGCAAGCTTCATACCAGCCATCACGGGTAAGGGGTTTGGTCCCAGACAGCGGATATTCCACCGGATGCGAGGTATAGGCCCGGCGTGTAACACCTGCGGCCTCGTCCTGTGTGGTGATGGTGAACAACCGCGTGCCAAGATCGGCGCAGGCGCGGTGCAGGTCGGCGTAAACTTTGGACATGGGGCGGTTTCCTTTTCGGTGACACCGATCACGGGCGGGCCAGGGGTGCCAATGCAACGCCCCGCGCCAAAAGTGCGATCAGGTCAGAGCGGGTGACAAGACCAACAAGGCGGCCCGCCTCGACGATGGGCACGGCCTGTTCCTGCCCATCGGCCAGCCGTTGCACCAACTCTGCGGCGGGGGTTTCAGGCATCGCAACAGGGGCCAGATGGGCAAGGTCTGTTGCCGTCATTCGTGCATCGGCTAAGCCGACCAACGCATCTTGCGCAACCAGCCCCAGATAGTGACCGCCCGCATCCACCACCGGCAAGGTTTTGAACCGATGGTGGTGAAAGGTTTCGGCCAGATCGGTCAGGCCCGTCGTCGCTGCGGTGGTGATGACGTCGCGTGACATCAAATGGCGCGCGGTCAGCCCTGCCAAGGGCAAGCTGGCGGCCTCGGTTTCGGCGGCTGTGATCAGGCGGGACAGATCCTCGACCCCGATTGTCCCCTCAAGCCGAAGGCGCGACAAAAGCTCGGCCAAAGCGCCCGGCGCGGGCAGATGGCGGCGCTCGGGGGCTGCGTCGGCGGTCTTATGGGCCGAGGCTGCGGGTTGGCGAAACGGATAGGTGCGCCCGGTCGCGCGATGCCAGATCACCCCGGCGATAACCAGAACCACGCTGCCGACAAAGACCGGAGACAGCGCCACATCCCAGCCTTGGGGCTGCGCCATGGCCACGAACAAGGCCACCGCGCCTCCGGGCGGATGCAGCGCCCGCGCGGCGGCCATGGCCGCCACCGCTGCGCCAACGGCGACCGAGTCAGCCACAAGCTGTGGCAAGGGAAAAAGCAAGACCGCCAAGGCCACAACGGCCGAAAGCGTGTTGCCCATCACCACCGACCAAGGCTGGGCCAAAGGGCTGTTGGGCACGGCAAAGACCAACATGGCGCTGGCACCAAAGGGGGCGATCAGCAAGGGGTGGCTGAAAAGCCCTGCCGCCCGTGGGGTGATGGCCCAAAGCACCAGCGCGGCCAGTGCCACGCCCAAAAAGGCCCCCACACTGGCGCGCAACACCTCGGCGGGCTTTGGGCGCGGCACCGCAGGGCCGAGGGCGCGCCACAGGCTCATGGGGCGGTCAAGCTGTCTTGGGCCATGACCAGCCAGCCCGGATCAGCAGGCGGCACTTTGGGTGCCTCGCCCGATTGCCACAGGAACAGCCGCACCAGAACTGGCTCTTTCGGGGCCTCAACCTCGGCCAGCACCTGCCAATGCAGGCCAAAGCCTTCGTCCAACAGCCCCTCGGCGTAAAAGGCGATTTCTTCGCCGTCGATCATCGCCTCGTCATCGTCTTGCGCCTGCCAGTCGCCGCCCTCCCACCAGATCGCCTGCCCCTCAAGATCGGGATGCCGCAGGGCGAGTTTGGTCAAAGGTGCAAGGAAGGCTTGATGCGGGGTCAGGGTGCGGGCCATAGTGAGGTTCCTTTTGCGATCAGGCATGTCAGAGGCTGTGCCCGAGATCAAGCGGTGGAGGCAGGGATGGACTATCGCGTGGTGGCGCATCGGGTGGATGCGAACGGAAGTCTGGCACGGGCGAAATCGGCCGAAGTGGTCCTGGGCACCGATATGGCCGGGCGGCAGGATGCGTTCAACCCGGTGGAGTTGCTGCTGGCGGCGCTGGCGGCCTGCATGATCAAGGGGGTTGAACGGGTGGCTCCGATGCTGGCGTTTGAGTTCACCACCGTTGAGGTGCGGCTGGTGGCCGAGCGGCAGGACAGCCCGCCCAAGCTGGTGGCGATCCGCTATGAGATTGTCATGGGCAGCGACGAGCCCGAGGCGCGTCTTGATCTGATGCACCGCAACATCCTGAAATACGGCACGATTTCCAATACTTTGGCGGGGGCGGTGCCCTTGACAGGCACCTTGCGTCGGGCGTGAGAAAGGGGGGGCCTCAGGCCCCCCAGCGGGATTTGTGCCAAATCCCGCGCCCCCCGTGGGGTATTTGGGCCAAGATGAAAGCAGAGTTTCGATAGGGTTTCTGACCCTAGCGCTTCATCATCGCCAGACGGATCAGGGCGCGTTCCATCACGGCCATGGCCGGGGCTTTGGAGGTAGAGCGCAGGGTCAGGTCGGTTTCCACCAAAAGCGCCAGCGCCTGTTCCAGCGTGCGGATGCCCCATTGGCTGGCCTGCCGCTGCACCGCGTCGCGCAATTTGAAGATCACCCGGGCCTTGTTGATGCCGTTCGGATCTGCTGCCACCAGATGCAGCGTGCGGAAATGGCGCAGGGCGGCGATGCAGATCGTCACGGGCAGGGTGCCCTGACCCTCGAGACGGCGCAAAAGCGGGCCGATGGCGGGGGCGCGGCCCTCAGCTGTGGCGATGATCAGGTCATCCACCTCGGCCTCGATGGTGGCGGGGGCCATGGCGGCCACCTCGGCGGTGGTCAGGGGGGTGGCATCGCCCCATTTGTAAAGCGCGATCTTGTCCAGCGTCTGGCGAAAATCGCCGGGGTCCAGCGCGCGGGCCAAAGCGGAAAGGTCGGCCATGGCCGTGGGCTCGATCTGGGTCAGGCCAGCCTTTTTCAGCGCATCTTCGATTTCTTCGCGCGAGGGCGGATCATCATAAAGGCCGATCGAGACGGCGTTCGGGTGCTTTTCAAACAGCGTTTTCAGCGTGGATTTTGTCGTCAGCGCCCCGGCGGTGACGGTGATCTGCGCATCCCCCGGTTTCCAGTCTTTCAAGGCGTTTGCGATGGTGTCGGTCAGCCCATCGGTGGCATCTTCGACAAAGGCCACGCGCGGGCCGGGGAAAAAGCCCACGGCTTTTATGGCGTCCAGAAGGCGGGTGGCATCTTTGCGCAGCTCGGCCGCTTGGATCCGGGTCAGGCGCATTTCGGCCTCGCCCTCGGGGCCGATCAGGGCAGCAATCGCATCTTGCCGCTTGAGGGCCACGCGCATCGGGTCGGCCCCAAAGATCAACAGCCCCGCATGGGCCGGATTGGGTTTGGCGCAATATCGGGTTGCCTCAAGCCCCTTGAGGATCATGGGGGGAACTTCAGCGAGGCGGCAAGGATGTCGGCGGCGATCTGATCGGCAAGGATCACCATCAGCCGTTCTGCTGCGTCTTCTTCAGCGGCTTGACCGGCCACTGTGGCGCTGGTGGCTGACCAAGAGGTAAAGTTTTCCGCCGTGCCGCCCGCGATGCGGCTGTCACTGTCGCGGTCGGTCAAGGACCAGTCGACCCGACCTTTGAGGTTATAGCGCGTGATCGTGGTGTCGGTGGCATAGCCCACACCCACCGATTGGGTGGAGATGGTATAGGCCAGCCCATAGCGCGGGTCTTTGCTGCGGCCAAAGCGGGCCTCGATGGCGGTGACAAAGTCAAAGCCGTTCTTGTTGGTGGGATCGGCGGCGCGGATGCGGCCTTGCAGCCCTTGGGCGGGGCCAGAAGGGCCATAGGCGGGGGTAAAGCCGCAGGCGGCGAGCGCCAGCGGCACTGTCAAAAAGGTTCGACGGTTAAACGACGACATTGATGATGCGCCCCGGCACGACGATGATCTTCTTCACCGGCTGGCCGGCAAGGAACTTGACCACATCATCGTTGGCCAGCGCGAGTTTTTCAACCTCTGCCGCCGCCATGTCCTTGGGCACGCTGATTTCCGCCCGCCGCTTGCCGTTGATCTGGATCGGCAGGGTGACGGTGTCATCGACCAAAAGGGCCGGGTCGGCCTTGGGCCAAGGGGATTGGGCGCAAAGCCCGGCGCCGCCCTGATGGGACCAGATCGATTCCGCGATATGGGGGGTCATGGGGGACATGAGTTTCGCCAATGTGCGGATGGCGTCTTTCATGGCCGGGGTGGAGGCATTGGCGCGGGCGATGGTGTTCGTGAGGCCGTAAAGTGCCGCGATGGCCTTGTTGAAGGCAAAGGTTTCAATCGCGCGGGTCACCTCGTCGATGGCCCGCGCCACGGCGCGTGCCAACTCCTCGTCGCCCTCGCCCTTGTGGTCGGCGGGCATCTGGCCGATGCGGTCGCAGATACCCCAGACGCGGCTCAGGTGTTTGTAGGTGGCCTCGGCGCCCGAGGCTGTCCATTCCACGTCACGCTCGGGCGGGCTGTCGGACATCACGAACCAGCGCGCGGTGTCGGCGCCGAAAGACGCGATGATGTTCATCGGATCAACGACGTTTTTCTTGGATTTCGACATCTTGGCGGAGGGGATCACCTCAACCTTGGTGCCGTCTTTCAGCGTCGCGCCAGAGTCCGTGCGGACCACATCTTCGGGCAGGTGATAGACCGGGCGGCCATTGGCATCCCGCGTCATGTAAATCTCATGCGTCACCATGCCTTGGGTGAACAGCGCGTTGAACGGCTCAATCGCGCGTGCGGGCAGGTGGCCGGTCTTGTGCATCGCGCGGGCGAAGAAGCGCGAGTAGAGGAGGTGCAGGATCGCGTGCTCAATCCCGCCGATGTATTGGTCGACGTTCATCCAATAGTCGGCATCCTCGGCCACGGTGGGCGTGGTGGCGCGGGGGGCGGTGAAGCGGGCGTAATACCACGAGGAATCCACGAAAGTATCCATCGTGTCCGTCTCGCGCCGGGCCGCGGCACCGCATTTCGGGCAGGTGCAATCGCGCCAGGTCGGGTGGCGGTCAAGCGGGTTGCCGGGGATGTCGAAGGTGACATCGTCGGGCAGTTTGACCGGCAGGTTTTCCTTCTTTTCGGCCACCACGCCGCAGGTGGCGCAATGGATCACCGGAATCGGGCAGCCCCAATACCGCTGGCGGGAAATCCCCCAGTCGCGCAGGCGGTATTTGGTGACGCCTTGGCCATAGCCATTGGCCTCGGCATGGGCGATGGCGGCGGCCACACCCTCATCGCCGGTTTGCACCGCATTGCCGGCAAAGCCCCGGATATAGGTGACTTTTTCCGACTTCATCGGAACGAAGGCCTCGGTCAGCGCGGTGTCGGTGCCGTCGGCCGAGAACACCGGCTTGATCGGCAGGGCGTATTTCGTGGCAAAGTCGAAATCGCGCTGGTCATGCGCCGGGCAGCCGAAAATCGCGCCGGTGCCGTAATCCATCAGGATGAAATTGGCGATCCAGACCGGCAGTTCCCAAGCGGGATCGAGCGGGTGTTTCACGCGGATGCCGGTGTCAAACCCGATCTTCTCGGCGGTCTCCAAAGCCTCGGCCGTGGTGCCACCCAGCCGGCATTGGGCGAGGAAGGCGGCGACCTTGGGGTCAGCCTCCAGCGATTTCGCCAAGGGGTGATCGGGGGAAATCGCGGCAAAGCTGGCACCCATCAGGGTGTCGGGGCGGGTGGTGTAAACCTCGATCTTTTCAAACCCCGCAGGCGCGCCGACGGTGTCGAAGGCGAATTGCAGGCCACGGCTTTGGCCGATCCAGTTGGCCTGCATCAGCCGCACCTTTTCGGGCCAGTCTTTCAGACCGTCGAGGGCGTTCAGCAATTCCTCGGAGTAATCCGAAATCTTGAAGAACCATTGCGTCAACTCGCGCCGTTCCACGGCCGCGCCCGAGCGCCAGCCCTTGCCGTCGATCACCTGTTCGTTCGCCAGAACCGTCATATCGACCGGATCCCAGTTCACCACGGCGGCCTTGCGATAGACCAGACCCTTTTCCATCATGTCGATGAACATCGCCTGCTGCTGGCCGTAATATTCCGGGTCACAAGTGGCAAACTCGCGGCTCCAGTCGATGCTCAACCCCAAAGGTTTCATCTGGTCGCGCATGTCGGCGATGTTGCCGTAGGTCCATTCCTTGGGATGGCCGCCGCGCTCCATCGCGGCGTTTTCGGCGGGCATGCCGAAGGCGTCCCAGCCCATCGGATGCAGCACCGAAAAGCCCTGTGCCATCTTATAGCGCGCCACCACGTCGCCCATGGTATAGTTGCGCACATGGCCCATGTGGATGCGCCCCGACGGATAGGGGAACATCTCGAGCACATAATACTTGGGCTTGGCCGGATCGCGCCGCGCGGTAAAGGCCCCGGCCTCATCCCAGGCCTTTTGCCATTTGGCTTCAATGGAAGAAGGTTCGTAGCGCGACATCATGGACCTCTTGGCTATGCCCGGCGGGATTACACCGCCGCGGGGGCAAAGGTCCAGTGTGGTTTGGCGTTAGAACTTGGCGTCTTGTGACCGCAATTGCCGCGCACGGGTCAAGATGGCGTCTTCCACGGCCCGAACGGTTGCCGGATCAACAGCGCCACCCCGCGATTGCAGCGACAGTTTCAGGCTGCGCGCATCCAGTGCCGGATCTTGCACCAGCACCGTCGCCTTATAGGCCCGACCGCCACCCGGCGGGGTGCCGTAACCCGTGACAATCACGCCTGAAAACGGATCAACCGATTCGATGGGCAGGAAATTCAGCACCTCAAGGCTGGCTGCCCAGATATACCGATTGACCGCCAAAGTGGTGTTGGCATCGGTGCCGCCGCGCAGAAGATCACGCAGCGTGGTGGTGGATGATTGGCGGATGCGACGCTCTTCGCTGCTCATAAAGACATCGGGGTTCGGTGCCGCCCGCTGGCTATTGCCAAACAACCCACCCCCAAACAGCCCGCCGCCAGAGCCACCACCGCAGGCCGAAAGGCTTGCAAGTGCAAGAACAAGCAAAACGTTGCGGGCAAGGTGTTGAACTGTCATTCGGGCCCCCGGGCACATTATGCCTTGTTGTCTAGCCGAGGGGGGCGGGTGGAACAAGGCTTTTTGCCAGAACCGCCGCCTTTGCCCCGTTCCTTTGATGTCGCCGTGCAAACGGGCTTTGGTCGCTGCTGCACTTGGTTCCGGCCTGCCGGCGGGGCGGATGCCGCGCGGAATTTAGGCAAAGTGCACTGTGACATTGCTGCACCAACATTTTGCTTCTTCCCCGGCCAAGGCGGGTCTTGATTGCAATCAGAGGCACTTGGGGCGAGAAACACGTCATACCCAATTCGGATTCCCCTGAGTTGGGCACCACCTTTGACACAAGAGGGAAAACGATGAAAAAGGTTCTTCTCGCGACTTCTGCCCTGGCTCTGTCGGCTGGCGTCGCTTACGCTGAAGTTTCGATCTCGGGCGACGCCCGTATGGGTCTGCAGTACGACTCGACCACCGGCGACACCCGCATCGAAAAGCGCATGAACGTCAACGTTCGTGGCACCGTGGAAACCTCCTCGGGTCTGACCTTCGGCGCACACACCCGTATGCGTTCGAACGAAGCTGGCGGCCCGACCGGCTTCAACGGCGCTCGCGTTTACATGCAGGTTGCTGGCTTTGAAGTTGCCATGGGCAACATCTATGGCGCCATCGACTCCATGCCGAACCTGTATCACTCGGAACTGGGTCTGACCTATCTGGGCGCTGGCGACGTGGCCACCGTGTCCTATGACGGCTACTCGTCGAACGGCAACGGCGCCGAAGGCGTTGAAGTGATGTACTCGGCTGGTGCTTTCTCGGGTCACGTTTCGTACTCGGAGCCGACCCTGTCGTCGGGCGCTTCGACCGCCAAGCGCGCTGCAGTGCACGTTGCTTACACCATGAACGACTGGACCGTCGCTCTGGGTCACCAGAAGTCCAGCGTTGCAGCTGAAAAGCTGACCGTTGTGACCGTTGCCGGCAACATCGGCGACTACGGCGTTGGTTTCTCGGCCGCTGACAATGCTGGCGTGACCAAGATCACCTTGGCTGGCTCGGCCACCTTCGGCGCAACCGGCGTGCAGGCTTTCGTGTCTGACGAAGAAGGCGCAGCTGACATGGCATTCGGTCTGGGCGTGTCCTACGACCTCGGCGGCGCAGAAGTGCGCGCCGGCGTCCAGCGCGACCAGGTTGGCGAAACCCAGGCCGATCTCGGCGTGGCGTTCAAGTTCTAATCTGACCCTGTCAGATAACAGGAAAGAGCGGGCTTCGGTCCGCTCTTTTCTTTTTGGATGGCATGAATAACCAACGACATCTTGGCTTTCGCATCATCTTGCTGGTAGGTGGCAATAAACCGGCATTGCGAATAGGCTGAACATTGCCCCTGAACTTGGATATGTCTTTGCGAAAAGCCGCGTCGTTGATTGGAAAATCACGACCAGTCGAGGCCGCAGTTCTTATAAGCCAAGTGTTAGAGCGGTTTCCGGGAAACAAGCGCGCCGTATCTCTTTTGGTCGATATCAATAAACAGGCTAAGGCATCAGTTTCCAAGGATTTATTCATCGCGCTAAATAGCCTTTTGCGCGGCGGAAAGATGCTGAATGTTTTGGAGATGGTCAAAAATCTGCCACCGATGGCATTTGGTCTTGCCGAACTTCAGGTGATCTTGGGTCAAGCACATGCCGCATTGGGTCAAAGGAGCCAAGCTGTTGAACATTTTGATTTGGCAACAAAACTGCAACCGCATGCTGTGGCGTTTTGGATGGCCGCAGGCAACGATGCATTTTTAACCAATGATTTTGCGCGCGCTGAAAAATGCTATGAAGCCGCACTTCAAATTGAACCCACAAATCCCGATGTCATTAACAACCTCGGAATGTCGCTGGCCGGGCTGACGAAATTCGATGCGGCGGAAGTGATCTTTGCCAAAGCAGCGGATCTGCATCCAACGAATGCAAAGATTGCGTATAATCGAGCAAACTCATTCCGCGATGCGGGCCGTTTGAATGAGGCGATAGACAATTATCGCCGTGCAATTGCACTTGAGCCCAATTACGCAACGGCTGCGAATAATCTTGGAACGGTCTTGCATCAATTGGGACGCGATCAAGAGGCAGAAGCGGCCTATCTTCAGGCGGTTGCAGCGCAACCCTCTTACGCGCAAGCCCATCGAAATCTATCCGCGGTGCATCGATACCCGCCCGATGATCCGCTGATACCCGAGATTGATAAGCAGCTGTCTCGCGCCAACTCTGATCGCGATAAAATGTATCTAAGTTTTGCGCGTTTCAAAGCCTATGAGGATTGCGGGGATTATGCGCAGGCGTTTGATTATCTGACGAAGGCAAACGCTATTCGAAAGCAATTGCTGGGCTATAGCATCGACACTGATAGGCTTTTATTCGCGACCATTAAACGTATGTTTTCGCAGCCGCCTTCAGCCCTGCGCAGTGAATCTTTGGCCAAACCTCGCCCGATATTCGTGCTGGGGATGATGCGATCAGGGACTACACTGGTTGAGCAAATCATTTCAAGCCATAGCGCGGTTCACGGCGCTGGAGAACTTGAACACCTTGGCGCGCTTTGTTTGCCGTTGATGGAACAATTCCATCTGACCGGTGAACGTCCCTCGGCCTCTGACTTAGAGAAAACGCGCCGCGCTTATTTGTCCGAGCTTCGTAAAGTGTCAAACGGTGCCCCCGCGGTGACAGATAAAATGCCGGCCAATTTTTTATGGATCGGGTTTATTTTAACATGTCTTCCAGAGGCTCGGGTTGTTCACATGCGACGCGACCCGATTGCTACGTGCTGGTCGATTTTCAAGCATTACTTTTCGTCAAACGGAAATGGCTATGCCTTTGATCTTAAGGATGTGGCCGAATACTGGCATCTTTATTCGGACCTGATGGATCATTGGCATAAGCTGTTTCCAAATAAAATTCTGGACGTCCCCTATGAGGATTTGACGGAATCACCAGAAGTTTGGTCTCGGAAGATCATTGAGTTTTCAGGACTACCCTGGGAACCTGCTTGCCTTGATTTCCACCTGAATGATCGCGCTGTTCGCACTGCCAGCGCTTCGCAGGTTCGTAAAAAGATGTATAAAGGCAGCTCCGAGGCATGGCGGAAATACGAGGCGCAGTTGCAGCCTTTGATCGCCAGTTTTCGGGTTAATCGGGCAGGGTGACTGCCCGATTGACGCTGCTTAGTCGACCAATCCCGCAACAATTTCAACGCGTTCTGCCAAGGTGTTTGGCATCAGATGGGCATATCGTTCCGTCATGGAAATGTGGAAATGGCCCAACAGTTTTTGCACCTCATAAAGGCTTGCACCCTTGTTGATCAGCATGCTGGCATAGGTATGTCGCAGATCGTGAATGCGCACGTTTGGCATATCGACCCGCTGGCGAATCCGCTCCCATGAGGAGAAAAAGCAATGATAGGGGCGATGAAACCTTGGATTTTGAAAGATATAATCGCTGCGGCGGGTGCTGATCTGAAACACGGAATTCCGCTCACGAATATCTTTCAGCACTTCAACGGCCGATCCGCTTAAAACAATACGCCTTGCGCGGCCATTTTTACTGATTGGCACAGTCCAAATGCGGGTTTGCAGATCGATATCACAGCAACGGGCCAATCGCGCCTCGCCGCTGCGGGCGCCGGTGAGGATCAGGAGCTTCAGGATATAATACATGAAGGGATGCTGATCCTGTTGTGCCGATTTTAAGATAGCGGCAATTTCGGCGGGCGACAGAAAGCGCTGCTTATAATCACCCAGGGGCAGGCGCTTTATTTGCCGATCTTCAAAGGTATTTTGGTCGATATAACCCCAGCGCCGCGCCAGATTCATCAAGCGGTTCACCAGAAATATATGTTTGTTGATGGTTCCCGGCTCATATTGGCGCTTGATTTGGTCGCGCACCCAAGTGTCGAGCGTTGCATTATCCAATTCAGCAAAGCGTAATGGCCCCAAACTGCGACGCATGTGTTTATCAAAGGTTTGCAGGACTGACTTTGGCCGCTTTCGCGTGGATTCTGCATGCGGATAATATTTGGCATCGAAAAATTCGGCCAAGGTCATCGCCTCTTTCGCCGCAATTTGCGACGCGGGAATGCTGTCGGTGTCATATTTTAGAAGCTTTGAAAACAAGCCCATCTGCGTTTTCCCAAAGTTCTGATGCGCCTACGGTTGCGTTGATTTCGCAGCCCAACCCTAAAAACGCAATAAATTGATTATGTTGAAAAAATCTGATGAGTCTTTAAAATATTCGACCCAAAATTTTATATGCGGAAAGAGCGAACATAAGTCCGCTCTTTCCAACAATCTCAGACAGTCGCGTTCAGATTAGAACGAGAAGGTCATGCCGAGTTCGGCACGGTTGGTGCCGTCGATGTCAGCAACGCCTGCCTTGAATGCAGCGCCGCCGCCCAGGTCATAGGATGCGCCCAGACCGTAGTTATCAGCGTCAACACCAGCGGTTTCGGTGGTGCGGTAGTAAGCAGCCAAGGTCAGCGCGCCCATGGTGTGCGATGCCGAAACACCAGCCTGGGTGAAGTTCAGGTCCGAAGCTTCGCCGTAGGTTGCCTTCACGGTGGTGTCGCCCATTGCGTAGGTAACGCCGCCGATGATGTGGTCAGCAACGCCTTGCACATCTTCATAGCCCAAGGCGACGGTCAGGCCGCCAGTGGTGTAGGTTGCACCCAGTGCGAAAGCATCAGAGCCAAGCTGGCCGGCCGAAGCATAAACGCTCAGATCACCAGCGGTGTACGAATAGATCGCGCGAGCGCCCACGATGTCGGTGTTCAAGAAGGTGTTTTCGTTGCCGAAACCAGCACCGATGTAGCCAACACCAGCCAAGTCGCCAACAGCGTATTCAGCAGCCGAGGATTCCGAACCAACGGTCAGCGAACCGAAGGCGCCGGAGATGGTCACACCCAGTTCGTTCAGTGCGTTGACCGAAGCGCCGCCTTCGTTGCCGGTGCGGATACGCGACGACACCGACCAGGACAGGCCGCCATCGGTTTCACCCGAAGCGCTGAACACGATACGGACGCGGTTGTCCATCGTGGTTTCCTGAGCCGCAGCTTCATTGTAGCTCAGACCGACGCGAGCGTTGCCCGAGACCGAAACTTCAGCGTAAGCGACGCCAGCGGACAGAGCCAGGGCAGTAGTCGCGAGAAGATGGCATCTATCTGAAAACCTGGAATTATTCCAGGCTCACATGAAAATAGGTGCCGCTTGATTGACCCGACGAGTGGCAAAATGAGATCACAGAACGACGTTAGAAAACTGCCATTTCCTAACGATCTACCATCAAACCATTGATTTACTTATACATTCACTCGCATCACTCACTTGACCAGGATTGTATTAGTTAGAATATTATAAATATGATATTTTTCTAACGAATCCTCTCGTATGGGAACTCGAATGGCGCTAGGCAAACAAGCAAAAACACTCTCCGAAAACCAAATCAAACTCGTCCTCAAACACCTCGAAGAAACACAAGATGCCACCCGTAATCAGGTCATCTTCCTCCTATCCGTAGACGCAGGGCTGCGCGCCAAAGAAATCGCTTCCGTCACGTGGACCATGATTACAGATTCCGCAGGTCATCTGTCCGATGCAATCCGTCTGGAAGACAATGCATCGAAGGGAAAATCGGGTGGTGTTGTCTACATCAGCAAACGGTTGAAGTCGCACCTAGAGATGCTTGATCACGGTGAAAGCCGTAGTGGCACGATCATCAAAAGCCGAAACGGAAAACCCATGTCCGCCCAAGTTGTTACAAACTGGTTTTGGAACCTTTATCGGGAACTTGGACTGGAAGGTTGTTCCAGCCACTCTGGCCGAAGAACAGCTATCACACGTTGGGCAAGAAACATCACCGCAGCTGGCGGCAGTCTTCGCGATGTTCAATCTCTTGCACGGCATTCATCCTTGCAGATGACCCAACGCTATATCGAAGTGTCAGAAGACGCTATGAAGAAAGTAGTGGGATAAGGCGGGATTTCTCCCGCCCAACCCCCATGGATCACTTTATACCGATGGTTGTCCCAAAATTGTCATACCACGCTGTTTCCATAGTCTGACGCAACAAATCAGCATCTTCTTCTTTGGCGATAAACCCATCATGAATGGGTAGAACAATTTTCCCTTGGCCAAGGAATACATCAATCACTTGGCGTGCGACTTCGGAGTCACGAAGAAAAAACCTCTTACCTCTACCCTTGAACGCATACTTCGTCAGAAACGGATGATGCGCGAAGATACGGTCAAAAAAGCCATAGATGAATCCCATATGCAGGTTCATCGCAGATGTTGTCCACCATCCCTCATCTTCGACCTTCTGCTTCACCGCATATACAGCAGAACGCTTTGAGTCCGTGTTGATCATGATGACAATACAGGATTTGATCAAATCGCGTTGTGTCTCATCGTCGAGAAAGCTGATGCCAAGATCGACAGCATAAGGATCGCCGACCAGCTGAACCTTTGAATCACTAGCAGCCATGTTCAGAACCTGACCAGAATAGTCCAACTCCACTGTTGGCATTCCATCGATCTGAATCCGTTTGCGAAATTTGCTTGGCGTTGACTGCCAAAATCCACCATGCATACGGCCATAGGAAATTTCATATCGGCGCTTGGCATCTTTGGTTGGCTCAACTCCCGCCTTCTCTTGCACATGAAAGATTGCTGTCATTGAACGATCGTTCATATCAACGACATACTCCCTTTCCTTTTCTGGATCAGTCAACCGCACAACCGATCCCATATGCCCTTCCATGGAGAACCAATAATTCGCCACTTCGCTGTTGAAAGTTGACACGATACGTTCTGCACGATCCAGTTCCATGCATTCATATGGCTTGGAAACAGGCTCCTTTTTCACATGGGTCCAGTTAATATATCGCTTTTCTTCGTCAGACCACTTTTTCATCTTGGTCTTGACGATCCGTCGAAAAGCAAGGGCAGGTGCGGCTACTGGCTCTTCACCAATATCCTTCGGCAGTTCCTGTAGTGACGGCAGAAGCTTTAATGTCGTTCGAACTCTCGTATACTTTGACACACCCCGTTCAATACTCAGAAAGCCGATATGCTTCTCGATGAAGCCATGCGTATCAAGCAAGTGAATAATGTCACGAAGTTCACGACTTATCCCAAATGGGTTACGATCATCGCGACCAGAAAATGCACTATTGCAGAGAGAAATCCGAACATAGGTGTCCATGCTCTTCCTCTGTGCCTTATAGAGATGCCATAGTAGAGATCTAAGATTACGCTTTAAGCGTTCTTCGGCACTTTGTCGTTTCTTGGTGTTGATGACATTGATCAAACTGTCGATTTCGCATATTATAAATAGTTGATACACCAGACTGTCCATAGCTTTACACGAAGCGGCCATGGACTTGATGTTGTAGTGGATAATTTCCTCTTTGTTGATCGAACGCTCAAATTCAAAAACAAAGTCGTCTTGATGGGAATGATACATTATAACTCCTTCTAATCTATTCCTTCTTCAATGCACGGAAGACACAGTCACAACACTGCTTTTGTCTTCCGTATGTTTTATCTTCGTATACACTTTGTCCTAGTTATAGAGAGGCGGGGAGCAACAGAAAGGATCAAGGGGTATAAAAAATATGAGTGAAGAAGATACCCGAAGGAAGGCCAATTGTCAAGTATTAAGGCAGCCAACTTGATCAAAGACTTATATGGTCACAACAAATCCATGAATCCTTTTAGATGTTGAATCCTACGGACACTTGCGAAGCAAGTGGAACGTTTGAAGGACAGAAGGTCGAAGGCCTGAGGCCGTAGACCTCTGTTCTTCAAGTCTTCCTGCATAAGATAACAGCTAGACCTTGAAACTTTACTTGATCCAACTGGACCCAACCAAATCCTATCACCCTTCCTTGAATCACTTCTTGAACATGATCCAATCTAACGTTTGATCTTCTTGAAGTTCTATCTTCGTCAAAAAATCTTCAATGGCTCTTACAACAAGAAACGTTCTACTTTGATACCTCGTTTTATGTTCATCTAACCTTAGAACAAGTTTTCGTGGGATCAACATATGAACACCAACCACATCCTTTTTGCTCATCTTTGCCCTCTTAACCTTATGAATCCTTTATGTATTTATGTGATTCATGATGCTGAAAGAGGTGGATGAATTTAGTTGCTAGATTTTTTCTGAACCAGTTCTTCAAACTGATCAACTGGATCAAATGGTAGTTAAATTTAGTCTACCAATATTCAGGATGGAATCTGTAGTCACATAGACTCCCTGAATACAATCAGGAACGTAAATCCATGTTTTCCTTATAAATTGTCAGCTTACCTTCTGGTAAACCTTCCTTGTTCCATAGGGACTCAAAAGGTCTAAGACCAAATGTCGGATTGATACCATATAAATATTCAGAAAGTATTGATAGAAAAGAAGGAGGTGGCCCTCCTTCTTACTTTTATTTGACCAAAAAGTCTTCTGGCGATGCGCCACGCGCTAGCGCATCTGCGAACCATGTAGGTTTTCTGCCTCTACCAGACCAAGTCATTTCTGGATTTTCGGGATGACGATATTTTGCTTCGGCGGGTTTTCGAGTAGCTTTCTCTGGCTTTTGACCAAGCAACTCTTCAATCGTGAAACCTAAAGCACGTGCGGTTTCGTTCAGTTTCGCGAGTGCTTCACGCTTTTGCCGTTCCTGATATCCATCAATTGTTCTCGCGATCTGCTTCTGTAAGTCTTGCAGTTCGCGCAAGCTCATTTCGTTGAGGTTCATGGCGTTTCTCCTTTTCGCAACAGGATTACGTCCAAGACTTTTGTTCTGTCAATGCAATCATAGCACACTGCAAAAAGTCTTTTTCCTCTTCGGTCAAAATTCGAGAGAACTTACTGATACCAAAGACAAGTTCCACGACTTCGCGGATTTCATCGTCATGTGAACTGAGGTGCTTTCCCGCTTTCAGGCAAGTTTCAAGGTCATCAAGTCGGGTTTTGATTTTTTCTCGTAGGTTTTGGGTCATTCTTCTCCTTTATCAAATTTCACGGGTTTGCCATCGGGTCCGATGACTTCAAGCTTTCCCGAATGCATCGCCTTCAACACTCCCTGCATTTGTTCGTATGACAAACTGTCATACACACGCTTTCCATTGTCATTGAACTTGCGATATTTCGCGGCGAGTGACTCTTCTTCTGTCATGGGTTTCTTTTTCATAACAACATCTTCCTCTTTTTCCCACATACCCTCTCAGAGGCTCTACGGCGCTTCTGGATGGGGTTTCAGATCAATGTCGGTTAACTTGTCAGACATGATCTCTACGCAGTCGTGCAGCGTATCTGGAAAGAGATGGGCGTATCGCTCCGTCATTGACACATGATAATGACCAAGCAGTTTCTGCACTTCATAAATTGACGCACCGTTGTTGATCAGCAAACTTGCAAAGGTATGTCGAAGATCGTGAATGCGAACAGTGGGTAATCCAGCCCGTTCTCTCGCTCTATACCAAGCTGCATGAAATGCGTCGTATGCCGTCAAAGTTCTTGGATTGATGAACAGATAGTTATCACGTTCCGTTGGCAAACCCAAGCGAACTGAGATCGCTTCGATTTCCAACAAGGTTTCTATTGCTGCATGACTCAAAACAATTCGGCGACTACGCCCACCTTTCGCGACAGGAACTGTCCATAGGCGTTTTGCAAGATCAATATCTTTCCACTTGGCCAACCGTGCTTCGCTTTTTCTCGCACCTGTCAGAATGAGAAGTTTCACAAAGACGTAGAGAAATGGGTGAAGATCGGTTCGACAGGCGTTCAAGATACGGATTATTTCGCTTCGAACCAGAAAGCGTTGCTTGTAATCTCCCAACTTCAATCGCTGAATCTTGCGATCACGAAAGGTGTTCTGATCAAGAAACCCCCAATGACAGGCCATGTTCAACATGCGGTTCATGAAGAAGATATGCTTGTTTATCGTGCTTGGCAGATAGTGGCTCTTGATATGTGAGTGAACCCATGCATCCAGAGTCAAATTGTCCAACTCAATCAGCAGCTTACACCCAAGCGTATTTCGAAAAAGCTTGTTGTAGGTCAAAAAATCGTGACGCGGACGTTTCTTCTTTACCTCAACATGCGGAAAGAAATAGCGGTCAAAAAATTCGTTGAGAGTCAGTTCTGGTTTGATTGTAGCAGCTTGTTTCTGTGTTTTCGGTCGAAACAATGATTCGAACATAGTTGCTCTCCTTTCAAAGCTCATCAGTAGAGCGGATGAAGGGAGCCAAGAAAACCAGGTATTTTCTTTGCGGAGCTAAGGTTACCGTCGAAGAACGCCGCCAGCGTTCATAATGTCTTCACCAAGACCTTCTGTAACAGCTCCGACGCCATCCATAAGGCCACGTGCGGTGCTACACGCACTTAGCAAGATGAATCCTGATAGGACTACTAGCCTTAGCATTTCTATGCCCTCTTATTTGCCCGAAAAACAACACTTTCGAGTCGCTGGCTCAAGTCGAAACCATTGGCCCTAAGCGCATTAGACTAACGCATTTGTATTGCAATCATTAGAGCTTGGTCTTGCGCAGTTGTCGACCAAGTATTCTTTGGCCATGTTCAAAGTAGGCAGCGGAGCGTCATGTTCAGTGGCTTCGTATCAACCTCCCCAAGCACACAATAACACGGCGTGTTGAACTGGAACTCTTGCTGCGTAGAACCGAGTTGGCAATCAAGCACGGCGATACTGTTACCAACCTATGCAACAGCATCCGCAAGTATCATTGAGGCTGTGACTGTTCGCAGTGAAGCCGCAAACAAAAATGCTGACGCATAGCTGATGGCATAAATCAAAATGCGGGATGGATGCATGGGTTGCGTTGTTTGTCAGTCCGCTGGATAACAATGACTTCTCTGAAGCGTCAGATGACCACGATGGAGTATGTGATTGCGCCTCAATGTTGACATGGCTCTGCGCAAAGCAGCCTCTTTGATAGCTCATCAGCCCACTGAGGCGGCATCTGTTCTGGCGGAAATTCTTGCCAAGTTCCCGAATAATGTTCGCGCTGCAGCTTACCTTGCGGACATCGAAAAACGTGCCCAACTCGCGCTAAACAAAGTCGTTCTGCAAAGATTGCATGAGCTTGCTGCAAACGGTCGCGTGGCGGAGATTATCGCTCTGACCAAAAATTTGCCCGCCGCCGCCTTCGGATCAGCCGATCTACATTTAATTTTGGGCCAAGCTTTGTCAGCAGCGGGTCGACATTCAGACGCCGCGGCCCATCTTAATGCTGCGACGCAGTTGCAACCTGCTAGTCTAGTTTGTTGGATTGCAGCAGGAAATGCGGCGTTCCTATCGGGAGATTTTCCGCTCGCAGAGCGTTATTTCAAGGGCGCAAACAAGTTGGCCCCCTCAAATGACGATGTTTTAAACAACCTTGGCATGACATTGGCGGCTCAGCGGCGATTTGATGCGGCAGAAGAAACGTTTGCAGCCGCAGCCGCCATTAATCCCAAAAACCACAAGATCCCCTACAATCGTGCCAACGCTCTTCGTGATGCCGGGCGACTTCATGATGCGATCAGCTTCTATCGCGAAGCACTAAGCCTGAAACCCGATTACGCATCTGCTGGTAACAATCTTGGGACCGTCTTGCATCAGTTGGGACGGGATACGGAGGCAGAGGCTGCATACATGCAAGCCATTGGTTTCCAGCCAGAATTCGCCCAAGCTCACCGCAATCTATCAGCTGTGCATAAATACTCGCCTAACGATCCCGCGTTAAGGGTTCTAGAAAGAAGCATGATTAAAAGACTTTCAGAGCGTGATCGAATGTATATGTCGTTCGCCCGCTCGAAAGCACACGAGGATAACGCCGAATACCATCAAGCGTTTGAGCTGCTCGTTGAGGCGAATGCAATCCGAAAGAAGCTGCTTGGTTACGACATTGCGACCGACCAACTCCTCTTCAACACGTTACACAAGCTTTTTGCCCAACCTCTAAGCCCCCTCAACACCGCACACGCGGTGCCGCGTCCAGTGTTTGTGCTTGGTATGATGCGGTCTGGCACAACCCTCGTAGAACAAATTATAGCAAGTCACAGTGATGTGCACGGAGCAGGAGAGCTCGAAACGCTGGGTCAATTGTGTCTTCCAATTATGGAACGCTTTTACTCGACCCAACAACGCCCGAGCACTGACGACTTATCAGCGTTGCGCAAGTCATACTTAAATGAAATCAGTAGCTTATCAGACGGAAACTCAACCGTTGTGACAGACAAAATGCCAGTAAATTTCCGCTGGATAGGTTTCATATTATCCGCATTTCCAGAAGCGAAGATAATTCACATGAAACGTGAACCAGTCGCGACATGCTGGTCAATCTTCAAGCATTACTTCTCATCTGATGGCAACGGATACGCCTTCGATCTCAAGGACGTTGCAACCTATTGGCATCTCTATAGCGACCTAATGGCTCATTGGCATAAACTGTTCCCGGACCAAATCCTGGACGTTCAATATGAGGCCCTCACAGAAGCGCCTGAAGAATGGTCGCGACGCATTATCGATTTCACTGGGCTTGCGTGGCAAGATGCTTGCCTTAATTTTCACTTGAACGATCGCGCGATACGAACGGCTAGCGCCTCTCAAGTCAAACGCCAAATTTACAAAGGAAGTTCCGAGGCGTGGCGGAAGTTTGAAACCAATCTTGCTCCGCTGATTTCTGCATTGCAGGTCAAGTAACGGCGTAATCGACTATTTTGGCGAAGCTACTTGGGCAGGTAATATGACGGCTTCCATATGCCGGTCAGCCGGATTGCAGTCTTCTCGCTACTTCTTTCCTATTGTTTCAGCCAACCAAGAGGCTGGGGAACGGGATCTTTAGCGAATAACGCTGAAGCTGCGCTGGCGGTCGGCTGTAGAGTTTTCAGCAAACAACAACACAAAAGAAAAGAGCGGACCGAAGCCCGCTCTTTCCGTTCATCTGACGAGGTCAGATTAGAACGAGAAGGTCATGCCCATCTCAGCACGGTTGGTGCCGTTGATGTCAGCAACACCAGCTTTGAATGCAACACCGCCACCCAGATCGTAGGATGCGCCCAAACCGTAGTTGTCAGCTTCAGCAATAACTGCACCAAGACCACTCAGTTCGGTAGTGCGGTAGTAAGCAGCCAATGTCAATGCACCCATGGTGTGAGCTGCCGAAACGCCAGCCTGAGTACCTTTGACGCCAGCGACATCGCCTTCACCGTAGGTTGCCTTAACTTTGGTGTCGCCCAATGCATAGGTGACGCCGACGATCAAGTGATCAGCAACCGAGATGTCTTCGTAGCCCAATGCAAGGGTAAGACCGCCAGTGGTATAGGTTGCACCGAGGGCATAGGCATCAGTGCCCAGCTGGCCAGCCGAAGCGTAAACGCTCAGATCGCCAGCGGTGTAGCTGTACAGAGCGCGAGCGCCAATAACGTCGGTGTTGAGGAACAGGTTTTCGTTGCCAGCACCGGTTGCGATGTAGCCAACACCAGCCAAATCGCCAACAGCGTATTCAGCAG
Organism: Tabrizicola sp.; assembly: GCA_965284335.1. Classification (GTDB taxonomy): domain Bacteria; phylum Pseudomonadota; class Alphaproteobacteria; order Rhodobacterales; family Rhodobacteraceae; genus Tabrizicola_A. Next base: position 2,837,003 of record OZ260076.1, on the reverse strand, counting down.
CCGAGGATTCCGAACCAACGGTCAGCGAACCGAAGGCGCCGGAGATGGTCACACCCAGTTCGTTCAGTGCGTTCACCGAAGCGCCAGCTTCGTTACCGGTGCGGATACGCGACGAGACCGACCAGGACAGGCCGCCGTCGGTTTCACCCGAAGCGCCGAACACGATACGGACGCGGTTGTCCATCGTGGTTTCCTGAGCAGCGGCTTCATTGTAGCTCAGACCGACGCGAGCGTTGCCCGAGACCGAAACTTCAGCGTAAGCGACGCCAGCGGACAGAGCCATAGCAGTAGTCGCGAGAAGACTTTGTTTTCAGGACAGAGAGTTAAAGTGAACTTTCTGCCAGTTTGGCCGCCCCCAAGTCTCGCTTTTCTTTCCCCCGCTGATATGGCCATCTGGCGGCCAGGAGGATTGCTCATGTCACTTGCCGATATCACCGCCCGCATTCGTGCCGCCGAGCTGGCCCATGGTCGGGCCTCGGGGTCTACCCAGTTGATCGCGGTGTCCAAGGTGCAGCCGCTTGATCGCGTGGTCGCGGTGCTGGAGGCGGGGCATCGGGTTTTTGGCGAGAATTATGTGCAGGAAGCGGCGGGCAAATGGCCCGACCTGCGGGCGCGCTTTGCCGGGGTTCAGGTGCATATGATCGGCCCCTTGCAGACCAACAAGGCCAAGCTTGCGCTTGAGTTGTTCGACGCCATTCATTCGGTGGACCGCCCCTCGCTGGCCGATAAGCTCGCGCGGTTGGTGCAAGAGCGGGGTGCCGCGCCGCAGATGTTCGTGCAGGTGAACACCGGGGTGGAGCCGCAGAAGGCGGGGGTCTTGCCCGATGATCTGGACGCCTTCATTGCCCGCTGCCAGGCGATGGATCTTCCCTTGCAGGGTCTCATGTGCATTCCGCCCGAGGGCGAGGACGCCAGCCCCCATTTCGCCATGCTGGCCGCGATGGCGGCGCGCAACGGGCTGTCGGGCCTGTCGATGGGGATGAGCAGCGATTTCGAGGCGGCCATTGCCCATGGGGCCACCCATGTGCGGGTGGGCAGCGCGATTTTCGGCGCGCGGAGTTACGCCTAGCGCATCACGAAGGGGTCGGGGATCGGGTCGTCCGAGGTGCGCAGCCACACGGTTTTCACCGTGGTGTAATCCAGCGCCGCCGCCATGCCGCCTTCGCGCCCGTGGCCCGAAAGACCGTGGCCGCCAAAGGGCGCGATGGGGGACACGGCGCGATAGGTGTTCACCCAGACAATCCCCGCCCGAATGCCCCGGATCATTCGATGCGCGCGGGTGAGCGAGCGGGTGAACACGCCCGAGGCCAGGCCATAGGCGGTGTCATTGGCCAGCGTCAGCGCCTGTTCTTCCGTGTCAAAGGCGATGACAGACAGCACCGGGCCGAAACATTCCTGCTGGACCACGTGGGCATCGGGGGCGTCGGTGCAGTCAAGGATCGTCGGCGGATAGAAAAAGCCCGGCCCCGAAGGCGTGACGCCGCCGGTGACAAGCTTGGCCCCGGCGGCGACCGAGGCATCGACCAGCGCCTGAATCCGCTCGCGCTGGCGCTGGGTGCAGAGGGGGCCGACTTCGGTCGTCATCTGGTCGGGCGCGCCGATGGCCACGGCCTCGGCCTTGGCTTTCAGGCGGGTGAGCATGGCCTCCTTGACCCCGCGCTGCACCAGATGGCGCGAGCCTGCCACGCAGCTTTGCCCGGTGGCGGCGAAGATACCCGCGACTTGGGCATTGGCGGCAGAGTCCAGATCGGCATCGTCAAAGACGATAAAGGGGGATTTGCCGCCCAGTTCCAGCGAGGTCTTGGCAAGGTTTTCCGCACTGGCCCGCAGGATATGGCGCGCGGTTTCCGGCCCGCCGGTAAAGGCGATATGGGCGACCTTGGGGTGGGTGGTCAGGGCATGGCCCGCCTCGGGCCCGCCGGTCAGGATATTGACGACGCCCGCCGGGAAGCCCGCCTCATGCACCAGACGCGCGAATTCCAGCAGGGGCGCGGGGCCATCTTCGCTGGCCTTCAGAACCACGGTGCAGCCTGCTGCAAGCGCAGGCCCCAGTTTCACCGCCGACAGGAACAGTTGCGAGTTCCACGGCACGATGGCCGCGACCACGCCCACCGGTTCGCGGCGCAGCCAGACCTCCATATCGGGCTTGTCGATGGGCAGGTGCGCGCCTTCGATCTTGTCGGCAAGGCCCGCGTAATAGCGGTAGTATTCCGCGACATAGGCGATCTGCGCGCTGGTTTCGCGAATGATCTTGCCGGTGTCGCGTGTCTCCAAGGCCGCCAGACGCGGGGCGGCGGCCTGCACCAGATCGGCGAGCCGATACAGGAGTTTGCCGCGCGCCGTTGCGGTCATCCCGGCCCAGGGCTGGCCCAGAAAGGCGCGATGCGCCGCCTCGACCGCGCGGGCCACATCCTGAGCGCTTGCCGCAGGCATCTCGGCCCAAGGGGTGCCGGTGGCTGGGTCAAGGCTGGCAAACTGCGCCGCGCCCGTCTCGAACTGGCCGTCGATATAGTGCTGGAAACGCTCCATCGGGTCCTCAGGCAAAAGCGGGCATGACTTCGTCGATGAACCGGCGCAGCCCGTCACGCTTGCGCGCGAAACTCATGCCGCTGTCGATCCAGAAAGAGAACTCGTCATAGCCGAGTGCTTCGATCTTTTTCAACTTTTCAATGACTTCGGCGGCGTCCCCGATCAGCAGGTTCTCCCGCATCGCTGCGGGGGAATAGAAGGGGTGGGCGGCCATTTCCTCGGGCGTGATCTCTTGGATCAGGCCTTGGGTGATGGGCCGCTTGTTCAGGAACCACGCGCCGAAATAGCAGTAGAAGGCGTTCAATTCCTGCGCGGCCAGATCGGCATCGGCGGCATCCTTGGCGACATAGCCGTGCTGCAGGATCATGATCTTGGGGCGCGGCACATCCGGGTGGGCGGCACAGGCGGCGTTGAAGCGCTCCATCAGGCTCACCACCTCGTCATGGGGTTGGTGCAGGGGGGTCACCTGCACATTGCAGCCCTGCGACACCGCAAAGTCATGGCTGTTCGGGTCGCGCGCCGCGACCCAGATCGGCGGGAAGGGCTGTTGCAGGGGTTTCGGCGCCGAGGTGGTTTTCGGAAACTGCCAATACTCGCCCTCATGGGTATAGTCCCCCGCCCAGAGCCCTTTGATCGCCGGGATCAGCTCGCGCATCCGCCCGCCCGCGTTCCACGCATCAAGGCCGGGCATGACGCGTTCATATTCAAAGGAATAGGCCCCGCGCGCGATGCCCAGATCAAGACGGCCATCCATGATGATATCGGCCATCGCCGCCTCACCGGCCAGCTTGATCGGGTGCCAGAAAGGGGCAATCACGGTGCCAGTGCCAAGGCGGACGTTCTTTGTTCGCCGCGCCAGATCAACAAGGTTCAAGAGCGGATTGGGCGCGATGGTAAAGCTCATCCCGTGATGCTCGCCCGTCCAGATGGCATGCATGCCGCCTTCGTCGGCCATCTGACATAGCTCCAGCATTTCCTCATAAAGCCGCGGCTCCTCGTCGGTGGGGCTGACGCGTTCCATGTGAACGAACAACGAGAATTTCATGGCTCATCCCTTTCTTGGGTCCGTTGCACGCGACCTTGTTCATGCGTGCCAAAGTAAATGCCATAGCGGCCGGTTGGGGCCTCATCAGCCAGCCGTTCCAGCATGATGCGGGCGGCAGGATCGGTGACATCGGCCACCCCCTCGCGGGTGAGATCGACCAGCGCGCCCATGCGCGGCTTGCCGGGGCTTGTGGGGCAGAGAAAGGCGATGTGCTGCGCGCCTTGGGCGGGGTCGTCATAGACGGCGTATACCGCGCCGGGCTGGGCGGTCAGCCCCGAGGCCGCGATCAGCTGGGCAAGGGCGGCTTGCACCCCGTCGCGGCCTGCGCGGGCCATGGGCAGGGTCAGCCCGCCGCGCCCGTCGTCTTGCAACAGCACCTTACCCTCGGCCTCCAGAATGGCGGTGATCACCACATCGGGCCCCGCAGGCATGGCCGCCGCCGTCTGCGCCGGGGTGACATAGGCCCCCCGGTAATAGCCCAAACCGGCGGCGGGCGTCGCCTCGAACCCGGCGATCCGGCCGATCAAGATCGTATGGTCCCCCGCCGGAATGGCCTGATCCAGCGTGCAATCAAACCAAGCCGAGACCCCGGCGATCAGCGGGTTCCCCACCGGCCCCTTGCGCCAATAGACATTGGCAAAGCGATCATCGCTGGGCCGGGCAAAGGTGGCGGAAATATCCTTTTGTCCCTCGGCCAGAATATTTACCGCAAAGCCCGCACCTTTGGAAAAGGTCTTAAGATTGCGCGAGGAATTGGCGAGGCTGACCAGCAAAAGCGGCGGGTCCAGCGACACCGATGAAAAGGAATTGGCGGTAAAGCCCTGCGGCATGCCGGTGGCATCCAGCGTGGTGACCACGGTCACCCCGGTCATAAAGCAGCCAAAGGCATCGCGCAGCGCGCGCGGGTCGATCCCGTCTTGCGCTTTGGTCATCGCATCACCTCCTCGGCCAACCAATCGCGCAAGGCTGCGGATACGGCCTGTGGGGCGGTCAGGTTTACCATGTGCCGATGCCCTTCTATCACAATGGCCTGCCCATGCTGCACCATGCCCGCCATCGCATGGGTCATGGCAGGCGTAGAATTGGCATCGCCATCGGCGGTCAGCACCAAAGTGGGGCAGCTGATTTGGCCGATGCGGTCGGCATAAACCGTGTCGCCCTCGGCAAAGGCGCGATAGGCCATGGCATAGCCAGTCTGGCTGACCGCGTGCAGCCAGCTCGCCACCTGCGCCCGGATCTCGGCCTGATCCTCGCTGAACCAGCGCGCCAAGGGGGCCTCGATACTGCCCGCTCCGGCTGCAATTTCAGCGGCGCGGCCCAAAACGGCGGCCCGCGCCTCGGGGCTGCGGCGATGCACGGCATTCAACAGCGCCACCCGCTTCACCAGATCGGGGCGATCAATCGCCAATCCCCCGGCAATCAGCGAGCCCATCGAATGGCCCGCCACATTCATCGGCCCGACCCCCAACGCCTCGATCACCCGCGCGGCCCATGCCACATAGTCAGGCAGGCGCGCGCCTGCGGGCAGGGGGCTGCTGTCACCATGGCCGGGCATATCCACGGCGAACACATGCGCCTCAAGCCGCATCTGTGGGCCCCAGGCCTCGGCCCGCAGGCCGACGCCGTGGATGAGGAGCAGGGGCTCTCCCGCGCCCGCCTCCAGCACCCGGACGGTGCCGCCGTCAGACAGCCGCAGGGTTCTTGACGTCATGACCAAGGTCTTTCAGGTCCTGATAGCGGTCACCGATGCGGTGATGCGGGCGGCCCCCGATCGAGGCGCCAAGCGCCACGACGATTTCATCGGCGGCGGGGGCATCGGGAATGGCGAATTGGATGGTCAGGTAATGGCTGCGGCGGCCTTCGTCGTTTTTGTCCATCAGGGGGATCATGATCGGGCAATTGGCCGGGCCGCGGGTGTTGGTAAAGGCGAGATAGGTTTTCGCCCCCACCGCCTGACGGTAATGGTTGCCAAAGCGCAGGGTGTGGATCAGCGCGCTGGCATGTTCCACCTCGCCATCAAGACCCACCACAGCCGCCTTGCCATAGCCCTCCACCTTGTCGCCACCGCCTGCCGCCTCAAGGATCATGCCGGTCAAAAGCGCGCCAAGTTCCGGGGCGACATCATGGATTTCGGGTTTCAGATCCTCGACAAAGCCGCGCCCGGCCCAGGGGTTCTTGATGACCGCCGCCGCCGCGATGAATTTCAGGGGCGTGGCCGCTGCCCGGCCCCCTTCGATCAAAGTGGTCTCGATATTCAACAGCGTCTTGCGAATCGTTGCGGGCATGGGGATCTCCGTCAGCATTTCTTGTATGTTGGTATACCATCATACCATATGTCAAGAAACCCTTGCGCAGCGCTTGGCGGGGGCCTAGATTTCGGGGCATGAACCGTGTGACCGATGATCTTCGCATCCATGAGGCCCCCGCCACGTTGCGCGCGTTGGCGGTGGATCGTTTGCGCAGCGCCATCATTGCGGGGCGCTTTGCGGGCGGGGCGCGGCTGGTGGAACGCACGCTTTGCGATCAGTTGGGCGTGTCGCGGTCCGTGGTGCGCGAGGTGATCCGCACGCTGGAGGCCGAGGGGCTGGTCGACACATCGGGGCGTGCCGGCCCGGTGGTGGCGCGGCTGGATTGGGCACAGGCGGCGCAGATCTATGACATTCGCAGGCTGTTGGAATCCGATGCCGCCGCCGAATGCGCGCGGCGCGCCGATGATGCGGTCAAAGCCCGGCTTTCGGCTGCTTTGGCCGATCTTGAGGCGGCCTTTTCCGATGCCCAGCCATCGGCGCTCTATGCTGCGACGACCGGATTTTACGAGGTGATTTTCACCGCCGCAGGCCATGCGATTGCATGGGAAATCGTGCAGCGTCTGAATGGCCGCATTTCGCGGCTGCGGGCGCTGACCTTGGCCAGCACCAACCGCCGCACATCTGGCCCGGCGCATATGGCAAAGATTGCCGCGGCGATCACGGACAATGATCCGCAGGCCGCAGCGCGGGCGGTGTGCGACCATCTCAAAGACGCCGCAGACATTGCCCGCACGCTTTTGGAACCCGCATGACAGCCTATTGGATCGCCCATGTCACGGTGACCGATCCCGCCGCCTATCAAGGCTATCAGGCGCTGGCGCCTGCTGCCTTTGCCGCCCATGGCGCGCGGTTTTTGGCACGCGGCGGGGCGCATGAGGTGCTGGAAGGCCCGGTGCTTGACCGCCATGTGGTGATTGAATTTCCGTCGCTGGCGGCGGCGCGGGCCTGCTACCACTCGCCCGAATATCAAGCCGCCAAGGCGCGGCGCGATGGGGCGGCCACGGCCCATGTGGTGATTGTGGAAGGGTTGGACTAAGCGGCAGCGAAAGCGGCCCCCCCCACCCCCAGCCCCTCCCCACGGAGGCGGAGGGGAGGTGCCTTGTCGTTTGGCGTGATGTCTTGTCCCGATCGGCCCCCTCCCCCCCGTGGGGAGGGATGGGGTGGGGGGCCGCTTGACGTCAGGCCCGCACGTCGATCACGGCGCGGCCCTTGACCTTGCCCGCCAGAATATCGACCCCAAGCTGCGGCAGATCGGCCAGCCCATGCAGGGAAATCATCGCCTCCAGCTTGTCTTTCGGCATGTCGCGGGCAATCCGTTCCCAAGCGGTCACGCGGCGGGGATAGGGGATCAGCACCGAATCGATGCCAAGGATATTCACGCCCCGCAAAAGGAAGGGCACCACCGAGGCCGGCAGGTTCGCCCCGCCCGCAAGCCCAACCGCCGCGATGGAGCCGCCGTATTTCAACTGGCCCAGCACCCGCGCCATCATCGGCCCGCCAACCGCATCAACGCAGCCTGACCAGGTTTCCGATTCCAAGGGCCGCTTGACGGTTTCGTTGATCGTCTCGCGCGGCACGATCTGGGTCGCGCCCAGATCGCGCAGATAGCTTTCCGTTTCGGGCCGGCCGGTGACGGCGGCCACCTCATAGCCTGCCGCGGCCAAAAGCGCGACCGCGACCGAACCGACCCCCCCGGCCGCGCCGGTCACCAGAACCGGGCCTTGCCCCGGTTTCAACCCGTGATCTTCCAGCGCCAGAATGGCCAGCATCGAGGTGAACCCGGCAGTGCCAACAGCCATCGCCTGCTTGGTGCTCAGCCCAGCGGGCAATGGCACCAGCCAATCGGCCTTGACCCGCGCCTTTTCGGCGTAACCGCCCCAATGGGTCTCGCCCACGCGCCAGCCGGTCAGCACCACTTTGTCGCCGGGCTTATAGCGCGGATCTTCCGACGCCTCGACGGTGCCCGCAAAATCAATGCCCGGCACATGCGGGTAATTGCGCACCAGACCGCCGCCGGTGCCAAGGCAAAGCCCGTCCTTGTAATTCACCGTCGAATATTCGACCGACACCAGCACCTCGCCTGCGGGCAGATCGCTGATCTCAAGCGAAGTTACCGCCGCATGGGTCGCACCCGCCTCATCTTTGGTCACCACCAACGCTTTGAACATCCGCCCACTCCTTGTTGTCATTCGTCGGGCATGATCCACGCCAAAGCATGAAGTTGCAAGCCGCCCAAGGCCAGAAGCTGCCGCAGGGCTCACCTGCCCAAGACTTGACCCGGGGTCCTGCTTCGTGGCCTATGGTCGCCCATGGCCGCGCGCAAGAAACCCACACCCGCACCCGAAGCCGCACCGCAAAAGCCGCCGCTTTTGCGGCGTTTGCGGTTCTTGATCTTGCGCGGGCTGGCGGGGGTGGCGGCGTTTTACGCCGTGCTGATCGTGCTGTTCAGCTTTGCGCCGCCCCCGATCAACATCTATCAGGCGCAAGAAGCATGGCGGCTGGGCGGCATCGAAAAGGATTGGGTCAGCTGGGATGCGATTGCGCCTGTCATGGCGCGTTCGGTCGTGGCGGCGGAGGATGCGAATTTCTGTCTGCACTGGGGGTTTGACATGGCCGCCATTCGCGATGCCATTCAAGATGGCGGCGCGCGCGGCGCCTCGACCCTGTCGCAACAGGTGGTGAAGAACACCTTCCTGTGGCACGGGCGGAGCTATCTGCGCAAGGCGCTGGAGGCGGCGATCACCCCGGTGATCGAGCTGATGTGGTCCAAGCAGCGCATCCTTGAAGTTTACCTCAACACCGCCGAATTCGCCGAGGGCGTCTTTGGCGTGCAGGCGGCGGCCCAGCACCATTTTGGGGTGGATGCGGCCGATCTGACGGCGTTGCAGGCCGCGCGACTGGCCGCCGTGCTGCCCGACCCAAAACGGCGCAGCGCCAGCAAGCCTTCGGACTTTGTGCGCAAGCGCACCCGCGCCATCCTGTCGGGGGCAGAGACGATTGCCGCCGATGGCCGGGCGGGCTGTTTTCAATAGGCCTGCCGTTTTCAACACCCCGGTTGCAACTGCCGCCAAGGGCGTTATTGAGAAGCATCCCCTCTGTCAGGCCCGCCCCCGATGATCCGTCTTTACCACTTCCCGCTCTCGCCCTTCTGCCGCAAGGTCCGCCTGACGCTGGCCGAAAAGAAGCTTGAGGTTGAGCTGGTGGAAGAGCGCTATTGGGAGCCCTCGCCCGATTTCCTGCGCCGCAATCCGGCGGGCAAGGTGCCGATCCTGCGGATCGACCAGAAGGTGATGAGCGAGAGCCAGGCGATCTGCGAATATCTGGAGGAGGCTATCCCGACGCCTGCGCTGATGCCGCGCGATGTGGAAGCCCGCTATGAGGTGCGCCGCCTTTGCGCCTGGTTCGACGACAAGTTCCATACTGAGGTGACCTCGAAGCTCTTGTATGAGCGGGTCAACAAGAAGGTGATGGGCCACGGCTATCCGGATTCGAAGAATGTGAAATCCGGGGCCGGGCGGATCAAGTATCACCTCGATTACATGGCCTGGCTCTTGGATCAGCGCCGCTGGCTGGCGGGCAATGAGATGAGCTTGGCCGATTTTACCGCCGCCGCGCATCTGTCGTGCTTGGATTACATTTCCGACGTGGACTGGAACCGCAATGCGACGGTGAAGGACTGGTACGCCAAGATCAAGTCTCGCCCGTCGTTCCGCACGCTTCTGGCCGATCAGATTCCGGGCTTTCCGCCGCCCGCCCATTATGCCGACCTCGATTTCTGATCCCGCCCCCGGGGGCCAGCCCCCGGACCCCCGGGATATTTTGGCCACATTGAAGGCAAGGCTGGTGCGTCAATCCGAAGTCGAGGGGTTTGCCAAGCTGCGCATTTGTGCGCCCGATGCCGTGCCCGAGGCGGCGGGGCGGCTGCGGGCTTTTCTTGAGGCGGGGCGGCACGGGCAGATGGGCTGGATGGCCGAGCGCGAGGCGTGGCGCGGCAATCCGGCAGCGCTCTGGCCCGAGGCGCGGTCGGTCATCATGCTGGCGGAGGTTTACACGCCGGAGGCTGATCCGATGGCGGGGCTTTCGGCGCGCGATCGGGGTGTGGTGAGTGTCTATGCCCAGGGCAAGGATTACCATGATCTCGTGAAGCGGCGGCTCAAGCGGTTGGGGCGCTGGTTGTTGGATCAGGCGGGCACGGCGACCCTCTCGGCGCATTCGGGGAATTCGCCAGCTGGGCTGGCGGCAGAGCCGCCACGGATCAAGGTGTTTGTCGATACCGCACCTGTGATGGAAAAGCCCTTGGCGCAGGCGGCGGGTCTGGGTTGGCAGGGCAAGCACACGAACCTTTTGGCGCGCGATCTGGGCAGTTGGTTCTTTCTGGGCGCGATTTTCACCACGCTGGATTTGCCGAAAGACGCGCCGGAGATCAGCCATTGCGGCAGGTGCACCGCCTGTCGGGATGCCTGCCCGACGGCGGCCTTTCCGGCTCCTTACCAGCTGGATGCGCGGCGCTGCATTTCCTATCTGACGATTGAACACAAAGGCCCGGTGGATGAGGGCCTGCGCGGGCTGATGGGCAACCGGATTTACGGCTGTGATGATTGTCTGGCGGTCTGCCCGTGGAACAAGTTTGCCGTGGCCGCGCGCGAGATTGGCTATCAGCCGCGCGTCGGGCTGCCGGAGCTGGCGGAGCTTGCCGCGCTGGACGACGCCGCGTTTCGCGCGCGCTTTGCCGGCAGCCCGATCAAGCGGATCGGGCGGGATCGGATGGTGCGCAATGTGCTTTATGCCATTGGCAATTCGGGCATGCCGTCTTTGCTGCCGGCCGCGCGCGCCTGTCTGAATGATCCAGATCCAGCCGTGGCCGATGCCGCAGCATGGGCGGTGAAGCGCCTAGAGGCCTAGGCCATATCGGCAATCTTTCGAGTTTTGCGAAAAGTTCATTTTTGCCTTGCGACATTTTGCCCTAGACTGAATCCTCGACTCGAAGGGAGAGATGTCCATGTCCAAGCATCTGGCAGATCATCGCAACGCGCCAACCGGGGGCCGTGTCAAAGCATTCCTGTCCATTGCGCGCGATCGCAGCGAAACCATGTGGCGCAGTGTCTGGCGGCGTCCTGTTGATCGGTCTGAGGACAATCAACGCCTTGTGCAATATGTCCGCATCGAAAAGGGACATCAGGCCTAGGGGCGCCCCCGACGAGAAGCCGAAGGCGCCCGAGGAGGATCAGGCGCGCACCAGCCGCTCGTAATCGGCGGCGATGCGCTGGGTCAGATCGCCCACGACAAAGTTGAAATCACCGATCTGGCCCACCGGGGTGATCTCGGCCGCGGTGCCGGTCAGCCAGCACTGTTCAAAGCCTGCAAGCTCTTCGGGCTGGATCGCGCGCTCGTGCACCGTCACCCCCATGCCCTTGAGCATGCCGATCACCGTCTGGCGCGTGATGCCGTTCAGAATGCAATCGGGCTTTGGCGTATGCACCTCGCCATCCTTGACGAAGAAGATATTGGCCCCGGTCGCCTCGGCCACCAATCCGCGATAATCCAGCATCATCGCGTCTGAACAGCCCTTGGCCTCGGCGGCGTGTTTCGACATGGTGCAGATCATGTAAAGCCCGGCGGCCTTGGCGGCATGGGGGATGGTGGCCGGATCGGGGCGGCGCCATTTGGCAATGTCCAATTTCGCGCCCTTCATTTTGGCGTCGCCATAGTAATTGCCCCAAGACCAGCAGGCCACCGCCATACGGATCGGGTTGCGCTGCGAGGCCACGCCCATATCTTCGCCCGCGCCGCGCCAAGCCAGCGCGCGCACATAGGCATCGGTCAGCCCATTGGCCTTGAGCACCGCCTCTTTCGCCGCTTCGATGTCATCCACCGAATAGGGCAGCGGCATATCCAACAACTCACCCGATTTGCGCAGCCTTTCGGAATGTTCACGGCTTTTAAAGATCTTGCCGTTGTAGCAGCGCTCGCCTTCGAAGACGGACGAGGCGTAATGCATGGCATGGGTCAGGATATGCACCTGCGCTGAGCGCCATTCCACCAGCTTGCCATCCATCCAGATGAACCCGTCACGATCGTCATAGCCTGCCATCTTGGCCCCCTGTTTCGATAAGGTGAGTTTTTGAATATTGCGCATATTTGGTCCGTTTCGGACATAATCTTGCGCTAAAGCGTCGAATCGCTAGCCTTTGAGGCTTGGAATGTCAACAAGCCTGACGTAACTTTGGCGCGAAAGGGAGAGCGAGATGGCAGAGGCAAACACCGGGGGCGAAAGCCTGCTGTTCCTGACCGATGAGCAGCTGCGCAAGGGCATCGAGGCGATGTTCTTTGCCTATCGGGGCTTTACCGCCGATCCTGACCGTATCTTGGAAACCATGGATTATGGCCGCGCCCATCACCGGGCGGTGCATTTTATCCATCGCAGCCCCGGCACGACGGTGGGCAATCTTCTGGCCATTTTGGGGGTTACCAAGCAATCGCTCAATCGTGTGTTGCGCGCGCTGTTTGACGATGGTCTGGTCGAGGCGCGGGTGGGCAAGCGTGACAAGCGCGAGCGGCATCTTTATCTGACGGAAAAGGGCCGTGCCTTGGAGCGGGCGCTGTCGGATGCCCAAAGATCGCGGATGCGGGCCGCCTATCGCGCCGCCGGGCCGCAGGCGGTGCAGGGCTTTCGTGCAGTGCTTGAGGCGATGATGGACCCAGAGATGCGCAGGCAGTATCAAAGCCTGAAAGAGGGCAGTGTATGAGTGAACCACAGGCACATCTTCTGGTCGCCGATGATGACGAGCGCATCCGGGGCTTGTTGCAGAAATTCCTGATCCGCAACGGGTTTTTGGTGACCACGGCACGGGACGCGGCGCAGGCGCGGCGGCTGTTGTCGGGCTTGGAATTCGACATGCTGATCTTAGATGTGATGATGCCGGGCGAGGATGGCATCACCCTGACCCGTGATCTGCGCGCGCAGATGTCGGTGCCGATCCTTTTGCTGACCGCCAAGGGCGAAACTCAGAACCGGATTGAGGGGCTGGAGGCGGGGGCTGATGATTATCTGGTGAAACCCTTTGAGCCCAAAGAGCTTTTGCTGCGGATCAATGCCATTTTGCGCCGCGTGCCGCAGGCGCGTGCTGCGGCACAGGCGCCCAAAGTGCTGCATCTGGGGGCGGTGCGCTATGACATTGACCGGGGTGAATTGTGGCGCGGCGCCGATTTGGTCAAGCTGACCGCGACCGAGGCGCAGCTGATGCGCGTTTTTGCCGCCCAGCCGGGGCAGCCGGTCAGTCGTGACAAGCTGGTGGGTGAGGCCCCCTCTGATGACAGCGCCGGCCAAGAGCGGGCGGTGGATGTGCAGATCACCCGCCTGCGCCGCAAGATCGAAGATGACCCCAAACGCCCACGTTTCCTGCAAACCGTGCGCGGTGAGGGTTACATGTTGCAGCCCGGTTGATGGCACAGTTTTACACCGATCCCGCCTTTGCAGGCCATGTCACGCCCCCCGGCCACCCCGAGCGGATAGACCGCTTGCGTGCGGTTGAGGCGGGGGTGCAGGGGCTGGCCCTTACCCGGCACGAGGCGCCTTTGGCGGCCTTGGAGGAGGTGACGCGCTGCCATCCCTTGGCCTATGCCGAGCGGGTGGCGGCGGCCGTTCCGGCCGAGGCTTGGGCGCAACTCGACGGTGACACCTATCTGTCACCCGGCAGTCTGGAGGCCGCCCTTCGCGCCGTGGGCGGTGCGGCGGCGGCGGTGGATGCGGTGCTGGGCGGGGCCGACACCACCGCCTTTGTCGCCTGCCGCCCGCCCGGCCACCATGCCGAAACCGCCACAGCCATGGGCTTTTGCCTCTTTGGCACGGTGTCAATCGCCGCCAAACGCGCGCTGGATCATCACGGGGTGTCGCGCGTCGCCATCGTTGATTTCGACGTCCATCACGGTAATGGCACCCAAGACCTTTTGTGGGACGAGGGCCGCTGCCTGTTCGCCTCCTCCCACCAGATGCCGCTTTATCCCGGCACGGGTTCCCCACGTGAGGTGGGCGCGCATGGCCAGATCGTGAATGCGCCCTTGCCCGAAGGGTCGGGCGGCGCGCGGATGCGGCAGGTCTATGACAGTGTGATCTTTCCCCGTCTGGCGGAATGGCGGCCCGAACTTATCCTGATCTCGGCAGGCTTTGACGCCCATGCCGATGATCCCTTGGCCGGGCTGACATGGCAGGCCGAGGATTACGCCTGGCTCACCACCCGCATCTGCGAGATTGCCGCCGATAGCGCGGGCGGGCGGGTGGTATCCTGTCTTGAGGGCGGCTATGATCTGGGCGCGTTGACACAATCCGTCGCCGCGCATGTGGGTGTTCTGGCAAACTGAAGAACTGGGCAGGGATGATGACCGACAAAGCTGTATCTGAGATGAGTTTCGAAGAGGCCATCGCCGCCTTGGAACAGGTTGTCACCCAGCTGGAACGCGGCGAGGTGGCCTTGGAACAATCCATCGCGCTTTATGAAAAGGGCGCCGCGCTTAAGGCGCATTGCGCGGCCAAGCTGAAGGCGGCGGAAGAAAAGGTTGAACTCATCCGCGCCGCTGAGGGCCGCGCCGTTGGCACCACCCCGGTGGAGGGGCTGTGAGCTTTGCCGCCCAACTGGCGGCCGACGCGGCTGCCGTTCAGGCCCGGCTGGATGATGCCATGGCCACGTTTGGCGTGACCCCGGTCGTGCAAGCCATGCGCTATGCCGCCCACGGCGGCAAACGGCTGCGCGGATTTTTGGTGCTGGAATCGGCCCGGATGCTGGGCGTTGCCCCCCAAAACGCCCTGAGCGCCGCGGCTGCCGTCGAGGCGCTGCATGCCTATTCGCTGGTCCATGACGACATGCCTTGCATGGACGATGACGCGCTGCGCCGTGGCCTGCCGACCGTGCATGTCAAATGGGATGAGGCCACGGCGGTGCTGGCGGGGGATGCGCTGCAAACCTTGGCGTTTGAGCTGTTGACCGATCCTGCGCTGGGGTCTGGCGACACCCGCATTGCGCTCGTGGCGGGGCTGGCGCAGGCCAGCGGGGCCCAAGGCATGGTGCTGGGTCAGGCGCTGGACATTGCCGCCGAAACTGCCGCCCGGCCCCTGACGCTAGAGGAAATCACCGCGCTTCAGGCCGGAAAGACCGGCGCGCTGATCCGCTTTTCCGCCGAGGCTGGGGCCATTCTGGCTGGGGTCGATCCCACCCCCCTGCGCCGCTATGCCACCGCCTTGGGCCTTGCGTTTCAGATCTGGGATGATGTGCTGGACGTCACCGGCGATGCGGCCCTGACGGGCAAGGCCGTGGGCAAGGATGCCGCCGCAGGAAAGGCCACCTTCGTTTCGCTTTTGGGACTGGATCAGGCCAAGGCACAGGCCCGTTCCTTGATTAATGACGCTGAAACCGCGCTGTCTGCCTATGGCTCTGCCGCGCAAAACTTGATCGACTGCGCGCATTTCGTTATTGCGCGTGAAAATTGAACAGGAAGCATTATGGCAGACCGTCCCTTTACCCCCCTTCTAGACCGGGTCGCGCTGCCTGCCGACATGAAGGGCCTGACCGACCGCGAATTGCGCCAACTGGCCGATGAGCTGCGCGCCGAGACGATTTCGGCGGTGTCGGTGACGGGCGGCCATCTCGGCGCGGGGCTTGGTGTGGTGGAACTGACCGTGGCGCTGCATGCCGTGTTCAGCACCCCGCGCGACAAGATCATTTGGGACGTCGGCCACCAGTGCTATCCGCATAAAATCCTAACTGGGCGGCGCGATCGCATCCGCACCCTGCGCACCGAAGGCGGGCTGTCGGGGTTTACCAAACGGTCTGAGTCTCCTTACGATCCCTTTGGCGCGGCCCATTCCTCCACCTCGATCTCGGCGGCCTTGGGCTTCACCATGGCGGCGGATCTTGGCGGCGATCCGGGCGATGCGGTGGCGGTGATCGGCGATGGCTCCATGTCCGCCGGCATGGCGTTTGAGGCGATGAACAACGCGGGCCATCTGAAAAAGCGGATGTTCGTCATTCTGAACGACAATGAAATGTCGATCGCCCCGCCGGTGGGGGCCTTTTCCAGCTATCTCTCGCGGCTTTATGCCGGTGAGCCGTTTCAGGACCTGAAATCAGCCGCCAAAAGCCTTGCAGGCCTGTTGCCCGAACCCTTTGCCGAAGGCGCGCGCCGGGCCAAGGAATTGGTCAAGGGCATGGCGGTGGGCGGCACGCTCTTTGAGGAGCTGGGCTTTTCCTATGTCGGCCCGATTGATGGCCATGATCTGGACCAGCTTTTGCCGGTTCTGCGCACCGCCCACGCCCGCGCCACCGGGCCGATGCTGATCCATGTGCTGACGAAGAAGGGCAAGGGCTATGCCCCGGCAGAAAACGCCCCCGACCGAGGCCATGCCCGCGCCAAGTTCGATGTGGTGACGGGTGAGCAGAAAAAGGCCCCCTCCAACGCGCCCTCCTATACCAAGGTCTTTGCCGAAGCGCTGATTGCCGAGGCCGAGGTGGACCCCAAGATCGTCGCCGTCACGGCGGCCATGCCCGATGGCACCGGGCTGGACATTTTCGGCGCGCGGTTCCCCAAGCGCACCTTTGACGTGGGCATTGCCGAACAGCATGCCGTGACCTTCTGCGCCGGGCTTGCCGCCGGTGGGATGCGGCCCTTCTGCACGATCTATTCGACCTTCCTGCAGCGCGGTTACGATCAGGTGGTGCATGACGTGGCCATCCAACGCCTGCCGGTGCGCTTTGCCATTGACCGCGCGGGGCTGGTCGGGGCCGATGGGGCGACCCATGCAGGCTCTTTCGATGTGGCGTTTTTGGCCAATCTGCCCGGCATGGTCGTCATGGCCGCCGCCGATGAGGCCGAGTTGATGCATATGGTTGCCACCGCCGCCGCGCATGATGACGGCCCCATCGCCTTTCGCTATCCGCGCGGCGAGGGGATGGGCGTGGATCTGCCCCGCAAGGGCACGCCTTTGGAAATCGGCAAGGGCCGGATGATCCGGGAGGGGGCCCGCGTGGCGATTTTGTCGTTCGGCACCCGTCTGGGCGAGGTGCTGAAAGCCGCCGAGTCCTTGGCGGCCAAGGGCCTTTCGCCCACCATTGCCGATGCCCGCTTTGCCAAGCCTTTGGACCGCGATCTGATCTTGCAGCTCGCGCGCGACCACGAGGCGCTGATCACCGTCGAAGAGGGCGCGATTGGCGGCTTTGGCAGCCATGTGGCACAGCTTTTGGCGGATGAGGGGGTGTTTGACCGGGGGTTGAAATACCGCTCCATGGTCTTGCCTGACACCTTCATCGACCACGCCTCACCCGAGGCGATGTATCGCGCCGCCGGCATGAACGCCCCCGAGATCGAGGCCAAGGTGTTGGAAGTCTTGGGCGTGGCGACAGTTGGCAAACGCGCCTGACTGGGGGCGGCCCTCTTGCGGGCCGTTCTTTGCCCTGACACTCTGACTGGCAACACCAAGGAGTTGCCATGTCACGCCCCGCATCGTCAAACCCCGCGTCTTTGACCCAAACCAGCGCCCTGCCAAAGGTGGTGCGCGCCAAGGGCAGCTATCTGTGGGACGCAGCTGGCAAGCAATACATTGATGGATCGGGTGGCCCGGCTGTTTATTGCCTTGGCCATGCCAATGCCGAGGTGAACCGCGCGATCACCGACCAGCTGGCGCAGATTGCGCATGGCTACCGCTATAATTTCACCACCGACGCGCTGGAAGAGCTGACCGAGATCATCCGCGCCCGTTGCGGTGGCAGTTTGCAAGAGATGGTCTATGTCACCGGCGGGTCTGAGGCGGTGGAAAGCTGTCTGAAAATTGCGCTTCAATATCAAACCGCTATTGGCCAGAAATCGCGCCGCCGCTTTATCTCGCGGGAACGGTCATGGCATGGCAACACGTTGGGCGCGCTGGGGGTTTCCGGCTTTGCCGAACGCACGGCGGCCTATGAAGGTGCCTTTATCCCCTCAATCAAACTGTCGCCCGCCAACACCTATCGCCCGATTGCCGGGGCGACGGCTGAAACAGCCGGTGCGGCCTGCGCGGCCGAGTTGGAGGCCGCGATCCTGCGCGAAGGGGCCGAGAACATCGCCGCTTTCATCTTTGAACCCGTGGTCGGCGCGGCGGGGGGCTGTGTGCCGGCACCGCCCGGCTATGCCAAAGCGGTGCGCGAAATTTGCAGTCGGCACGGGGTGCTGATGATCTCGGATGAGGTGATGTCGGGATCGGGGCGCTGCGGCACATGGCGCGCGCTGGCCCATGACGGGGTGGAGCCTGATATCATGTCTATCGCCAAAGGCTTGGCGGGCGGCTATCAGCCCTTGGGCGCTGCGATCTGCACCACGGCGGTTTGGCAGGCGATCCGCGCCGCGGATGGGGCCTTTGGCACCGGCCACACCTTTACCGGCCATACCGCCGCCTGCGCTGCCGGTGTGGCGGTGCAAAAGATTGTTGAACGCGAGGGGTTGGTGGCAAAGGTGGCCGCCAATGGTCCGCGGCTTAAGGGCTGGCTTGCCGATGCTTTTGCCGGGGTGGACGCGGTGGGCGACATTCGCGGCCGCGGCCATTTCATCGCGCTGGAGATTGTGGCCGACCAGGTGTCGAAACAGCCCTTTGACAAGGATCGAAAATTGTTCATGAAAATCCGCGCGCAGGCGATGGAGAACGGGCTGATCTGCTATCCGGTGGGGGGCAACGTTGATGGGTTCAGCGGCGACATCGTGATTCTGGCCCCGCCCTACAATTGCACCGATGATGAGCTGACCGAGATCGTCGACAAGACCGCTAATTCGGTGCGTGCCGTTCTGCGGGCCGAGGGGCTGGCCTGACGCCCGCCATGGCCAGCGCCGCCAAGCCCGGCCTTGGGTGGCCGGGAAATCCCGCGCCAAAGCGGCGCACCAGATCCCTATAGGCAGGACCAACCTGCGATCCTTTGCACAAAACCTCACCGGTTTCGCTGTCGATCAGGTTCAAGCCACCTCCGGCGGCGATATAGGCCAAACCTTCAGCCCGAAGTGCAGCCTGCATCTGCCCCCAGGTCTGCGCGGCATCAAGCGCCGTCGTGACGAGAAGCCGTAGGCGCCCGAGGAGCTGCTCGTCGATGACGTCGTCACGCCTCGCAGCGCGACGCTCGTATTTTTGCACCTCCAGCCGCACAAGATCGCGCAGCACGGCACCGGGGGTTTCATCGCGGCTGTGGCAGGCGGAGATAAAGCGCTGCCAAAGCTGGGGATCACAGGGGAAAGGGGCATGATGTGTCATGCCCCCACTGTGCCGCCCCTAGGTTAACGAATCACCAATAAAAAAAGCCCCGCACTAAGGCGGGGCCAATTTACCGTTTCGCAGGCTCTCAGCCCTTTTTCAGGCAGCGGCTCCCCAGAACCTCGGCGATCTGCACCGCGTTCAGCGCCGCGCCCTTGCGCAGGTTGTCCGACACGCACCACAGGCTGATGCCGTTCTCAATGGTGCTGTCGTCGCGCACGCGGCTGATATAGGTGGCATAATCGCCCACACATTCGATGGGCGTGATGTAGCCACCCGCCTCGCGCTTGTCGACCAGCATGACGCCGGGCGCCTCGCGCAGGATGTCTTGCGCCTCTTGCCAATCCAGCGGCTCTTCGAACTCGATGTTGATCGCTTCGGAATGGCCAACGAACACCGGCACGCGCACGCAAGTTGCGGTCACCTTGATCGCGGGGTCGAGGATCTTCTTCGTCTCGGCCACCATCTTCCATTCTTCCTTGGTCGAGCCATCGTCCAAGAACACATCGATATGCGGGATCACGTTAAAGGCGATCTGCTTGGGATAAACCTTGGGAGCCACTTCCTGACCGGGCACATAAAGGCCCTTGGTCTGGTTCCACAGCTCGTCAATCGCCTCTTTGCCGGTGCCCGACACCGATTGATAGGTCGCCACAACCACCCGCTTGATCTTGGCGCGGTCATGCAGCGGCTTCAGCGCCACCACCATTTGCGCGGTGGAACAGTTGGGGTTGGCGATGATCATCTTGGCCTTATAGCCGTCAACCGCGGCCGCGTTCACCTCTGGCACCACCAAGGGCACCTGCGGATCATAGCGATAAAGCGAGGAGTTATCGATCACCACGCAGCCAGAGGCGGCGGCCTTGGGCGCATAAATCTTTGTCGCATCCGACCCGATGGCGAAAAAGGCAATGTCCCAGCCCGTGAAATCGAAAGTCTCAAGATCCTTGGTTTTCAGAGTTTTGTCGCCAAAGCTAACCTCAGTGCCCAGAGATTTGCGCGACGCAAGCGCTGCAATCTCATCAACCGGGAACTCGCGCTCGGCGAGGATGTTCAGCATTTCGCGGCCCACGTTACCCGTGGCACCCGCGACGACGACCTTATAGCCCATCTTGGGTATCTCCAATATCCGCCCCAGACCGTTCCGGGACGGGGCCGTTTAGCGCAAGCCGAGACTTGGGGAAAGGGGTTTCAGCGCAAAGCGCAACCGCGTGACATCAAGGCGCAGTGATCAGGTCAAATCGGCTGTCTTTCGACAGCAGATTTTCTACAAATCGTTGCTCGGCGCGGAAATCATGGGGCACTTGTGTGGCGGTGCGGCTGCCCGACAGTGACAAAGACGCAAAGAAATCAAAACCATAAATCGAAATCTGTCGAGCCCGCGATCTGGCAAGTCGATCAATCATAAGAACGCCGGTCGAAGGCGGGGCGCCAAGGCGCTGTTTCAGGCTTTGGTAATCTTCCAGCGAAGGCATAAAAAAACCCGGTGATCGGGCAACAGCCCAAGGCAGGCGTTTACGCTTATGGCTCATCCAAAAGATACGACCGGGCCGAATGCGCGCGACCTCGGCGGATGAAAGCCCAACCGCCAGCGCCAAGATATCTGTGCGATTGCCATGGCTTGCCGCGCTGGGAATAGGGGCCGCATTGATGCGGATCACCAGATCGGCCGCCTCGATCATCGCGCCTTGTCCAACCGGGCCGGACTTACGGGCATTGCCGACCAGCGCCACCGATTTTCCAGCGAACAGCGCATCAATGTCATTGACCGGGCAAGACAAAGTTTGCAGCCGATCCTCTTGCCTGAAACTGCGGGCGATGAGAAAGCCAAGTCTGGTCATGGCTGATCCAACAGCCTGCGATACAGCCGGTTCAGTGCGGCCGCTTCCGCATCTATGGCAAAATGAGTTTCGACATGGGCGCGTGCGACCTTGGCCATTTTGGCCAATCGCGCGGGGTCTGACAAAAGATCGTTCAGCGCTGCGGCCAGCGCGTCGACATCACGGGGTGGGACCAAAAGGCCGGTTTCGCCTTCTTGCACCTGATCATCAAAGGTGCCGACCCCTCGGCTGGCCATAACGGGGACGCCACAGGCCATCGCCTCGACCGGGGTAAGTCCAAAACCTTCGTAATGCGAAGGTGCAACGTAAAGCGACAGATCAGAATAGGCGGCGGGCATCTGTGATGGGTCGGTCTCAGGCAGAAGCAGGATGCGCGGCTCAAGGCCTGCAGCCCGGATCTCAGCGCGCAGGCCCGCTGCGAAATTCTGTTCCTTTGTCGTAATGCGGCCCATCAAGACCGCGCTCCACTCTGGATGGGCTGGCAAAACCCGAATCAGCGCAGCCACCAGATCGGCACTGCCCTTTTTCTCGCGAATACGGCCAAAGCAGCCAATAAGCTTTTGGCCGGGCAGGGCAAAGAAACCGGGCGATTGTGGAGAAAAGATAGCGGTGTCGATCCCATGAGGGATGACTTCGCAAGGAATTTGGGCAGGCATCACGGCGGCATTGCGCGGGCTGGTGGCCACAACTGCCGCACAATGACCGATCAGCCAACGCGTCCACCCCGAGCGTGCGCGCGGAGAGGATGACGTAAAGACCAGCCGCAAGTCTACGCGGAACAGCCGCTTCAGAATGACCCCAGCCAACAGGTCCGTGTTGCGCCGGGCATGCCAAATCCGCGCGCGCCGGGGCAGAAACGGAATGCGCCACAAAGGAAGATGCGGCAAATTTGGCGGCAGGCCCGGACCGGTGGTCACAATGCCGATCTCGCGGGCTTGCAAGGGAACCAGCCGCAAGACCGTTGCGGTTACGCCAGACAAACGCCGCTTTAGATTTGGTGCGATCACCTCAATCTCTTGTGGCGCGCGCATTGGGTCAATCCCGCCGATCTTGTGACATCAGATAAACCACCAGCCCCACCACCACGAGTCCTGCATAAAACAGGAACAGCGCCGCGTAGGGGGCCGAGGGCGGGATCGAGTTCACCACCCCGTCCGAGGGCGACAGTGCGGTATGGATGCGCCCGGTGATGATCTGCATCAGCCCCGCGCCGCCGATGCCAAAGAGGTTGATCAGCGAGACCCCCCGCCCCGTCAGGTGCGGCGGCAGGAAGGCGCGGCCATGGGCCATGACCATGGGGAAGGATGCGCCAAAGAACCCCACCCCGGCCAGAAGGGCGATGGTGGTCCAACTGTCCGAGGCGACATTGCTGTAAAGCCCCAAAAGGCAGGCCAGCATCAGCACATTGCCCCCGAAAACCAGCCATTTGCGGGTCCCAAGGATGCGATCTAGCGGACCATAGGCGAAGTTGCCCGCCACCATGGCAAGCCCCATGATCAGCGTGACCATGCCGATCCGCGCGGCATCTGCGCCAAAGACATCGGCATACCAAGGCCCGGTCCAAAGCCCGCGAATTCCTGCAGGTGGGGCATAGCAGGCCGCCATCATGATGAGAACGGGCCAGAGGGCCGGCATCTTCAACAGGTCCAGAAGCGAGCCCTTGGCATCGCCCTCAACCCGCGCGGGGTCGCGCACCAAGGCAAGGATCGCAAGCGCGGCGGCCAGGGTGATGGCGGCCAGCCCCCAGACCGTGCCGCGCCAGCCCCAGGCCTCGACCGCCCAGCTCAGCGGCAGCGAGGCGCCGATATTGCCAAGGCTGCCGATCCCCACCACCATGCCGGCCAGCGTGCCAAAGACCGCCGGCGAATAGGTGCGGGCAAAGATGTAGTAGCTGGCCATCAGGACCGAGGAACAGCCGATCCCGATCAGCACCATGGAAAGCGTGATATGCAGGGGCGATGTGGCCGCCGCAAAGACCGCCGCCCCCGCCGCGCCAATGGTCAGAAGAACCGCCGTGGTGCGGCGCGGGCCGATCTTGTCTAGGGCCCAGCCGACCGGGATCTGCATCAGGGCAAAGGTCAGGAACCACCAGCCCGAGGCCTGCGCCAGCGCCTCGGCATTGGCCTGAAGATCCACTGCCAGAATGGGGGCCAGAACCGCCAGAAAGGCGCGGTAGAACTGGCTAAGGACATAGGCAAGGATCAGGGCAGCAATACCGATACGCATGGCATTTCCTAAATGGCGGGCGAGGCGAAAGTGTCAGGCAAGGCGGCTGGGGTCAATGGCGCATGCGGGCAAAAGGCTTAGGCCGGTTTCGCCGCCCAAGGCTTTTCTCGGATCGGCAAATGCACCAGTGCAGAAAACGCCCCCACGCCCACGCCAATCCACCAGACAAGGGTGTAATCGCCTGTGATGTCGAACATTTTTCCCCCAAGCCAGACGCCCAAGAAGCCGCCGATTTGGTGGCTGAGGAACACAAAACCGTAAAGCGTGCCCATGTAACGGATGCCGTAGATATGGGCGACAAGCCCGCTTGTCAGCGGCACGGTGGCCAGCCATAGGGCCCCCATGACGGCCGAGAAGATCAGGACCGAGGCCGGGGTGATCGGCAAAAGGATGAACACCGCCGCCGCGATGGTGCGGCCGGTGTAAATCCCGGCCAGAAGGTATTTCTTGGTATAGCGCTTGCCCAGCCAACCGGCTGTCAGGGTGCCGACAATGTTGAAAAGCCCGATGATCGAGATCGACACCGCGCCAAGGGTTGAGGTGGTGGTGATGCCCAAACCTGCCAACATGCCGCCGCTGTCGATGGCGCCGCAGAAATCGGTGATGAAGGCGGGAAAATGCGCGGTGATAAAGGCGAGTTGGTAACCGCAGCTAAAAAATCCCAAGAAAATAAGGGTATAGGACGGATCCTTGAAGGCACGGATCAGAACGGTGCCAAGACTTTCTTCCAGTTCGGTTTTGCTGGCGGGTTTGCCGGTGGACAGAAAGGGCAAGGCCGCAAGGCTGGCCACAATGACCACGGCAAAGATCACAAAGACCGTTTGCCATGGGTAAGATTGCAAGAGAACCTCGGCCACAGGCGCGCCAAACACCTGCCCCGCCGAGCCTGCGGCGGTGGCAATTCCCAGCGACATTGACCGATTTTCCGCACTTGTCGCCCGCCCGACCACCGCCAAGACCACACCAAATCCGGTGCCGGCGATGCCAAATCCGATCAGGATGTTCAAAATCTGGTGCTGACCCGGAGTGATGGCATAAGACGACAGCACAAGGCCCACCGCATAGAGAAAGGCGCCGGCTATGATGGCTTTGCGGTCGCCGAAGCGTTCGGCCAAAGCGCCGAACATGGGTTGGCCGATACCCCAAGCGAGGTTTTGGATGGCGATGGCCAAGGAAAACTCGGCCCTTGGCCAGCCGAATTCGCTGGCAACCGGGATTTGGAACACGCCGAAACTGGCGCGAACGGCGAAAGACAGCATCAAGATGATGCAACCAGCCACCAGAATGGGGGTCAGCAGGGGGGTGGTCTGGCGGGGGGCTGAGATCATGGGGCGCGGCCTTTGTTCGCGGCGAAATTGCGGGCTTGGGGGGCAATGGTCAAACGGATTTTTGTGTCAGACACAAGCCCGCCTATCCGCGTGGCCACCATGCCCCTAAGCCTGACGCGCCCGTGTCTCGCATAGGCAAGATATTGGTTCTGCGTGATTTTTCACAACCTCGGCCGCTCCGGCCAGCCGGTCCATCTGGTTGGCCAAGGTGATGTCCAGCATTGACAGACCGCCGCAATCATGGGTGATCAGCGTCACATCGACGATGTTGAAGCGGTTGGTCCATTCGGGGTGATGGTTGGCCTTTTCGGCGGCCAAAGCGCAGCGGGACATGAAGCCCCAGGCTTCGGAAAAGCTGCGGAACTTCCAGATTTTGCGAATGGCATCGCGGCCCGGCACGGCACCCCAGCCGGTTTCGCCCAAGGGCGGCAGGTGCGTTTGGCGTTCGGCGCTGGTCAGGGTTTGTGCGGGCATCTTGGCTGTCCTTTGCGGCGGGAAGGGGCGTCGGTTTTGCGTCTGGTATCCGTCTGGCAGCTGTCTGGCATCCGTCCCGACATGCGACGGACTGTCTGGCGGGCGTTCAGTCTTCGTGATGGACCTTTCGGAAAGGGCCAAAGCTGGTGAGGATATCCATTTCTTGATCAACTGCTGCGCGCTCGCCTTCCAGATAGCGCGCGACGGCGGTGGCAAAGCGGGGGTCTGCGATCCAGTGCAGCGAATGCACCGCAGAGGGCAGATAGCCGCGCGCCAGTTTGTGTTCGCCCTGCGCCCCGGCCTCGACCCGAGACAGGCCATGGGCAATCGCCCAATCAATCGCCTGATAATAGCACAGCTCAAAATGCAGATAGGGATAATCGCCGACGCAGCCCCAATAGCGGCCATAGAGCGTGTCGCGGCCGATAAAGTTCAGCGCCCCGGCCACCGGACGTGTGCCGTCGAAGGCCAGCACCAAAAGCACGTCATAGCGCATGGTGTCATGCAGCGAATCGAAAAAGCCGCGCGTCAGATAGGGGGTGCCCCATTTGCGGCTGCCGGTGTCTTGGTAGAACTGCCAAAACGCATCCCAATGGGCCGGTTCAATCTGATCGCCGGTCAGGGCGCGGATGGTCAGCCCATGACTTTGGGCGGTTTCGCGTTCCTTGCGGATCATCTTGCGCTTGCGGCTGGAAAGCTGGGCAAGGAAGGCGTCAAAGCTGTCGTAGCCCGCGTTCTCCCAATGAAACTGCTGGGTGACGCGGTGCAGGATGCCTTCTTGTCCGGCCAGCGCCTCGGCCTCGTCCTCGGTGCAAAAGGTGATGTGCAGCGAGGACAGGTTGTTGCGCTGGGTGATGGTGATGGCGGCCTGCAACAGCGTGGGCCGATGCGCCACATCGCCCAGAAAACGCCGCCCGCTGGCAGGGGTGAAGGGCACGGCGACCTGAAGTTTCGGGTAATAGCGGCCGCCTGCGCGCATATAGGCCTCGGCCCAGCCGTGATCGAAGATATATTCGCCCTGACTGTGGCCTTTGACATAAAGCGGCATGGCGGCAACGATGCGATCTTCATGGCGCAGCACCAAGGGTTGCGGCTGCCATCCGGTGCCCGGCCCGGTGGAGCCGGACTGTTCAAGCGCTGCCAAAAAGCGGTGGGTGGTGAATGGATCGCGCGGGCGGCCGGTGGCCGCCTCGGGGCAGGCCAAGGCGTCCCAGTCAGGTGCTGGGATCGCTGCATAGCTGTCGAGAAGCTCCACCGTGTCGCTCATGCCAGACCCTTCCGGTGTATTGCCCCCGGATGACCGAAGGAACGATATGCAGACAGGATGGCCCGAAGCGCCGCAAGGTCAAGGTGGAAGATCAGGTCGGACGAATGGCGAGGTAACCTTCGAAAGTGATATTCTGGGCAACCTTTCGGGCCTGCGCCTCCTCTTCTGGGCTTTTGATGGTCCATGTCAGGATAGCGGCCCCTTGGGATTTCAGCGCGGCCACACGGGGGCGGCTGAGATCGGCGGCCTCATGGCTGATGAAACTGGCGGCCACGCGGTCATAATCGGCAATCTCGCGCAGCGCGTTGCAGCGGTCGGGCGAGAGCGGCGCCCAGCCCTCATAGTCATAGGCTGCCGTGGTGATTCCGCGGGCGATCTGGGGGGCAAGCCGGGCCATATTGGCCACGGCATGAGGATTGAAGGACATCACCGCCACGGGGCCGGTATAGCCCGCCAGCGCCTGCGCCACCGCAGATTCCAGCTGCCCATCGGTTTCGGCCATGCGGTCGGTTTGGTCCTTGATCTCAATCAGAAGGGGGGCGCGGCCTGCGACCATGTCCAGCACTTGGCGCAAGCTGGGAATGGTTTCGCGGCTGTCGCGCAGCGGGATCTGGCCCAGTTCGGCGGCGGTGTAATTTTTGACAAAGCCGGTGGCGGCGGTCAGCCGTTCCATCCATTCGTCATGAAACACAACGGCTTGGCCGTCGCGGGTGCCTTGAACGTCGATTTCAATCGCATAGCCTGCCTCGACCGCCGCGCGAATGGCGGCGGGTGAGTTTTCGGGCCGGCCTGCGCTGCGGTCATGCAGGGCGCGGTGGGCGATGGGCAGGTGCAAAAGCGCGTCAGGCAGGGGGACGGGCCGGGGCATGGTGTCAGGCGCTGCGAATCTGGAAGATCGCTTCGATTTCCACCGCCACGCCCAAGGGCAGCGAGGCCGCTGAGACGGCTGAGCGTGCGTGACGCCCGGCATCGCCAAGGGCGGCGACCATGAAATCAGAGGCGCCGTTGATGACCTTGGGCTGGTCGATAAATTCGGGGGTGGAGTTGACAAAGCCCACCAGTTTGACCGCACGCACCACGCGCGACAGATCGCCGTCGCAGGCTTTTTTCAGTTGGGCCAAGAGCGAAATGGCGCAGCATTTGGCAGCCTCGGCCCCGGCGGCGACGTCCATGTCGGCGCCCAGACGGCCTTTGATCAGGCCGCCCGCGTTCTGGCTGATCTGGCCCGAGATATGCACCAGATCGCCCACCTGCACGAAAGGCACATAATTGGCCGCAGGGGCGGGGGCATCGGGCAGGGTGACGCCAAGTTCGGCAAGACGGGTTTCGATGGTGGACATGGGAGATACCTTATCGCAGGGGTTTGGGCGCAGGCTAACGGGGGGGCTTGGCGGGGGCAAGCCCGCTTTGGCGCCCCTGCTCGGTGCTTGTCCCGGGCTGCGCCAGAGGGTAGTTTCGGCCAAAGCCGCAGGACCAGTTACAGGAGATCACATGACCCAGCGCCTTCATCTTGTTTTTGGCGGGGAGCTTGTGACCCCCGAAAAGAACGTGTTCCGCGATGTGAACGATATTCATATCGTCGGCATGTTCCCCGATTATGCCAGCGCCTATGCCGCCTGGAAGGCCGAGGCCCATCGCACGGTGGACAATGCCCATATGCGCTATTTCATCGCCCATATTCACCGGTTGCGCGATGAGGCGTCGGCTCTGTCGACGACCGAAGAGCTGGGCGCGTGACGCGCTAGGCCATGGCCCTTTCGCTTGGACGGCGTCTTTACAATCTAACCGCGCGCCGCGAGGCGGGGGAGGATGCGCCCTTCGCGCCGCGTCCCGAGGGGCGGTTGATCTGGTTGCATGCGCCGAAAGAGGGGGCTTTGCAGGGGGTCGTGCATCTGGCCAACAAGCTGGCCGAGGAAGATGGCATCGCCACGCTGATCACCGGCCCGCGCGACGGGGGGCATTTGCCGCCGCCCGCCGATCAGCCTGCGGATGTGAAGGCTTTCCTCACGCATTGGCGCCCCGATGCGATTGTGCTGTCGGATGGTGAAATTCGCCCCGCCTTGTTGTTTGAGGCCGAGGCGCGCGGCATTCCGGCCATGGTGGTCGATGGGCGCGAGCCTGTGTTGGCGCGGGGCCGCGATGGCTGGTTTCCGGGGCTGATGCGCGGGGCGGTGCAGACGCTGCGCCATGTCTTTGCGCTGGATGAGGCGGCGGCGCGGGCCTATCGCAAGGCGGGTGCGGCGCAGGTGGATGTCTTGGGCCGGATGGAGGCGGTCTCGGCCGCGCTGCCCTGCCATGAAGGCGAACGCGCCGCTTTGGCCGAGGTGCTGAAGGCCCGCCCCGTCTGGCTGGCCGCCGGGGTGCCACAGGCCGAAGAGGCCGCCGTGATCGCCGCGCATCGCGCCGCGCTGCGGCTGTCGCATCGGCTCTTGCTGATCCTTGTGCCCGAACAGGCCGAGCGCATTGACGCTTTGGCCGCCGAGTTGGAGGCGAATGAGGGCTGGATCGTTGCCCGCCGCGCGCTGGATGAAGAGCCTGACAGCGAAACCGCCGTTTATCTGCCCGACAGCGCCGAGGAATATGGGCTTTGGTATCGGCTGGCGCCGGTCACCTATTTGGGCGGATCTTTGGGCGGAGAGGGCGCGCTGCGCAACCCGCTGGAACCTGCGGCGCTCGGTTCGGCCATCATCTATGGGCCGCGTCCAGGCCCCTATGGCGCGGTCTTTGGCCGTTTGGGCGCGGCGCGGGCCGCCCGCGCCGTGGGGTCGGCCACCGATCTGGCCGAGGCGCTGGGTGATCTTTTGGCCCCCGACCGCGCTGCTTTGGCCGCGCAGGCGGCTTGGGCTGTGGCCTCGGACGGGGCGGAGGTGACGGAAAAAGTCTTGCAGCGTTTGCGCCTGATCTTGGGGGTCAGCTGATGCGCCCGCCAGCCTTTTGGTTCAACGATCCGCAGCGCCCCGGCCTTATGGCGCGGATCTTGGCCCCTTTGGGTTGGGCCTATGCCACGGCCACCGCGCGACGTTTGCGCCAGCCGGGATACCGCGCCGGGGTGCCGGTGATCTGCATTGGCAATCTGAACGCCGGGGGCACGGGCAAGACCCCCACGGCGATGGCCTTGGTCAATCTGCTTTTGGGCCGTGGGGCGGCGGTGCATGTGGTGAGCCGGGGCTATGGCGGGTCTTTGGCTGGGCCGGTGCAGGTGAATGCGGCGCGGCATAAGGCGGCCGAGGTGGGGGATGAGCCGCTCTTGCTCGCTGCCTTTGCGCCGACATGGATTTCGCGCGACCGCGCCGCAGGCGTGCGCGCCGCCGAGGCGGCGGGGGCGGGGGTGATCGTGCTGGATGATGGGTTTCAAAACCCTTCGGTCGTCAAAGATTTGTCGCTGATTGTGGTCGATGCCGAACAGGGGTTCGGAAATGGGCGTTGCCTGCCCGCAGGGCCATTGCGTGAGCCGGTGCCGGTGGGCCTGTCGCGCGCCGATCTGGTGGTGGCGATTGGCCCAAAGGCCGCGCAGGCGCAGTTTCGGGCCGCTTGGGGGGCGGTGCTGCGCCTGCCTGTGCTGACCGGGCATCTTGCGCCGATCGAGATGGGGATTGATTGGGCGCAAGAGCGGGTGATTGCCTTTGCAGGCATTGGCCGGCCTGAGAAATTCTTTGCCACATTGCGCGTATTGGGGGCCGAGATTGTGCGGGCCGAGGCTTTGGATGACCATCAGCCCTTGTCCGACACGCTGATGCGACGGCTGGAGACCGAGGCGCTGTTGACGGGTGCGCAATTGGTGACCACCGAAAAGGATGCCGCACGGCTGCCGCCTGCGTTCCGATCCTCGGTTCTGTCGTTGCCGGTGCGGTTGCAGCTGGAGGATAGCGCCGAATTGGAGATGGCCTTGGACCGGTTGGGGCTTTAGCCCCTGCGTTTTCGAAGGATCATTCGGAAAGGTTGAGCGGTGGTGCTAGTCCTGCGGCAGGCCGTCGGTCAGATCATAGTAATCGCCCTTGTCGGCGGTGAAGATGTGGCGGGCAAGCTGGCCGCCGGTCGGGTTTGCGATTGCCCCGGCCTCAACCGAAAAGGCCCCGTCACCGGCGCGGAAGTAAAGGCCCGAGCCGCAATCGGGGCAAAAGCCACGCGCGCTGCCGCCGGGGCTGCGGTGTTCGCGGAGCTTGCGCGCCTGCCAGTCGAGCGCGGTTTCATCGGCGTCGAAACTGGCGGAGTAATGGCCCGAGGTTTTGCGGCATTGGCGACAATGGCAGGCCCAGACCTCGCCCATCGGGCCGGGGAGGGTGAAGCGGTTGGCCCCACACAGGCAGGCGCCGTGCAGGGTTTCGGCGGGAGACGGCGCGGGGGGCGGGCCGCCCATCGGGTCATAGTAATCGCCCGCACTGGCAAGGTGCCAGCTTTCGGCGATGTGCAACCCGGTCGGCCCGTCAAAGGCCCCGGCGGCGATGCAGATGCGGTCCTCGCCGGTGGCTTGCCAGAACAGGAAGGCCCCGCAACCGCCGCAAAAGCCGCGCTTGGCCTGATCGCTGGCGGCATACCAGCGCAGGCCCTCGGCGCGGGTGAGGCGGAAATTGGTATGGGCGGCGAAGGTGCCGGTCCAGACATGGCCCGACTGGCGGCGACATTGGCTGCAATGGCAGGCGATGACGCCGGGGTCGGGCGTGGCCTCGAAGGTGACTTGACCGCAGAGGCAGGCACCGCGCATCAGTCGGCCTTGGCGAAGATTTCGGCCAGAAGCGGCACGAGCCAGTCTTCATCGGCCTTGGTAAAGGCGGCGGGGGTGTCGCTGTCGATGTCGAAAACGCCCAAAAGCTTTCCAGCACCGTTCCAGACCGGCAGCACCAGTTCCGAGCGGGTGGAGGAGGAGCAGGCGATATGGCCGGGAAAGGCCTCGACATCGGGGACGTTCTGCACCTGACCCGTGCGGGCGGCCGCGCCACAGACGCCGCGCGAAAACGGGATGACAAGGCAGCCGTGGCCGCCCTGATAGGGGCCGATCTTCAAAAGATCGGGTGCGGTGACGCGGTAAAACCCCGTCCAATCGGCGTAAGGGTGGGCGTGATGCACCTCACACGCCACAGTGGCCATGAGGGCGACGGTGTCGGTCTCATTATGGCAGAGCGCGCGGATGGTTTCGGTAACTGATTGATAATTCATCTCAATATCCCAACCTTAATACCCGAGCGCGCAGCCGTCCTTGCGCGGGTCGGAGGCGCCGACCAGCACGCCATCCTCGCCGATGAGAATGGCTTGCGCGCCGCCGATGGGTTCATGCGCGATGGAAACCGGGTGGCCCATCGCGGCCAGTTCGGTGCGGACGGTCTCGGAATAGCCGCGTTCCACCGCCATGCCTTCGGCCCCGGCAAAACAGCGCGGCGCGTCGATGGCGGCCTGCGCGTCTAGGCCGTAATCCACCATGTTGGTGACAAAGCGGGCGTGGCCGCAGGGCTGGTAGGCCCCGCCCATGACGCCAAAGGGCATGGTGACGCGGCCACCCTGTTTCAGCATGCCCGGAATGATGGTGTGCATCGGGCGTTTGCCGGGGGCGGCCTCGTTCGGGTGGCCGGGGGTGAGGGTGAAGCCTGCGCCGCGGTTCTGGAAGGTGATGCCGAATTTTTCCGAGGCGATACCGGCACCGAAGCCCCAGAAGATCGAATAGATCAGGCTGACGGCCATGCGGTCGCGGTCGACCACGGTGATGTAGATGGTGTCCTTGTGGACCGCCTCGGTCAGCGGTTTGGCGGCGGCCATGGCGCGTTTGGGGTTGATGAGGGCGGCGAGTTTGGCGGCGGTTTCCTTTGACAGCATGTGATCGAGCCGCGCGGTGGGGTCAGCGATAAAGCGGTCGCGGGCATCATAGGCGAGTTTCGCCGCCTCGGCCTCGATATGGGCGCGGGGGGTGCCGAAGGGGTCCATGGCCGCGAGATCGAAGTGCGACAGGATGTTGAGCATCAGGATCGCGGTCGCGCCTTGGCCGTTTGGCGGGTGTTCGTAAAGGTCGGTGCCCTTGTAGGGGCCGTGGATGGGGGTGGTATAATCGCTGGTGACCGAGGCGAGGTCGTCTAGGGTGTGGCAGCCGCCCATGGCTTGCAGCGAGGTGATCATGTCCTCGGCCACTTCGCCCTGATAAAAGCCTTTGCGGCCTTCGCGGGCCATGCGGCGCAGAACCTCGGCCTGACCGGGGGCGCGGAAGATCTGGCCAACGCGGGGGGCCTGATCGTTGATCAGGTAATGGCGGCGGGCGGCACCCTGCAGGGCGGGGGCGTCATCGGCCCAGTCAAAGGCCACGCGGGGGGCGACGGGGATGCCGGTTTCGGCGTAGTGGATGGCGGGGGCGAGGATGCGGTCAAGGCCCAGTTTGCCGTGATCGTCGGAGAGGCGGCAGAAGGCATCCATCGCGCCGGGCAGGGTGACGGGATCAACCCCGCGCAGGGGCACGGCGGTGAGGCCGCGGGCGCGCATCGCCTCGGCGCTATAGCCCGCCGGGGCGCGGCCCGAGCCGTTCATCGCAAGGATGTCCTCGGACCCGGCGGGTTTCAGCAGCACAAAGCAATCGCCGCCGATGCCGCACATCTGCGGTTCGGCAATGCCCAGCACGAAAGCCCCGGCGAGGGCCGCATCCACCGCATTGCCCCCCGCTTGCAGCGTGTCGATCGCCACCTTGGCCGCCAAGGGGTGAGACGTGGCACAGACGCCGTTGGTGGCATAGACGGCCGAGCGGCCGGGAAGATGAAAGTCGCGCATGAAGAAGCCCTCCGAAGCCTTGGAACCTAGGGGGCAAGGGGGGCTTTGCCAAGGGCGGCGAAAAAGATGCCGAGGGGCAGGGGGTGTTGCCGCGCCAAAAGGCCGGCGCGCCGTGGCGGGCCGGGTGGGAAAAGCGCGGCAAAGGTTTGGGTTAGTGCCCCGACGCGGCGAACTGGGTGGGGGCTTTGATCCACCGCGCCGGGGGAAGCTTTATGCAGCTACGAGACCATATATCGTAGGCCGGAGCGGCATATTTAGGGGGAAAATATGACCATTCGACGTCATAAACCTAAGATTGGAAACAGACGGCTTTCACGCGTCGGATTGTTGCGCTGAAATGCGAAATGACAGCCGGTTTGTCGCCCCGATGCGGCGATAGCGCAATTCCGTTGTCAGGCTGCGAATCAAGAACCAACCGAATCCCCCCTCGGGCAAGTCATCCACCGCGCCCATGGCGGGCAAATGGCCGGGGGGCAGCGACAGGCCGGGCATCGCCTCTCCGGTATCGGTCACCTCAAACCAGAGGGATTGGGGGTGGTGATGGATTGAAATCGTGATCTGGCCCGAGAGCCGGGCATAGGCGTGTTCAACGATGTTGTTCAACACCTCGGCCAAGATGATTTCGACGGTGCTGCACAGATCATCGCAGGTGTCCTGCAGGATGGGGCTGGTGCGCAGGTCTTGCAGGGCGCGGCGAACGGCCTCTGCCTCACCCGGAAGGGTGATGTGCAGTGGCGGGCCTGCGCGTTGGGGATGGCGGGGGGCGATGGCCAGCCCCGGCCCCACCCCCTGCCCCGGCGGCGGTGGAGGGTCACTGCGGCGCATGAGGTTAACCTGCATGCCGCAGCCCGGTGTGCAGCCCATTTGGCAGGGCGTCATGGATGATAAAGATGCTGTCCATCCGCGTCAGGCGAAAGACCTTTTGCACGGTGCCGGTCAGGCCCGAAAGTTCCAGCTTGCGATCGGGTGACAGGGCTTTGAGCACCGCAACCACCGCGCCAAGGCCAGAGCTGTCGAGAAAGGCGATATTCGACATATCAAACACCACGCGCGGGGCGGTGCTGTTAACGGTTAGTTCGCGCATCCGATCCTTGAACTGGATCGCGCTGGCCGCGTCGATACGATCCTTCATGGCGCGGATCACCAAGATACCCCCGCTTTCCTGTGCCACCAGTTCCATAGCAAACCCTTTCCTGATTATTGGCAGGATCAGGCTAGGGCCTGTGGACAATCAACGTGACGCGATGAGGGTAGCGGCAAGGTTCCAGTTGGCGGCATAGCTGCAGTCTGTCTTGTCGTAACGCGTCGCGATGCCCCTGAATTCCTTGATTTTCGCAAAGTAGTTCTCGATCAGGTGCCGCCATCTGTAGGCGTTGGCATCATAGTCGCGCTGCTGCTTGCGGTTGGCTTTTGGCGGAATGACTGCAGTTGCGCCCCGCACATCGAGTTCTTCAAGCAACCAATTCGCATCGAACGCCTTGTCTGCCAGTAGCGCTCCGAAGGACACGCCTCGGATCAAGGGTGCTACACCCTTCATGTCATGGGCCTGACCCGGCAGCAGCATGAAGCGCATGAGATTGCCAAGCGCATCGACGAGGGCCACGATCTTGGTCGTCAAACCGCCGCGAGAGCGGCCGATGGCCTGAGCCTGAGTCCCCCTTTTGCGCCGCTCGCCTTCTGGTGAACCTGAACGATGGTACCGTCGATGAGGGCATATTCAAGGTCGGGGTCACCACTCATCGCATTGAAAAGACGCTCGAAAACACCCGATTTGGCCCATCTGCGGAAGCGTCGAAATTGGCTGTTCCACTTACCGAAACCAGACGGCAGATCACGCCAAGGCGACCCCGTCCGGACACGCCAGAAGACCGCTTCCAGAAACAGACGGTTGTCCTTCGCCGTGACCCCCGCATTACTGGCCTTGCCTGGCAGATGCTCTTCAAGCCGCTTCCAAAAGGCATCTGTCACCACGAACCGCTGATCGTTCATTCAAACCTCCACTTTGGAAGCTTGAATCAGAAATCAGCCAAAATGGGAATCCTGATTGTCCACAGGGCCTAGGGCCAACTGGTTACCAAAGGGTTCGCAGCCCCAAGGATTTCAATTCAATTGGAATTGAAGTGGATAGCGGCCATCCTCGAAATCGCCAAAGAGATCGGGCAGGTCGGGATGGGTGACGGGTTCGCCGGTGTCATCGGGAACAAGGTTTTGTTCGGAGACATAGGCGACGTAATAGCTTTGGTCGTTTTCGGCCAGAAGGTGATAGAAGGGCTGGTTTTTGGCCGGGCGGGCGTCTTCGGGGATCGCCTCATACCAGTCTTGGGTGTTGGAAAACATGGCGTCGACGTCAAAAACCACGCCACGGAACGGATGTTTCCGATGCCGCAGGATCTGCCCTAGGTGATATTTCGCGTCGGTTTTCAGCATGGCCGGGGGTTCTCCCATGATGCCTTTTAAACTTGAATGCTCTGGCTTGTCCATCTGCGCGAAAGGATAGAACGGAAACAGTCTGTGGCGGATAATGCCAAAAGTTTGGCTGAAATTCGCCGAAAATGCGGCGTGGGGGCCGGGAAAACTGCCCGCAGCGTGGCAAGGGGCATTTCCCTGCGATGTGTTTTCGCCTATGGTGCGGGCAAAACAAGACCGTGAGGGGCAGATGAGCAGAACTCTCCGTGCGGCGATCCTGATATTGTTGCTGGCCTCTTGTGGAGGCGGCAATTCTTCGGCGCCGCGCAATCTGGACGATGCTTGTGCAATTTTGGCGCAGCGTCCGGGTTATTTGAAAGCCATGAAAAAGACCGAACGCAAATGGGGTGTCCCGGTGTCGGTGCAGATGGCGACGATTTATCAAGAATCGAAGTTTATCGGCAATGCGCGCACGCCCTATCGCTTTGCCTTGGGGGTGATCCCGATGGGGCGGCAGTCTTCGGCCTATGGTTATAGTCAGGCGCTGGATGGCACCTGGGAGGAATACCAAAAGGAAGAAGGCGGGCGGCGCAGCAAGCGGGATCGGATCGCGGATGCCACCGATTTCATGGGCTGGTATATGCACCAGTCAAATGCGCGGCTCGGGATTTCGAAAACGGACGCGCAAGCGCAGTATCTGGCCTATCACGAGGGGCGCACCGGCTATGCCAACCAGTCCTATCTGGCCAAGCCGTGGTTGGTTGAGGTGGCCGCCGCAGTGGGCAACCGCGCGGTGATGTATGAAAGCCAATTGGCCCGCTGCCGTTGAACCCATAGAGATCAGCCGTCAATCGCGGGGCGAGCGGCGGCTTTTTTCCTGTGATATGTTGAACAAAGAGGTTGAAAGCGTCTCGGCCGGGGTGAGTTCGCCCAAGATCACGGTGGTTTGCTGACCGAGATTGTCGGTGATGACCCATTGGCGCAGGGCCACCGGATCG
Organism: Tabrizicola sp.; assembly: GCA_965284335.1. Lineage (GTDB taxonomy): Bacteria > Pseudomonadota > Alphaproteobacteria > Rhodobacterales > Rhodobacteraceae > Tabrizicola_A. Next base: position 2,800,581 of record OZ260076.1, on the reverse strand, counting down.
GCGGTAAAGACCAGTTCGATCGTGCCATATTCGGGATGTTCGGGGTCTTGGGCCGTGACGCGGGTGGTGTTGTCCACCTCGGCATGGCCGACGACCATCTTTGCGCGCGCAAGGTCGATCTGCGGGGCCAGGATCAGGTTCAAAGGCGTGCGTTTCAGCGGGTATTCCTCGGGCGGCTGGTTCGATTTGCTGTCAAAGATCGCCACGGTGCCTGCCGAGGCCAGCACAAGGCTTTTGTCGGGTGGCGCATATTCAAAGCGCACCCGGCCGGGGCGTTTGATATAGATCTTGCCCAGTGACACTGTGCCATCGGCATTCACTTGGGTGAAATCCGATTGCACGGTGCCAAGGCCGTTCAGATACGACGAAAGCGCCCCAAGGCTGATTTTTTCGGCATAGGCGGGCGCGGAAAAAACCAAAAGGGCAAGCGGGGCAAGAAGGGCGCGAAGCGGTGTCATGGCCTTGATATAGGCGATTGGCCGCCGCCTCGCATCCCCCCGCGCGTTCAACTGGCGGAGAGGTGCCGAGAGCGGTTTTGTGAAGGGGGTGGTCAATGCGCCTCGGCCCAGTTGCGGCCTGTGCCTGCCTCGACCGTGAGCGGCACCTTGAGTGCCACGGCGGGCAGGTTCGCGCCTTCCATGGTGTCTTTGGCGGCCTGAATAAGCGCGCTTTCCGCGCCTTCATCGACCTCGAACAAGAGTTCGTCATGCACCTGCAAGAGCATGCGCGCGGGCAGGCCCGCGATGGCCTGCGGCATGCGGATCATGGCGCGGCGGATCACATCGGCGGCGGTGCCCTGAATGGGGGCGTTGATGGCGGCGCGTTTGGCGAAACCTGCGCCGGGGCCTTTGGCGTTGATCTCGGGCGTGTGGATCTTGCGGCCAAAGAGGGTTTGCACATAGCCGTGGCTTTGGGCGAATTTGACCGTCTCGGCCATGTATTCCTTGATGCCCGGAAAGCGTTCGAAATAGCGGTCGATGAAGCCCTGCGCCTCGGCCCGCGGGATGCGGAGGTTGCGGGCAAGGCCAAAGCCCGAAATGCCGTAGATGACGCCGAAGTTGATCGCCTTGGCGCGGCGGCGGATGTCGGGGGTCATCTGGTCCAGCGGCACGTTGAACATTTCCGACGCGGTCAGGGCGTGAATGTCGATGCCGTCGCGGAAAGCCTGCTGGAGTGCGGGGATATCGGCGATATGGGCGAGGATGCGCAGTTCGATCTGGGAATAGTCGAGCGACACCAGAACCCGGCCTTCGGGTGCCACAAAAGCCTCGCGGATGCGGCGGCCTTCTTCGGTGCGCACGGGGATGTTTTGCAGGTTTGGATCGGTTGAGGCGAGGCGGCCGGTGTTTGCCCCGGCAATCGAATAGCTGGTGTGCACGCGGCCCGTGTCGGGGTTGATCGCGGCTTGCAGCGCATCGGTGTAGGTGGATTTCAGTTTCGCAATCTGCCGCCAGTCCAAAACCTTGGCCGCCAGTTGCGCCGCCTTTGGCTGGCTGTCTTGCAGCGTGGTGATGTCTTCCAGAATATCGGCCCCGGTGGCATAGGCCCCGGTTTTGCCCCGCTCGCCGCCGGGCACGCCCATGCGGTCAAACAGCACCTCGCCCAGTTGCTTTGGCGAGCCCACGTTGAATTTCTCGCCGGCAATCTCTTGGATCTCATCCTCATACTGGGCGAGTTTTTGGGCAAAGGCGTTGGACATGCGGGCCAGCACCGCCTTGTCCACCTTGATCCCGGCCATTTCCATTTCGGCCAGCACCGGCACAAGCGGGCGTTCCAGCGTTTCATAAACGGTGGTCACGCGGGCGCGGTGCAGTTGGGGCTTGAACAGCTCCCACAGGCGCAGGGTGATGTCGGCATCTTCGGCGGCGTATTTTACCGCGTCGTCAATGCCGACGCGGTCAAAGGTGATCTGCGATTTGCCCGAGCCCAAAAGCGATTTGATCGGGATGGGTTGGTGGCCGAGATACTGCTCGGACAGCGCATCCATGCCGTGAGAATTCAGGCCCGCATGCATGGCATAGGACATCAGCATCGTGTCATCGAAAGGCGCAATGCGGATGCCGTGGCGGGCGAAGATCTTCCAGTCATATTTCATGTTCTGGCCGATTTTCAGCACGGCCGGATCTTCCAGAACCGGCTTTAGCGCGGCAAGGGCCTGATCCATCGGCATTTGGCCCGGCACCAGATCGGCAGAGCCAAAAAGATCGCCGCCGCCTTGTTTGTGGCCAAGCGGGATATAGGCGGCGTGGCCTGCGTCGATGCACAGCGAAATACCGACCAATTCGGCCTGCATCTCGTCAAGGCTGGTGGTTTCGGTGTCCACCGCCACATGGCCGACGGCATGGATGCGGTCGATCCAGGCATTCAGCGCGGCCATGTCGCGGATACAGTCATAGGCGGTGGGATCAAAGGGCTTTTGCGGGGCGGTCGGGGCGGTGTCATGCGCGCCTTCGACATGCATGCCGCGGGCAGGCTCCATCTCGGGCGCGTCGATTTTCAGCCGCTCGGCCACCCGTTTGGTCAGGGTGCGGAATTCCATCTCATTGAGAAAGCCCATCACCGTTTCCGGCTCGGGTTCTGTCAGTTCAAGGCTTTCCAGCGTCACATCCAAGGGCATGTCGCCATCAAGCTGCACCAGACGGCGCGAGATGCGGATTTGTTCGGCGTTTTCAACCAAAGCCTCGCGCCGCTTGGGTTGTTTGATCTCGCCCGCGCGGGCGAGAAGGGTATCGAGATCGCCGTATTCCTGAATGAGAAGGGCGGCGGTCTTAAGCCCGATGCCCGGCGCGCCGGGGACGTTGTCGGTGGAATCGCCAGCCAAGGATTGCACATCGACCACGCGGTTCGGCGCGACGCCGAATTTTTCAAACACCTCATCCGGGCCGATGCGGCGGTTCTTAATCGGGTCGATCATGTCGACGCCGTCGCCCACCAGCTGCATCAGGTCTTTGTCGGAAGAAATGATCGTCACCGTCCCCCCGGCGTTGCGGGCGCGGGCGGCGAGGGTGGCGATGATGTCGTCGGCCTCATAGCCCTCCACCTCGATGCAAGACACATTAAAGGCGCGGGTAGCGGCCCGGGTAAATGCAAACTGCGGGCGCAGGTCCTCGGGCAATTCGGGGCGATTGGCCTTATAGGCGGGGTAGATGTCGTTGCGGAAGGTTTTTGATCCGGCGTCGAAGATCACCGCGATATGGGTGGGTGCCTCTTTGCGGGCATGGGTGAGTTCGCCCCAGAGAAGGTTGCAAAACCCCGCCACCGCGCCCACCGGCATACCGTCGGATTTGCGCGTGAGGGGGGGCAGCGCGTGATAGGCGCGGAAGATAAAGGCCGAGCCGTCGATCAGATGCAGATGGTTGCCCTTGCCGAATGCCATGATCCGCCCCCGTTGATTATCAGATATCCGGCACAAAAAGGCGGCGCGCCTTGGCCGGGCCGCCGACCTAAAGGGTCAGCTTGGGCGATCAGTGGTCGCTGTGGGCGTGGTCGCGGTCAATTTCGAACCGCTTGTCGCAATAGCCGCATTCGACAAAGCCGGTGTCGGCCGGAATGGTCAGCCAAACGCGCGGATGGCCCAAAGCGCCCTCGCCCCCATCGCAGGCCACTTTCCATGTGGTGACGGTTTGGGTCTCGGGGGCGCGGATCGACATATCTGGAACCTCTGATCTGGATTGACGCCATTCTAACCCCGCCACCCCGGCCCCGACAAGAGCACAACCGGTGTTACCGCAGGCGGCGGCCTTCGGCGTCGGCTGTGAAGAAAAGCGCGTCTGTGGGGTTGAATGCGATGCCCCAAAGCGTGCCGATCTTTGGCAAGACATCGCCGCGCGCCTCGACGACCAGTTTTTCGCCGCTGGGGCTGGTGAGATGGACAAAGGTCACGCCGCCCAAGGCTTCGACCACCTCCACCTTGTGGCTGTCACCCGCCACAAGGCTGAGCGCTTGGGGCCGCAGGCCGACAACCACATCGGCCCCGGCCCCGGCACTGGGCAGGGCGGCGGTGGTGGTGATCGACGCGCCCAAGCCCGGCGCGGTGGCTGATCCGGCTTTGTCCACCACGGCATTGACAAAGTTCATCGCCGGGCTGCCGATAAAGCCTGCGACAAAGCGGTTGTCGGGGTCGCGATACAGATCCAAGGGCGCGCCGACCTGTTCGATGCGGCCGGCGCGCAGGACGACGATCTTGTCGGCCAGCGTCATCGCCTCGACCTGATCATGGGTGACATAGATCATCGTGGCGCCGATTTCGCGGTGCAGGCGCGAGATTTCCACGCGCATTTCCACCCGCAATTCGGCGTCAAGGTTGGAGAGCGGTTCGTCAAACAAGAACACCTCTGGCCCGCGCACGATGGCGCGGCCGATGGCGACGCGCTGGCGTTGGCCGCCGGAGAGGGCCTTTGGCTTGCGGTCCAAAAGTGGTTCGAGTTTCAAAATGCGGGCGGCTTCGGCGACTTTTGCCTGAGTTTCGGCCTTTGGGTGGCCTGTCATCTTCAGGCCAAAGCCCATGTTTTCGGCCACGGTCATATGGGGATAAAGCGCATAGGTTTGGAACACCATGGCCACGCCGCGTTCGCTGGGGTCCACCCGCGTGACATCGCGCGCGCCGATCTGGATGGTGCCTGCCGAGGTGTCCTCAAGCCCTGCGATCATGCGCAGAAGCGTGGATTTGCCGCAGCCCGAGGGGCCGACGAAGACGCAAAACTCACCTTCCTGCACGGTGAGATCGACCCCGTGAATGACCTTTACCGCGCCGAATTGCTTGGTAACGCCGGACAGTGTGACGCCTGACATGGTGGTCTCCTTAATCACGTTCGGGAAAGCGCCAGTCCTCGGCGGCATTGGCGATCTTGGCTGCAATGTCTTTGATATGCCCGGCCTGTGCCTCAAGCGCGGCAAGGGTGGTGCGGGCGGTGGTGGAGGTCACCGAAATCGCGCCGATAGCGCGGCCGGTGCGCGACATGATCGGCACGGCGCAGCAGATGATGCCGGGCTCATGCTCTTCGCGGTCAAAGGCGTGGCCGCGGGCGCGAATCGCTGAAAGTTCGGCCTTGAGCTTGGCCGGTGTGTCCAATGTTTCGGGGGTGAAGCGGTGGAAACTTTGCCGCGCGAGGGCGGCCTCTAGCGCGGGATCATCCAGATAGGCCAGCATCGCCTTGCCCACCCCGGTGCAATAGGCCGGGCCGACCTTGCCCGCGCTGGAAAACATCTCGACCGGTTTGGCGGCGTTGCGCTTGTCGACGTAGATCACCTGCCCGCTGTCCATCTGCGCCAGATGGATCGTCTCGCCGGTTTCGCGTGACAATTCATCAAGATAAGGCTTGGCGATGGGGGCCAAGGACGAGGTGGCCCATGCCGCATGGGCCAGACGCACAAGCCGCAAGCCCGGCGTATAGGTGCCGCGATCTTCGTCATAAGACAGCATGCCCTGATGGGTGAGCGTCTGCAAAAACCGATACAAGGTGGCCTTTGGATAGGCGCTGGTGGCCAAGAGATCGGAAAAGCGCACGGGCCGGCCAAAGCCTGCCACGGCATCCAGCACATCCAGCGCCTTGCCCACGGTTCCATCTGATCCGGCGTCTTGTCCCACTGGCCCCTCCTGCCTGTTGACAGGTGTAACTCTAGCGCGCATAGTTTTCAATATTCAAGACTAAGTTTCAAATAATGGAACAAATGGGAGGAAACTATGGACCATGTGAAACGCAGGATGGCAAAGGGTGCCTTGGCCACCGTTGCCGCGTTGCTGATGACGGGATCGGCGATGGCCGAGCAGCGGGTGCTGACATACAACGCCGATTATGACGCAATCCCGCTGGCCGCGATGGAGGCGTTGATTGCCGATTTTGAGGCGGCGAATCCCGATATTGATGTGCAGCTGACGAATTTCGACCATGAAGCTTACAAGAACGCGATCCGCAATTTCCTGACCGCCGATCCACCGGATCTGGCCAATTGGTATGCGGCCAACCGCATGCGTCCCTTTGTTGAGGCGGGGCTTTTCGCCGATATCTCGGATGTCTGGGCCGAGAATGGGTTGATGGAGTCGCTGGCCTCATCGGTGCCGTCCTCGACCATTGACGGCAAGCAATACGCGATCCCCTACACCTATTATCAATGGGGCATCTATTACAACCGCGACGCCTATAAGGCCGCGGGCGTAGAGCCGCCGGCTGCCGATGCAACCGTTGACTGGGCCACGTTCCTTGCCAATTGCGAAAAGTTCAAGGCCGCGGGCATCGACTGTGTGACCACGGGGTCGGTTGCCAAATGGCCTGTCGCGGGGATTTTCGACTATCTGAGCTTGCGCACCAATGGCTATCAGTTCCACGCCGATCTGGCCGCAGGCAAAGTGTCGTGGACCTCGCCTGAAACGCGCGCCGTCTTTGCCGAGTTTGCCAAGCTGCAACCTTTTGTCACCGAAAACCATGCCGCTATCGACTGGCAGGACGCGGCTGCGATCTTTTCCCAAGGCAAGGCCGCCCATTACGTCATGGGCAATTTCGCCGTCGGTGTCTTTAAACAAGGCGGGATGACGAATGACAGCCTTGGCTTCATGGTATTTCCGGAAATCACCCCCGGCATCGCCCGCGCCGAAGAGGCACCGACCGATACCGTCCATCTGACAAGCGGGGCCAAGAACCCCGAGGATGCGAAGAAGTTCCTGGCTTACATGGCCTCGGCAGAAGCGCAGTCCAAGTGGAACGCGGCGGTGGGCCAGTTGCCCACCAACAAGAACGCCACCGTCGATGCGGCTGACCCCTTCCTCAGCGAAGGTTTTGCCGCGCTGTCCACTGCAACGGGCGGGATCGCCCAGTTCTGGGACCGCGACGCGGATGCCGAATATGCCAGCATCGGCATGGATGGCTTCCAGCAGTTCCTTGTCCAGCCCGAACAGCTTGAGGCGATCCTTGAGCGGCTGGAGCAGGCCCGTCTGCGCCTTTTCCCGCAGTGATCTGATGCTGCGGGCGTCCCCGAAACCCGGGGGCGCCCGTCTTGCGCGCCAAAGGGGTGACATATGGCAAAGGTCTCAGGCCCAATGACAGCCGCCGCTGTGCCGCAATCCAACCGGCGCTGGAACCAGCGCACTCTGGCGCCTTGGCTTTTCTTGGCGCCGGGACTGTTGATGTTTGCCTTTTATGTGCTGTGGCCGGTTGTCCAAAGCATCAACCTGTCCTTTTATAACTGGAACGGGCTTTACAACCGCGACGGCGAATTCACCGGCACCTATATCGGGTTGCAGAACTACCGCGAGCTTGCCTCCGATCCTGCCTTTGAGGTGTCGCTGTGGAATAACCTCAAATGGTTGGTCCTTTACATGCTGGCCCTGCCGATCGGCCTCTTTCTGGCGATTTTCCTGAACCAGACGGTGCGGGGCATTCGGATTTATAAATCCCTGTTCTTTTTTCCTTTTGTCATCAGCCAGGTCGTCGTTGGCCTGATTTTCGCGTGGTTCTATGCGCCGAACTTTGGCCTGTTCTACCTCTTGACGGAATGGATCACTGGCGACGGCACGGCCATTCTGGCCGATCCCGATTACGTCACCTATGGCATCATTGCCGCAGGGCTTTGGCCGCAGATCGCCTATGTGATGATCCTTTATCTGACGGGGCTGAACAATGTGGCCCCCGACCAGATTGAGGCCGCGCGGCTGGATGGGGCAAAGGGCTGGCGGATGCTGTGGTATGTCGTGCTGCCGCAACTGCGCCCGGCGACCTTTATCGCGGTGATCGTCACGGTCATTGGCGCGCTGCGCTCTTTTGACCTTGTCTCGATCATGACATCGGGGGGGCCGTTCGGCTCTAGCCGGGTGCTGTCGTATTATATGTATGAGATGGCGCTGGGCGAGATCGGGCTGCGCATGGGCTATGGCGCGGCCATCGCGGTTGTCTTGTTTGCCATCATGATGGTGTTCATCTCGGGCTTCATCTGGAAGATGTGGCGCGACGAGCGGGAGCGTTAGGCCATGTTTCCCCGTCCCATCCAGCAATCCGGTGCAGGCGTGCAGTGGCTTTACACCCTCGCGCTTCCTGTGGCGCTTGTCCTGTGGCTTTTGCCGTTGATCGGTGTTGCGGTGACCTCGCTGCGCCCGGCCTCGGATCTGGCGCAAGGCAATTACTTTGGCATGCCCTCGGGCATTGCTTGGGAAAACTATGTCTACATCTTCACCGAAACGCCCATGTATAAATACATGGTCAATTCGCTTTGGGTCACGATCCCCACGGTGATCGGCGCGGTGGGGTTGTCGCTGATGACGGGCTTTGCGCTGGCGGTCTATGGGTTTCGCGGCAATATCCTTGTCTTTTTCATGTTCGTGGCGGGCAACTTCGTGCCCTTCCAGATCCTGATGGTGCCCGTCCGCGACATCACGCTGAGCCTTGGCATGTATGACACTTGGTATGGGCTGGCGCTGTTTCACATCGCCTTTCAGACTGGGTTCTGCACGCTGTTCATGCGCAACTTTATCAAGGCGCTGCCCAATGAGCTGATCGAGGCCGCCCGTGTCGAAGGCGTTGCCGAATGGCGCATCTTTTGGTTCATCGTGCTGCCGCTGATGCGCCCGGCCATCGCGGCCTTGTCGGTTCTTGTCTTTACCTTCATCTGGAATGATTTCTTCTGGGCCACCGTGCTGACCCAAGGCGTCGACAGCCAGCCCATTACGGCGGGCCTGTCCTCGCTGAATGGCCAATGGATCGCCCAATGGCATCTGGTGTCGGCCGGGTCGATTCTGGCTGCCTTGCCACCCGTCCTTATGTTTTTTGCGATGCAGAAACACTTCATCGCGGGCCTAACCTTGGGAGCCGTCAAGTGACGAAAATTGCCTTCATCGGGGCGGGATCGACCGTCTTTATGAAAAACCTGATCGGGGATGCCTTGCAGATGCCGGCGCTGGCGGATGCGACGATTTCGCTGATGGATATTGACGCGCGGCGCTTGGCGGAAAGCGAGTTGGTGGCGAAAAAGCTGGTGGCGTCGCTGAATGTGGGCGCGCGGGTGGAAACCCATACCGACCAGCGCCGGGCGATTGCGGGGGCGGATTTCGTGATCGTGGCCTTTCAGATCGGCGGCTATAAGCCCTGCACAGTGACGGATTTTGACATTCCCAAACGCTATGGCCTGCGCCAGACTATTGCCGACACGCTGGGCATTGGTGGTATTATGCGGGGGTTGCGGACGGTGCCGCATCTGTGGGCGCTGGCGGCGGATATGGCTGCTGTCTGCCCCGATGCGATCATGCTGCAATATGTGAACCCGATGGCGATCAACACTTGGGCCTTGGGCGCGCGCTATCCCGATCTGCGGCAGGTGGGGCTGTGCCATTCGGTGCAGGGCACGGCGTTTGAGTTGGCGCGGGATCTGGAAATTCCGCTGGAGGACATCCGCTATCGCGCGGCGGGCATCAACCACATGGCGTTTTACCTGAACTTTGAGGCGCGGCAGGCGGATGGCAGCTATCGTGATCTCTATCCAGCCCTGCGCGCGGGCTATGCCGCGGGCCGCATCCCCAAGCCCAGCCATTGGAACGCCCGTTGCCCCAATAAGGTGCGCTATGAGGTGATGATGCACCTTGGCCATTTCGTGACCGAAAGCTCTGAGCATTTCGCGGAATATGTGCCGTGGTTCATCAAGACCCATCGGCCTGATTTGATTGAGACCTTTGGCATTCCCTTGGATGAATATCCGATCCGCTGCGAGGAACAGATCGCCGCTTGGGCCGCGCAGGCCGAAGGTTATGCGCGCGCTGAGAAGATTGAGGTGAAAAAGTCGAACGAATATGCCGCGACCATTATGAATTCTGTGGTGACGGGCACGCCTTCGGTGATTTACGGCAATATCCCGAACCGCGGCTTCATTCCGCAATTGCCCGAGGGCGCGGCGGTTGAGGTGCCGGTTCTGGTTGATGCCAATGGCTTGCAGCCCACCTGCGTCAATGACATTCCGCCGCAACTGATTGCGCTGATGCGGACGAATGTGAATGTGCAGGAACTGACCGTGCAGGCGCTGTTGACCGAAAACCGCGACCACATCTATCACGCCGCCATGCTGGACCCGCATACCGCGGCGGAGCTGGATTTGCGCCAGATCCGCGCCTTGGTGGATGAGTTGATCGCGGCGCATGGTGATTGGTTGCCGGGTTGGATCACTGGGAAAAAGGCGGCCTGAGATGAGCGACGACAAGACCAAAACCCGCCGCAACCGCGCTTGGTATGGCAAGCTGGATCGGGATGGGTTCATCCACCGCTCTTGGATGAAAAATCAGGGCTTTCCCGACCATGTGTTTGATGGCCGCCCCATCATTGGCATTTGCAACACTTGGTCAGAGCTGACACCCTGCAACTCGGGCCTGCGCGATCTGGCCGAAGGGGTGAAGCGCGGGGTCTGGGAGGCGGGTGGTTTCCCGGTGGAATTCCCGGTGATGAGTTTGGGCGAAACCCAGATGAAGCCGACCGCGATGCTGTTTCGCAACCTCTTGGCGATGGACGTGGAGGAAAGCATTCGCGCCTATGGCATGGATGGCGTCGTGCTCTTGGGTGGCTGCGACAAGACCACGCCGGGGCAGTTGATGGGGGCCTTGTCTGTCGATCTGCCGGCGATTGTTGTGTCCTCGGGGCCGATGCTGAATGGCAAGTGGCAGGGCAAGGATATTGGGTCGGGCACCGATGTGTGGAAATTCTCCGAAGCCGTGCGCGCGGGCGAGATGACGCTGAAAGACTTCATGGCGGCTGAATCTGGTATGAGCCGGTCGAAAGGCGTGTGCATGACCATGGGCACGGCCAGCACCATGGCAAGCCTCGTTGAGGCGATGGGGATGAGCCTGCCCACCAATGCCGCCCTGCCTGCGGTGGATGCCCGGCGCATGGCGCTGGCGCATCTGACCGGGCGGCGGATTGTTGAGATGGTGGAAGAAGACCTGCGCCCCTCGGCCATCATGACGCGTGCTGCCTTTGAAAACGCCATTTTGGCCAATGCGGCGGTGGGGGGATCGACCAATGCCGTGGTGCATCTGTTGGCGATGGCGGGGCGCGTGGGGGTGGATCTGACGCTGAAGGATATCGAGATCGGGTCGGATATTCCGTTGCTGGTGAACTGCATGCCGTCGGGCAAATATCTGATGGAGGATTTTTGCTATGCGGGCGGGATGCCGGTGGTGTTGAAGGAATTGGCCGCGCATCTGCGCCCGGCGACCACGGTTTTGGGGCGCGATATCTCGGCCTATTATGACGGGGCGGAATGTTTCAACCGCGATGTGATCAAGGCGTTTGACGACCCGGTAAAGCCTGCGGCGGGCATTCGGGTGTTAAAGGGCAATCTGGCGCCGAATGGGGCCATTGTGAAACCCTCGGCTGCGACGCCGGCGCTGTTGGAACATGAGGGCGTGGCGCATGTGTTTGAAAACATTGAGGATATGAAGGCCAATATCGACCGCGAGGATTTGGCCGTTACCAAAGACACCATTTTGGTGCTGAAAGGCTGTGGGCCTAAGGGCTATCCGGGGATGCCCGAGGTGGGCAATATGCCCATCCCGGCGGCTTTGGTGAAACAGGGTGTGCGCGACATGATCCGGGTCAGTGATGCGCGGATGTCGGGCACGGCCTATGGCACGGTGATCTTGCACGTCTCGCCCGAGGCGCAGGCGGGTGGCACGCTGGGGTTGGTGAAAACCGGCGACCGGATCAGGGTGTCAGCCTCGCAAGGTTTATTGGAGCTGTTGGTGGATGAGGCCGAACTGGCCACCCGCCGCGCGGCATGGATGCCAGAGCCGAGCCCCTACAGCCGTGGTTATGCCAAACTCTATATCGACCATGTGTTGCAAGCCGATCAGGGTGCGGATCTTGATTTTCTGGTCGGCAAAGATACCCGTCCCGTTACCAGAGAGAGCCACTGATGCAGCCGATCTTTCCAGACCTGAAGGGTGCTTCGATCTTTGTCACCGGGGGCGGGTCGGGCATTGGCGCGGCGCTGACTGAAGGGTTCCTGCGCCAAGGGGCCAAGGTGGCCTTTTGCCAGCGCAGCGATGCGCGTGCCTTTTGTGACGCGATGGAGGTGGCCACCGGCAACCGGCCGTTGTTCCTGCCCTGTGACATCACCGATATGGAGGCCCTGCGCGCCACGCTTGAGGCGGCAGCGGCGGCGCATGGGCCGATTACCGTCTTGGTCAACAACGCCGCCAATGACCAGCGTCACAAGACCTTGGAAACCGATGAGGCGTTCTTTGATTGGTCAATCGCCATCAATCTGAAAGCCTATTTCTTTGCCGCCAAGGCGGTGATCCCCGGTATGCAGGCCGCGGGTGGTGGGGCGATCATCAATTTCTCGTCCATCAGCTATATGATGGGCAATGCGGGCTATCCGATTTACACGGCCTCGAACTCGGCCATCAACGGGCTGACGCGCAGCTTGGCGCGGGAGTTTGGGCCGGACCGCATTCGGGTGAATGCCTTGGCCCCCGGTTGGGTGCTGACGCAAAAGCAAAAGGACAAATGGGTAACCCCCGAGGGGCTGGCCGCGCATCTGGCGCGGCAGTGCATTCCTGATCCTTTGGAACCTGAAGATATCGTCGGCGGCTGTTTGTTTCTGGCGTCAGCCGCGTCAAAGGCCATGACCGGGCAGGCCTTGGTGATTGATGGCGGGGTGGTGGTGACAGGATGAAGGCAGACTGGATCGCCGTTGATTGGGGGACGACAAACCTGCGCGCCTTTGCGATGGGCCCCGAAGGCCTGCGCGCCGAGGTCATGTCCGAAGATGGCATGGGCCGCCTGACCCCGGCAGAGTTTGAGCCTGCGTTGATCCGGCTGATCGAGCCATGGCTTGGTCAGGGTGTCACCCCGGTTTTGGCCTGCGGCATGGTGGGCAGCCGCCAAGGCTGGCAGGAGGCGCCCTATCGGTCGGTGCCCTGCGCGCCCTTGGAGCCGGGGCAGTTGGTGCCAGTGCCGGTGCGCGATGGGCGCATTCGGGTTGAGATTGCGCCGGGGTTGAAACAGATGCGGCCCGCCGATGTGATGCGCGGCGAGGAAACCCAGATCGCGGGGGCTTTGGCGCTCCATCCCGGGTTTGACGGCGCGATGTGCCTGCCCGGCACCCATTCGAAATGGGTGCAGATCAGTGCGGGCGAGGTGGTGTCGTTCCAGACCTTTTTGACCGGCGAGATGTTTGCGCTGTTCAGCACGCAATCGGTGCTGCGCCATGGCATGGCGGGGACGGGTTGGGATGAGGCGGCCTTTGATGCGGGCGTGGCCGAGGGCATGGCGCGGCCTGAGCGGCTGGCGGCCAGCCTGTTTCGGCTGCGCGCCGAGGGGTTGATTGCCGATCTGGGCGCAGATGCCGCGCGGGCGCGGCTGTCAGGGCTGTTGATCGGGGCGGAACTGGCCGCCTCGCGCGCCTATTGGTTGGGGGCGCGGGTGGTCTTGGTGGGCTCTGCTGCGCTGACCGGGCTTTATGCCCGCGCGCTGGCGGCCCAAGCCGTCACCGTCGAGACGCTGGCGGCCAAGGACTGCACCATTGCCGGGCTGGCCTATGCCGCCGGGGCCTTGTCGAAACCTGTGTCGAAAGCTGCCGAATGACCCGACCTTTGATTGCCATCTTGCGCGGGTTGACCCCGGATGAGGCCTTGCCCGTGGCGCAGGCGCTGTTGGATGCCGGGCTGACCACCATCGAGGTGCCGCTGAATTCGCCGCATCCGTTGCATTCCATTGCCGCCATGGCGCGGGCCTTTGGCGATGATGCTGTGATCGGCGCGGGCACCGTGCTGACACAGGCGCAGGTGCGGGAAGTGGCCGATGCGGGCGGGCGCATTGTGGTGTCGCCCAATGCCGATGCGGCGGTGATCGGGGAGACCCGCCGTTTGGGGCTGCAAAGCTGGCCCGGCGTGATGACGCCGACCGAGTGTTTTGCCGCGCTGAGTGCTGGGGCCACGGGGTTAAAGCTGTTTCCCGGCTTGCTTTTGGGCCCCGAGGGGTTGCGCGCGATGCGCGCGGTTTTGCCCCATGGCACGCCGGTTTATGCGGTGGGCGGCGCGGGGCCTGCCAATTTCGCGGCATGGATCGCGGCGGGGGCGGATGGGTTTGGCATTGGCACCGCGCTTTATACGCCGGGGTTAAGTGCGGCGGAGGTGGGCGCGCGGGCGCGGGCCTTGGTGGCGGCCTATGATGCGGCCATCGCAAAAGGGGCATCGGCATGATCTTTGACAATCGGCCCTGTGATCTGGGCGAGGGGGCCTTGTGGCACCCGGTGCGCAACCAATTGTTCTGGTTCGATATCACCGGGCAGCGGATGCTGTCGGTGGAAAAGGGCGCGGCGCGGCAGTGGCGGTTTCCCGAAATGGTGTCAGCCGCTGGATGGGTGGACCGCGATCTGCTGCTGATCGCGGGCGAGCGGGATTTGTTCTTGTTCGATGTGGAAACCGAAGAGGTGGAAACGCTGGTCGAGTTGGAGCCTGATCTGCGGGGAAATCGGCCAAATGATGGGCGGGCTGATCCGATGGGGGGGTTCTGGATTGGCACCATGGGCAAAAAGGCCGAGCCGGGGGCGGGGGCGATTTACCGCTATTATCAGGGCGAGCTGCGCAAGCTTTATGCGGGCATCACCATTCCGAATGCCATTTGCTTTGCTCCGGATGGCCGCAGCGCGCATTTCACCGATACGGTGACGGGCCGGGTGATGCGTGTGGGTTTGGATGCGGCGGGGTGGCCGGTGGGTGAGCCGGAGGTGTTCTTGGACCTGAGTTTGCAGGGGTTGAACCCCGATGGCGCGGTGATGGATGCGGCGGGGCTTTTGTGGCTGGCGCAATGGGGGGCGGCGCGGGTCGCGGCCTATGCGCCCGATGGCAGCCTTGTGCGCCATGTTGATTTTGACGCGCCCCATACCTCTTGCCCGGCCTTTGGGGGGCCGGGGTTGACGACGCTTTATTGTACCAGCGCGCTCGAGGGCATGGACGCCGCCGCGCGGGCCGCCCATCCCCATGCGGGCATGACCTTTGCCGCCGAGGGCGTGGCCACGGGCCAAGCTGAACACCGGGTGTTTCCATGACTGACCAGCCGATGAAGCGCGCCCTTGGCGTCTGCTATTACCCCGAACATTGGGAGGAAGCCCAATGGGCCGAGGATGCCTCCCGCATGGCTGAGCTCGGCCTGACATGGGTGCGGATCGGGGAATTCGCGTGGTCGCGGATGGAGCCTGTGCCGGGCAAGCTGGAGTTGGACTGGCTGGACCGCGCGATTGAGGTGCTGGGGTCGGCGGGGCTGAAGGTGGTCTTGGGCACGCCCACCGCCACCCCACCGCGCTGGATGATCGACCGCCACCCCGATATGCTGGCCTATGACCGGGATGGCCGCCCGCGTGGTTTTGGATCGCGTCGGCATTATGATTTTGCCCATGAGGGGTATCGCGCGGAATGTGCGCGGATCACCGAGATTCTGGCGCGGCGCTATGGCAAGAACCCGCATGTGGCCGCGTGGCAGACCGACAATGAATATGCCTGCCATGATACGGTGCTGTCCTATTCGCCCGTGGCGCTGCGCGCCTTTCGCAACTGGCTGGCGCAGCGCTATCAGTCGCCGCAGGCGTTGAACCGGGCTTGGGGCAATGTGTTTTGGTCGATGGATTATGCCAGTTTTGACGAGATTGGCCTGCCCAACCTGACGGTGACTGAGGCGAACCCGGCGCATCAGATGGCGTTTCGCCGCTTTGCCTCTGACATGGTGGTGGCGTTCAACCGGGTGCAGACCGAGATTATCCGACGCCATTCCGCGGCCCCGATTTCGCATAATTTCATGGGGCAGATCACCGATTTTGACCATTTCGCCGTGGGGGCGGATCTGGAGATTGCCACATGGGATGCCTATCCTTTGGGCTTTTTGTCGGATCGGCTGACCGCCAGTGCCGAGCATAAGCGCCGCTTTCTGCGCCAAGGGGACCCGGATTTTCAGGCCTTTCACCACGATCTTTACCGCGCCGTGGGACGGGGGCGGTGGTGGATCATGGAGCAGCAGCCCGGCCCGGTGAATTGGGCGCCGTGGAACCCCGATCCCTTGCCCGGCATGGCCCGGCTTTGGGCTTGGGAGGCCTT
Source organism: Tabrizicola sp. (assembly GCA_965284335.1). Lineage (GTDB taxonomy): Bacteria > Pseudomonadota > Alphaproteobacteria > Rhodobacterales > Rhodobacteraceae > Tabrizicola_A. Next base: position 2,784,521 of record OZ260076.1, on the reverse strand, counting down.
TGCCCATGGGGCCGAGGCGGTGTGCTATTTCCGCTGGCGTCAGGCACCTTTTGCGCAAGAGCAGATGCATGCCGGGTTGTTGCGACCCGACTCGGTGGCCGCCCCCGCCTATGATGAGGCCGCGCAGGTGGCCCGCGAATTGGCTGAGATGCCCGATCAAGGCACCGCCACCGCCCGCGTGGGGTTGGTCTTTGACTATGCCAGCGCTTGGGCTTGGGAGGTGCAGCCGCAGGGTCGCGATTTCAGCTATTTCCGGTTGGTGTTTGAAACCTATCGCGGCTTGCGGCGGTTGGGGTTGAATGTGGATATTCTGCCACCCGACACCGCCGATCTGTCGGGTTATGCGCTGGTGCTGGCCCCCGGCGTGGCCACACTTTCTGCGCCCTTCATCGCCGCTTTGGCCGCCCATAAGGGGCTGTCGCTGATCGGGCCGCGCAGCAATGCCAAGACGGTGGAATTTGCCACCCCGGTGCCTTTGCCGCCCAATCTGCCCGGCCTTGCCGCCACGGTGGCGCGGGTGGAAAGCCTGCCGCCGGATGTGCCGGTGGATCTGCCGATGGGGGGCGCGCTGCGGCATTGGCGCGAAAAGCTAGAGACCGGGGCCGAGGTGGTGGAGGCCGCAAGCGATGGCTGGCCGGCGCTGATCCGCGCGGGGGGGCTGCATTATCTGGCCGGTTGGGCCGATGAGGTGGCGCTGGGCCGTATTCTGGACCGGCTGTGCAAAGAGGCCGGGCTTGAGACCGACCATCTGCCCGAAGGGCTGCGCCGCCGGGACAGTGCCACGCATCGGTTTTACTTTAACTACAACAATTTCGCGCTGGAATGGCAGGGCCGCGAGATTGCCGCGGCTGGGGTGGATTGGCAAAAGCTGGCGGCGGGTTAGCCCGGGGCGGCAAGGGTGGCTTTGACCTGCGGCCAGATCTGCGCCAGTTGATCGCGGCCATGGCGGATGCCGTCATGATCGGCCTGATTGCAGGCGGTCTCCAGATTGGCCAGACAGTTGCGCAGCGGCTCAACCCCTAAGATCGCCGCAGCCCCCACCCCGGCGTGAACCTCTTTGGCCATCTGCGGCAGATCGGCGGTCGCCTCGGGCGATTGCACAAAGTGCAGCAGGGCATCCATCTGGGTTTCAAAGCTGGCCATCAGCCGGTTGAGCGCCTTTGGCTCCATGACCTTGCGCAATTCGGCCAGACGGCTGGGTTCAAAGCGGCCAAGGCGGTCGTCCTGCGGCAGGTCGTCGGGGTGTTTGCGGGGGGCGGGGTTGGGTTTCATCGCGGCCTTGGCGGGCGCGTTGGGAGAGGGCACCTCGGCCAAGGCGGCAGAGAGGCTGTCGATGGACAGAGGTTTGGTCAGCCAGCCGTCAAAGCCGCTTTCGATCATGCGGTCGATGCGGTCGGGCTTGGCATGGGCGGTGACGGCCAGAATCCGGCTGTGTTCTGACGCGCCGCCCAGACGAATGGCGCTGGCGGCGGTCCAGCCATCCATCAGGGGCATCGACAGGTCCATCAAGATCAGGTCAAAGCGGGTGGCGCGGGCCTTTTCCACGCCTTCGCCGCCGTCATTGGCCATGTCGACGCGGTGGCCCAGATGATGCAGCATCTCTTCCAGCACGATGCGGTTGGCTTCGTTGTCTTCGACGATCAGAATTTTCAGGCCGCTATCTTGGCCCTTCTCTGGGGCCTTGGGGGTTGCTTTGGCCTTGGTGGATTTGGCCGGGCTGGGCTTTGGTGGGGGGACGATCTGGGCGGGGGCGGCTGGCATGACCGGCTGATTGCGTCGGTCAGCGCGGCCGGTATCGGCCTTGTCCAGCGCCAAGGGCAGGCGCAGCCAGAAACAACTTCCCTCGCCCAATTCGCTTTCCACGCCCACCTCGCCGCCCATGGCGCGGGCCACCCGGCGCGAGATGGCCAGACCCAGACCCGTGCCGCCAACCGAGCGGCCATGCGAGGGATCGACCATCACGAAATCTTCGAACACGCGGTCCTGATCGCCCTCGGCAATGCCAAGCCCGCTGTCGATAACGCGAAATTCAACCTCGGCCTCAGTCTCGCCCAAGCGCTGCAATTCAACCTCAACGGTGATGCCGCCGCTGTTGGTGAATTTGATCGCATTTGACACGAAGTTTTGCAAAATTTGCCCAACCCGGAAGGCATCGCCCCAAAGTGCGGGAAAATCGTTAAGGATCTTGACGGTCAGATCCAGCCCCTTTTTCGCCGCCGTTGGGCGCATTGGATCGACAAGGGTGGCCACCAGTGCGGGCACATCCAGCCGGTCAGTCACCACCTTAAGATGCCCCGCCTCGACCCGCGAAATGTCCAAGACATCATTGACATGGCGCAGCAATTGTTGGGCAGAGCTGCGCGCCAGTGTGAGAAAGCGCTTTTGCTGCGGCTGCATGTCCGAGCGGCCCAGAATGTCGAGCGAGCCGATGACGCCATTCAGCGGCGTGCGCATCTCATGGCTCATCACGGCGATGAAATTGGTTTTGGTCTGTTCGGCGGCCTGCGCCTTGTCGCGTGCGGCGACCAAGGCGGCCTCGGCCTTTCGGGCATCGGAAATGTCGCGCAGATAGGCGACGAAGATCATCCCATCGGGGCCGTCGCTGCTGGCGATGGACATTTCGACGGGAAATTCCTCGCCCGATTTGCGCATGGCGGTGATCTGGATGCGCCCGGCATCGACGACATGTTTCACCCCGGTTTCCCGCATCCGCGCCATGCCGGCATCATGGGCCTGAACATGGCGTTTCGGCACGATCAGCTTGCCCAGAGATTGGCCGATCGCCTCATCGCGGCGATAGCCAAAGATGGCCTCGGCCGCTGCGTTAAAGTCGATCACCCTGCCATCTAGGCCCGCAACGATCACCCCATCAAGCGCGGTGGCAACGGTGGCCTCAAGCCGGGCTGTGATGCGTTCAACCTCGCGGGTGCGACGGTCGGCGCGGCGGTTCAGGCCCAAGACCAGCGCCAAAAGCCCGACCAGAAGGCTGACCAGCACAAGGCTGGCGATGCCGGTTTTTTGCAAGATATCGCGAAGGTTCGCGCGCTGTTCGTCGCGCATGGCCGCGTTCACCTCGACGACTTGAATGGCCATGATGCGGAAATCTTGCCGCAGATCCGCGACAGCGGTGGCAATTTGCGGCAGGGCGGCGCGCAGGGCGGGATCGGGCCCATCCACCAGCGCCGCAGTGGTCGACAGAAAGCTGCGCATCCGGTCTTTGACCGGTGCCACGGTTTCGGCCAGACCAAAGCGGGCAAACATCGCGCCATCGGTCACCGTTCCGGCGCGGTTGTAGAACAGATCAAACCGGCGGCGCACATCGGCCAGATCCGAGTCTGGCTGAGCCAAGGCCAGCCGCGCGGCAGCCTCAAGCCGGACGACATCAAGTTCAAGCTGGGTGACGTTCCAATGCAGGCTGTCCACCGGCTCTTCTTGCAAGAGCCGGAGTTCGGCCTGAAGCTGGATCACCAAGGACATGATCACGCTGAAGGCCGCAGCGATCAGCAGGGCAATGGCGATGCGCACCGCTTTGCCCCACCCGCCACGGGTGGGGAGCGATGCGGAAACGGAAGGTGTTTTTCGAAATGTCAGTCTTTAATCTCAATACGGTTAAGCTGCCAAATGGACCGGGAATAGGTTTGTTCGGTCCGGTAAGCGGCGACATCGTCAAAAGGAAAAATCATCCAGACCGGGCCTTTGTCGCGCACTGACATGGGTTCGTCATTGGACAGATTGGCCAGCAAGGGGCCATCTTCCAGCGCATCGGCGGCGGGCATTGAAATTTCGTAATCATTCAGCGCGGTCAGCGTCACGGTGCTGCCCGTGGCCCCGGCGGCAGCCAAAAGATCACGCAGCAGAACGCCGGTATAGGTGGCGGTGCCTTCGGTCCAGATCGTGGAGGTGGTAAAGCTGTGCTGGGGCAAGGTGGCAAAGAGCGCCGCATCAAAGGCCAAAGCGCCCTCGGCATTGGTGTTTGCGATATTGCCCGAGACGGTCAAAATCACCTCACCCGTCGGGGCGGGCAGGGGGGCGGGCGCGTCTTGGGCAAGGGCGGTGGAGACGACACAAGACAGGGCCAAGGCGACGGCGCTGGTGGTCTTGAACAGGTGAGCAATGGTCATCAAACAAATCTCCGGGTGGCTGGTGCTGCGAAATGGTGCATAGTCCCCAACTTTAGAAAAGTCTGCGTCTCAAAAGATTATAAGCCTATCATTTAGGATAGGTTAAAACAGCCCGGCCTCTTTGGCGATCATCGCCGCATGGGTGCGGTTGCGGGCCTCGATCTTGCGATAGAGCGTTTTGACATGCAGCTTTACAGTCACCTCTTGGAGATCCAGTTCTCGGGCGATTTCCTTATTGGCAAGGCCACGGCACAGATAGCGCAGCACTTCGGTTTCGCGCGGTGTCAGTTGCGCGCCGGCCAGCAAGGGCGTGGCGGATTCGCGTTCTGTCATCATCGAGCGGGGGGCATAGATTTCGCCTGCGGCCATGAATTGCAGCGCCGCAATCAGCGTGCGGGTGGACATGGTTTTCGGCAAGAACCCGGCGGCCCCTTCGGCAAGCGCCTGTTCGGCCACAGCCCGCGAGGCTGACCCCGAAATGATGGCCACGGGCGTGCGTGGCGTGGCCGATTTCATGGCGGCAAGCCCGGCCAACCCATTCATGCCGGGCATCATGTAATCCAAGAGCACCAGATCATAGGATACATCCCGGCGTGCCAAAGCCAGCGCCGAGGGGAAGTCGTCGGCGACGTCCACCTCGATCCCCGGTTCCATGCGCAAGAAGGCGGCGATTGTCTCGCGCACCAGCTCCTGATCATCCGCCAATAAGATTCTCATCATACCCTCATCAAGTCACCGACAGGATTTAGACACCAAACGGGGTGACAAAATGGTAGAACGTGGCGTAATTTAGTCGTTCTTGAGGCTTTCGATCAAGGTGATTGGGGTCAAAACGCCGCCAATCACCTGCAAACTGGGCAGAATTTCCCCGATTGCGACATTCCAGTCGCCCAAGACGGTGCGCGGCACGAACACCACATCCCCCGGTTCCAGCGGGAAATCCAGACCGCGCCCGGCCAGCATGGCGGTGGCATCGACCACGATCAGCTCTCCTTGGGTGGGAGAGGCGGTGCGGATGATGCGAATTTCGGCAAGATGGGCTTGGCCCGGCACGGGTCCGCCTGCCATGGACAGAACCTGCAACAGCGTGCGCCCCTCGGCACCAAAGGCAATGGCCTGCGGGCGGTTGACCGCGCCAAGGGCATAGACCGACATATCTTCTTTCAACGGCGCAAAGAGCACATCGCGCGGCTTCATCCAGACGTTTTGGGCAAAATCGCCGTTGCGCAGAAGTGCGTTCAGATCGACGGTGCAGATCCGATCATCACGCAACAGCCGCGCGCCGGGCAGATAGGCGTCAGGGCCAAGGCCGCCCGCCAGTGCCACGGCCTCAAGCACATTGGTGGCACCTTTCATATAGCGCACGCCCGGCTCGCGGAATTCGCCCAAGAAATACAAGGGCGCGCTTTCGGCGTTGACCAGTTCGACCGTGATCCAAGGGTTGATGAAATGCGGCGCATAGGCCTCTTTCAGTTCGGCCTGAATGTCGCGGGTGGTTTTGCCGCCGACGCGGACCAGCTCGACGATGGGCAGTTGGACAAAGCCCGCATCATCGACCCGCGCGGTCAGATCGGACATGCCGGTTTCGCCAAAGATGTTGAAGCGCAGATTGTCGCCCGGACCCACGCGATAGCCCATGGTGGGGGTGAAGCCGCTGCCGGATTTCTCGCCGCCCTTGACCCCGGCGGCCAATTTGGCACCGCCACAGGCCGGACCACCTTTGCGCGCCACGGCCGGGGCTGTGACGGTCATGCGTTCGACCACGCCATCATGGCGCAGCTTGGTCTTGTCGAGAATCGGCGTGCAGGCGGTTAGGGCCGTCAGGGCCAGCCCCAGACCTATCCAAAAGGATAACCGCACTCTTCGAACGAACATTCCGCCGATCCTGTTTTGCCAAAACGAACCGTTTGGCCCCGAAACCTATCCCGCCTTACAGCAGACGTAACGGATGGGGAACGGATATCTAAAGATCAGTCAATAGATAACTAAAGGCATGTTTCCCATGATCACGCTTCTTAACGCCGCACCTGACACTGGCAATCAAGGCGTCAGTGCGCTGTGCCTTTCGGCGCTGGCCGGATTGGCGGCCCGGCAGGCGGGGCCTTTGGCGGTGGCCGATCATGGCCGGGGCGTGCGCCAGACCGATATGGGCTTTGCCACTGTCAGCCGTCTGGGACTGACCCATCACCGCCGCTATTGGCGCAGCGACAGTCTGGCCACGGTGCGCGCCTTGGCGCGGATTGGCGGCGGGCACAGCGCCTCGGCCCGGTTGATCGCGGGATCGCGGGCGATTTTGGATGTGTCGGGTGGTGATAGCTTTACCGATCTTTACGGGCCCCGCCGATTTCGGGCGATGGTGCTGACAAAGCGGCTGGCTTTGGACAATGGCTTGCCGTTGATTTTGTTGCCGCAGACCTTGGGGCCGTTCAACCACCCGGTGCACCGGGCCGAGGCGATTGGAATTCTGGCGGCGGCCCGTGCGGTTTGGGTGCGCGATGCGGCGAGCTTTGCCTTTTTGCAAGAGGCGCTGGGCAACCGCTTTGACCCGGATCGTCACCGTTTGGGCATTGATATGGCCGTGGCCCTGCCGCAGCGCCAGCCGCAGGATCTGCCGGCAGAGATCAAGCCCTGGCTGTCGCCCACGCGCGATTTTCCGGTGGCGGGGCTGAATGTGTCGGGGCTGCTGATGCAAAACGCCGCGGCGGCGCAGGCCAATTTCGGCCTTGCCGCGCGCCATGATGATCAGATCACCGCTGTGGCGCGTGAGCTTTTGACCCAAGATCCCACGCTGCGCCTGTTGTTGGTGCCGCATGTTCACCGCAACCTGTCGGACCGCGAAAGCGACCTTGCGGCTTCGTTGAAGCTGAAGGCGGTGTTGGACCCTGATTTTCCGGGCCGGGTTGAGGTGTTGACCGGCAACATGGATGCGATGGAGTTGAAGTGGGTGCTGGCGCGGCTGTCGTGGTTTGCGGGTGCCCGGATGCATGCCACGATTGGCGCGTTTTCCTCGGGCACGCCCACCTTGGGCCTTGGCTATTCTGACAAGACGGCGGGGGTCTTTGCCCAATGCGGGCTGGCCGATCATGTGGCCGATCTGCGCCTGCTTGGCCCCGATGCCTTGGCCGAGATGGTGCGGTTTTCCTATGCGGCGCGCGAGATGACGCGCTTTACCCTGCGCGAGCGGCTGCCGGATCTGAAAGACCGGGCCGAGGCGCAGATGGATGCGATTGTCGCGCAGATCGACGGGTAAATTATGCCATCAGTTTTGTCTGCACGTCTGCCGACCCGGCTGATTGGCTGGTGCGTCCCCCTGTTGGCCGAGGCGGGCGCGCTGGCGCGTTCGGCCATTCTGGCGCGGATGATCGGCGGCGATGAGCTGGGCCGGGCCATTGTGCTGACGCTGGTTTTGCGGCTGGCGGAGATGGTCAGCGATGTCGGGATCGAGCGGCTGTTGATGCAGCGGCCGGGTGCAATGCCTGCGGGGCTTTTGGCCGCGCTGCATGGGGCGAGCCTTTTGCGCGGTGGGGCGACGGCGGTGCTGCTGGGGCTTTTGGCGCTGCCGATGGCCTTGGCCTTTGAGGGGGGTGCTGCGGCCACGACCTATGCCGCGCTGGCGCTGTCGCCCCTGATGCGGGGGCTGTTGCATCTGGATTACCGGCTGGCCGAGCGTGATTTGCGCCTGATGCCGATGGCGGTGGTTGAAGGGGGCGCGGTGCTGGCGATGCTGGCGGCGCTGCCGCTGGCCTTGATGATCTGGGCCGATCACCGGGCGATGCTGTTGGTCTTGTTGGCCCAAGCCTTGGCGCAGGTGATCTTGTCGCATCTGGTGGCGCGCAGCCCTTATGCGCTGGCCTTTGACCGCGCCGTTCTGGCCGAGGTTTTGGGTTTCGGCGCGCCTCTGGTGGTGAATGCCGGGCTGATGTTTCTGACCTTTCAGGCGGATCGCTTGATCGTGGCGGGCTGGTATGGCTGGAGCGAGGTGGCGATTTATGGCGTGGCTTTGCAACTGGCCATGTTGCCCGCCCAGATCACCGGGCGTGCGGCGGGGTCGCTCTTGGCACCACGGTTGCGCGGCTTGGCGGCGGTGGCCTTGGCGGCGCTGATGCGGCGGGCCTTGGTGGTTTACGCGCTGTTGGGCCTTGGCTTTGCGCTGGGCTTTGCGCTGATGGCGCCGCCGGTGATTGGCCTGATTTATGGCGCGGGGTTCCGCCCCGAGGCGGGTCTTGCGCTGGCGCTGGGGCTGGCGGCGGCGGGGCGCATTTGGCGCACGCCCTTGTCGCAACTGGCGGTCATTCTGGGCCGCACGGGCGATCCGGCGCGTGCCAATCTGTGGCGCGCGGCGGCACTGGCCCCGGCGCTTTTCGCGGCATGGGCGGGCCTGCCCTTGGTCGCCATTGCGGCGGCGGCGGCGCTGGGCGAGGCGATGGCGACCTTGCGCGCGCTGCATCTGGCTTGGCCTGCGCTGGGCCTGTCTTTTCCGAAGTTTGGTTTTTCAAAGGTGCCCGTATGACCCGGACCGATCCCATCACCCGCGCGGTTCAGCGCAATCTTTGCACCGGATGCGGCGCCTGCGCCGGGGCGTTTCCCAAGGCCATTCGCATGGTGGATGATCCGGTGCATGGCCGCCGTCCGGTGGTTGCCGCCTCTGCCGAAGGGCGGGCGGCGGCGGAGCAGGCGGTGTCTTTATGTGCCGGGACCGGGGCGGATTTCACCGCCCATGCCGGAGACGACGGCTTTGGCCCGGTGCTGGGCGCATGGTCTGCCCATGCGGCGGATGCCGAGATCCGTCACCGGGGATCGTCGGGTGGCGCGGTGACAGCGCTGGCGCTTTTTGCGCTGGAGCAGGGGTTGGTGGGCGGCGTCGCCCATATCGCGGCGCGCGCCGAGGATCCGCGTTTGAATGAGGCGGTCATCAGCCATGACCGGGCTGGGCTGATGCGGGGTGCAGGCTCGCGCTATGCCCAAGCCAGCCCTGCCGAGGCGCTGGGCGCGGTTGCGGCGGGCACGGCTGCGGTGGCCTTTATCGGCAAGCCTTGCGATGTCGCCTCGGTTCACAAGGCCAAAACGAGCGATCCTTCGCTTTCGGCAAAGCTGCCGCTGAGCATTGCCATTTTCTGCGCCGGTGCGCCCAATCTGGTGGCGACCGATCGGTTGTTGGACCGGCTGGGCGTGCCCAAGGATGCCACGGTGTTGGACCTGCGCTATCGCGGCAATGGGTGGCCGGGGCTGATGCAGGCGCGCTATCGCGATGCCGATGGGATCGAGCAGGACAGCCCCGGCATTCCCTATTGCACGGGCTGGGGCAAGATCTTGCAATCGGAACGGCGCTGGCGCTGCCGGATTTGCACCGATCACACGGGCGCGTTTGCCGATATTTCGGTGGGTGACCCGTGGCACACCCCGCCCGAGGGCAACACGGATGCGGGCCGTTCATTGGTGGTGGCGCGCAGCGCGGCGGGTTTGCGGCTGGTCAAGGCGGCGATTGCGGCGGGGGTTTTGGTGGCCGAAACGCAGCCGGTGGACGTGATCGCCAAGGCGCAGCCCAATCTGGTGGCGGCCCAAGGGGCGGTTTGGGGCCGCCGTTTGGCGATGCGTGGCTTTGGCATGGTGGTGCCTGCCGATCGCGGTTTGCCGTTGATGCAGGCGTGGCTTGTCCTGCCGTTGCGGGCAAAGATCTCGTCAGTTGCGGGCACGGCGCGGCGCATTTGGCGGCAGCGGCTGTGGCGGGCGGTGGTGATCGGGGGCGCGCGGTGATGCGGGGTGGCCAGAGCCTTGGCGCGGTCTTTGGGCGGGGCCAGTCCAACAATTTGCATCTCATGCGGCTGGTGTTGGCGGCGGCGGTGATTGTCAGCCATGCGTGGCCCTTGGCGCAGGGCGCTGGGGTGGCCGAGCCGTTGAAGGCCCTGACCGGCCATTCGCTGGGCGGTTGGGCGGTGGTGGGGTTTTTCTTTCTGTCGGGCCTCTTGATCGCCCCCAGCGCCGAGCGCAGCACCGCGGCCCGCTTTTGGCAGGCGCGGGCGCGGCGGATTGCGCCGGGGCTGGGCGTGGCGCTGTTGGTGACCTTGGGTTTGGCCGCTTTGTCGGGGGCTGATCTGACATCCTGGGCCGCCGCGAGCTATTGGCTGCGCGGGATCACGCTGGTGTCTTTGGAGCATCATCTGCCCGGCGCCTTTGCCGATGCGGCGATGCCGGGGGTGGTCAATGGCCCGTTGTGGAGCCTGTTTCATGAGGTTGCGGCCTATGCACTGTGTTTCCTTGCCGTGCGGTTGGGGCTGTTGCGCCATTGGATGGGCTGCGCTGTGCTGTGTCTGGTGGCGGTCGCGCTGTGGGCGATGCCGGGCCTGCCGCATCGCCTGATGACCTTTGCGCCGTTGTTTTTGGCCTTTGCCTTTGGAATGCTGGCCTATGCCGGGCGGGATCGGCTGCCTTTGTCGCCGGTTCTGACGCTGGGGCTTTGCGCCCTTGCGCATTTGGGGTGGCCCTTTGCGGTGGCGGCTTTGGGCCATGGGCTTTTGGTTCTGGCTTTTCGGTTGCGGCTGCCGCCGTTGCGGGCCGATGTCAGCTTTGGGCTTTATATCTATGGCTGGCCCGTGGCGCAGCATCTGGCGCATTATGTGCCCGGCCTGTCGGCCCCGGCGCTGGCGGTTCTGTCACTGATCGCGACGCTGCCCTTTGCGGTTTTAAGCTGGTATCTGGTGGAACGGCCTGCCCTTTTGCCCCGCCAGAGCCCGGCGCGGGTTGGGGTCTGACACCATGGCCAGCACAGCCGCTGCCCGCCGCCGCCGCGGCACGATCTTTGGCGTGCCCATCGTGGTGGCGCTGTTTTTCTTTGGCATGATGATGCCCACCTCGGTGGGGCTGAGCGTGGGCAGTTTGCGCCTGTCGATGTATCGCGTGGTGCTTTTGGTCATGTTCGTGCCGATGCTTTTCATGCTGTTTTCGGGCAAGCGCGGTAAGCCGCATATCTTTGACGCGCTGGCGCTGGGACATTCGTTTTTGGCGCTCTTGGCGCTGATCAACTGGGGTGGGTTGGTTCAGGGGCTGGAGTCGGGCGGGATTTATATTGTCGAATTCGCCGGGTCTTATCTTTTGGGCCGGCTCTATATCCGCAGCTATGAGGATTTCCGCGCGCTGGCCCAAGCCTTTGTGATGATCGTGGTGGGGATGCTGCTATTCACGATCCCCGAGGCGCTGACCTCGATCCATATCCTGCATGATGGCATTGCCAGTGTTACCGGCGGCGCGCCGGCACCAAGGATTGACCAGCGCATGGGGTTGGAGCGCACCTTTGGCCCCTTTGATCACCCGATCCTTTATGGCGTTTTTTCCGCGGCGGCGTTTTCGATGGCCTATTTCGTGCTGGCCGAAAAGCGGCTGACCAATATGAGCGGGATGGCCAAGGTGATTGGCGTGGCGACGGGCACCTTTCTGTCCGCCTCGGGCGGGCCTTATGTCGTGTTGATCATGCAGATGTTTGTTGCCGTGTGGGAGCGGGTTTTGGGCAAGATCAAGGGCCATTGGCGCATCCTGATGGCGTTTTTCGCGCTGATTTATCTGTGCATTGATCTGTTTTCAAACCGCACGCCGTTCCATGTTTTTGTGACCTATTTCACCTTTTCCACCGTCTCGGCCTATAACCGCATCTTGCTGTTTGAATATGGCACCGCCGAGGTGGCGCGGCATCCGATTTTGGGGATCGGGCTGGGCGATTGGGTGCGTCCGGTCTGGATGTCGGACAGTATGGACAATTTCTGGCTGTTGATCGCCATGCGTTATGGGCTGCCCGCCTGGGCCATGCTGGTGGGGCTGATGCTGGGGCTGGTCTTTGCCGTTGGTCGGCGCAAGAACCTGCCCGAAACATGGCGCCGGGCGCGTCATGCTTGGGCCTTTACGCTGTTTGGCATCACGGTGGCGGCGGCGACGGTGCATCTGTGGAATGCGCTGTTTGTGCTGTTCTTGTTCCTGATCGGATCGGGGGCTTGGCTTTATGATGTCAAACCCGAACGGCCACGCCCTTCCGTCCTGTCCAAAGGAATAGCGCGCATCCCCCCATTGCACCGCGCCGTGCCCCGCCTGCGCCCCGCGCTGGGGCGTCTGTTTTGATACATCGCAGCATCGCCGTTACAGGAGCCATAATGGACCTTTCTATTGTCATCGTGAATTGGAACACCCGCGACATGCTCCGCGACTGTCTGGCTTCGGTTTGGGCCGGGCTGGGCGATCTGCGGGCCGAGGTTTGGGTGGTGGACAACGGGTCAACCGATGGGTCGGTGCAGATGATGATGGCCGAGTTCCCCGATCTGCGGCTGATTGCCAATCCCGACAACCGCGGCTTTGCGGCGGCCAACAATCAGGCCTTGGCGCGGGCTGTGGGGCGGCATGTGTTGCTGTTGAACACCGACACTTTGGTGCATGGCTCGGTTCTGCCCGATGCGGTGCGCTGGCTGGATGATCAGCCGGGCGTGGCCGTTCTTGGCCCGCGCATTCTGAACCGGGATGGGTCGGTGCAGGGATCGGCCACGGCCTTTCCCTCGCTTTACCGTTTGGCGCGCCAGACGCTTGGCCTGCACAAGCGTGAGGCGCCGAACGCGGGCCAGACCGGCCAACACCGCGCCGAGGTGATCTCGGGCTGTGCGATGTTTGTGCGCCGCGCCGCGATGGCGCAGGTCGGGCTTTTGGACGAAAGCTTTTTCTTTTACGGCGAGGAAACCGATTGGTGCCGCCGTTTTGACCGCGCCGGTTGGGGGGTGGTGTTTGTGCCTTTGGGCGACATCACCCATTTCGGTGGCGGGTCGGTGCGGCGGTTGAACCATCGGCGCGATCTGATGCTGACCGAAGGCACGGTGCGGCTGCATGCCAAGCATTTTGGCCGCATGGGCGGCTTGGCCTGCTTTGGGCTTTTGGCGCTGTTCAACATCTCGCGCGCGGTGGGGTGGGGTGGGCTTGCGCTGTTGCGCCGTCCGCAGGCCGCCGAGCGGGCGCGCCATTTCATGGGTGTGGTGGCCGGGTTTGGCGCGGCTTGGCCAAAGGCGCGCGCGGCATGAATGTTCTGTTGATCGCGCCGAATATCGACGGCACCGATGTGGGCGAGGCCTTTGTGGCCTTTAAATGGGCCGAGGCGCTGGCCGCGCGGGTCAGCCTGACGGTTTTGTCCTTTGAGCGCCCCGGTCGCACGGCGCTGGCCACGCAATTGCCCGGCGCGCGGGTGGTCACCTGGCCCGAGCCGGCGCTGGTGCGTCGGCATGAGCGGTTGAATGCTATGCTGAAACCGGCATGGCCGATCTTTGCCGGTCATGTGCGGGCGTGGCTGTCGGCGGCGCAAAAGCGGGGTGAGCGGTTTGACGTGGCGCATCAGTTGATGCCGCAGGCGGCGCGCTATGCCTCGCCCTTGCGGCATTTCGATGTGCCTTATGTCATCGGCCCCTTGGGCGGTGCGCTGGACACGCCAGAGGCGTTTCGCGCCGAGGCGGGGTCGGCCCCTTTGTTCACCCGGCTGCGCGCCTTGGATGCCTTTCGCTTTCGCAACGATCCGTGGCTGCGCGCCAGCTATTCGCGGGCAGCCTGTGTTCTGGGCGTGGCGCCCTATATGCAAGAGGTCTTGGGCGATATTCCCTTGCAGCGGTTTGAGCCGATGCTGGAATTGGGGATCGACGATGTCGAGCCGCCGCGCAGCGATGCGCGGACGCCGGGGCATCTGCGGCTCTTGCATGTCGGGCGTGGGGTGCGGACCAAGGGGCTGCGTGATGCGGTGCGGGCCTTGGCCCATCTGCGCGATCTGCCCCATGTCACGCTGACCAGCGCGGGCGCGGGTGAGGAGATTGCGCTGTGTCAGGCCGAGGCGGTGGCGCTGGGTGTGGCCGACCGGGTGCGCTTTCTGGGCCGCCAACCGCGCGAGATGATCGAGACGCTCTATCGCAGCCATGACGCCTTTGTGTTCCCCTCGTTCCGCGAACCGGCGGGTGGGGTTTTGTATGAGGCGATGCGCCATGGTCTGCCGATCATCACCGCCGCGCGGGGTGGGCCGGATTACATTGTGGATGACCGCTGCGGCATTCGCCTGCCGGTGACCACGCCAGAGCGATTCGCAGCCGATATTGCGGCCGCAATTCGCCACCTTTCGGCCGACCCCCGCCTTACCGTTGCCATGGGAAATGCCGCGCGTGACAAGGTTTTGACACAGGGTCTGTGGGCGGCCAAGGCCGAGCGTCTGACCGCGCTTTATAACCAGCTTTGTAAGGCGCGGAAACCGGCCTTGGCCTATCCGCAAGGATAGGGTGACCACCCCCACGGACCCTTTGGCTTTCCTTTTGTTCGCAAGCCTTTGGAGAAAGAGACGGGTAAAACTTCGATAAGGCAGAATGCTTCATCGGAGACCACAATGCAGACCTTGCAAACCCCTAGACCAACACCGCGCCGCGTGCTTGCCGTCGCCTCGGGCGGTGGTCATTGGGTGCAGCTGATGCGGTTGCGTCCGGCCTTTGAGGGCACCGAGATTCACTATGCCACGGTTGACCGTTCGGCTGCACCCATGGTCGCCCCGGCGCCGGTGCATCTTTATCCTGACGCCAATAAGGACACCAAGCTGCGGCTGGTGATGGCGGCGATCCGCCTTGCGATCATTGTGCTGCGGGTGCGTCCGCATGTGGTGGTGTCGACCGGGGCGGCGGGGGGCTATCTGGCAATCCGCATCGCGCGCCTTTTGGGGGCACGCACCATGTTCCTCGATTCCATTGCCAATACCCGAGAGCTGTCGGTGTCGGCCCGTCTGGCGCAGCGTGCGGCGGATCTGGTGCTGTCGCAATGGCCCGCCGTCGCGCAGGCCCATGGGGCCGAATATCGCGGCGCTGTTTTGTAATCTTTCCTTTTTCCCGAAAGCCTTTGTCATGATCCTTGCCACCGTTGGAACCCAGTTGCCTTTTGACCGTCTGTTGCTGGCGCTGGACACTTGGGCCTCGTTGAACCCGTCGATGCCTGTGCTGGCCCAGACCGGGCGCACGCTGAACCGTTATGCCCATCTCACCCAGATCGAACAGATGGACCAAGACCGCTTTGCCGAATGTGTGATGCAGGCGCGGGTGATCGTGGCCCATGCGGGGATGGGCACCATCCTGACCGCGTTGGAGTTTGGCAAACCTCTGATCCTGATGCCGCGCCGCGCCGATCTGGGGGAGCATCGCAACGACCACCAGCGCGACACGGCCGCCGAAATGGCGCGCTTGTCGAATGTGACGGTGGTGGAGGACAGCGCGAGCCTCTGCGCTGCGATTTCCGGCGCGCTGGCGCGGACCGAGCGCAGCATGGCGGTGATCGACCGCGGCACCGCCTCGTCCAGTCTTTTGGATGCGGTGCGGGGCTTTATCTGGTCGGGCACCAAGGCCGATCAAGGGCGGGACTGGCGCCAATGAGCGAACTTGCCACCGTTTTGATCCCCGCTTGGAATGAAGCGGCGGTGATCGGTCGCACCTTGGCGACCTTGCAGCAGGGGCTGGCCCGGGGCCGTTTGCGGCTGATCGTGATTGCCAATGCCTGCACAGATGACACCGCCGCCGTGGCGCGGGCAGCAGCCCCCGAGGCTTTGGTGTTGGAAACCCCGATTGCCGGGAAATCTCAGGCGCTGAATCTGGGTGTCAGCTATGCGTTGCCCTCGCGTCCGGTGGTTTGTCTGGATGCCGATCTTGATGTGACCGCCTCGCAGGTGCTGGCGCTGATTGCGCCTTTGTTGGACGACCGCGCCTTGGCTGCCTGTGGCACGATGGAGGTGGACAGCGCCGGGGCCTCGCCCGCGGTTCGGTCTTGGGTTCGGGCATGGATGCTGAACCCCTATTTCACCCATGGTAAGTTTGGCGGCTTGTTTGCCCTGTCGCCCAAGGGGGTGCAGCGCGTGTTTCCGCTGCCTTTGGTCACGGGCGATGATGAGTGGATCCGCCGCGCCTTTGCCGCCGATGAGGTGGCTTTTGTCGCCGCCTGCCGTTTTGTCGCGCGTGCGCCGCGCAACCTGTCCAGCCTGATCCAGACGCGGTGCCGCAGTTTGCGCGGGGCGCGGGTGATTTCGGCCATGGGCCGTCCCGCCCCCTTGCGCGAAGGGGTGGGGGCCATGCTGATGGCGGCGGTGTCGCAGCCGCAGCGCTGGGGTGATCTGGTGGTCTTTGTCGCCGTGATGGCCTGGGTTCGGCTGCGGCTGGCCACCGAACGCGCGGCACCGCGATGGGAGCGCGACGCCACCACCCGTCCCAGCCTTTCGGGCAAGGTGTAACCATGACTGCCCATGCCGATCTTGATCTGGGTCTCGTCGAGGCCCTCCCTGCGGCTGAGCCCGCCGGTCCGCCAGAGCAAAGCCCGATTGCCGGGCTGGCGCGTGCCATGCGGGGGCGCTGGCGCGCGGCTGGGTTGGCGGCGGCGGTCTTGGCCCAGGCTTTTGCCTTGGGCGGTTTTCAGATGGGTGTAAAGCTGTATGAGGGCAGCGCGATTTTGCGGGTTTTTCCGCAGGAATCCAATATCTTATATCGCACGGGCGATGATTCCGTTTTGAAAACCTTTGACAGTTTTGTGAAGGCGGAAACCACCACTGTTGCCTCGGACCCGGTGATGGCGCGGGCGATTTCGATGATGACGGCGGCTTGGCCCGAAGAGGTGGCCGAGATGACGCCGCGCGATCTGTCCAGCGCGATTGAGATCAAGCGCAATGACAGCCTGATCACGCTGAAAACAAAGAGCCGCGATCCGGCCTTTGCGGCGGCCAAGATCAATGCGGTGACCACCGCCTATCTGGATTTGCAGGCCGAGGCGGAAAGCACCCGCAGCGATGTGCGGCTGGCTGAATTGCAGCTGCGCGAAGATGATCTGTTGGCCCGGCAAAAGGATATTCGCCAGCGCACGCTGGATGTGGGCGGCGAATATGGCATCGACGCCTTGGCCAAGGCGCATGTGGAAAAGGTGGCGCAGATTGATGCGCTGTCGGCGCGGCGTGCCGAGATCGAGGCGACGCTGGCCGCGATGCGCACGGCAGCGGGCGAATCTTCGGCCGATATGTCGGATGATGAGATCATGCGCGCCACTTTGCTGGACCGTGCCTTGGCCGATTTGAACTTTGACCGCGCCAAGCGTGAGGCGGAACTGTCGACGTTGTTGCTGCGCTATCCGCCGAACAGCTCTCAGGTGATGGATCTGCGCGAACAGATTGGTGTGATTGACCGCGCCATGTCGGATCGGCGCGAGCAGATCAAGGTTCTGGGCCAGACCGGCGCGCTGACCGATACATCGGGCGCAAATGCCGAAGCGAGTTTGGCCGAGATTGCCGCGCTTTTGGAAAAGATCACCGCGCAATTGGCCGGGGCCCGCGCCGAGGCGCGTGAGTTGAACGGCAAGCGCGCCGAATTGGCCGCGTTGGAGCAAGAGGCCAAGGATGTGCGCAAGCTGTTGGAAGAAACCAGCGGCGCGTTGGAAATGATCCGGCTGGAGGCGGGGCGCGCGCTGCCGGGCTATACCGCCATTCTGTCACCCGCCACCGAGATGGCCGAGCCGATCGAGGACAGCAGCAAGATGCTGGCCGCCGCCGGTTTGGGGGCGGGGGGTGTGTTGCCGTTCTTTTTGGCGCTGGTGATGGGTCTGACCTCGGGCAAGCTGCGCTATTCCGATGCGCTGATCCGGTTTTCGCATCGGGTGCCGGTGCTGCGCGTAGTGCCGCAGCATCGCCCCAGCCTGTCAGAGCCGGACCGTCTGCGTAATGCCTTGCAATTGCACCCGCTGCGCCAGCCCCATGCCGCCGGAATGGCGCGGGTCATCACCTTTACCAGCCTTGACGGCAAGGCCCCCAGCGCCGCTGCGCTGGATCTGGCGAAAAGCTTTGCCAAAGCGGGCACGCGGGTTTTGCTGATTGATGCCGATTTTGAAGAAACCACCATCAGCCGCCAGCACGATCTGGGCGATGCCCCCGGTTGGCGCGAGTTGCTGATGGGGCTGACGCCAGCCCCGGTTGCCTTGGGCGAGGGGTTGGATCTGATGCCTGCGGGCCATGATCTGCGCCAGACCGACACTGGGACCGGGATTGGCGCGATCCGCAAGGCGCTGGCGCAGTTGAGCGAGGGGCACGATCTGATCCTGATCTGCGCCCAAAGCCCCAGCGCCAGCCTGAAGGCCGAACTGCTGCTGTCGGCCTCTGATCTTGGCCTTGCCGAAGTGCGCCCCTCGGACCGCAAGGCCGTGGTGGCGGCCAATATCCTGCGCCTTGACACCTTGCCGCGACAAGGCGGCGGCGTCGTCTTTACCCATGCCTATGCCGGGGATCCGGGCCTGCCGCATTAAGCGCCGCCGCCCGACCCCACCCCCCATTCCGAGTAAGGAGATTTTTATGACCGCCTATTTTCGTCCGTCCAATTTGCAAGCTGCGCCGAGCTCAAAGCCAATGGCGCCCGGATTTGTTCAAAGCCGGCGCATCTTGCCGCGTGCCCTGCCCGTGGAGCGCCTAGCAGAAGCTGTTGACGCCCGCCCGATCCCGGCCTGGAAACGGCCCTTGGATGTGACCTTGGTCGTGGCCGGTCTTTTGGTGCTGTGGCCGGTGATTGCGCTGATCGCGCTGGCGGTGCGGCTGTCGGGACCGGGACCGGTGTTTTTCGTGCAAACCCGGATTGGCCGGAATGGTCGGCCCTTTGGCATGATCAAGTTCCGCTCGATGCAGGTGGATGCCGAGGCACGGCGGGCCGAGCTTTTGGCCCAAAGCGACCGCGAGGGTATTTGTTTCAAATCGCGCAAAGATCCGCGGATCACGCCGGTGGGCCGTGTGCTGCGTCGGCTGTCCTTGGATGAGTTGCCGCAGATTTTCAACGTCTTGCGCGGTGAGATGTCTTTGGTCGGCCCGCGTCCTGCGCTGCCCGAAGAGGTGCGCGCCTATCCCGCACAGGCCATGGAACGCCTGTCGGTTCTGCCCGGCATCACCGGGGTCTGGCAAGTGTCGGGCCGCGCCGAGGTGGGCTTTGACGAGATGGTGACCATGGACATCGGCTATGCGCGCGATGGCCGCCTGTCGCGCGACCTTGTGATCCTTGCCGCCACCGTGCGCGCGGTTCTGTCAGGCCGTGGCGCCTATTAACCCAAAACTTTAAAGGAACGAGACTTTGCCTGTTACAGCTTCTAAACTGCCTGTCGTCACCAATGTGACGGCAATGCAAATGGCCGATACCATCTTTGGCGATGGTGTGACGGTTCTTTCCGCCAGCTATCGCGGTGACCCGCGCTCGGCCGGGATTTACACCAACGGGCTGACCGTATCGCCCGGTGCGGTGCCTTCGGCCAGCGGGGTGATCCTGTCGACCGGTCTGGCCACCTCCTTCACCAATGCCAGCGGTGATCCGAACCAGTCGTCCTCGACCTCGGGGATGATGGCGGGGATCAACAATGACCCCGGCATGAATGCGATTGCGGGTGTGGCCACCTATGACGGCGCGTTTTTTGACGCAAGCTTCCGGCCCGTGGGTGACACGCTGACGATGCGGCTGGTCTTTGGCTCGGAGGAATATCTGGAATGGGTGAATTCGGGCTATAACGATGCGGTGGGCATCTGGGTGAATGGCGTCAAGCTGAGCCTTGCGCTGGGCGATGGCGATATTTCGATCGACAATATCAACACGACGGTGAACCCCAACCTCTTTGTCAACAACACGGGCGATATCATCAACACCGAGATGGACGGGTTGACCATGGTGCTGACCTTGAAGGCCCCGGTTCTGGTGGGGCAGGTCAATACCATTCGCATCGGCATCGCGGATGCGGGGGATGCCAGCTATGACAGCAATCTGCTGATCGTGGCGGATTCGGTGCAAACCGCGTTGATTGCCACCGATGATGCGGTGTCGGTCACCACGAAAGGTCAGACCACGGTTAACCTCAAGGGCAATGACATGACCGTGGGCCGCACCGATGTGCAGATCACCCACCTGAACGATGTTGCCGTGACCGCAGGTCAGACGGTGACGCTGACAACCGGTGATCAGCTGCGGTTGAATGCCAATGGCACGGTGACCGTCACGGCCACCCGCGAGTCCAGCCCGGTGACCTTTAGCTATACCATCACCGATGCGCTGGGCACAGCGGATACCGCCTTTGTCACGCTGACCCCGTCGCCCGTCGATGGCACGGCGGGCAATGACAGCATGCACATCGGCTTTGCCGATGCCCAAGGCAACCGCATTGACGGAGCCGATGGGCTGTCCGAGGTGATCATGGGCTATGGCGGCAATGACAAGATCACCGCCGGGTTTGGCGATGACGACATTTATGGCGGCACCGGCAATGATTTCATCCGTGCCGGGCAGGGCAATGATCTGATCGTTGGCGGCGATGGCCATGATGTGCTGGATGGCCAAGCCGGGGCTGACACCATGCAGGGCGGTGCCGGGAATGATGTTTATTACATCGACAATGCGGGTGATGTGATCTCGGAAGCTGGCGGCAATGGCTATGACAAAGTGCGCTCAACCCTGTCGCACACGTTGGGCGAGGGGTTTGAAGAGCTGGTGTTGATCGCCGGATCGGCTGCGACCAATGGCACGGGCAATGATCTGAACAACCGGATCGTTGGCAATGCCAATGCCAATGTGCTGACCGGCGCAGGCGGGGCCGATCACCTGACGGGTGGCCATGGCGATGACCGGCTGTTTGGCGGGCTTGGCAATGACATCTTGTATGGCGGCGCGGGCAACGACCAGCTTTATGGCGGCGATGGCAGCGACAAGCTTTATGGCGGCGCGGGGGGGGATGCGCTGTTTGGCGGTGTTGGCCGTGACACCTTGGTGGCGGGGTCGGATGGCGATCAGCTGACCGGGGGGGCGGGCAATGATCTGTTCTCGGGCGGGCTTGGGGCCGATGTGTTCCACTTTGTGGCAGGCGATGGCCGCGATGTGATCAAGGGCTTTACCGTTGGCGTCGATCACATCGCGCTTGAGGGGGTGACCAATGCCAGCCTAAGCGTCCGGGGCAGCCGCGCCACCATCAGCTATGGCGATGGCGATGCGATCATTCTGACCGGGTTGACCGACACTCAGGGCCTGACCCTGGACAGTTTCCTGATCTAAGAGGCCAAGCGCCCTGCCGCCGATGATTTTCGCGCGGCAGGGCGATATTCGCAGCCAAATGGGGTGTCAAACCCCGCCGATCTGCCCACGCTGACCGCCGGTCTGGCCACGGTCCAGCAAGAGGTGATCGAGCAAGACACAAGCCATCATCGCCTCGCCCACGGGCACGGCGCGGATGCCAACGCAGGGGTCATGGCGGCCTTTGGTGATCAGATCAATCTCGTCGCCCTTGACGTTGATCGTCTGTCGCGGCGTCAGGATCGACGACGTCGGCTTGATCGCAAAGCGCACCACCACCGGCTGACCCGAAGAAATGCCGCCCAAGATACCGCCTGCGTGGTTCGACAGGAATTCCGGCCCGTTCGGACCCATACGGATTTCATCGGCGTTTTCCACGCCCGTCAGGCAGGCCGCGGCCATGCCATCGCCGATTTCCACCGCCTTGACCGCGTTGATCGACATCATCGCGGCGGCCAGATCGCTATCCAGCTTGGCATAAAGCGGCGCGCCAAGGCCCGCAGGCACGCCCGAGGCCACCACCTCGATCACCGCGCCCACCGAATTGTGCGACAGGCGCAGCTCGTCGAGATAAATCGCCCAATCCTCGGCGGCCACCGGATCGGGGCACCAAAAGGGGTTGGTGTCGATCACCGCATCGTCAAACCGCGCGCGGTCAATGCCACGCGGCCCCATCTGCACCATAAAGCCGCGGATGGTCAGGCCGGGCATCAGCGTTTGCAGCACCTTGCGTGCCACACCGCCCGCCGCCACCCGGCACGCCGTTTCGCGGGCCGATGACCGACCGCCACCGCGATAATCGCGAGCCCCGTATTTCTGATGATAGGTGATGTCGGCATGGCCGGGACGGAAGGCCTGCGCGATATCGCCGTAATCCTTTGACCGCTGGTCGGTGTTTTCGATCATCAGCGCAATCGAGGTGCCCGTGGTCACGCCCTCAAAGACGCCCGAGAGGATGCGCACCTCGTCAGGTTCTTTGCGCTGGGTGGTGAATTTCGAGGTGCCGGGTTTGCGCCGGTCCAGCCAAGGCTGCAAATCGGCCTCACTCAGCGCAATGCCAGGTGGGCAGCCATCAACGGTGCAGCCAATCGCCGGCCCATGACTTTCGCCCCAGGTGGTGACCCGGAACATGTGACCAAAGGTGTTGAAGCTCATCCCTGCCTCCGCGCTTTCCCCCCGCATAGGCCAGAGCCGCCTGCGGGGGAAGAGGGTTTGCGACAGATCAGCCGTCGCGCAACTGGTTCATGGCGCGGACCAGTGCTTCGGAGATGCCGGGTTCTGACAGCGCGTGGCCCGCCATTGGGATCATGTGCAGCCGCGCTTTGGGTAGGCCTTGGGCCAAGGTCCATGCCGATTTCGGCGGGCAGATCATGTCAAAACGGCCTTGCACGATGATGGCGGGCAGATGGGCGATGCGCGGCAGGTTGCGCAGGATCCAGCCATCCCCGTCCAGAAAGCCCGCGTTGACGAAGTAATGGTTTTCCAGCCGGGCAAAGGCGCGGGCATATTCTGCTGGGCCATCGCCCGCCGCCCCATCGCCCTGCACCGAGGCCAGCGCGTTTTCCCACCCGGCCCAAGCCCGCGCGGCGCGGGTTTCATCGCCCAGATGGCCCGAAAAGAGGCGGCGGTGATAGGCGGCCAAAAGGTCAAACTGCTCATCTGCCGGGATCGGGGCCAAGAAGCGCTGCCAGAGTTCCGGGTAAAACGCCCCTGCGCCGCCGCCATAGAACCAATCCAACTCGGACTTGGTCATCAAAAACACGCCGCGCAGCACCATAGCGGCCACGCGGTCGGGGTGGGTGATGGCGTAGATCAGCGCCAGCGTCGCACCCCATGAGCCACCAAAGAGGATAAAGCGATCAATGCCCAAGCTCTGCCGGATCAATTCAATATCGCGCACAAGATGCCATGTGGTGTTGTCATCCACGCTGGCATGGGGGCGCGAGCGGCCACAGCCGCGCTGGTCAAACAGCACCACCCGGTAATGCGCAGGGTCAAAATAGCGCCGCATCGCCGGGCTGCACCCGCCCCCCGGCCCGCCGTGCAGCACCAAAACCGGCACGCCCTGCGGGTTGCCGCATTGCTCGACAAACACCCGATGCCCTTCGCCCACCTCGATCACCCTTTGGTCAAAGGGATCAATGCCGGGATAAAGGTAATCGACTGCGCGCTTTTGGCCTGATCTCTGGTCCATCATCGTCCTATATAGTGCCCAAAGACTGCGCCGCATCGCGGCCATGTGCAAGGAGTTACCGATGAGCACCACCACGATTGACCCCGCCGAAGTCGCAAAGTTTGAGGCAATGGCCGCCGAATGGTGGGATCCGAATGGCAAGTTCAAGCCGCTGCATCTGATGAATCCCTGTCGTTTGGACTATATCACCACCCAGATCTCGGCCGAGTTTGACCGCAACCTTGCCGGGACCGCGCCCTTTGCGGGGTTGCGGATTTTGGACATTGGCTGTGGCGGGGGGCTGTTGTCGGAACCGATGGCGCGGCTTGGGGCCACGGTGGTGGGGGCCGATGCCGCGCCGCGCAACATTCCGGTGGCGCAGGTTCATGCCGAACAATCGGGCCTGACGATTGATTACCGCCACACCACCGCCGAGGATCTGGCGGCGGCGGGGGAACAGTTTGACGTGGTGTTGAACATGGAGGTGGTTGAGCATGTTGCAGACCCCCTCGCCTATCTCACCGCCTGCCAGCAGCTTTTGAAACCCGGGGGGCTGATGATCTGCTCGACCCTTAACCGCAATCCGAAATCTTTCGTGATGGCGATCATCGGGGCGGAATGGGTGATGCGCTGGTTGCCCAAAGGCACCCATGACTGGGCCAAGTTCATCACCCCGGATGAGCTTTATGCCCTGATCCGTCAGGCCGGTCTTGATCCGGTGGATAAAAAGGGGATGGTGTTCAACCCTGTCTCATGGCGCTGGGGCCTGTCGGACCGCGATCTGTCGGTCAATTACGTCACCGCCAGTGTGAAGCGGTAGGGTGGGGTTCAACCCCACCGAAACGCCAGCCGTTCAAAGCCCGATTGCACCCGCGTTGCGTAGGGTCGGGTTGAACCCCACCCTACAGGCCCCGATCAAACCCCTTCGCTTGACCGCGCCCAAAGGTTCAGCTCCGGCTCGTCGGCAATGGCGTCGATCTGGGCCAACTCGTCAGCCGTAAAGCTCAGGTTCGCAATCGCCCCGGCGCAATCCACCACCTGTTCGGGCTTTGATGCGCCGATCAGCGCGCTGGTGATCCGCCCGTCGCGCAAAACCCATGCCAGCGCCATCTGCGCCAGCGTCTGGCCCCGCGCCTCGGCAATCGTGTTCAGCGCCCGCACCGAGGCCAGCGCGCGGGGCGTGATGGTGGCCGGGTCCAGCGATTTGCCTTGTGCCGCACGGCTGCCTTCGGGAATGCCGTTCAGGTATTTCTTGGTCAAGATCCCTTGGGCCAAAGGCACAAAGGCGATGGAGCCCATGCCTAGATCATCCAGCGTGTCTTTCAGCCCGTCACGTTCCAGCCAACGGTTCAGGATGGAATAGCTCGGCTGATGGATCAGCATCGGCGTGCCAAGGTCGCGCAGAATCGCCACCGCCTCACGCGTGCGCTGGCTGTTATAGCTGGAAATCCCGACATAGAGCGCCCGGCCCGACCGCACGATATGATCCAGCGCCATCATGGTTTCTTCCAAGGGCGTTTCGGGGTCAAAGCGGTGGGAATAGAAGATATCGACGTAATCCAGCCCCATCCGCTTTAGCGATTGGTCGCACGAGGCGATCAGATATTTCCGGCTGCCCCAGTCACCATAGGGCCCGGCCCACATGTCGTAACCGGCCTTGGAGGAGATGATCAGCTCATCCCGATAGGGGCGGAAATCGGTTTTCAAAAGATCGCCAAAGGCCTCTTCGGCGCTGCCGGGGGGCGGGCCGTAATTGTTGGCCAGATCGAAATGGGTGATCCCATGGTCAAAGGCGGTGCGGCATATGGCGCGTTTGGTGTCATGCGGGGTGTCATGGCCAAAGTTGTGCCACAGGCCAAGGCTGATGGCGGGCAGTTTCAGCCCCGAACGGCCGCAGCGATTGTAGGTCATGCGGTCATAGCGGTGGGGGTCGGCGTGGTAGATCATGGGGCGCCCTGTGCAGAAATTCAGGCGCTGAACCTAACGCCGCGCCCCAGTGCTGCACAAGGGGGCTGCACAAGGGGGCCGCAGCCCAACCGCAGCCCTTTCACGGGCGGGCGGCTTGTTGCCAAAGGGGGCGGGGACGGGGGTAAATTCCCCGTGGTGCAGATTGCGCATCGGCCCAAGGCTTGCGATACTGGGCTACCATGTTTGGGGGTAGATGATGTCAGCCGCAACGATCCGTGGTATGGGTCGGCTTTGTGCCGTTGCGCTGGCGCTTGTGGCCCCCGGCGCGCAGGCGCTTGAAAAGGTTGAGTTTCTGGTGGCGGGCGAGGATGCCGCCCTGACCCGCGCGCTGGAAGCCGCCTCGATCATCCTTGGCGCCGAACGCGATGGCCAGACCGAGGCGCAGGATATCTTGTCAGATGGCCGGGCCGAATATGGCGCGCTTTTGAATGCGCTTTATGCCCGTGGGCATTATTCGGCGGTGATCCATGTCTATGCCGATGGGCGTGAGGTGGCGGCGATTGCGCCGCTGGACGCGCCCGCCCGCATTGACCGCATTCGGGTGACGGTGGAGCCCGGCCCACGCTTTGCCCTGTCGCGGACCACGGTTCGCCCCCTGCCCGCTGGCGCGACATTGCCCGAGGGGTTTGCCCCCGGCGCGCCTGCCGAAAGCGGTATTGTCATTGCGGCGGCGGGCGCGGGGGTGGCGGGCTGGCGTGACCAAGGCCACGCCAAGGCCAAGGTCGCGGCCCAAAACATTGTGGCCGATCATGCCCGCGCCACGCTTTCCGCCGATATCCAGATTGCCCCCGGCCCGGTCTTGCGCTTTGGCAGGCTGGCGATCACCGGCCAAGACCGGATGCGCGAAAACCGCATCCGCAAGATTGCCGGTTTGCCCGAGGGCGAACGCTTTGATCCCGCCGAGTTGGACCGCACCGCCTCTCGCCTGCGCCGCACGGGTGTGTTCAAATCGGTGAGCCTTTCTGAGGATGAGGCTATCACGCCGCCCGATTATCTGGGCATCACGGCGGCGGTGGTGGAACAAAAGCCGCGCCATTACAGTTTGGGCGCGGAACTTGGCAGTCTGGATGGGCTGACGCTGTCAGGCACTTGGCTGCACCGCAACCTGATGGGCGGGGCTGAGCGGCTGGAACTGGGCGGCGATATCACAAATATCGGGTCAAAGACCTCGGGGGTTGATTACATGCTGGGCGTCAAACTGGACCGCCCCGCCACCCTGACCCCCGATACCAATCTGGGCCTTGCCTTGGAGTTTGGCCATCTGGATGAGGCCGATTTTTCCGCCGATCTTGCCTCTGTCTCGGTCACCCTTAGCCATGTGTTTTCCGACAGTCTGACCGGGCGGGCCGGGTTGGCCTATAGCTATGCCGACATCACCGATGAGGTGGGCGATTTCACCTATCGCGATCTGGCCCTGCCTTTGGGCCTGACATGGGACCGGCGCGACAGCAAGACCGACGCCAAACGCGGGTTTTATCTGGATGCCGAGGTCAAACCCTTTGTCGGCTTTGGCATCACCGAAAACGGGTTGCGCGCCAAGCTGGATCTTCGCGGATATCAGGCACTGGGGGCCGAACAGAGACTGGTTTTGGCGGGCCGCGTGCAGGCCGGTGCGATCTATGGGGCCAGTCTTTTGGGCACCCCGCGCGATGATTTGTTTTATTCTGGCGGGGCGGGCACGGTGCGCGGCCAGCCCTATCAATCGCTGGGCATTCCGCTGTTGCGCAGCACCATCGCCACCGAGATTGGCGGCAACCATTTTCTGGGGGCCTCGGTCGAGGCGCGGGTGAAGGCCAGCGAAACCATCGGCATCGTGGGCTTTGTGGATGCCGGGCGCATCGATGTTGGCGGCTTTTTCAACGATATCGGGGATTGGCACGCGGGTGCCGGTTTGGGCATTCGCTATGCCACGGGTGTTGGCCCCCTGCGGCTGGATATTGCCGCGCCGGTTGGGGGTGATACGGGTGATGGGGTGCAGATTTATCTGGGTCTGGGGCAGGCGTTTTGATGACACAGCGCGCGCTTTCGGTTTTGTGCATCGCCTTGGGTCTTTGGCCCGTGGTGGGCTTTACCCAAAGTGATGACCGCGATTATCTGACCGCCCTTTTGGAAGATAACCTCTCGGGCACGGGCCGGCAGGTGGTGATCACGGGGTTTCAGGGTGCCTTGTCGTCGCAGGCGCGGCTAGAGACGCTGACCATTGCCGATGATGAAGGCGTTTGGCTGACCCTGCGCGATGTGGTGCTGGATTGGAACCGGGCAGCGCTTTTGACGGGGAATGTGTCGGTCAACCAATTGACGGCGGCCGAGATCATTCTTGACCGTCTGCCCATGGCCGAACCCAGCGCGCCGCAGGCCGAGGCGGGGCAGTTCAGCCTGCCCGAATTGCCGGTGTCGATCCAGATTGGCCAGATCGCGGCAAACCGCATTGCGCTGTCGCCCGAGGTTCTGGGCGAGGCGGTTGAGGGCCGCTTTGCCGCGTCAGTGACGCTGGCGGGGGGCGAAGGCACGGCGGATCTGGTGCTAGAGCGCCAAGATGCTGGCCCCGAGGGCCGCATTGCCCTGACGGCCAGCTATTCCAACACCGATCAGAGCCTTGCGGTGGATCTCTCGGCGGTAGAGGGGGCGGGTGGGCTTGTGGTCACCGCCTTGGGCATTCCTGACAGCCCGGCGGCGGCGCTGACAGTTCGGGGCAAAGGGCCGTTTCGTGCCTTTGTGGCCGATCTGGCGCTGTCCACCAATGATGCCCCGCGTCTGGCCGGGCGGGTGGTGACGCAGGCGGCTGCGGGCCAAACCGGCTTTGCCGCCAATCTGTCGGGCGATCTCGCTCCGCTGTTCTTGCCCGATTATGCGGCGTTCTTTGGCCCCTCGGTCCAGTTGCAGGCGCAGGGCACTGTGCATGACGATGGGCGGTTGGATCTGTCGCGCGCCCATCTCAGCGCCCGCGCGCTGGACCTGACCGGCGCGCTGTCGCTCGGGGCAGATGGCAGCCCGCGGCGGTTCACTCTGCAAGGCCGGATCGCGCAAGAGGATGGCGCGGCGGTCTTGTTGCCGCTGTCTGCCGATCTGCCGGTTCGGGTGCAATCGGCCGATATCGCGCTGGGCTATGACCGCGACAAGGCCGAGGGTTGGACGGCAGAAACCCGGCTTTTGGGCCTTGATCGTGACGATTTTCGCCTGTCCTCGGCGGTGCTGACGGCCTCGGGCCGGATTGCGCCGGGCCAGTTTGGCGCCACCTTGCGCTTTGATGCCGAAGGGGTGCAGCCCACCGATGCCGCCTTGGCCCAAGCCCTTGGCTCTGTGCTGTCGGGCGATGCGGTGGTGGTTTACACGCGCAATCCGGCCGGTCAGTCGGTTCCGGGTCTGTCGATCCCCAGCCTGTCGCTTTTTGGGCAGGACTATTCCGCCAAGATCACCGGCGCACGGATTGGGTTTTTGGCCGATGGTTTGCCCATAACGGGCCGCATCGGCGCCAGCCTGTCTGATCTGTCGCGCTTTGCCGCGCTGGCCGGGCAGCCCTTGCAGGGGGCCGCCGAAGCCCAGCTTTCGGGCCGGATAGAGCCGCTTTCGGGTGCTTTTGATGTTCAGCTGCTTGCAAATGGCCAAGATCTTGCAACGGGCCAGCCCCAGCTTGACGGGCTTTTGCGCGGGCAAACGCAATTGGCCGCGCAGATCCGCCGCGATGCGACGGGCATGCAGGTGTCAAACGGCAGTTTGGCGGGCAATGGCGTTGCGGCCAGCCTTGAAGGCAGCCTTTCCAGCCTTGTTAGTGACCTTTCGGCCAGCCTGACGCTGCGGGATCTGTCGGTGCTGGGGGATGGGTTTGGCGGGGCGGTCTCGGCCACGGCCCGGCTGAGCGGCCCCTTGGACAGCGCCAAGATCACCGCCGCAGCCAGCGGTCAGCGCCTGCGCAGCGGCAATGCCGAGCTGGACAAGCTGTTGGCAGGCGAAACCGCGCTGGCCGCCGATCTTGATCTGCAAGAGGGCAAGCTGCGCATCAACCGCGCCAGCCTGTCGAACCCCGAGCTGAAGGCCGAGGTGACAGGCCAAGTCGATGGCACCCGGCGGGTGCTGGACCTGAAGGCCCAACTGCGCAACCTTGGCCTCTTGCTGCCCGAGTTTCCCGGTGCGTTGACGCTGGCGGGGTCGGTGGTGAATGACGGGACGGGCGCGCAGGTGGATATCACCGGCACCGGGCCGGGCGGGATCGAGGCGGCGGTGCGGGGCCGGGTTGATCCGGGGCAGGGCGATCTGGCGATCACGGGCCGCGCGCAGGCGGCGCTGGCCAATGCCTTTATCACCCCGCGCGCCCTGTCGGGCGATCTCGGCTTTGATCTGCGGCTGAAAGGGCCTTTGCGGCTTTCGTCTTTGACGGGGCAAATCACCCTGTCGGGCGGGCGGCTGTCTGATCCGGCGCTGGCCTTTGGCATCACCAATATGCAGGCCCGCGCTGATTTGGCCGCCGGGCAGGCCCGGCTGAGCGCGACCTTGCCGCT
This sequence comes from Tabrizicola sp., assembly GCA_965284335.1. Classification (GTDB taxonomy): domain Bacteria; phylum Pseudomonadota; class Alphaproteobacteria; order Rhodobacterales; family Rhodobacteraceae; genus Tabrizicola_A. The sequence continues at coordinate 2,754,679 of OZ260076.1, read as the reverse complement.
GACCACCGCCGGAAAGCTGGCCGTTGCCGGCACGATCGGCCTTGCAGAGCCTTATTCCGCCGCGCTTGGGCTTGCGGTGGACACGGTCACCCTGCGCGATCCCGATCTTTATGAGACTGAGGTGCAAGGTGCGCTGAAACTGACCGGGCCGCTTTTGGGCAGCCCACTGTTGTCTGGCCGGATTGATCTGGTGAAAACCGAACTGCGCGTGCCCTCCACCGGCTTTGGCGGCGCGGCGGGTCTGCCCGATCTGCGCCACATCAACGAGCCTGCTGCCGTGCGCGCCACCCGTGCGCGGGCGGGGCTTTTGGAAACCACCGCCACCGGGCGCAAAAGCCGCCGCGATCTGGCGCTGGATGTCCTCATTTCCGCGCCCAACCAATTGTATATCCGGGGCCGGGGGCTGGATGCCGAATTGGCCGGAGAGGTGCAGCTTTCGGGCAGCCTCGCCAATCTACGCCCCTCTGGTGCGTTCAACCTGATCCGTGGGCGGTTGGAGATTTTGGGCAAACGCTTTGATCTGACCGAGGCGCTGTTGCAGCTTGAGGGCGATCTGGTGCCGTTTTTGCGCGTGGTGGCCAGTACGGAAAGCAGCGATATCACCGCCAATGTCGAGATTGAGGGGCGCATCGACGATCCCAAGGTTCGTTTTACCTCGTTCCCGGAATTGCCCGAAGAGGAGGTGCTGGCGCAGCTTTTGTTTGGCCAAGGGTTGCAGAACATCTCGGCCTTGCAGGCGCTGCAACTGGCCAATGCGGTGGCCACGCTGGCTGGGCGCGGCGGCGAGGGGGTGGTGTCGCGGCTGCGCCAAGGGTTCGGGTTGGACAATCTGGATGTCAAAACCTCGGCCGATGGGGCGGCTGAATTGACGGCAGGGAAATATCTGGGCGAGAATCTGTATTCCGAGGTGACGGTGGACCAGACGGGCAAAACCCAGATCGATCTGAACCTTGATCTGACCGACAGCATCACCCTGCGCGGCAGCACGGGAACAGATGGCAACACCGGGATCGGGGTGTTTTTGGAAAAAGACTACTAACGCCGCGCCCGGTGCCGCTCGGCATCGACCGCCGCGCCTAAAAGCACGGCATAGGCCGACACATATAGCCACATCATCAGTGCCGCCACCGCGCCGATAGAGCCGTAAATGCGGTTATAGCTGGGGAAGTTTTCCAGATAGAGCATAAAGCCCCGCGTCGCCAAAACCCATAAGATCACCGCCACCAACAGGCCCATGGACAACAAGGGCGGCGGCTTTGTCCCGTGGTTCGGCCCCAGCCGATAGGCCAGCGCCATGGCCAGCACCCCAAGGCCCAGCCCCAGTGTCATATTCGCCCATTGCAGCGCGCGCAGCTCATAACTGCCCAAGGGCAGATAGGCCACGACCAGCGGCACAATCACCGCCATGACCAGTGCTGCCAGAACCAGACCCAAAAGCACGAATGTCAGCGACACCGCGCGCAACTGGTGCCAATGGCCTGATCGGTTGGGCCGCTGATGAATGGCGTTCAGCCCGCGGATCAGCGCCGCCATCCCTGCGCGCGCCGACCACAGGGCAAAGGCGGTGGACAGAACCGTTGCCAGCCCAAGGTTTGACGAATTGACCGACATCAGCCCCTCGACCTGATTGGCGATCAGGGTGAACACATCGGGCGGCAGCACCGGGCGCAACAATTGCAGTTCTTGGCGGATCACATCGGGGTCTGACACAAAGCCCCAGATGGCAATCACCGCCGCCGCCGCCGGGAAAATCGCCAAAAAGCCGTAAAAGGCCACGCCAGCGGCGATGAGGTCCAGCTCGGCCTGCTCGGTGCGGCGGTAAAACCGCCAGAGGGCGGCCAAAAGGTTGGGGGGCAGGATGCGGCGCATGGCCCCAAGATGCGGCAGAGGCGCGCGGCCCGCAAGCGGCTAGAGCCGAAAGCCCTCGGGGATGGTGTCGCGCCCCTCAAGCACCAGATCAACCATGGTGGTGGCCACCTTGGGCGCCATGCCAAAGCCGATCTTGAAGCCGCCATTGGCCACAAACTGCCCCGGCCGCCCCGGCCATGCCCCCAAAAGCGGCGCGCGGGTTTTGGCGCGGGGGCGCAGCCCGGCCCAACGCTCGATAACTGGCGCATCGGCCAGCACGGGCAGGGCGGCGATGGCGCGGGCATGAATCGTGTCTAACTGGGCGTCAGTGACAGAATCGCTGTCCCAAACCGTCTCGCTGGTGGAGCCGATGGCCACGGTGCCATCGGCATGGGGGATGATGTGCAGGCTGTCGGCGTAAAGCTGCGGCGCGCTGCGGGCCTCAAAGCGCAGGCTGATCGCCTGGCCTTTCACCCCGTCACCCAAGGGGCGGCCAAGGTCGGCCGTCAGGTCGCGCAACCCCTGCACCCCAGTGGCCCAGATCACCGGACCCTCCTCAGTGCCCGCACCCAAGATCACCTCACCGCCCTTGGCCCGGATCGCCGCCACCAGCGCCGCCGAGGCCATGCGTGGATGCAGCCGTGCGGACAGCGTATCTTCCACCACAAAGCCCGTGGGGCTGGCAGGTTCCCACGGCCCGCCCGTGGCCGGGATCACCCGCCATTCGGCGCGGCCCTGCCACAGCGCTCGCGCCGTCTCGGCCCGCTTATGGGCCAGCGCCACCGCCGCCGCATCGGCCAAGGGTTGCAGCCGCCCCACCCGGCCATAGCCGGTGGGCAGGCCCGACACCTGCGTCACTTCGGCCCAAAACGCTTCGGCCATCAGAAGGCTGTCCAGTTGAAACGCCTTTTTCGGGTTCCAGTTTTCCGGCACATGAGGCGACAGCGCGCCCACGATCCCGCCCGAGGCACCCGCCCCAATCGCCACCGTCTCGATCAGCCGCACCCGCGCGCCGCGCCGTGCGGCCTCCCATGCGATGCACAGGCCAAAGGCCCCGCCGCCCCGCACTGTCAGATCGACCCTTGCCATTCCGGCCCGCCTTCCCCATGGTCCGCCCGATTGCGGAGATACGGCAGATGACGGGCGGCGAACAGGGGCAAGGTCTGGAATGGCGCGATGGCGTCATCCCGGTGTCGCGCCGCTTTGATGATCCGTATTTTTCACTGAATGACGGGCTGGCCGAGACGGGCCATGTGTTTCTGGCCGGAAATGACCTGCCCGCGCGGCTGTGCCCCGGCTTTCAGGTGGCCGAACTGGGCTTTGGCACCGGGCTGAACCTTTTGGCGCTGCATCTGTGCAACCCCGGCCACCCGATCCGTTTCACAAGCTTTGAAGCCTTTCCGCTGGACACCGCCGAGATTGCCCGCGCGCTCGATCATTTCCCGCAGGCCCGCACGGTGGCCGAGCCCTTTCTTGCGGCATGGGCCAAAGGGGCGCGGCGGTTTGACATCGGCCAGATCAGTGCCGAAATCATCATCGGTGACGCGCGCGACACCCTGCCAAACTGGCAGGGCCGCGCCGATGCGTGGTTTCTGGATGGCTTTTCGCCTGCCAAAAACCCCGAGCTTTGGGCGCCCGAGCTGTTGGCCGAGGTTGCCCGCCACACCACCCCCGGCGGCACATTCGCCACCTATACCGCCGCAGGCCATGTGCGCCGCGCGCTGGTCGAGGCCGGGTTTGCGGTGGACCGCCGCCCCGGCCATGGCCGCAAGCGCCACATGTCGGTGGGGGTTCTGGCATGAGCACAAAGCAAATCGGAATTGCGCTGATGATCGCGGCGATGCTGTCCTTTTCGGTGCAGGACGGGCTGTCGCGCTATCTGGCCGAGACTTACAACACGCCGATGGTGGTGGCCTTTCGCTATTGGGTCTTTGCGGTTTACGTCATGATCCTTGCCGCCCGCCGCCCCGAGGGGTTTCGTGCCGCCATCCACTCCACCCGCTTGCCGGTGCATGTGTTGCGCGCGCTGCTTTTGGTGATCGAGATCGCCATTATGATCTGGGCCTATACGATCATCGGCCTGATCGAGACTCATGCGGTTTTCGCCTTTTGCCCCTTGATGGTGGTGGCCCTTTCCGGTCCGCTTTTGGGGGAAAAGCTGAACCGCCAAAGGCTGATTGCGCTTTTGGTGGGCATGTTGGGGGTCATGGTGATCTTGCGTCCCGGCACGGGTGTGTTCAGCTGGGCGGCCGTGCTGCCGCTGATCTCGGCCCTTTTCTTTGCGCTTTATTCGGTGCTGACGCGCCTGACCGCCCGGGCCGAGCCGCGGTTTCCCTCGTTCTTCTGGCCCGCCGTGATCGGCGCGGTGGTGATGACCTTTATCGGTGTGCCGAAATGGCAAGAGGTGGCGGCGCATGACTGGCCGTGGATGTTCGCCTATGCCGCCGTGTCGGTGCTGTCGAACTGGCTTTTGCTCAAAACCTATGAGCTGGCCGAGGCCAGCGCCGTGCAGCCCTTTGCCTATATGCAATTTGTCTTCATCACCCTGATCGGCATCTTTGCCTTTGGCGAGCGCCTGTCGTTGATTGTGGTGATCGGCGTGGCGCTGGTGATGACGGCGGGGATTTATGCCCTGTGGTCCGAACGAAAGCCTGACCAAGGAAAGCCCAACGATGGCTGAGCAGAACAACCGTCAGGGCACTTGGATGTTTTGCGCCGCGATGTTCATCTTTGCTGCGCAGGATGGCATCTCGCGCCACCTTGGGGCGCATTACAACGTGTTCAGCATTGTGATGCTGCGCTATTGGGCCTTTGCAGCCTTTGGGGCTTGGCTGGTGATCCGCACCCATGGGCGGCTGGCTGCGGCCTTGCACACAGCCTTTCCGGGGCGGCAGTTGTGGCGTGGGCTTTTGATGGCGGGGCAGATTTGCGTCATGCAGGTGGCCTTTGTCAAACTGGGCCTGATCGAGACACATGCGGTTTTTACCACGGCACCTTTGATGGTGGCGGCACTGTCTGGGCCGATGCTGGGCGAAAAGGTGGGCTGGCGGCGCTGGTCGGCCATTGGGGTTGGCTGCCTTGGCGTTCTGGTGGTGCTGAAACCCGGCGCGGGTGTGTTTTCCTTGTGGTCTTTGGTGCCGCTTTTTGGGGCGCTGCTTTATGCCCTATACGGCCTTTTGACCCGCTATGTCGGGCGCAGCGACACCAGCGCGATCAGCTTTTTCTGGATGGGGGTGATCGGGACTGTCACCCTGACCCTGCCGGGCATCTGGCTGTGGACACCCATGAGCCCGGTTGATTCGGTGTGGATGGCCACGCTGTGCTGCACCGGGATCATCGGGCATTGGCTGTTGATCCGCTGCTATGAGATTGCCGAGGCCAGCGCCGTGCAGCCCTTTGCCTATCTGCAACTGGTGTTCATCGCCATGTTCGGCATCACCATTTTCGGCGAGGTCTTGCGCTGGAATGTTGCGCTGGGCGCGCTGATCGTTGTCGGGGCGGGGCTGTTCACCCTGTGGCGCCAACGGCTGCGCGCGCAGGCTATTGCCCGCTCAGCTCGGACGTGACGCGCACCGGGCCTGCCTCGCCTTTCAGGCGCTGGCGATAGATCACCAGACTTTCAGTCACCCGCATCACATAGGTGCGGGTCTCGGCAAAGGGGATGGTTTCCACCCAATCCACCGGATCCCCCGTGCGCGGATCGCCAAATTCACTGACCCAGCGGCGCGGGCGACCGGGGCCTGCGTTATAGCCTGCGGCCACCATGGCCACGGTGGGGCCGAATTCTTCGATCATCTGCGCCAGATAGGCCGCACCCAAGGTGGCGTTATGCGCCGGGTCCGAGGTGAGTTGCCGGGTTTCATGCGCCATGCCCAGCCGCTTGGCCATCCGCGCGGCGGTTTCGGGCAAAAGCTGCATCAGCCCCAGCGCATTGGCGCTGCTGCGGGCGGTGGGTTCGAACTCGCTTTCGCGGCGGCTGATGGCAAGCGCAAGCGCGCGGCTGACCGCCAGCTGTTGCGGCACCATATCGGGCACCGGGTAATAGGCGCGGGGCAGGATCCAGCCCTTTTCGGCGGCCTGTTTTGACACCACCAGCGCGATATGCGGCTCGTTCAGCAACAGCGCCAGATCTGACAGCGCCTCAAGCCCGGCGCGGTCTTGGGTTTCGGCCAGATGCAGGAAAAACCGCTTGGCCTGCCCCCGTTCACCGATGGATTGCAAGAGCCGCCCGGCCTCAAGCACCGAGGAATTGGCGAAAGGCGCGGTTTTGTAACCGCGCTGCGGCTCTCCCACTTGCACCAGTGCGGCGTCGAGCGTCAGGCCCAGCTTTTCGGCGGCCAATTGGCCGTAATAGGCGGTCTGGTGTTGGGCGGCGGCCTGATAGGCGGCGCGCGCACCTGCCGCATCGCCCTTGGCCTCAAGCGCGCGGCCGGTCCAGTAATCGGCGCGCGACAGGCTGATCGGGGTGGCCACCGCCGCCTTTAACCGCGTGAAATGCTGCAAGGCGGTGTCTGGGTCATTCAACCGCCGCAACGCGATAAAGCCTGCCAGAAACTCCAGATCGACAAAATCGCTGCCCTGCGCCAGATGGTGCGAGGCGGCGGCGCGATAGGCCATGCGCTCTTCGCCGTTGCGCATCAGCCAGCGCGACACCAGCGCGCGGCGGTCGGCCCAAGCCTCGGGCCGGCCCAAAGCCGCCGGGCTGGTCGAGCGTTCAATCATAAAGGCGGCGGCATCGGCATAATTCTCGCGCCGCATCCGCCAAGTGAACCGCTCATAAGCCAGCCCCGGATCATCGCGCAGCGCCTGTGGGACAGCGTCAATCAAGGCACTGGTGCCGGATTTGTCGGCATGCAGGCCCATGCGCGCCTCGGCCAGCGCGCGCCAACCCGCCGACACGCGCGGCAACATGCGCAAGACCTCGGGCGTGCGGTTCCCGGCCCACAAGAGATTGTCCAGCCGCACCTCATGCGCCACATCCATGGCCGCCCCTTGCAGACCCAAAAGTGCGGCCTCTTCCTCGGGGCTAAAGCGCAAGATGGCCCAAGCGCGATGCGCCTCGGCCTCGGCCTCTCCGGGGCGTCCGGCGGCCATCAGCGCCTGAACCAAAGCCACAGCACCCTGCCCGGTTTGCGGCTTTTGCCCGACGAAATAGGCGATCACCCGGTTCGGATCGGTTGACCGGGCCACCGCCACCTCGCCCTTTTGGCGCAGAAGGCCAAGGCCGGGCCAATCGGGGCGCTTGGCAAGAAATGCCTCAAAGTCGCCCAGCCGCGCGGCCTCATCGCCTGCGCGCAGGCGGGACCATTCCACCAGATCGGCCGCCACCCCGCCAACACCGGCCACCGCGGCCTTGGCCCCCGCCCAATCTTCGGCCCGCGACAGGCGCAAGCCTTCGCGCAGCGCGTCCTTGTCGGGGCTGGCGTGAACCGGGGCCGCAAGGGCCATAAGAAGCGGGACGATAAGGGCAAGTTTCATGGCCCCAACCTGCCAGAGCCCCCGCGCCCCCACAACCCGCACAGCGATGAACTTTGGTTTATCAGCCCTTCTTGGCAAAAGCCTGCCTTCCCGTTAAGGAGACTGTCGTTTGTAACCGGGCGCAAGGCCCATCCCATATAGGAGACGTGTCATGATCAAAGGGTCCATTCCAGCCCTGGTGACGCCGTTCAAGAACGGCGAGCTGGATCTTGATACTCTCAAACAGTTGGTTGAATGGCAGATTGCCGAAGGCTCCACCGGGTTGGTGCCCGTGGGCACCACCGGCGAAAGCCCGACGCTTTCCCACGAAGAACATCAGACGGTGATCGAAGTGGTGGTGAAAACCGCACGCGGCCGCGTGCCGGTGATTGCCGGGGCTGGGTCGAATAACACGGTGGAAGGCATCTCGCTGATGCGCTTTGCCGAAAAGGTGGGGGCAGATGCCGCGCTGGTGGTGACGCCCTATTACAACAAGCCGACCCAAGCCGGGATGGTGGCACATTACACCGCGCTGCATGACTGCTGCCAGCTGCCGATCGTGATCTACAACATCCCCGGCCGGTCGGTGGTTGACATGATGCCCGACACCATGGGCCAACTGGCCAAGCTGCCCCGCATCATCGGGGTCAAGGATGCCACCGGCAAGATCGACCGTGTGTCGCAGCAGCGCGCCACCTGTGGGGCCGATTTCATCCAGCTTTCGGGCAATGACGAAACGGCGCTGGCGTTCAACGCCCATGGGGGCGTGGGCTGCATCTCGGTCACCGCCAATGTCGCGCCGCGCCTTTGCGCCGAGTTTCAGGCGGCCACGCTGGCGGGCGATTACAAAAAGGCGCTGGAGTATCAAGATCGTCTTTTCCCGCTGCACGAGGCGATCTTCCTTGAGCCGGGTCTGGCCGGGGCCAAATACGGCCTGTCGCTCTTGGGCAAATGTTCGGAAGATGTCCGCCTGCCTTTGGTCACGCTGACCGATGGCACCAAAGCGCGCATCAAGGCCGCGATGCAGCACGCCGGGCTGATCTAAAGCCCTCATCGTCGCCGTTCCGGCGCTCTTCGGGGTTCACGACGAGCGTCGAAGACGACGAGGAGTTCGCATGACCGACAATCACCGCGGCAGTCTTTACATGGTCACCGCAATGGCGGGCTTTGCGGTTGAGGATATGCTGATCAAATCAGCCGCCCGCGCCATGCCCTTGGGGCAGGTGCTGGCGCTGATGGGGGCGTTGGGCATTTTGTGGTTCGGCCTTTTGTCGCGGCGCGCGGCTGAACCTGTCTTTCCCGCCGCCCTGCGGTCGCGCACCATGGTGCTGCGCTCGTCGTTCGAGTTGATGGGGCGGCTGTTCTATTCGCTGGCCATTGCGCTGATCCCCTTGTCGGTGGCCTCGGCCATCTTGCAGGCCACGCCTTTGGTGGTGGTGGCCGGGGCGGCGCTGATCTTTGGTGAAAGGGTCGGGCTGTGGCGATGGGCGCTGACGATTATTGGCTTTAGCGGGGTTTTGGTGATTTTGCGCCCGGGGCTTGAGGGGTTTGACGCGCTGTCCTTACTGGCTGTTGCGGGGCTTTTGGGCTTTGCCGGGCGCGATCTGGCGACGCGCGCGGCTCCACCGGCGCTGTCGAATGCCCAGCTGGGGACCTCGGGCTTTGCGGTTTTGGGGGTGGCTGGCCTTGTGATCCTTGCCGTTCAGGGCGGCCCGATTCTGCCGGATGCCGTTACCATGGCCATGGCCCTTGGCGCGGCTGGCTTTGGGATCCTTGGCTATAGCTATCTCACCCGCGCCATGCGCACGGGCGAGGTGTCGGCGGTCACGCCGTTTCGCTATAGTCGGTTGGTCTTTGCCATGATCTTGGGTGTTGTCCTCTTTGCCGAGCGTCCTGACATGGCCACACTGATCGGCAGCGCCATGATCGTCGGCTGCGGCATCTTGATTCTGACCCGGCGATAAGGCGCGCTTACAGCGTTGTCACCGTGGTGGTGAACCCGGCGGGAAGCGTGGCCTCGAGAAGCTCCAGATCGGCCGAGCAATCGGCATATTGCGCCGCCATGCCCGGCGGGATCACAAAGGCATCGCCTGCCGACAGATCCTTGTCGGGCTGGCCCTTGGCGCGCAGGGTCATCGTGCCTTCTAGCACAAAGGTGAAATGGATGTCGGTGTTATGCACCGTGGCGGGCGGCGTGCCGCCGTCGAACTTTGCCACCTGAATATTCGCCACGCCCTTGGTGCCCGCCGCAATGCCGGTATCGCGGGCGATAAAGCCGGGAATCCGGAAGGGCTGCCAAGTCGCGCGGTCTTTCACATGGTGAACAAAGCGCTGCCCCTGCCATTCGCGCGCGGGGTCGCCTTGGCCATTCGGCAGGGTCATGTTGTGGTCAATCGTGGTGATATGTTCGGCAGGCACCCCGATTTCGATCACCTCGATATTGGGCGAGGCATGGCAGACCCGGTGGCGAATTTCCGGCGGCTGGATCACGCAATCGCCCGCCGAAAGCCGCATCATCTCGGTGCCCTGATCTTCATAAAGAACATCCACCCAACCTTTGTAGCAATAGATCAGCTGGAACCCGACGGTGTGGTAATGCACCATATCCGGCACCGGGCCGCCGTCGGGAATGCGGATGTGGCTGGCGATGATCGACCCACCAAGGCGCGAGGGGATCAGATCGCGGTAATGCATCCCCGCCCTGCCAATCACCCAAGGCGCGGAATCCTTCAGCCGCCGCACGCCGTATTCGTGCAGGGTTTCGGGCTGCGCCAGGCGCGGGGTCAGGGGAACCACCTCGATCTCGGTGCCGTTTGGCGCGGTCAGATGGGTCTGGCCGCCTGCGAAATTCGCTGGATCATCGGTCAGGATGCGCAAGCGCCCCGGTGAGACCTGCGCGCCCCGGTCGATCCGCACCCGCAGCCCATGGCCCGACAGCGTGGCCACCGAAGGGTTGTCGGCGGGAAAGATGTTCTCCAGCCGCATGCCAAGGGTCTTGGTGTAGAACGGCAGGTCGTTGCGCAGTTCCTGCGTCGGCAACAGCACTTCGGCGAGGATATCTTGGGTCATCGGGTCTGGTCCTTGGCAATCGGGTCTTGGGGTGGGTCCGGCAGTTGCGCGAAACTAGGGCGCGGCAAGCAATCCTTCCAGCCCCGCGCGATAGTCGGGATAGCTGAGCGCCACCCCCAGTTCGGTTTTGATGCGGTCATTCCGCACCCGTTTGGATTCGGCATAGAAACTGCGGGCCATCGGCGTCATCTCGGCCTGATCATAGGGAATGGCGGGCGGCTCGGGCAGGCCCAGAAGATGTGCGGCATAGGACAGCACATCTTCGGGCGGGGCGGGGTCATTGTCGCAGACATTATAGATCGCGCCGGGGTTGGGCCGGGTGATGGAGGCCAGGAGCACATTGGCAATATCGGCCACATGGATGCGGGAAAACACCTGACCGGGTTTGATGATCCGTCGCGCAGAGCCGTCGCGGACCTTTTCGAAGGGGCCGCGACCGGGGCCGTAGATGCCCGCCAGCCGGAAGATGTGGACGGGCAGGCCGGTCTCCAGCCATTGCGCTTCGGCCAACACCCGCTGATGGGCGCGGGTGGAGCCGGGGTTCAGCGGTGTCGCCTCATCCACCCAGCCGCCCTGATGGTCGCCATAAACGGCGGTGGTCGACAGATAGCCGACCCAAGCTGGATGCGCGGCGCGCAGGGCATCGCCTGCAGCCTGCAAAAACGGATCGCCCCCAGCATCGGGCGCGGCGGAGGCGAGGATATGGGTGGCGCGGGCGAGGGCCGGGGCCAGATCGGCGGGCCAGAGGAGGGGTTCAACCCCCGTGGCGCGCAAGGCTCCCGCGCGGTCAGGGTTGCGGCAGGTGCCGATCACCTGCCAGCCCATCGGGATCAGCCGGGCGGCAAGGGCGGTGGCGGAATAGCCATGGCCAAGGGACAAAAGCGTGTTCATGCCCGCACTATCGCGACAGCGCGGGGTGGCGGCAAGGGTGCATCTGGTGGGCTTGATCTAAGGGGCCTGATCGGCCAGCATCGCGCCATGACAGACCCAGACCTTTCCGGCGCATTGACCCTGACCAGCCCCGAGGCTTGCCTTGCCCATTACCGGGCTTGGGCCGAGAGCTACGACAGCGGCTTTGCCGAAGGGATGCAGTATCTTTTGCCCGCCCATGTGGCGGCGGCTTTTCTGGCGGCAGGGGGTGGCAGCCCGGTTCTCGATGTGGGGGCAGGCACCGGGCTTTTGGCCGAACGCCTGCGCGAGATGGGGCATGCGGGGCCACTGGATGCGGTGGATTTTTCCGCCGAAATGCTGGGGCGGGCGGCGGAAAAGGGGATTTACCGCCAGTTGGCGCAGGCCGACATAACCCAACCCATTGCGCTGCCGCGCCAATATGGCGGCATTGTCAGCTCTGGCACCTTTACCGCAGGCCATGTTGGCCCCGAGGCTTTTCCGCATCTTTTGGCACTGGCGCTGCCCGGCGCGCAATTTGCGCTGTCGGTCAATCTGCGGGTCTGGGCGGCGCAGGGCTTTGACCGGGCGGTCGCCGCGCTAGAGGCCATGGGCCAGATCACCGCGCTGCAACTGATTGAGGTTGAGGTCTATGGCGCGGCGGCGCAGGCCATTGATCCCGATCACGCCGCCGACCGGGCGCAGGTGGTTTTGTTCCGCGCGACGTGATGTCATCAAGACGTCACTTGCAGCGATGCACAGCTTTCGGTTTAGATGCGCGATCAAACGGAAGATTGTGACATGCAAGATGAGTCCCCCCCGGTTCTAACCCCGGACCACCCCGCGCCGCAAAGCTTTGACGATGCCGCCGCCGCCGTGGCCCGTCTGGAACTGCTTTATGACCAATCCACGGCCTTTTTGGCCCATCACTTCGGTCAGGCTGTGACAGGGGCGAAACCCGCCCACCGCATCCGCGCCTATTACCCCGAAATCCGGCTGACGGTGACCAGCCATGCCGAGGTGGACAGCCGGTTGTCCTTTGGCCATGTCTCCGGCCCCGGCACCTATGCCACCACGATCACCCGGCCCGATCTCTTCCGCGCCTATCTGATCCAGCAGATCAGCCTCTTGATGCAAAACCATCAGGTGACGGTGCAGATCGGCCCCTCGCAAACCCCGATCCCGGTGCATTTTGCCGTGGCGGGCAATCCGGCGGTGTCGGTGCCGCAAGAGGGGGTGCTGGAGTTTTCGCTGCGTGATGTGTTCGATGTGCCGGATCTGGCGACGACCAATGATGATATCGTCAATGGCACACGCACGGTGAATGACGACGGCTCTATGCCGCTGGCCCCCTTTACCGCCCAGCGGGTGGATTATTCGCTGGCGCGGCTGGCGCATTACACCGCCACGGATGCCGCGCATTTCCAAAACCATGTGCTTTTCACCAACTATCAGTTCTATGTCGATGAGTTTGAGGCCTATGCCCGCGCCGCGCTGGCCGATCCGGCCTTGGGCTACACCAGCTTTGTCGCCACTGGGAACCAAGAGATTACCAGTCCCGATGGGGCAATCTCATTGCCCGCCAAGATGCCGCAAATGCCCACCTATCACCTGAAGCGCGCCGATGGGCAGGGGATCACGCTGGTCAATATCGGTGTTGGTCCGTCAAACGCCAAAACCGCGACCGACCATATCGCGGTGTTGCGCCCGCATGCGTGGTTGATGGTCGGCCATTGTGCGGGGCTGCGCAACAGCCAGCGGATGGGCGATTTCTGTCTGGCCCATGCCTATCTTCGCGAGGATCATGTGCTGGATGACGATCTGCCGGTCTGGGTGCCGATCCCGGCCTTGGCCGAGATCCAGATCGCGCTGGAGGAGGCGGTGGCCGAGGTGACGCAGCTGAAGGGCTATGATCTGAAACGCATCATGCGCACCGGCACGGTTGCCACGATCGACAACCGCAATTGGGAGCTGCGCGACCAATCCGGCCCGGTGCGGCGTCTGTCCCAAAGCCGCGCGATTGCGCTGGATATGGAAAGCGCCACGATTGCCGCCAATGGCTTTCGGTTCCGGGTGCCCTATGGCACGCTTTTGTGTGTCAGCGACAAGCCCTTGCATGGCGAGTTGAAATTGCCCGGCATGGCCAGCGATTTTTACCGCAGCCAGGTCTCGCGGCATTTGCAAATCGGCATCCGCGCGATGGAGCGTTTGCGCGACATGCCCTTGTCGCGAATTCACAGTCGCAAGTTGCGCAGTTTTGAGGAAACCGCCTTCCTATAGACCAAAAAGAAATGGTCTTTTTGGCGCGAAACAAGGAAAAAACACCTTGCATTGCGGGTTTGAAACATGGGAAGTCATTCCATCACCGCGAGGTAAAATTTGCCGCGCCCAAAGGGCCAGTCAACAATAAGGAAAAGACAGATGACCAAACCGATGACCAAGACCCAGCTTGTCGCAGCTCTTGCCGAAGCTATGGGTGCTGATAAGAAAACCGCCACCGCCGCTCTGGATGCGATTGCCGAGGTTGTTGCCAAGGAAGTTGCCGCTGGTGGTGCCGTGACGCTGCCGGGTCTGGGCAAGGTCGTCTGCCGTGAGCGTGGCGAGCGTATGGTGCGCAACCCCGCCACCAATGAAATGGTCAAAAAGCCGGCTGACAAGCAGGTTAAGTTCTCGATCGCCAAGGCGCTCAAGGACAGCGTCAACGCCTGATCGCGCTGACAGCCGCAGACTGTTTAAAGGGTCGCCCATCGGGCGGCCCTTTTCGCTGGAGGGATGATGGATTTTAAAGCCATAGCGCTGGGCCTTGCCTTTGCCTTGATGTGGTCGTCGGCCTTTGCCACGGCGCGGATCATCCTTTTGGATGCACCGCCCTTGTGGGCCTTGGCCATACGCTTTGCCATTTCGGGGGCGCTGGCGGTGGGGATTGCGCGGGCCATGGGGCAAAGCTGGCAGTTGCCGCGCGCCCAAGGCCGGGCGGTGGTTATTCTGGGCCTGTGCCAAAACGCGGTTTATTTGGGGCTGTTTTTCGTGGCGATGCAAAAGATCGAGGCGTCCTTGGCCTCGATCATCGCCTCGTCCATGCCGCTGATCGTGGCGGGGCTGGGCTGGGTCTTTCGCGGTGAACGCGTGGCGGCCTTGGGCATTGCCGGGCTTGTGGCGGGCTTTGCGGGCGTGGCTTTGATCATGGGCAGCCGGTTGCAAGGCGGGGCGGATCTGACATCGGTGGTCTTGTGTGTGGTTGGCGCAACGGCCTTGGCGGTGGCCACGCTCTCGGTGCGCGGGGCCAGTGCGGGGGGCAATCTGCTGATGGTGGTGGGGTTGCAGATGCTGGTTGGATCGGCCGCGCTGGTGGTGGTGGCCGCGATGATCGAGCCTTTGGTCTTTACCCCCACGCTGCGGCTGGCGCTGACCTTTACCTATCAGATCCTTGTGCCGGGTCTGGCCGCAACGCTGATCTGGTTTCACCTGATCGGCCGGATCGGGGCGGTCAAAGCCTCGGCCTTTCACTTTTTGAACCCGTTTTTCGGCGTGCTGATCGCGGCGCTGCTGCTGGGCGAAACCATCACGGCACTGGACATGATCGGCGTCGCCATTGCGGCGGCGGGGATCTTGGCGGTGCAACTGGCCAAGCTGCGCAGCGCGCCCGCTTAGCGCGTTTCGATGAAGATATCGCGCAGGATGCTTTCAACCGGGTTTTCGCGGGGCACCTGTTGGTTCCCGCCCAAAGCCCCGCCGAATGCCCCACCCAAGGCATCATCCAGACTTTGTTCAAACCCGCCCGGAGCCGCCGGATTGGGGGCGGTCTGATCGGGGCGCAGCCGTGGGGCTGGCACGATCATCGGCAGTTCGGTGACGGGCAGGTCCTCATGCACCCGCAGCATGACCTCGCGCCAGATTTCGGCAGGCAGGCCGCCGCCTGTCACCCCCTCTAGGGGCGTGTTGTCATCATACCCCATCCAGACACCCGCGACATAATCGGCGGTAAAGCCGATGAACCACGCATCGCGCCCCGCAGATGTGGTGCCGGTTTTGCCTGCTGCGGGTCGTCCGTCCAGCCGCGCACGGGTGCCGGTGCCTTCGGTGACGACTTGGGCCATCATATAGACCAAAAGCTCTGCCGCCTCTTGGCGGATCACCCGCTCACCAATCCCGGTTTCGGTGAACATGTTCAGCTCTTCATTGCCCGGCACTTCCAGAATGCGAATGCCATAAGGTGCCACCGAGGAGCCGCCGTTCAGGATGCCCGCATAAGCCCCCGTCATCTCGATCAGGGTCGATTCACTGGCCCCGAGCGCCAGCGCCGGGCCAGCAGCCAGATCGCTTTCAATACCGAAATCGGCGGCAATCTGGCGGACATTCTCGCGCCCCACCGCCTCGGACACCCGAACCGCCGGAATATTGCGGCTTTCGGCCAAGGCTTGGGACAGCGTGATCAGCCCTTTGAACTCATTGTCGTAATTCCGGGGAGTCCAAGGGCCGGATCCGGGAATATTGATGGTCAAAGGCGTGTCTTCGACGAAATCCATCGGGCTCCAGCCCTGATCCATTGCGGCGGCAAAGACAAAGGGCTTGAACGAAGATCCGGTCTGCCGCAGTGCCTGTGTGGCGCGGTTAAAGCTGCCCGCCGCTTCAATCTTGCGCCCGCCCACCATGGCGCGCACTGCCCCGTCGGCCCCCATCACCACGATCGCGGCCTGCGCCTTGGAGCCTTCCTTCACCTTATTGTCAAAGACCCAAGCCAGCGCCTCCTCGGCCCGGCTTTGCATCTGAGTGTCCAGGGTGGTGCGGATCACCACATCTTCCATGGTTTCAGTGGTCAGAAAGGACGGTGCGGTTTCCATCACCCAATCGGCAAAGAACCCACCCGATCGCGTTTGCGCGGCCGAAGACAATTGCGCGGGGTTGGCGCGGGCCTCATCCGCCTCGGCCTTGGTCAGATAGCCCTGCTCCTCCATCAGCCCGACGATCAGATTGGCCCGATCCTGCGCGCGCTTTAGGTTATTTGTAGGCGCAAAGCGCGAGGGTGCTTTCAAAAGCCCGGCCAGCATGGCGGCCTGCGCGGGGTTCACCTGATTGGCCGAAATGCCGAAATAGCGCTGGGCTGCGGCCTCAAACCCGCGCGCGCCCGCCCCCAGATAGGCGCGGTTGAAATAGATCGTCAGGATATCGGCCTTGGAATATTTCACCTCCATCGCCACGGCGAAGGGAAGTTCTTTCAGCTTGCGATAGACCCCGCCCGACCGGCAATCCTCCTCATATTCGGCTTCGGATTTCCACTTGGTCTGGTCATAGGGCACGCCAAGGCACAAAAGTTTCGCCACCTGCTGGGTGATGGTCGAACCGCCGTTGCCCGACAAAGGCCCGCGCCCTTCAGACAGGTTGATGCGGATCGCGCTGGCAATGCCGCGGGGGGAGACGCCGAAATGGCGGTAAAAGCGCTTGTCCTCGGTGGCGACCACGGCATTCAACAGATGTTTTGACACATTGTCCGAGGTGATCTGCCCGCCAAAGGTCTCGCCGCGCCAAGCAAAGACCGTGTCATTGCGGTCCAGCAGGGTGACCGACCCGCGCGCGCGCCCGTCCAAAAGATCGGTGACGGGGGGAAGCTGGGCATAGAAATAATAGACGATCCCGGCAAAGATCAGCGCGGTGACCGCAGTGATGCGCCAGATGATGCCAAAGATCAGCCGCCACAAAAAGCCAAAGAAGCGCGAGATCAACCCGCCCTGTCGGCGCGGTGCCGCGGCGCGGCGCGGCTTGCGCGGCGGCGGGGTGCTGGCCGCACGGCGCGTGGGCGCTGGCGCGCCATAGCGCCTGTCTGCCACCAAGGGCCGTTGCCCTTTGCCTGTTCCCGCCATGCTGCCCAACCTGCTTTTCTTGGTCTTGTTCTACCCAACTTAACGGCTTCTGCACGCTTTGCGAAGGGAGCTGGGCAATGATTCGCCTATAAGGTCTGCCTAAATTTGAGGCAAAGGCGCAAATTTATGCAGCAGAACAGCGGTATTCCTGACATCGCCGCAGCCCAGCCTTGACCGAAACTTGTGCTGCACCTGCGAAGGCCGCCTCATTCCCTCATACGGCCCGCCAAGTGGCCAGAACCAAGGAAAGGGGTGCGACATGAAGATGATCATTGCCGCCATCAAGCCTTACAAGCTCGACGAGGTGCGCGAAGCGCTGACTGCGATCGGTGTGCGGGGCATGATGGTGACGGAAATTAAAGGGTTCGGCACGCAATCTGGTCATACCGAGATTTATCGCGGTGCTGAATATGCGGTGAATTTTGTCCCGAAAATGCGGCTGGAAATCGTGGTGACCGACGCCATGGCCGAAACCGTTGTGGACACCATCACCAAAACCGCCCGGACCGGCAAGATCGGCGACGGCAAGATTTTCGTTCTCGATGTGGCCAAAGCCCTGCGCGTGCGCACGGGTGATGCCGACGATGACGCGCTTTAAGGGGGAACCGAGATGAAAAAACTGATGCTTTCCACGGCGTCCCTGCTCGCGGCCTTGCCCGCTTGGGCACAGGAAGCCACCACCGAAGCGGTGGAAGCGGTTGAAACCGTCGCCGAGGCTGCGGCACCTGTCATGGACAAGGGCGATGTCAGCTGGATGATGGTCTCGACCGTTCTGGTGCTGTTCATGACCCTGCCGGGCCTTGCGCTGTTCTACGGCGGCTT
Organism: Tabrizicola sp.; assembly: GCA_965284335.1. Taxonomy (GTDB): domain Bacteria; phylum Pseudomonadota; class Alphaproteobacteria; order Rhodobacterales; family Rhodobacteraceae; genus Tabrizicola_A. The sequence goes on along the minus strand of OZ260076.1, from coordinate 2,736,737 downwards.
GGTGCGTTCGAAGAACATGCTGTCGATCCTGATGCAGACCACGACCATCGCCTGTGTGATGATGATCGTCTGGGTGGTCTATGGCTACTCCTTTGCCTTTGGCGGCTCGACCAGCCCTTGGTGGGGTGGAACGGGTAAGCTGTTCCTGTCCGGCGTGACGATGGACAGCATGGCCGCGACCTTTAGCGAGGGCTATGTGATCCCGGAATATCTGTTCATCGCCTTCCAGATGACCTTTGCCGCCATCACGCCTGCGCTGATCATCGGTGCCTTTGCCGAGCGGGTGAAGTTCAAGGCGGTTTTGGTGTTCTCGGTGCTGTGGGCAACCTTCTCGTATTTCCCGATTGCCCATATGGTTTGGGACGCGAGCGGCTATCTCTTTGCCAAGGGCGCGTTCGACTTCGCTGGTGGCACCGTGGTTCACATCAATGCCGGTGTTGCAGCTTTGGTCGGTGCTTTGGTGATCGGTCCGCGCATTGGCTATGGCAAGGAAAACATGGCACCCCATTCGATGGTGATGACCATGATCGGTGCTTCGATGCTGTGGGTCGGCTGGTTCGGCTTTAACGTCGGCTCGAACCTTGAGGCCAATGGTGGTGCGGCGCTTGCCATGATCAACACCTTTATCGCCACGGCCGCCGCCACTGTGGCCTGGTGTGGGATCGAAGCCATGCAGCGTGGCAAGGCGTCGATGCTGGGTGCGGCCTCGGGCATGATCACCGGTCTTGTCGCCATCACCCCGGCCTGCGGCTTTGTCGGCCCGATGGGGGCGATTGCGCTGGGTGTGATTGCGACGGTTGCCAGCTATTTCTTCGTCACCGTGGTGAAGCAGAAGATGAAGTATGACGATAGCCTTGACGTCTTTGGCATCCATGGCGTTGCCGGCATCGTCGGCGCGGTGCTGACCGGCGTCTTTGCAGCGGCAAGCTTTGGCGGGATCCAGGGCGAAGACTATGCGATGCTGCCGCAGCTTTGGGTGCAGATCGAGGGTGTCTTGATCACCATCGTCTGGTCGGGTGTGGTGTCCTTCATCCTGTTCAAGGCGATTGACATGACCATCGGCCTGCGTGTGGACAATGACACCGAGCGTCAGGGTCTTGACCTGACCGCCCATGGTGAGCAGGCCTATCACGGCTGATCTTGCCCCTATGGCAAAGAAAAGGCCCGCCTCAGGCGGGCCTTTTTCTATCTCTCCTCGTCCGCCTGCGGCGGCTCGTCGAGGAGCGACGACGTCGACGACGAGATCAGGCCGCCATCGAGATCAGCGCCGTGCCCGCCACCGCCAGCACCGCGCCTGCCCATGCGCCGGGTGTCGGGGCGCGGCGGGTGGTGAACCACAGCATCGGCAGGATCAAGATGGGCGTGGTGGAGGTGAGGGTGGACACAATGCCCACATCGCCGCTGCTCAGCGCCGCCATCATCAAAGACATGCCCAGAAACATGCCAAAGAACGCCGACCACCCCACGGTGCGCAGCTCTGACCCCGTGGGCAGCCGCGCGGCGCGGGCAAAGGGAAAGACCATCAGCGCAATGAAAAACGCCGCCCCAAGGCCAGAGCGGATGGCCATGGCGGTCAACGGCTCTACCCCCGCCTCCATCGCCGGGCGGGCCAAAAGGCTGCCGGTGGCTTGGCCAAGTGCTGTGATGACGCCCAGCATCACGCCCTGCCACAGCGGACGGCGTGGCGCGTCATCGGGGTGGGTGTCACCTGCCGCCACAATCGCCAGCACAATGCCGCCAAGGATCAGCCCGATGCCGGACAATTGGCCAAGGCTCAGCGCCTCATCCAAAAAGAGCCAGCCTTCAATCACCGCAAAGGGCGCGGCCAACGAGAACAACAGCGCCGTCAGCCGCGGCCCTGCCGCATAGATCGCGGCGAAATAGGTGGTCGAGGCCAGCATGATCCCGATCACCGACGACGCGGCAAGGAACCAAAACTGCCACGGCGCCACCGTCGCCCAGCCACCCAAGGCCAGCGAGGCCAGGGCGGTTAGCACAAAGGCCATGCTCATCTGCCAGCGCGCCAGTTGAAAGACCGTGACCCGGCCCGCAAGCGTGTTGATCAGCATGGCGGCCAGCGAAAAGGCCAGTGCCGCGCCCAGCGACAGGACGATGGCGAGCATGTCTTAGCCGATGACCTGCGCGATGGCGGCAGCGAGGATCGGCACGGTGCGCGCGTTCAGCCCGGCAATGTTGATGCGGCTGTCGCCGACCATATAGATGCCATGGGCTTCGCGCAGGGTGTTCACCTGCGCCTCGGTCAGGCCCAAACGGCTAAACATGCCGCGGTGGGTGGCCACAAAATCAAAGCGGTCAGAATTGGTGGCCTTGCGCAGCTCGGCGGCAAGGGTCTCGCGCAGGGTCAGCATGTTCCGCCGCACCTCTTCGAGTTCCGCCTTCCAATCGGCGCGCAAGCCGTCGTCTTCCAAGATCATCGTCACCAGCCGTGCACCATGATCGGGGGGGAAGCTGTAATTCTGGCGGTTCAGGAAAGCCAGATTGCCCTGCACCACCGCCTTGCGGTCGGGGCTGGTCAGGGCGATCAGCACACCCGTCCGCTCGCGGTAGATGCCGAAATTCTTGCTGCACGAGGCGGCAATCAGCACCTCGGGGAAGGCATCTGCGATCATCCGGGTGGCCGCCGCATCCTCTTCCAGACCGTCGCCAAAGCCCTGATAGGCCAGATCCACAAAGGGCACCGCGCCGCGCGCTTGCAGCAGCGCCACCACTTCTGCCCATTGCGCCAGCGTCAGATTGGCCCCGGTGGGGTTGTGGCAGCAGCCGTGCAGCAGCACCGCATCGCCCGCCTTAACCCGGCCGAGATCCTCGATCAGCCCGGCAAAATCGACGCCCCGGGTGGCAGCGTCGAAATAGCGGTATTCGGCCATGGGCATGCCAAGGTATTTGATGATCGACGGGTGGTTCGGCCAAGTGGGGTTCGACAGCCAAACCGTGGCGCCGGGCGCGGACATGCGGATCAGTTCCAGCGCCTGACGGATGGCCCCGGTGCCGCCCGGCGTGGCCACACTTGCCGCGCGGTCGGTATAACCCGCGCCCAAAATCATCTGCACCATGGCGGCGTTAAAGGCAGGCTCTCCGGCCAGACCGGTATAGGTCTTGGTGGTCTCCACCTCCCACAGCCGCTTTTCGGCGGCCTTCACCGCGCGCATCACCGGGGTCAGCCCGGTGGCGTCTTTGTAGACCCCAACCCCAAGGTCGATCTTGTCCGCGCGCGGATCGTCACGATACATCGCGATCAGTTGCAGGATCTTGTCCTGCGGCTGGGGGTTCAGGGTTTCCAGCATTCCGTTTCAGCCTTTCTCGACTGCCAAATCCTCATACATGCCCCATTCGGCCCAAGAGCCGTCATAAAGCGCATGGTTTTTATGGCCCAGCCGTTCCAGCGCCAGCGACAGAACGGCGGCGGTGACGCCCGAGCCGCAGGTGGTGATGGCGGGTTTGGTCAGGTTCACGCCCGCCGCCTCAAACAGCGCGCGCAGCTCGGCCACAGATTTCATCGTGCCATCGGCGTTCAACAGCGTGGAAAACGGCACGTTCTTTGACCCCGGAATATGGCCCGCGCGCAGGCCGGGCCGGGGTTCGGGTGCCTCGCCCTTGAACCGCGCTGCGCTGCGGGCGTCGATGATCTCGGCCTCGGCCAGCTTGGCGGCATGGGCCACCTGCGTCACATCCTTGACCAGCGCGTGCTGGCGGCTGACGGTCATGTGACGGTCACGCAGGATGGGGGGCATGTCTTCAATCTCGCGGCCCTCGGCGCGCCACTTTGGCAGTCCGCCGTCCAGAACGGCCACATCCATCTTGCCCATCAACCGAAAGGTCCACCACACACGCGCGGCGGAAAACAGGCCCATCCCGTCATAGACCACCACCTGATGCCCATCGCCAATGCCCATGGCGCGCATCCGCGACATGAATTTTTCTGGCGGCGGGGCCATGTGGGGCAGGTTTGACCGGCTGTCGGTGATCTCGTCAATGTCAAAGAACCGCGCGCCGGGGATATGGGCGGCCTGATACTCCGCCTTTGCTTCGCGGGCCATTTCGGGCAGATACCAGCTGGCATCAATCACCCGCAGATCGGGGTCTTTCAAATGCGCCGCCAGCCAGTCGGTTGACACAAGCGTTTTGGGATCGTCGGTGAGGGTCATCGGCGTCTCCTGTCAGGGATGCTTTGCACCTAACCCGAAGGGCGCCTTTGCCGCAAGGGTCGCGCAGGGCCAAAGCACTGGCCCCGCGCCTGTTTTCTTACTTTTTCATCATGCCCTTCACGACACCGATGGCCGCCATCAAGGCACCACCCCCCACGCCGCCCGAGGCCAGCGCGCCAATGATCGCGCCGATGTCCATACCACCGCCCGCAGCCGCCCCCGCGGCAGCGGCCCCGCCCCCGATCATGCCCAAAATCTGGCCACCCAGCCCGCCCCCCAAAACACCCGCCAGCGAGTTGCCCAGCGTGCCAAGGCTTTGGCCTTTCAGCACCGCGCCCGCCGCGTTGCCACCAATGGCGCCTGCAATCAGTTGAATGATAAGTTCCATGAAATGCATCCTTCCCTGTTCGGCCCTCGCATCTGTGCAAAGGTCTCCGCAGAGGCGGTTGTGATCCGGGATCGCATGTCCGACTAGGGGGAAATCTGGCGCAATCTTACCCGCCCCGGGGCAAAAGCGCGGCCTTAATCGCGGTTGTTTTGCTTCAGCAGCCGCGCCTTTTGGCGGTCCCAGTCGCGCTTGGCCGAGGTTTCGCGCTTGTCCGCCACCTTCTTGCCCTTGGCCACGCCCAGCTTGACCTTCACCATGCCCCGATCGTTGAAATACCATTTCAACGGCACCAGCGTCATGCCCTCGCGGCCCACCGCATTCCACAGCCGCGAAAGCTCCTTGCGGCTGACCAAAAGCTTGCGATGGCGGCGTTCTTCATGGCCCCAGGTTTTGGCCTGCAAATAGGGCGCGATATAGCTGTTGATCAGCCATAATTCGCCGTTTTCAATGCTGGCATAGCTGTCGGCAATGTTTGATCCACCTTGGCGCAGGCTTTTCACCTCGGACCCAAGCAGCATGATCCCAGCCTCCAGATCGGATTCGATATGGTAATCGAACCGCGCCCGGCGATTTTCGGCAATCAGCTTGTTGTTGGGATCAGACAGTTTGGCCATGGTGGCCCCGAAATAGGGGGTTCGGCCCCCCAAGTCCAGAAGGCGCGGGCGCTTTTCCTCGGCACCCACGCCGCGAAGGTTCAGATTGGGGCCTAGCCGTTGTCGCGCAGGATGCTGCCCGCCAGATAGAGCGAGCCGCAGATCAGCACCCGCGCATCGGGCGCGGTCGCGGCAATCGTGGCCAAAGCCTCGGCCACCGATGGCGCGGTGGTGGCGCTGATCCCTGCGTTCTGCGCGGCTTCGGCGGTCACCTCGCCGGGCAGGGTGTTTTTCTCACCGGGGATCGAGACACCATAAAGCCGCGTGGCATGGCCCGAGAGCGGGCGCATATAGCCGGTGACATCCTTGGTGTTCAGCATGCCGCAGATCAGATAGGTCTCACGCTTGGGCATCCGCGCCAGCGTTGCCGCCACCGCCTCGCCGCCTGCCGGGTTATGGCCACCGTCAAGCCAGAGTTCCACCTGCGGCGCGCTTTCCACCAAGGGACCATGGCGCAGGCGCTGCATGCGGGCGGGCCAATAGGCGCTGGTCACCGCTGCCTCGCAAGCCGCCTCGTCGCGGCCCAGCGCGCGCAGGGCGGCAATTGCGGCGCCAGCGTTTTGCACCTGAAACGGGCCGGGCAGGTTGGGCAGGGGCAGGTCGAGAAGGCCGTTTTCATCCTGAAACACCAGCCGCCCGCGCTCTTCGCTGACATGCCAATGCTGCCCATAGGCCAGCACCGGCGCGCCCAGACGCGCGGCGCGTGCCTCGATCACGGCAAGCCCGGCCTCGTCCTGCGGGCCCACAATCACCGGCACGCCGCGCTTGATGATCCCGGCCTTTTCCCCGGCAATCTCGGGCAGGGTCTCGCCCAGATATTGCTGATGGTCCAGCGAGACAGGCGTGATGATGGTCAGCGCCGGGCTGTCCACGACATTGGTGGCATCCAGCCGCCCGCCCAAACCCACCTCAAGCAGGGTGAAATCGGCAGGCGTGCGCGAAAAGGCCAGAAAGGCCGCGCAGGTGGTGATTTCGAAAAAGGTAATCTCGTCAAGGCCATTGGCGGCGACACATTCATCCAAAAGTGCGGTCAGCGCAGGTTCGGAAATCAGCTCGCTCGCCAGCCGGATGCGTTCGTGAAACCGCGCCAGATGTGGCGAGGTATAGGCGTGCACCTTAGCCCCGCCCGCCTCAAACCCTGCGCGGATCATCGCCTGCGTGCTGCCTTTGCCATTGGTTCCCGCGATGTGGATCACCGGGGGCAAAGACCGTTCCGGGTTGCCCAAGGTGGCCAAAAGCCGATGCACACGGTCCATGGTCAAATCAATGACCTTGGGGTGCAGGGTCATCATCCGTTCAAGGATCAGATCAGAACTGCTCATGTCGCGTCAGCCGCCACCGCCAGATCGCCGGGCGCGGGCAGATCGCCCTTCACGGCAGGGGAAAGCCCGCTCAGCATGCGCAGGATGGTGATCAGCTCATCCCGCATCGCCTTGCGATGCGTCACCCGATCCAGCATGCCGTGATCCAGCAGGTATTCGGCGCGCTGGAAGCCTTCGGGCAGCTTTTCGCGGATGGTCTGTTCGATCACCCGGGCACCGGCAAAGCCGATCAGAGCATTAGGCTCGGCAATCTGCACATCGCCCAGCATGGCATAGCTTGCGGTGACACCCCCGGTGGTCGGATGGGTCAGGACGACGATATAGGGCAGCCCCGCCTCTTTCAACATCTGCACCGCAACCGTGGTGCGCGGCATCTGCATGAGTGACAGGATGCCTTCCTGCATCCGCGCCCCGCCTGCGGCGGAAAACAGCACGAAAGGCCGCCTTAGCTGCACCGCCCGCTCGGCCCCCGCCAGAATGGCATTGCCGACGTAAAGGCCCATGGAGCCTGCCATAAAGCTGAAATCCTGCGCCGCCGCGACAATCGGGGTGCGGCCCATCTCGCCCTCGACCACCAGCATCGCCTCACGCTCGCCACTGGCCTTTTGCGCGGCCTTAAGCCGGTCGGGATATTTCTTTTGATCGCGGAAATGCAAAGGGTCGGCGGCGGGTTCGGGCACCTTCACCTCGGTGAAAATCCCGCCGTCAAAGAGGCTGGTGAACCGGTCCCGCGGCGTGATCGCCATGTGATGATCGCAGGACGTGCAGACATTCAGATTGCCCGCCAATTCGCGGTGAAACAGCATGGTTCCGCATTCAGAGCATTTGGTCCACAGGTTTTCCGGCACCTCGCGGCGCGAAAACAGCGAGTTGATCTTTGGTCGGACGTAATTCGAAATCCAGTTCATCGCCTATGCCCTGCGGTCATTTCAGGCTTTCAGATAGCCTTAGGGGGGGCGAATTGCAACGCCGTGGGATGCTTTGGGCAAGGCCGCGCATTGGTGGGGCGCAAAAGGGGGGCTGCGCGCCCCCCTCTGGCCTGCGGCCATTCACCCCCGCGGAGTATTTCGCAAGGCGCAAGCCCTTTCATCTTGGTCTAAATCCCCAATTCAACGCCAGTTCGCAAAGCGGGCGATTGTAAGGGTTAGCCCCGTTTTGCGCTGCCTTAGGGCATCAGACCCACAATCGCGCTGGCATCTGCGGCAGATTCGATGCCCCAGACGGCGGCGATCAGCCGATCTTGGGCGGCGCTGTCCAGCACCCCGGCGCAGCACGAGCGCATCTTGGCCTCGACCTCGGCATCGGTCATCGGATTGTCGGGGCCGCCGCGATAGCGTTCGTCGGCCCAGCCTTCGACCAGGCTGCCATCCTTGCGATGGATCGTGATGCGCGAGCGGACCTTGTCAAAGCCCATCGCTTCGATCTTGGGATCAAACTGGGTTTTCACCCGCCGCTGCATGTCTTGCATTGCGCTGGAGGCGACAAATTCATCGGAGAATTCGCGTTTGCCCGCTTGGCGCACCAGCGCGATCATCGACACTTCGGCGGGCAGCGAGAATTTCGCTTCAAGGTGATTGCTGGCGATGGGGTAGCGGATGGGTTTGAGGATATTGGTTCCGGCATGGATCGAGATGGTTTCGATCTCTTCGGGTTTGACATCGGCCTCGGTCACCAAGCGCAGCATCAGGTCCATCGTGGGATGGGTCAGGATCCCGCAAGGATAGGGTTTGATCGACACGCCCGGCTCGACAATCGACCAGGTTTTGCCAAAGCCTTGGGCCATTTTCTCGGGGCTGACGCCGCCGCCCATCACGGCCAAAAAGCCCCATGGCCCGTCGAGCGCTGCGGGGTCGGCGGTATAGCCGCGTTTGGCCAAAAGCGCCGCCGTTACGCCGTTTTCGCTGGCGCGGCCCACATGCAGGGGCTTTGTCATGGTGCCAAAATTGCACCGAATGCCCGAGGCGAAGCTGGCGGCGATGCCAAAGCCATGGCGCAGTTCCCGGCCCTTTAGGCCCAAAAGCCATGCGGCGGCGGCAAAGGCGCCAAAGGTGCCCACTGTGCCAGAGCTGTGCTTGCCGCTCAGATAATGTTGCGGCAGCATCCATTCCGAGATTTTGCTTTCCACCTCGACGCCCGCCTGAAAGGCGGTCATCAGCCGTTTGCCATCAATACCGCCCAGCATTTGGCCCACGGTCAGCGCAGCGGTCAGCGGCGGAATCGTGGGATGGGTCAAGAGGCCATAGACATGTGCCGGGTCCACCGACACTTGGGTGTCGTCCCAGTCATGGGCATGGCCTGCGGTGCCCAAGACACGGGCGGCCATGCCAACCGGCACCTTCAGCCCCGCCCCGCCTAGCAGCCGGGCATCTGCGCGCCCGCCGATGTCGCGGGCCTCGTCGATCAGCATATGCACCGAGTGTTCTTCGCTGCCCGCCACATAAAGACCCGCAGCATCCAGAATGCAGCGCAGGCCGATGCGGATCGCTTCGGCGGGAATATGGTCATGGCGCAGACCTTCGATGAATGTGGCAGCATCCTCGGTGATGGTCATCTCATCGGGGATGCGGGCGAAATCGTTGCTCGTCACAGCCATGTCTGGGCTCCTGCTTGTGGTCTTTGGTGGGGCAATAGGGTGGGCCATGGGGTAAGTCCAGCCGCTGACAAACGGTCCAGCAGCCCGGTTTCCCAAGCCAGATAAAGCCGCGCATCTTCGAGGTTGCCGCTGTGGCGGCCTGCGCAGAATTGCACGGTTTCGGGGTCGTCCAAGGGGGCATCGGCCAAGCTTTGGCCAAGGGGCAGGCCATGGTCTTGCCAAAGCTTGGGGTCTGAGGTGAGGCCAAGCACCGCATGGCCTGCGGCGGTTAGATCATGGGCGACCAGTGCGGCGCGCGCGCTGTCTCTGGCCACCAGCACGATCTTACTGTTCTCCGCCAAGCCCAAGGCCGGGATCCGTGGGCGAATGGCGCGGCGGGCCTTGGCCAGATGGGCGGCACGAAAGGCCGCAACCGGGCGCAGATCCAGCACCAGCGCGCCTTGCGCCAGCGCGGCCTTAAGCGCGGGCGCATCCAAGGCATGCGGCACTGGGGGCAGGGGCAGGCCCGTGGCGGGGGGGGCTGGCTGGGGCGGCTCCAAAAGCACATGGGCCATGATCCCCATGCGCTTCAGCCACAGCGCGGCAAAGGTTGACCGCACCAAGCTGGGGTCCCACAGCACAACGCGCGCGCCCTTTACGGCGATGAAACGGTCGGTTTGCTGCACCAATGTGGTGCCGGGGGCGGCGCGAAACCCGCTGGGTGGCGTGCCATCGCTGCGCGGATCGAACAGATAGGTGGTGCGGGTTGGGTCAGCCAGCCATGCCTGCAAGTCCTCGGCGGTCAGCGTCGGCAGCCCATGGGCCGCAATCACCGCCTTGGCGCGGGCGGTTGCGTCGGCGATTTGGCTGGCCGAGGGGGCAGGCATCGGGCGGTTGGCCCCGATGTCACGCTGAAACCCCGCGAGTTCCCAGCCTTGGGTGCCATCGCGCAGCGCCATCACCGGGTTTGGCAGGCCAAAATCCCGCAAGGTTTGCGCCCCAATGATCGACCGGGTGCGCCCCGCGCAATGGACGATCACCGGCAAATCCGCCTCTGCCAGCGCGGGCAGGGCCAAGGGCAGATCGGCATTCGGACAATTCAGCGCGCCGGGCAGGGTAAAGGCGCGATGTTCGGCCAAGGGCCGCCCGTCAATCAGCACAGGCGGCGTGGCCAGCGCGCGCTGTTCGGCCAGCTCTTGCGGGCCAATCTCGGGCACGTCGAATTCATGCTGCACCCATTCGCCAAAGGCCTTTGACCATGTGTGCACGCCCTTGAACAGCGGCAATCCCGCCGCCTCCCAGCCCAAGGCCCCGCCCTTTACGATGGACAGCTGATGATATCCCAAAGCCGCAAGACGCAAGGCCGCCCGCGCCGCCAGATCCTTGCCGCCTTCAAGATTGCCGCCATCCAACAAGACCAGCGGCGTATCTGGCCGGGGCACCAAAGCGCCAAGCTCCAACTCCAACCGGCTATAGGGCAGATTGACCGAGCCAAAGGGGTGGCCCTCGGCGGCCTCGCCCTCTTCGCGCAGGTCTATAAAAGCCCATTCCCCGGCAGGGGCCGCACGTAGGCGGTCCATCACCGCCTGAGGCGAGACTGTGGCGGGCCGGGGGGTCACGCCTGCCCCCTGTCAAACAGCCCGCGCGGGCCTGCGACGGCGGGGCAAAGATCGGCCTCCAACCCCAGATCGTGCAATGTTGCGGCATCCAAGGATGACAGGCCCCGCGCCTGTTGCACAAAGGCCTGCCCCGCGCTTTCGGACACGAAATCAGCGGTCAGGGCTTTGAATTTATTGTAGTAATCCTCAAACCCCCAAGGGGCGGCACCGCGTGGATGCGAATCTGCGACGGCCAGTTCCTGTTCAACGATCCGGCCATCGGCAAAACGAATGACCGCCCGCGCGCCGTGATCTTTTTCGATCGGGCTGGCCGCGTCGAAACGGCGGTTCCATTCGGGGTCTTCCACCGTTTCAACCTTGCGCCAGAGCGCCACGAAATCGGGATCAGCAATCAGCGTCGGGTTATAGCTGCGGTCGTGGTGCCATGCGCCATCCACCAATGCGCGGGCAAACTGAAACGGCGCGCTGTGATCCAGCGTCTCGCGCGAGGCTTTTGGATCCCATTTGTCCAGATCGCCCGAGCCTGACCCCATCACCACATGGGTCATGCGTTTGGTATGCAGCGTGACCGAGGCAATCTGCGACAGATCGCCCAAGCGCCCGTGCAGGCGCAGCGCCAGGTCAATGATCGCCTGCCCGTGATATCCGGCGGAATGCGCCTTTGGCAGGGTGTCCAGAATGGCCCGGCAAGGGGCATCGGCGGCGGGCAGGCTGAAGGCGCCTTCCTTGCCGCCCAAAAGCACGGCCAGAATGCCATAATCGCCCTCATAAATCGGCGAAGGTCCGGCCTCGCCGCGCATGGCGCGGTCAATCGCCTCGATGGCGGATTTGCCGATATGGCCGGGGGCTGATGCCTTCCACGAGGTGATATGCCCCTTGCGCACCTGACGGGTGCCCAAAGACAGATGCGCGGCCAGATTGATCGCCTGATAAATCACCGGGACGCTCAGGCCCAGCATGGCCCCCAGCCCCGCCGCAATGGCAGGCCCCAGATGGGCGACATGGTCAATACGGTGGTGTTGCAGCGGCAGGCCCCGGACAAGCGCGGTTTGCACCTCATAGGCCACCAAGATGCCGCGCACCAAATCCGCACCAGAACAGCGCGCCTCTTGCGCCACGGCCAGCAAAGACATGATGCAATCGGCTGGATGGCTGCTGTCCAGCGCGAAATAGCTGTCGTGAAAGTCCAACTCGCGCACCGCCGTTGCATTGGCAAAGGCGGCCCAAATGCATTGCGCCCGTTGATCGGCAGCAAGCCCGATGATCCGCGCGCCCCGCGCCGTGGCAAAGCACAGCGATTGCGCCCGCGCCACCACAACCGGCTGGCGGTTCAACGAGGCAATGGCCACCGCCATATTGTCGATCAGCCGACAGCCCACCAGATCGGCTGCGTCAGGATCAACCGGCCGCGGCGCGGCGGCCAATTCGGCCAAGCGCCAAGCCAATTGCTCCTGAGCCGCAGGGCGGGCCTGCGGGGGGCAAGGACGAACGACAAAGTCGATGGTCACTTGGCCCCACCTTCCGCCACCGCGCGTGCCGCCTTGCGGGCCATCAAGATATCACGCACCGCCGAGCCCAGCACAAACAGCGCCGCCACGCTCAGCAGACCCGCCGAAATCGGGGTTTCCCAGAAAATCCGGTGATCCCCCGCCGTCAACTCAAGCGAGCGGCGATAATTCGCCTCGACCAGATAGCCCAGCACCAGCCCCAAGACCAAAGGCAGGAAGGGAAAGCCGAAGACCCGCAACAGATAGCCCATCAGGCCAAAGCCCAAGACGAGGTAAAGGTCATAGGTGCTTTCATGGATCGAATAGATCCCCGAAAACACCAGCGCAAAGATGGCGGCCATCAAATAGGGCTTGGGCCGGTTCACCAGCCACAACGCGGGCGTCATCATCAAGATGCCCAACAGCAATTGCGACACATTGGCCACCGCCAGCCCGCCAAAGAGGCCATAGACAAAGTCAGGCTCTTTTTGGAACAGCATCGGGCCGGGGGTCAGGCCGTGAATCAGCATCCCCCCCATCAAGATGGCCGCCGAGTTGGAACCGGGGATGCCAAAGCTCAGCACCGGCACCAAGGCGGTGCAGGCCACGGCATTGTTGGCGGCCTCGGGGGCGGCAATGCCCTCTTCCGAGCCTTTGCCGAACTTTTCAGGCTCGGACGACCAACGCTTGGCCTCGTTATAGGACATGAACGCGGCAATCGACCCGCCCGCGCCGGGCATCACGCCCTCAAAAATGCCCACGCCGCTGCCGATCCCTTGGGCGCGCCACAGTTTGCGCCATTTGGCAAAGCTGGGCAGCTTGATGCGGGTCTGCATCTGGCCGGTCTTGCCCCAATCGGGGGTATTGGCCGTCATCATCAACTCGGACATCGCAAAGACGCCCACCATGACGATGACATATTCGATACCGGTCAACAGCTCAGCCTCACCAAAGGTAAAGCGCGTCACACCCGACAAAGGATCGGTCCCGACGGTGGCAATCATCAGCCCCAGCGTGGCTGCGATCAGCCCCTTGATCAGAGATCCGTTGGACAAAGACACGATGACCGACAGGCCCAAGACGCCCAAGGCGAAATAGGCCGGGAAGTTGAACGACAGGGCCACGCGCGACAAAGGTTCGGTGAACAGGATCAGGAAAATCAGGCCAAAAAGCCCACCAATCACCCCCGATTGCAACGAGATGCCCAAAGCCTCGCCCCCGCGCCCTTCGCGGTGCATGTAATAGCCGTCAACCACAGTGGCAGCCGCGGCATTGGTGCCGGGGGTGTTGATCAGGATGGCCGGGATCGAACCGCCATATTCCGCCCCCACATAGGTGGCCCCCAACAGCACGATGGCGGTGATTGGGTCCATCCCATAGGTAAAGGGCAGCAACAGCGCCAGCGCGATCGAGGGCGAAATGCCCGGCAGCGCGCCGCCGATGATGCCCCAGGCCACGCCCCCAATCGCCGCAAAAAGCGCGGGCGTTGTGGTCAGCATTGTCCAAGCGGTTGAAAGTCCGTCCATGTCATCCTCATGCCCCGGTTGGGGGTTTGTCAGGTCAAGCGCAGGGGGGCGATGTCGCCCACCCCGGTCGAGGAAAGATCAGCCCAGCAATGACGGCCAAAAGCCGGCGGGCAGCGGAATATCCAGCAAAAGCACGAAGAGGGCGTAAAAGATCAGGGCCACAACCCCGGCAACCGACAGGGTGTAAAGATTGGCCTTCGCGCCGATGTAGATCGAGGTGACCAGCATCAACAGCGCAGCGCTCAGGATATAGCCCAGCACCGGCAGCACCAAAAGATAGGCAATGCCGATGACCAAAATCCCGGCAGCCTTTAGGTGCTGCGCCTTGGTAAAGCTTTTGCCCTCAGCCTCCTCGGGGCGGTCGGCCGCCGGGCCAGCCGCCTTGCGCGCGGCGCGCAGATACATCCATTCGGTCAAAAGCGCGCGCAGGATCAGCAACACGCTGAACAGCGCCAGCGCCCATGCCAGCGCCTTGGGCAAAGCGCCCGCATTGACGATCCCGTCAAGCGGGCTGATTGCAATGCCATCGGCAGCCCGCCAGTAAAGGCCGGCAAAGGCAAGGGTCACCAAGCCGATCCAGACATCACGAGGAATGCGAAATTTGACTGCCGATGGCGTGTTCATGGTCTTACCCGATCACTGCTGGAGAATGCCGTATTCGATCAGGAATTTCTTCTGATCTTCGGCAAAGGCGTTGATGAAAGCCTCATATTCGTCGGCGGGCATCAGCGTGGGGACCAGACCCTGCGCCAGATACCATTCCTTGAATTCGGGGTCTTCCAGCACCTTGGCGATACCTGCGGCCCACATATCCTTGACGTCTTGCGGCAGGCCGCGCGGCCCAGCAATCCCGCGGAATTTGTTAACCACCAGATCAACACCCTGCTCGCGCGCGGTGGCGACATCGGGGAAGTTGGGCAGGCGCTCTTCGGTATAGGTGGCCAGCAGACGGATTTCACCCGCTTCGATCTGCGCCGAAAGCTCCTGCACCTCACCGATGGCCACAGCCACGGTGCCGTTCAGCACGGAAATCAGCAATTCACCGCCGCCATCATGGGTGATCACGGGCGAGGTCACGCCGGTCAGCGATTTGAACTGCTCCATCACCTGACGGTCCAGCGAACCGGGGGTCGTCACGCCAAAGGGCACGGCGGTGGGGTCGGCCTTGGCCGCCTCGATCAGATCGGTCAACGAGGTGAAGGGGCTGTCAGCCTTCACAAACACGATCTGCGGGTCCATGAACACGTTCACGACGCCTTCCATGGCGGTGTAGTTGAACTCGGGGTTCGACAAGAGCGAGGTGTTGATATAGGTCGGCGTGGTGCCATAAAAGATTGACCCATCCGGCGGCGAATTGGCCAGTTTGGCCATGGCATTCGCGCCCGAACCACCCGTCACATTCTCGACCACAAAATTCGCGCCCATGGCTTTGCTTAGAAAGCCGACCATGCCGCGCAAGAACACATCCGTGCCGCCACCGGCCGAAGAGTGGGTGACCAAGGTCACCGTGTCATGCGGATAATCCTGAGCCTGAGCTGCCCCGGACATCCCGAAAGCCAGACCCAGCGACAAAAGCGCCGGTCTTGCGAATCGTCCTACCGTCAAACGCATCTAGTTTCTCCCTCTTGTTGCGGGCGGATACGGCACTTTTCTCCCAAAAGTGGCGCACCGTCGGCGGGCGCATATGTCGCCCGTTGCATGCAGGTTTGCGCCAGTCTAGAAAAATGTCAATCGTAGACATTCTGCAATTCGTGACGGGAGCCGTGATGACCTGCATCGCCACACAGACCCTTGCCGCCTATATCGCCGCCAGCTTGGCACGCCCTTTGCCCGACGAAGTGTCGGCCAAAACCAAGGCGCATCTGCTCGACAGTTTGGCAGCCATCGTCTCGGGCACCCGGCTTGCCGGTGGGCGCGCGGGCACCCGTATGGCGCAGCGGCTCGGGGGGCCGGCTGAGGCGCTGGCGATTGGCGCGGGCGCGCTGGTGGGCGCGCCGCAGGCGGCGCTCGCGAATGCGATGGCCGCCCATGCCGATGAGACGGATGACAGCCACGCGGCGGGGCGTTTCCATCCCGGCTGTGCCATTGTGCCCGCCGCCCTCGCCATGGCCGAAACCGAGGCGCGCAGCGGCGCGGATCTCTTGCGCGCCATTGCGCTCGGCTATGACATCGGCGCGCGCGCGGTCCTTGGGATGGGGGTCAAGGGCGCCTATACCTCGCGCTTTTCCACCCACACGATCGGGGGCAATTTCGGGGCCACGGCGGCGGCCTCGGCACTCGCAGGGTTGGGTGCGCGGGGTGCGGCCCATGCGCTGTCATATGCGGTGCAGCAAACCTCGGGCGTGCCCTATTGGCGGCGCGACAAAGACCATGTCGAAAAGGCGTTCGACTTTGGCGGCATGGGTGCGCGCAACGGCGTTTTGGCCGCCATTATGGTGCAAGAAGGCTGGACGGCGGTTGACGGGGTGATGACGGGCGAGCCGTCGTTCTTGTCGGCCTTTGCCGAAGAGGCCAACCCCGCCGCCCTGATCGACGGGCTGGGCGAACGCTATGAAATCCTGCGCGCCTCGATCAAGAAATGGTGCGTCGGCTCGCCGATTCAGGCCGCGCTAGATTCGCTTTTGGCGCTGATGACCGAAACCGGGCTGGGGCCAAAGGACGTGGCCCGGCTGACCGCCATCATGCCCGATGATCGGCTGCATATCGTGGATGACCGCGATATGCCCGATGTCTGCCTGCAACATCTCTTGGCCCTGATGCTCGTGGATGGCACCGTGGGTTTTGCCGCAGCACATGACCGGGCGCGCATGATGGACCCGGCGATTGTCGATCTGCGCAAACGCATTTTTACCAGCCCAAGCAAAGAGTTGACCGAAGCAAAGCCGCCGCGTCAGGCGATCATCGAAATCGTGACAACGGGTGGCAAAACCCTGCGTCACCACACCCGCGCGGTGCTCGGCACGCCGGAAAACCCGATGTCTTGGCAGGCGGTGGCGGACAAGGCCAGCGATCTGATGGAGCCGATCTTGGGCCGCGCCACCACCCAATCGCTGATCGCGGCAGTCGCCCAAATCGACCAGCTGGCCGATGTCCGCGCCCTGCGCCCGCTGTTGCAGTCGCAGGGCTGACAGGGCGGTTTAGGGCATATACATGCCGCCGCTGACATGCACGGTCTGGCCGGTCATAAACCGCGCCTCGGGCATGCAGAGCGACAGGATGACAAAGGCCGCTTCCTCGATTTCGCCCTCGCGCCCCACAATGGGGCCGCCGCTGCCCATGGCGGGTGAGGCCCCCGCCGTGGCCGAGCGTTTGCCGCCGATCTTGCCCGGTGCCACGCAGTTGACGGTGATGTTGCGGTCAGCAAATTCCACCGCCATCGACTTTGTCAAACCAACCAAACCGGCCTTGGCCGTGGCCACATGGGCGCGCTGTTTTGCCCCCACATGGGCGGACACGCCGCCCAGGTTCACAATGGTGCCGCCGCCGCGCGTCACCATGCTGCGCAGCGCCTCACGGCTGCACAAAAAGGCCCCGTCAAGGATGACGGAATTGGTGGTCCGCCATTCCTCCAGCGACATATCCAAAAACGCCTTCTCGCCCCGGATCGCGGCGTTGTTCACCAAAATGTCGACGCCCCCAAAGGCATCTGTCGCGGTTTGGAACAGGGCCATCACATCGGCCTCATCGGTCACATCGCCCAAGGCCACCGCGGCGCGTTGGCCCAAGGCGCGCACCTCATTGGCGACCGCCTCCACCTCGTCGCGCGACTGGCGGGCATGAACCACCACATCGGCCCCGGCCTGCGCCAGACCCAAAGCCACCGCCCGCCCAATCCGGCGCGATGCCCCCGTCACCAGTGCCACCTTGCCCGCCAGCGGTCTGTCAGTTCTGTGCAGCATCGCACCACTCCTTTTTGCAATATCCACGCTCAGGATCATTATCCACGCTTGCACATTCTTGTAAATCGTAGACAATATACAGGGGTGATTTAAAGTGGACGCGAAGAGTATGCAGCAAGACATGGTGAAAACCGGGATGGAGGCGATTGATCTGCTTCGCTCTTCGTCCTTGACGCGGGTGGTTCAGGCCGAGATCGAAAAGATCATCTTGGCGGGCGAATTTGCGCCGGGTGAAAAGCTGAACGAAAAGGTTCTCGCCGACCGGCTGGGCGTCAGCCGCGGCCCGGTGCGCGAATCGTTTCAGGCCCTGCATGCGCGCGGTTTGGTCGAGATGATCCCGAACCGTGGCGTCTTTGTGCAGCGCATCACCCGCCATGATGCGGTGGCGATTTACGATGTGCGCGCAGGGATTTTTGGCACCGCCTGTCTTTTGCTGGCCGACCGCATCACCACCGCCCAAAGTGCCGATTTGCAGTCGCTGGTCGCGCAGATGGACGTAGCAGGCGCGCGCCGCGATATCGAGGCGTATTTCCCGCTGAACATCGCCTTCCACTCGGCCATTGTGACGGGCACGGGCAATGCGGTTCTGGCCGATACCTATTTTGGCCTTGTCTCGCGGCTGCAATTGTTCCGCGCCCGTGGCTTGGTGCATGGTGGCGGCTTTGAAAATTCCAACGTCGAGCATCGCGCCATTGTTGATGCGCTGGACAGGCGCGACCGCGACGCGGCCTTTAAGGCGGGATTTGCCCATGTGCAGGCGGGTAAGGCGCGGATTTTGGCCTCGGGCGAGGCTGCGGCAAAGCCATGACTGGCCCAATCCCACCCCAAGGCGCTGCGATTGCCGAGCGCTATGCGGCATGGCTCGCGGGTCTGACACTGGCCGATGTGCCTGAAAAGATGCGCGCCGTGGCGGCGTTGGATCTGGTCGATGCGGCGGGCCTGTGCATTGCTGCGCGGGATGAAGAGTATATGCAGCAGGTCGTCACCGGCTGGGACAGCGACGGCCCCTGCACCGCCTTTGGTCACGCGCGCCGGCTTGATGCGGGGGGGGCGGCGCTGGCCAATGGGGTGGCGATCCACGGCGAGGATTTTGACGACACCCTAGAAGGTGCGCCCATTCGCGTGGGCGCCATGACGATCCCGGCGGCCTTGGCTGTGGCGGAACGCTTTGGCCTGTCGGGCGAGCGCGCGTTTTTGGGCGTGGTGGCCGGGCTTGAGACGATTTGCCGAATGAACCACGTCGCACCGGGTGCCATTCACCGCGCCGGGTTTCACCCGGTTGGGGTGATCGGTGCCATGGGCGGGGCGGCGGCGGCAGGGGTGGCGCTGGGCCTGAATGCCAAACAGCAGGCGATGGCCTTTGGCATTGCCGGATCCATGGCCTCGGGCATCTTGGAATATCTGTCCGAAGGGGCATGGACCAAACGGCTGCATCCCGGTTGGGCGGCGCAGTCGGGTCTGCGTGCGGCTGTGCTGGCGCGCACCGGATTTTTCGCACCCCGCACGGTGCTGGATGGGCCGCACGGGTTCTTCCACGCCTTTGCCCCCAGCGCGACGCCTGACTTTGGCCACCTGACCACCGGCCTCGGCGCTGATTGGTATGCGACACGCATCGCCTTCAAACCCTATGCCTGCGGCACGATGATTCACCCCTATATTGATTGCATGATCCGGCTGGCCAAAACCGGGCTTGCGGCGGACCAGATCGTGCGGATCACCTGCCCAACGGGCGAGGGGCTGGTGCATCGTTTGTGGGAGCCTTTGGCGGACAAGCACCACCCGCCCTCGGGCTATGCGGCCAAGTTCTCTATGCCGTTTTGCATGGCGGTGGGCTTTTTCGATGGCGACGCCGGGCTTGCACAGTTCAGCGATGCGCGCGCGGCGGATCCGGCGGTTTTGGCGCTGGCGGCCAAGATCTCTTATGTGATTGATCCGCAGAATGAATATCCGCGCAATTATTCCGGCCATATCCGGGTGGAAACCACCGATGGCCGCCTGATCGCGCTGGATCAGCCCCATATGCGCGGCGGTGTGCGCGAACCGCTGACCCCGGATGAGATTCGCGCCAAGGCCATGGCCAATTGCCGCCGTGGCGGCTGGTCAGAGGGCCGCGCGGCCCAGCTGATCGACTGGATCGCCACTTTGCAAAGCCAGCCCGATCTTACGGGCCTTGGCGCCCTTGCCACCTGACAGACCCTTCGGAGACAGCCCATGACCGATACGATTTCCGAACGCCTTGCCGATTGGATCTTGGCCTATGACCCGGCCTCGGTGCCACAGGCGGCGATTGATGGCTGCGCCGATACCATTTTGGACACCGTGGGCCTGACCGTGGCCGCTTTGGAGACCGACTATGGCCGCGCGGTGCGCACCGCCTTTGCTGATCCGGGCACGGCAACGGTCTGGGGCCTGCCCGAAGGCCGCGCGCCCGAGGCGGCGGCGGTGATCAACGGCACCTGCGGCCATGGCGAGGATTACGACAACACCTTTGAAGGCTGCCCCGTGCATTCGGGCGTGGTCATCGTGCCCGCGCTTCTGGCCGCCGCCGAACGCTATGATCTGGCCGCCGCCGATGTTGCGCGCGGCATTGTGGTGGGCATCGAGGTGATGTGCCGCCTTGGTCTGGTGGCCGACAAGGCGGTGCATAAGGCCGGTTTCCACCCCACGGCGGTTTTGGGGGCGATGTCGGCGGCGGCAGGGGTGGCGGCGGCGCTGCGGCTTGACCGAATGGGCATTCGCAATTCCTTGGGCGTTGCGGGGTCAATGGCCTCGGGGATCATCGAGTATCTGGCCGATGGCTCTTCGACCAAACGGCTGCATCCGGGTTGGGCGGCGCAATCTGGCTTGCGTGCTGCGGCCATGGGGGCGGCCGGGTTCACCGGGCCCTCGACGGTGTTCGAAGGCGCGCATGGCTTTTTCCACGGCTTTTCCTCGCCCCGCGCCACCGAGTTTGCGCCCTTGGTCGAGGATTTGGGCACGCGCTGGGAATCCGCGCGCTTGGCGTTCAAACCCTTTGCCTGTGGCACCATGACCCAACCCTATATCGATTGCGCCATTGACCTGCGCAACCGCGGCATCGCACCCGAACAGGTGGTGCGCATCACCTGCGATGTGGGCGAGGGCACGGTGCATCGGCTTTGGGCACCGCTAGAGTTGAAGCAAACCCCGCCCACGCCTTATGCCGCCAAATTCAGCGGCCCGTTCTGCGTGGCGGCGGGCTGGATCTGGGGCGATGCGGGGCTGGCGCAGTTTACCGAAACGGCGGTGCGTGACCCGCGCGCGCTGGCGCTGGCGGCGAAGGTCAGCTTCCGCATTGATCCCGACAATGAATACCCGTCGAATTACACCGGCCACATCCGCGCCGAACTGTCCGATGGCAGCGTGGTGGACTCCTTTGCGCCCTGCATGCGCGGCGGGGCGCGTGCGCCGCTCAGCCGGGCGGAGATTTTGACCAAGGCCCGCGCCAATCTGGCCTTTGGCGGGCGCGATCCGGCTCAAGCCGATGTCTTGGCCGCATGGTCCGATGATCTGATGGCTGGCCGTGGCCGCGTTGATATGACCAAGCTTGCGCTGTGCTGACCGAAGCCCAGCTTTTATCGGGTGAGATCACGCCGCTGATTGCGCTGGCGGGCATGGTGGTGTGCTTTGTCGCCGGGCTTTTGGGGGGGCTTTCGGGCTATGGCGCGGGGCTCCTGATCACCTTGTTCATCGCGCCCATTGTCGGGCCTCAGGCCTTGATCCCGATGATCTCGGTCTTGATGCTGATCAACAATGCCAGCCGCGTCTGGTTTTACCGCCATGCGATGGACCTGCGGACCATTGTGAAAATCACCGCCGTGGCCCTGCCGATGGCCTTTCTTGGGGCGCAACTTTATGTGCGGCTGGATTCGGCGATGATTCAGGCGATTTTGGGGGCGGTGCTGATCTTGTCGGTGCCGCTGCGCCGCTGGTTGGAAAAGGCCAAGATCACCCCCTCGCCCGTGGCGGTGTATGGGGTGGGGGCGACCTTTGGCTTTTTGTCCTCGCTGATCGTGGGGGCGGGGATGCTGATTGTGCCCTTGCTGATGGGCATCGGCTTTGCGGGTCCGGCCCTTTTGGCGACGGATGCGGCGATTTCGGTGGCGGTCAATCTGTTCAAAGCCTTGGTCTTTGGCGCGCTCGATGCGCTGAGCTTGCAGCATTTCATCTTGGCGCTGGTCTTGGGGGTCTGCACGATCCCCGGCACGGCTTGCGCGGCTTGGGTGGTGCGGCGCACCAGCATTCGGCTGCACACCGCCTTGATCGAAGGCATCATCGTGCTGGGCGGGCTGTCGATGCTGATGGGCGGGGTGACGGGCTGATCACTCGCGCCTGCGCGTCCTGTCGGCCCCGCCCGACCTAACGCCCGCCAAGCGCGCCGCAATCGGCGCGCCCAAGATGACCACGATGATCCGCACCATATGATGCAAAATCACAAAACCCGCATCGGCCCCCGCGACCAAGGCCAGCACAGCCATTTCCGCCTGCCCGCCCGGCGCAAAGGCCAAAAACCCCTCGGCAGGCTCTGCCAGCCCGGTCAGGGTGACGATCTCGGTAAAGATCGTGGCCAGAACGGCCAGCACCCCCACAAAGGCCAACCCCGACAGCACAAAGACGCGCAGCTCTCGCAAGGTGACGCCAACATATTGCACCCCCACCGACAGCCCGATGAACAGCTGCGCCACAAGGATCGCTTCGGTCGGGGGGCGGCTGTGAATGAAATCACCCAAAGACAGCGCCGCCGTCAGGATCATCGGCCCCAAGATCGACGCGCCAAACAGCCCCACACGCTCGGCCAGCTTCCAGCCGATCAGCGCCGCAGCGGCCATCAGCGCCAATTCCCCCAAAGGCAACTCGATCATCGGCGCGCCGATCGGCTGATCAAGCGTCGCCCCGTAAAGCCCGGTCAGGATCAGCGGCGCGGCGATGACGATCACCAAGACGCGCGTGGCCTGAATCAACGACAAGGCCCGCAGATCGGCCCCGGCCTCTTGGCCAAAGGCCAGCATATCGGCCAAACCGCCCGGCATCGCCCCATACCACGCGGTGGGCGGATCAAATCCCATCCGGCGGAAAAACGGATAGCCAATGGCCCCAATGGCAAGGACATAAAGCGGCACCAGCGCCACGCTGCCCGCCATCTGTGGCAGGCGTGCCAGCACATCGGGGGTGATTGATGCGCCCACCGCCACGCCCAAGATGGTGCGCGCCGCCGTCGACACCACCCCCATGCCGCGCAAGGGCGCGCCTGCGAGTGCTGCGATCAGGCACAGCACCATGGGGCCGAACAGAAACGGCAAAGGCATGCCCAAGGCCTGAAAGACCAGCGCCCCGGCCAATGCCAAAGCCAATGTTCCCGCGCGTTTGGTGGTCAGGGCGGACATGAAGCGGCTCCTTGCCTGTTCATGTATCCAAGCGTATACATCAGGATGCAAGATGCAAGGTCACATATCTCATGTCAGATGATGTCGAACTTTCCACCGGCCAAAGCGCCTATCGCAGGCTTTTGGCCGAAATCCGCAGCGGGGCCTTGGCCCCCGGCGCGCGGCTGCGGGAAACCGATCTGGCCGACAGGCTGGGCATCAGCCGCACCCCGGTGCGCGAGGCCATTCGCCAGCTCGAGGCCGATGGTCTGGTCACCCATCTGCCCCGCTTGGGTGCCACCATCCGCAGCCTTGATTATGCCGAGGTGATCGAGCTTTACGAAATGCGCGCCGTGCTGGAGGGCACCGCCGCCCGCCTTGCCGCGCAGGCGGCATCGGCGGTGGAACTGGCCGAACTGGCCGCGCTCAACGCCGATCTGGCCAATGCTCCGGTCGGGCTTCAGGCCCAAGAACTGAACCGCCAGTTTCACCGCACCTTGTTGGATGCCGCCAAGAACCGGTTTTTGATCAAGGCGATGAGCGCGCTGCAAAAGACCCTGATGATCCTTGGCCCCACGACCTTGGCCGATCCCAGCCGCGCAGGTGCGGCGGTGGCAGAACATGCCCAAGTGCTGGCCGCCCTTGAAGCGCGCGATGCCGATGCCGCCGAACGGGCGATGCGCGCTCATATTGAGGCCGCCCTTTCCCTTCGCATCCGCGCCATGCGCCACCGTGAAATTCCCGTGGAGGACAGCCCATGACCGCCCAACTGCAACGCGATTGGCCCGAGGTGTTTGATCTGGCCATTGTGGGCGGCGGCAATGCCGCACTTTGTGCGGCCATCACGGCGGCCGAGGCCGGGGCATCGGTCGTGATCTTGGAAAGCGCGCCCTTCACCTATCGCGGCGGCAATTCCCGCCACACCCGCAATTTTCGCTGCATGCATCACGGGCCTTTGTCGGTGCTGACCGGCAGCTATGGCGAGGATGAGTATTTTGACGACCTGATGCTGGTGACCAAGGGCAAAACCGATGAGGCACTGGCGCGCATGGTCATCCGCGCCTCAGAGGAATGTCTGCCATGGATGGAGGCGCATGGCGTGCGGTTCCAGCCGTCTTTGTCGGGGACATTGTCGCTCAGCCGGACGAATGCGTTCTTTTTGGGCGGCGGCAAGGCGCTGGTGAATGCCTATTACAACACCGCCGCCGATCTGGGCGTCCAGATCGCCTATGAGGCCGAGGTGACGCATGTGCACCGCGAGGAAGACCGCATCACCCATCTGAATCTCCGCATCGCGGGTGTGGATCAAACCGTCAGGGCGCGGGCCTATGTGCTGGCCTCGGGCGGGTTTCAGGCCGATCTGGATTGGCTCGCCCGCGCATGGGGCCCCGCCGCACGGAATTTTTTGATCCGCGGCACGCCCTATAACCGGGGCGTTGTCTTGCGCGACATGCTGGATCAGGGGGCCGACAGCGTGGGTGATCCCACCCAATGCCACGCCGTGGCCATCGACGGGCGCGCGCCGCAGTTTGACGGCGGCATCGTCACCCGGCTCGATTGCGTGCCGTTTTCCATCGTGGTGAATCGCGACGGCGAGCGGTTTTATGACGAGGGCGAAGATGTCTGGCCCAAACGCTATGCGATCTGGGGGCGGCTGGTGGCGGCCCAGCCCGATCAGGTGGGCTATTCCATCATTGATGCCAAATCGATTGATCTCTTCATGCCGTCGGTGTTTCCCCCGGTAAAGGCCGACAGCATCGAAGGTTTGGCACAGCAAATGGGGCTGAACCCGGCAGCGCTGCGCCGCACGGTCGATGCGTTCAACGCCGCCTGTCAGCCCGGTACCTTTCACCCCACCGAATTGGACGGTCTGCGCACCAAGGGGCTGAACATCCCCAAAACCAACTGGGCGCGGCCCATCGATACCGCGCCATTTTACGGCTATCAGCTGCGCCCCGGCGTGACCTTTACCTATCTGGGCCTCAAGGTGGATGCCCGCGCGCAGGTCCACAGCGCCACCGGCCCGATCCGCAACCTCTGGGCCGCCGGAGAGATCATGGCCGGGTCAATCTTGGGGCAGGGCTATCTGGCCGGGTTTGGCATGACCATTGGAACCGTTTTCGGACGCATCGCCGGCAAGGAGGCCGCCGCCCATGTCGCTTGATCTTCTGCAACTGGACCAGATCCAAGAGGCCCGCCGCCAGATCGAAATCTGCAACGCCTGCCGCTATTGCGAGGGGTTTTGTTCGGTCTTTCCGGCTATGACGCGCCAAAAGGCCTTTGCCGATGGGGATATCACCCATCTGGCCAACCTGTGCCACAACTGCCGGGGCTGCTATTATTCCTGCCAATACACCGAACCGCATGAGTTTGCGCTAAACCTGCCCGCCGCCTTGGCCGAGGTGCGGGTTGCAAGCTGGGAGCGGTTGATTCAGCCACAAGCCGTGGCGCGGCTGTTCCACGCCCAAGGTGTCGCCATGGCGGGGCTGCTGATTGCGCTTTTGGCGGGGTTCTTCTGGGCGCTCGCCGCGTTGAAACCCGATGCGGGCGATGGGTTTTACGCCTATCTGGCCCATAACACGATGGTGGCGCTCTTCGTTCCGGCCTTTGTCACCCCGCTTGCGCTGATCGGCTTTGGTTTGCGCAGCTATTGGCGTGAGGTGGGCGCAGGCCCCTTGCGGATGGCGGCGGTTTGGGCCGGGCTGCACGATGCCGCGCGGCTGAAAAACCTGTCGGGGGGGCAAGGGCAGGGCTGCAATTTCGAAGAGGGCGATCGCTATTCTGACCGCCGCCGCATCCACCATCAGCTGATGATGTATGGGTTTTTGCTGTGCTTTGCCTCGACCTCCACCGCAACGGTCATGCATTACGGGCTGAACTGGCCCGCGCCCTATCCGTGGTGGGCCCCGCCCAAGCTTTTGGGCGTTCCGGGGGGGGTGATGATGACCATCGGCGCCATCGGTCTGGGCTGGCTTAAGACCAAGGCCGATCCGGCCTTGGGGGCCGCGCGCGTCTGGGGGGGCGAGATGGCCTTTATCCTGCTCTTGGGGCTGGTGGCCAGCACGGGGCTTGCGCTTTATCTTGCCACCGGCACGGGGCTGGTCGGGCCGCTTTTGGCGCTGCATCTTGCCTGCGTGATGACGCTGTTCCTGCTGATGCCGTTTTCGAAAATGGTGCACGGCTTTTTCCGTCTGACCGCGCTGATCGCCGAGGCCAACACAAAGGCCCAGACAAAGGCCGCACCAAAGGCTTAACCGGCCAGCAACCTGCCTTGCAGGCTGCCGGTGATGCGCGCGCTGACCAAGGCGCCTTCGGGCTGGTCTGTGGTAAAGCTCACTTCGGTGAATTGCTCGGTCCGGCCCATCCTTGGGGATTCGGTCAGGATGCGGTGGGTCGCGCCCTGCTGGCTGGCCAAATGCCGCGCCAGCGCCGCCTCTCCCGCCGCCCGCAAC
Organism: Tabrizicola sp.; assembly: GCA_965284335.1. Taxonomy (GTDB): domain Bacteria; phylum Pseudomonadota; class Alphaproteobacteria; order Rhodobacterales; family Rhodobacteraceae; genus Tabrizicola_A. The sequence continues at coordinate 2,710,272 of OZ260076.1, read as the reverse complement.
CGCGCCGCGCGCGATTTGATCTGATCCCCCGGCACGCGCGGCATCTTGGCGGCGGGCGTGCCTTTGCGGGCCGAATAGGGAAACACATGCAAAAAGGTCAGATCGCAATCGGTGACCAGCCGCAGCGAGTTTTCGAACATCTCTTCGGTTTCAGTCGGAAAGCCCGCAATGATATCCGCCCCAAAGATCATATCCGGGCGCAACCGGCGTGCATCTTCACAAAATCGAATGGCATCGTCGCGCAGATGGCGGCGTTTCATCCGTTTCAAGATCATGTCATCGCCCGCCTGCAACGACAGATGCAGATGCGGCATCAGGCGGGGTTCGGTGGCAATTGCCAGCATCAGGTTCTCATCGGCCTCAATGCTGTCGATGCTGCTGATGCGCAGGCGGGGCAGGTCCGGCACCAGCCGCAAGATGCGCATCACCAGATCCCCCAGTCGCGGTGCACCCGGCAGATCGGCCCCCCATGAGGTCAGGTCCACACCCGTCAGAACCACCTCGGCAAAGCCATTGTCCACCAGCCGCTTGATCTGCTCCACCACCACCCCGGCAGGCACCGACCGCGAATTTCCGCGCCCATAAGGGATGATGCAAAAAGTGCAGCGGTGATCGCAGCCGTTTTGCACCTGCACATAGGCGCGGTGGCGGCCAAAGCCGTCAATCAGATGGCCTGCGGTTTCGCGCACGGCCATGATGTCATTGACCTGCACCTTTTCGGTTGCCCCAATGAAATCCGCAGGCCGCAGCGCGTTCCACGTCTCGGCCTGCATCTTTTCATGGTTGCCGATGACCTTCGTCACCTCGGGCATGGCGGCAAAGGTTTCGGGTTCGGTCTGTGCCGCGCATCCCGTCACGATCACCGGCGCGCCGGGGTTTTCCCGCGCCAGACGGCGGATCTCCTGCTTGGCTTTGCGCACCGCCTCGGCAGTGACGGCGCAGGTGTTGACGACCACCGCGCCTTCAACCCCCGCCGCCTCGGCCAGTTCCTTCATCGCCTCGGTTTCATAGGCGTTCAGGCGGCAGCCAAGGGTGGAAAACACCGGCGGGCGAAAGTTCGGCAGGCTCATGCGTGGGCCGCCAAAAACGCCGGCGAAAGCCAGCCGTCGAACACATGGGCGACAGGCCCGGTCATCCAGACCCCATCTTCGCGCCAGTCAATCTCTAGAACCCCGCCATCCAGATCCAGCGTCACGCGCCGCCCGGTCAACCCGCGCAGATGCGCCGCAACAGCGGTGGCACAAGCGCCCGAGCCACAGGCCAGCGTAATGCCCGCACCGCGTTCCCAGACCCGCATTCGCAAACGGTCAGGGCCGGTCAGGCTGGCAAATTCCACATTGGTGCGCTGGGGGTAAAGTGGGTCATGCTCATAGCCGGGGCCAAGACCCGCCACATCCACCGCCTCGGCATCAGGCACAAAGATCACGCAATGCGGGTTGCCCATGCCCACCGCCACCGGATCGCCGGGCAAGGGCAGATGCAGCGTGTCCATCTCGCGCGCCAAAGGCACCGATGCCCAATCCAACTGCGGCGCGCCCATGTTCACCGACACCCGCCCATCGGCCAAGCGGACCGCCGACAATCCCCCGCGCGAAGTGACCAAGGACACCGCATCAGTGCCCATCTGCTGCATCATGTAATCCGACACACAGCGCGTGGCATTGCCGCAGGCCCCGGCGCGGGTGCCATCGTTGTTCCAAAAGTCCAATTCAAAATCAGCCACATCCGAATCGCGGATCTCGGCCAGCTGATCAAACCCCACCCCACGGTTGCGATCCCCCAGCGCACGCGCCAGCCGAGGCGTCACGACAGGCGCCGCGCGCCCGCGTGAATCGATCACCACAAAATCATTGCCAGCCCCATGCATCTTAAGAAAGCCAAGGCCGGAAGGGTCGCGCGTCTGGTCCATGCCGACCATATACGCCCCCCATCCGGATTTCGCCAGTCATCTGCGCATTTTACCCTTGACCCCACCGCCGCATCCCCCTAATCAGCGGCCCTGTTGTGGGCCGGTAGCTCAGTTGGTAGAGCAGCTGACTTTTAATCAGCGGGTCACAGGTTCGAATCCTGTCCGGCTCACCACTTCAGACTTTTCCTGATGATTCTGTTTCCAAAGTCGCCTCCTTCGGGGGGCCTTTGGCATGTCTGCACCTTCCCCCGCCTGTGATGGTTTCGAACCGATCCGGAATTTTTTCGCACATCGTGGTGCAACAGGTTCCGCCGGGCACAAACTGTCGTTAAGGAGGGGGAGGGCCAATTTCGGGCCGACGAGGATCAGGCACTGCCATGCCTAAAATGAATTTAGTCTTCTTGCCCGTATTGGGGGCGGCGCTCCTCTTGGCGGGATGCGAAAACATGCCGCGCGGATCGGGCCTGCAATCAGAAGTCCTGCAAAGCCGCAGCGCGGTTGGCAAATCAGCCGTCAGCGATGCCTTGCCCGAAAACTTCGCGGTCGAGCCGATCACCCGGGACAGCCTTGGCCGCTATGCAAGCTGGCCCGCCCGCCCGCAAAGCCGCAGCTACACATGGCCTTCACGGCAGGGCGGCGATGCTGGGCAGATCAACCCCGGCGATGTGTTGAATATCTCGATCTGGGTCAGCGAGGACAACAGCCTGCTCACCGCCCCCGGCCAGCGCGTGGCCGAGATGCCCGATATGGTGGTGTCCCCCTCGGGTCAGGTGTTCTTGCCCTATATCGGGCAGATCAAGGTGGCCGGCCAATCCTATGAAAAGGCCCGCGCCGCGATTGAGGCGGCCTATGTTTCGGTCACCCCCTCAGCCCAGGTCCAACTGCGCAGCGTGCAGGGGCGGGCAAGCTCGGTCAGCGTGGTCGATGGCGTGGCCAAGCCCGGCGCCTATCCGCTGTCTGATTCGGGTGTCACCGTGCTGGATATGCTGGCGCTGTCGGGTGGGGTGCAGGCCTCGGTGGAAAATCCCCAGCTTAGGCTGCAACGCGGCAATACCACCTATGGCATCTCGCTTGACCGGGTGATGAAGGACACCGCGCTAAATGTCGGCCTGCGCGGCGGGGATCGGCTGTTTGTCGAAACGGACGAGCGATATTTCCTGTCGCTGGGGGCGGCGGGCAGCCGGGCGCAGCATCATTTCCCCCAAGATCGGGTGACCGCGCTTGATGCCCTGTCAATCATCGGCGGGCTGGCCGATGCGCGCGCCAATGCCAAGGGCATTTTGGTGCTGCGCGCCTATGAGCCGGGGGTGGTGCGCGCCGATGGCAGCGGGCCGCGCCATGCCCGCACCATCTTTACCCTTGATTTGACCAGCGCTGATGGCCTGTTCAGCGCCGGGGAATTCCAGATCCAGCCGGGCGATCTGATCTATGTCACCGAAAGCCCGCTTTTGGGCTCGCGCAATGTGCTGCAACTGATCGGGTCGATCTTTGGTCTGGCAGTTCAGGCAAATGATTTGGGCGAGTAACCTGACCGACGGCAGATGCCGCCCTGTCATCTTGGCCAAATTACCCCCGCCGGAGGCTTGCAACCGAAGCCCCGGCACTGTCTTGTGACATCCGCGCCTAGCAGGGCACCACAATCAGCCTTGGGCCTTTCGCGCCCATCGCCTCGGCAAAGGCGGTGGCAAAGGCCTCGGCGCTGTCCACCCGCACCGCTTGCACCCCATGGCCTTGGGCCAGCGCCACCCAATCCAAGCTGGGTTCCACCATGTCAAACATCCGCGCCACATTGCGGCCGGGCTGGGTGGCCCCGACATTCACCAACTCGCCATGCAAGATGCGATAGGTGTCATTGGCAAAGATCACGGTGCAAATATCCAACCCCTCGCGCGCCATGGTCCACAGCGATTGCAGCGTGTACATGGCCGACCCATCACCCGACAGGCACAGCACCTTGCGCTCTGGGCAGGCCACCGCCGCGCCCACCGCGGTGGGCAACCCCGCCCCAATCGCCCCGCCCATCGTCACCAACCACTCATGCCCGCGCGCGGTTTGCAGCGGTCCAGCCACCGGCGCGCCCGAGGTGATGGCCTCATTCACCACAACGGTATCCTCGGGCATCAGATGGGCAATGGCCGCCCCCACCTTCTCCAAACTCAGCGCGCCCGTGGGCAGCGGTGGCAGCGACAGGGGCTGCCGCGCATCAGCGGGCAAGTCGGGCAGGGGGCCGATGCAGTCGGCCATGGCGGCCAAGGTGCCGGGAATATCCATGCGGATATCGGCCAGCTCCATCACAGCGGTGCCGGGGGCTTCGGGCAGGCTCGGCTTGCCGGGATAAGCGAAAAACGCGGTGGGGCGCTGGGCACCACACAGCACAAGAGTTTTCACATCGGCCAGAATGGCGATGTTCAGATCCAACTCATAGGCAAGGCGCTGCATCCGAACCGATCCGGCCCCGCGCCGCGACCGGGCGGCAAAGAACGGCGCCATCAACCGCGCGCCGGTGGCCGCCGCAATCCGCGCCGCCAGCTGCGCGGTGGCATCGTCGTAAAGCGCGACGCCATCCACCATCAGCGCAGCACCGGGCTGGCGCAGCGCGGCGACAGCGGCGGCGATCTCGGCCGCAGGGGGCAGGCGCAGCGCCGGGGGCGGGGCGGCCACCTGCGGCGCGCTGCCCGCCTCCCATGCGGTGTTGGCGGGCAGGATCAGCGTGGCGATCTGGCCGTTCAGGCTGCGCGCCGCCTGCACCGCCGCCGCACCATCGGCGGCCACTTGCGCCGCATCGGCGCTGGTGCGGGTCCAGTGGGAAATCGCCTGCGAGATGCCGGTGGTCTCGCCCTTCAGCGGGCTTTCATGGCGCAAATGATAGCTGGCATGGTCGCCCATCACATTCACCACACCCGACTGCGCCTTGCGCGCATTGTGCAGATTGGCGAATGCATTGCCAAAGCCCGGGGCCAGGTGCAAAAGCGTCGCCGCCACGCGGCCCGACATGCGGAAATAGCCATCCGCCGCACCCGAGGTGCCGCCTTCAAACAGGCAAAGGATACAGCGCATCTCCGGGTGGTCATCAAGCGCCGCAACAAAATGCATCTCCGAGGTGCCGGGATTGGCAAAACACACCTCAACCCCCGACGCCAAAAGGGTTTTCACCAAAGACTCCGCGCCGTTCATCTGCCTTACCCCTCGCATTGGCCCACCACTCTGCCGCCGGGCCAGCCGCGACACAAGGGGCCTTGGCCCGATCACCCTTGCAGGAAAAATCCCCCATGCGCCTGCCAATAGCGCAAGAGATCGGCGCCCGTGTCATGCGGCAGACCCAGCGCCTTGGCGTCGTAAAGATCCACGCCCAACAGCGCCGCCATCTGCCACGCCTCTCGCGACAGCCGGTCAGCCTCGGCCCCGGTCAGCGTGCTTTCAATGCCATTGGCCGCCAATGACAGCACCAGAACATATTCCAAGGCTGGGCGATCGGGCCAGCCTTGGACCAATTCGCGCGTCAAGGCGCGGGCGCTGCCGCGACCGGACAACAGGAAATCAATGGCGAATTCGGCCAGATCCTCGCCCATCCTTCAGGCGTCCCCTTACCCATAAAGCGCGGCTCCGCTTGGGCGGGCCGCCGATACCATTACACAGACCCAAAATCAGGCCATATCACGCACAAGCCAGGCGTTGCCTTCCTTTTTCGCCTCGAACCGTTTGGGCAGGCCCTTGATCAGATCAGACAGTTTCGCCGCCCCATAGGTGCGCGAATCGAAATCGGGATCGGCGCGCACCAGATATTGCCCGATCATCCCCAGATGCACCCATTCGCCGTCGGGATCGATGCTTTGCATGGCCTTGGCGATCAGGGGGATCGCCTCGATCATCGGGCGCTTGGTGGGCGGCGCGCTGGCGCTGCCCTCGGCGCGGGCGGTGGTTGTGATGGGGGCCGAGGGGGCGGCGGTGTCCGCCTCGGCCTCGGTCACGATGTTTTCGATCAGGATAAAGCGGTTGCACACCTTGCGCAGGCTTTCGGGGGTCTTGGCCTCGCCGATGCCAATCACCTCCAGCCCTTCCTCGCGGATGCGGCTGGCAAGCCTTGTGAAATCGCTGTCGGAACTCACCAGCACAAAGCCATCAAACTTGCCCTGATGCAGGATATCCATCGCATCAATCACCAGACCGATGTCAGAGGCATTCTTGCCCTTGGTATTGGCCGATTGCTGATGCATCACCAGCCCCAGATCGCGCGAGGCCGATTTCCAGCCCGCAAGCTGCGAGCTGGACCAATCGCCATAAACCCGCCGCAGCGCGGGTTCGCCCATGCGGCCAACCTCTTTCAAGATCGCCTCGGCGTGCCGTGACAGCACGTTGTCGGCGTCAATCAGTACGGCCAGCAGCTTGGCCCCATCGCGGGCCATTAAAAGACCACGACCGAGCGGATCGATTCGCCTTTGTGCATCAGATCAAAGGCGTCGTTGATCTTTTCCAAGGGCAGGATGTGGGTGATCATCGGGTCAATCTCGATCTTGCCGTCCATATACCAATCGACGATCTTCGGAACGTCCGTGCGCCCACGCGCGCCACCAAAGGCGGTGCCTTTCCAGATGCGGCCCGTCACCAGCTGGAAGGGCCGGGTTTCAATCACCGCCCCCGCAGGCGCCACGCCGATGATGATCGACTGACCCCAGCCGCGATGGGTGCATTCCAAGGCATCGCGCATCACCTTGACGTTGCCGGTGCAGTCAAACGAGTAATCCGCCCCACCGATCTTATCAAAAGGCGTCTTGGTCATGTCCACGATGGTCTGCACAACCGACTGACCCTCGGCCAGCTTCTTGGGGTTGATGAAATGGGTCATGCCAAAGCGGCGGCCCCATTCTTCCTTGCTGTCGTTCAGATCCACGCCGATGATCATCCGCGCGCCGGCAAGTTTCAGACCCTGAATGACGTTAAGACCAATGCCGCCCAGACCAAAGACCACCGCGGTGGCGTCTTGTTCCACTTGGGCGGTGTTCAACACCGCGCCGACGCCGGTGGTGACGCCGCAGCCGATGTAGCAAATCTTGTCAAACGGCGCATCGTCGCGCACCTTGGCCAGCGCGATTTCGGGCATCACCGTGTGCTGGGCAAAGGTCGAGCAGCCCATGTAGTGATAGATCGGCGTGCCATCCAGCATCGAAAAGCGCGTCGTGCCATCGGGCATCAACCCTTGGCCTTGGGTGGCGCGAATGGCGGTGCAGAGGTTCGTCTTGCGCGACAGGCACGAGGGGCATTCGCGGCATTCCGGCGTGTAAAGCGGGATCACATGATCGCCCGGCTTCAACGATTTCACGCCGGGGCCGCATTTCACCACCACGCCCGCGCCTTCATGGCCCAGGATCGAGGGGAAAATCCCCTCAGGATCCGCGCCCGACAGGGTGAATTCGTCGGTGTGGCAGATGCCGGTGGCTTTGATCTCGATCAGAACCTCGCCTTCCTTGGGGTCTTCCAGATTGACCTCCATGATCTGCAAAGGTTGGCCAGCGGCGACAGCAACGGCGGCACGGGTGCGCATGATTGGAATTCCTCCCCCTTATCAACGGGCTTAGGCTGTGCCAGAAAGACGGAAATTGCAACGCAGGAAACAGCATTTGATGCAGTCCATTGTCCCGATTTTCGCCGTGTTTTTGGCACTTTCCGCCTGCGTGGCCCCGCCCGAACCGATGCCCGCCTATGATCCGGCGGTGGATGTCACGCCGGGGCTGAATGACAAAGAGCCCGATCTGTGCCGGGCACGGAACTTCACCTATTACATCGGCAAACCCGTGGCCGAACTGCGCGCTGCGGTGGCCGACAAGCCCTTGTTGATCTTGTCGCCCGGCACGCTGGGATCGCAAGACTATGACAGCGCCCGCATCAATGCCCATGTCGATCAGGCCGGGCGGGTCTACCGGCTGTCATGCGGCTAAGCCGCGCGCCTTTGGCCTGTGTCGGCGCTATGGTGCTGGCCGGGTGTTTGCCCGTGATGGGCGGCTATCGTATGGGGCCGGTGGATGAAATGCTGCCCTCTTTGCCCGACCGCTGCGGTCTGGCCGCGCTTTCGGGCCTGACCGGCCAGCCGATGGAGCGTTTGGCCGATTTCCGCTTGATCGGTCCGTTGCGCGTGCTTTGGCCGGGGCAAGAGATTACCAATGAGATTGATCCAACCCGGCTGAATGCCCAGGTGGATGTGACCGGCCGCATCCTGCGGCTGGCCTGTGGCTAACCCCTTTGTGCCGGAGCGTTCCATGCGTGCCCTTGCCCTGATCTTGCCCTTGGCCCTTGCCGCCTGTGTCGAGGGGGAAACCCCGCCCGATCCGGGCAAAAGTGACCCGCCCTTGCCGCCCGAAACGGCCTGTGGCGCGCCTGACTTGCAGCATCTGCGCGGCCAGCCGCAGGCCGTGTTGCAAACGATGAAATTTGCCGGACCCCTGCGGATCATCCATCCCGGTCAGGCGGTGACGATGGATTACAACCCGGCCCGGCTGAACATCGAAATCGACAGGGCCGGTCTGATTTCCCGAATTTCCTGCGGCTAAGGCGCTAGCCAAAACAAAGGCCCCCCGGTTTTGTCTGAGGGGCCTTATTTCAGAACGATCGTTTACTTTTGAACGCGATAGGTGCTGTGGCAGTCTTTGCAGGTGCCGCCAATCGCGCCCATCCCTGCGCCAATGCTCTCGGCGCTTGCCACATCCAAAGCGCCCGCCGCATCGCCCAAGGCTTTGCCCTTGGCCAGAAAATCCTCCCAATTGGTCCAAACCTCTGCCTTGGCTTCTGAGGCGGGGTCGGCGGCATTGTTGGTGAACTTGGCCTCAATCTCACCCGAGGCCGCGATCAGCGCCTGCTTGGCTGCCTCGGCGGCGGCGGCGTCATGCGCCACCTCACCCGAGGCCATGGTGCCAAGCACCTTGGTCGCGGCCACGACGCTTTTCATCAGATCCTTGCGCGCGATGACATCAGGATCGGTGGCTTCGGTGCCCGCGGCAAAGGCGGCCCCCGACATGAGCATCGCGCTGATCACAAGGGTCTTGGTAAAGGTTTTCATCTGGCTCTCCCGTGGCTGAATGAAAGGGTGCAAATTTGGAATAGGTGCGAACTTGGCGCGATGCTAACCTGAAAGTTGCAAAGCGCCCTACAGACTTTGGTCCGATCGGCTGAAATTCACCAAAACGTGAGAGGGGGCGATGGATGGGGCGGATTGGCCGCTTAATCCAGTGCTGTCAGCACCGAAAGGCTGGGAAACCCATCCGGCACCGTGCCTTGGGATTTCTGAAACGCCTTGATCGCCGCCACGGTTTTCGGCCCCATCTTGGCGTCAATCCCGCCGGTATCAAACCCCGCCGCCGTCAGCCGCTTTTGCAACGCCACCCGCTCGTCAAACGACAGCGCGCGTTCCTCGCGCGGCCAAGGTGCGCGGATCGGCCCCGCGCCGCGTAAACGGTCGGCCAGATGGCCCACGGCAATCACATAGGCATCGGCGGTGTTGTAGGTCTCAATCACATGAAAGTTCTGAAAGATCAGAAAGGCCGCACCCTTATGCCCCCCGGGCAGAAGGACCGAGGCTGCGCCATGATCGGGCAAATCGCCCCCCTCAGCCAGCCGCACCCCCATCGCCTGCCACTCGGCCACGGGTTTTTTCACCCGCTCGGTCGTCAGGTCATAGTCAAACCCCGGCGGCAGGGTAATCTCTGCCCCCCAAGGCGCGCCTTTGACCCAGCCCTTGCCCGCCAGATAGGCGGCGGTCGAGGCCAGCGCATCGGTGGGATCATCACCCCAGATATCGCGCTTGCCATCGGCGGTGAAATCCACCGCAAAGGCATGCCAAGACGAGGGCATGAACTGCGTATGCCCCATCGCCCCGGCCCATGACCCGCGCAAGGCCGCAGGGCTGGCATCACCCAGTTGCAGGATCTTCAGCGCGGCAATCAGCTCGGCTTCAAAAAACGCACCGCGCCGCCCGTCATAGGCCAGCGTCGCCAGCGCGTGCAGCGTCGGGATATCGCCGCGCACCGCGCCATAGGCGCTTTCCAGCCCCCAGATCGCCGCGACCACCTCGGCGTCCACCCCATAGGTCGCCTCGATCCGCGCCAAGGTGTCGCCTTGGGTTTTCAACGCCTTAACCCCATGCGCGATGCGGTCGGCTGAGACGGCGGTATCGAGATAGTCCCAGATCGTCTTGGTAAATTCGCTTTGCCGACGATCATTGCGCACCACGTTGGGCAGATATTCCGCCCCCGCCAGCGCATCCAGCGTGGCCGAGGAAATGCCCGCCGCAAGCGCGCGGTCCCGAAAGGCCGTGATCCAGTCGTTCAGCCCGTCTTGCGTGCCGGTTCCTTCGCTCAACATCGCCTCCCCGATGGTTTCGCTCATACCCGCTTCGGTGTCTTGTGGGCCTGCAAAGGCAGGTTCAGACAGGGGAAAGGCAAGCACAAACCATAAAACCAAACGACCGTTCACATTTACCCCCGCCGCTTACGCACGATCTTGCGCGCCAGCTTGGCCGCCTTGGCCGATGCCGCCCCCGGCTTGCGCGGCTGATAGCGCCCGCCCTTGCGGCCCCGGCCCCCGGCGGCAATCGCCGCACCGTCAATCTCGACCAGTTCCAGAACCAGCCCCCCGGTCACCGGCACCGCCTCGGCCAGTTTCACCACCACACGCTGCCCGATGCCGATGGTCATGCCGGTATCGGCCCCGGTCAGGCTTTGGGTTGCCTCGTCATAATGGAAAAACTCACGCCCCACGGCGCGAATGGGGATCAGCCCATCGGCCCCCGTCTCCTCAAGCCGCACGAAAAGCCCAAAGCGCTGCACGCCGGAAATCCGGCCCGCAAAGGTGCTGCCCACCCGGTCGGCCAAAAAGGCCGCAAGGTAACGGTCGGTCGTGTCACGCTCGGCCGCCATAGAACGCCGCTCGGCCTCGGAAATCAGCTTGGCGGTCTCGTCGAGGTTCTCGATGTCCCACCCCGAAAGCCCGTCCTTGCCCCATTTGTGCCCGGCAATCAGCGCGCGGTGCACGATCAGATCGGAATAGCGCCGGATGGGCGAGGTGAAATGCGCATAGTTGCGCAAGGCCAGACCGAAATGGCCAAAGTTTTCCGCATTGTAATAGGCCTGCGTCATCGATCGCAGCGTGGTCAGGTTGATCAGCTCGTCAAACTCGGTGCCCTCGGCCTGCGCCAAAAGCCGGTTCAGATGCTGGGTTTTCAACACCTGCCCCTTGGCCAGCACCAGCCCCGACGCCTCAGCCACCTCGCGCAGCGCCTCCAGCTTTTGCAATGAGGGTTCCTCATGCACCCGGAACAACAGCGGCTGTTTCAGCTTCACCAATTCCTCAGCTGCCGCGACATTGGCGAGGATCATCATCTCTTCGATCAGCTTATGCGCATCAAAGCGTTCGTAGAAGGCCACCGAAGTGACCTTGCCCGCCTCATCCAGCACGATCTTGCGCTCGGGCAGATCCAGATCCAGCGGCTGGCGTGCCGCGCGGGCCAGTTTCAGCGCCTCATAAGCGGCATAAAGCGGACGCAGCACCGTTTCCAGCAAAGGCGCGGTTTTCTCATCGGGCTGGCCGTCAATCGCGGCCTGCACTTGGGCGTAATGCAAAGACGCCTTTGACCGCATCAGCCCGCGCACATAGCGGTGCGACAGCTTGTTTCCATGGGCATCAATCCGCATCCGCACGGCAAGACAGGCGCGGTCCACATGCTCGTGCAGGGAACAGAGATCACCCGACAGAATATCGGGCAGCATGGGCACCACGCGGTCGGGGAAATAGGTGGAATTGCCGCGCCGGCGCGCCTCGCGGTCCAGCGCGGAACCGGGGGTGACGTAATGGGCGACATCGGCAATGGCCACCCAGATGACATGGCCACCCGGATTGCCGGGCTGATCGTCGGGCATGGCATAAACCGCATCATCGCGGTCGCGCGCATCAATGGGGTCAATGGTGACAAGCGGCAGATCGCGCAGATCCTGGCGCCCTTTCAGGCCCACAGGGGCGGCCTTGTCGGCCTCGGCAATCACGGCATCTGGGAATTGGTCGGGGATGCCATGCTGGTGAATGGCAATCAAACTGACCGCCCGCGCGCCCGAGGGATCGCCCAGTCGGGCAATGACACGCGCCTGCGGCAGACCAAGGCGGCGGTTGCCAACGGCTTCGGCCTCCACCAACTCACCATCCCGCGCGCCGTTCGACGCATCGCGCGCCACGCGCCATTCCTTGTCTTGGCCCTTGTCGATGGGCACAATCCGCCCACCCTCATGACCCGCGCGGTAGATGCCCAAAACCTTCAAGGGGTTCGACCCCAACCGCCGGATCAACCGCCCCTCATAGGCGTGACCATCGCCCTTCACCGGGGTCAAACGGCCCAAAATCCGGTCCCCGGCACCCAGCGCCGGATCCCCCTTTTGCGCCACGATCAACACGCGCTGGCTGCTGTCGACGCCCTCTTCCAAGGGCACAGCAAAGAGATCACCCGCCGCATCGGGGGCCAAAACCTGCAAGACGGCCACCGGCGGCAAGACGCCCGGCTCCTGAAAACGACGCGCCTTTTTCTCCAAAGCGCCCTCGTCCTCCATCTCGCGCAACAGGCGTTTCAGGTCGATCTTGGCATCGCCTTTGATGCCAAAGGCTTTGGCAATGTCGCGCTTGGCAACAAGGCCGGGGTTCTCGGTGATCCAGTGCAGGATCTGCTCTTTGGTCGGAATAGGGTTCATGGCCCCTGACTAGCACGGCTCAGGGCACAAGGCCACCATCCGCGCCCCATGCCCAAAAGCCAGCCCAATGGCGATGGATCAGCCCTGCGAGGGGTCCCAAGCCGAAACCGCCTTGACCTCAAGGAACTCCTCAAGCCCCCAGATGCCGCCCTCACGCGCCCGGCCCGATTGTTTCACGCCCCCAAAGGGCGACCCTGCCGCGCGGCTCTTGCCGTTCATCTGCACCATGCCCGCCTTCAAGGCCCGCGCCATGCGGTTGCGCCGCGCGCCATCTTGGCTTTGCACATAATGGGTCAGCCCATAGGGCGAGTCATTGGCGATGCGCACAGCATCCGCCTCATCCTCAAAGGGGATCATGCACAGAACCGGGCCAAAGATTTCCTCGCGCTCAATCGTCATGCCCGGCACCACATCGGCAAAGATCGTGGGTTTGACGAAATAACCCCGGTTGAACCCATCCGGCAGGCCCGGGCCGCCCGCGACCAGCCGCGCGCCCTCCTCAATGCCCTTTTGGATAAAGCCCTGAATCTGCTCCCACTGGCGCTTGTTCACCACCGGGCCGATATGGCTGCCCTCTTCCAGCGCATTGCCGACCTTGATTTCATTGGCCACCCGCGCGGCGGTTTCCACCGCCTTGTCATAGACCCCGCGCTGCACCAGCATGCGGCTCGGCGCGTTGCAGGACTGGCCGGTGTTGTCCATCATGTGCCGCACGCCACGCTCCACCGCGCGATCATCGGCATCGTCAAAGATCACATTGGCCCCCTTGCCGCCCAGCTCCAGCGTCACGCGCTTCAGCGTCTCGGCGGCGGCCTTGGAAATCGCCCGACCCGCGCGGGTTGACCCGGTAAAGGAAATCATCTCGACATCAGGATGGCTGGACAGGCGGCTGCCCACGCCTGCGCCATCGCCGTTCACAAGGTTGAACACCCCCGGCGGCAGGCCCGCATCATGGCAGAACTCGGCAAAGATCATCGCATTCAGCGGGCTTTCTTCCGAAGGCTTCAACACACAGGTGCAGCCCGCCAAAATCGCCGGAATGGCCTTCAGCGCGATCTGGTTCATCGGCCAGTTCCACGGCGTGATCAGCCCCACCACGCCAATCGGCTCCAGAATGATGCGGTCATTCGGGGCATGGTCGCCCAGTGGGCGGTCCCATTCCAGCGTGTCAAAGGCCGTCAGGAAATTGCCCGCATGCCACGGCAGGCAGGGCGCCTGCAACTCACGCGCATGTTTCAGGGGCGAGCCCATTTCAAGGCTGATGGCATGGGCCAATTCTTCCTTGCGCGCCTCATACTGCTCCAAGATCCGCACCACCGCGGCGCGACGCGTCGCAGGCGGGGTTGCGGCCCAAGCCGGAAACGCCGCCTTTGCCGCCGCCACCGCCGCATCGCAATCGGCCTCCGAGCCCAGCGAGATCACCGCCACCGGCTCTTCGTTCGACGGGTTGATGACCTGGCAATCGCGGCCCGCAATCGGGGCCACCCAACGGCCATTGATATAAAAATCGCGCTTGATGAGCATGGCGCCCTCCTTCGGTTTGCCCGCAACCTGACAGGGTGGGCAGATTCCGGCAAGGGGCGGGCGCGACAATTTGATCAAAGATACGACGCGGATGGAACAGCGGTTTCGCCACGGGCGCAAAATCCAGACGGGCGTTTTCCCCCAAAGCCCCCGGGCGCAAAGCGGTTCTTAACTTGGGCTTCGGGACCCCAAGGGGGTGCAATCGGCGCGGCTTGGGTCTATGTCAAAGCCCTCACAACCCGGAGTCTCCCATGGCCGTCCGCATCAACGACACCGCCCCCGATTTCACCGCCGAAAGCACCGCCGGCACCATCCGCTTTCATGACTGGCTGGGCAACAGCTATGCCATCATCTTCTCGCATCCCCGCGATTTCACGCCCGTCTGCACCACCGAATTCGGCGCCGTGGCGCAGCTCGCTGCCGAATGGAAAAAGCGCAACACCAAGGTGATCGGCGTCTCGGTGGATTCCGTGGCCGACCATGAGAAATGGAAGCGCGACATTCAGGCGTTTTCCGGCGCCCCCGCCGATTTCCCGATCATCGACGACACCTCGCTGACCGTCTCCAAGGCCTATGACATGCTGCCGGCGGACTACTACTTGCCGACCGAAGGCCGCACGCCTGCCAATTCGGCCACGGTCCGCACGGTCTATATCATCGGGCCGGACAAAAAGATCCGCCTGACCATGTCTTACCCCATGTCGGTGGGCCGCAACTTTGCCGAAATCCTGCGCGCCCTCGATGCCGTGCAGGCCACCGATGGCGTGCCCTTCGCCACCCCCGCCAACTGGGTGCCGGGGCAGGATGTGATCGTGGCGCTTTCGGTCAACACCGACGACGCCAAGGCCAAGTTTGGCGAGTTGGACATCAAACTGCCCTACCTGCGCTTTGCCAAACGGCCAGTGTAAGGGCGAAACGCAATAAGAAACGGGGCCGCGAGGCCCCGTTTTTCATTCTGCCGCCACAGGCTGCGCTGCAATCGGCTGGGGCTTGGCCCGCCGCTGATAGCGCGCATATCCCAGATCTGCGGTATCAATCTCCGCCACCCGGCCCGATACCATATCGGCAATCACCCGGCCCGACCCGGCCGCCATGGTCCAGCCCAAGGTGCCATGCCCGGTGTTGAGATAGAGGTTCGGCACGGTCGAGCGGCCCACCAAGGGCGTGCCATCCGGCGTCATCGGGCGAAGGCCGCTCCAGAAGGTGGCGCGGCTTTGGTCGCCCGCCCCGCCAAAGAGATCCTCGACCGAATGGGTCAGCGTGGCCTGACGCTTGGGGTGCAAATGGTTGTTGAACCCCGAGATTTCCGCCATGCCGCCCACCCGAATACGGTCGCCCAACCGGGTGATCGCAATCTTGAAGGTCTCATCCATCACGGTCGAGACCGGCGCGCGCTCCTCATTCACGATCGGCACGGTGATCGAATAGCCCTTCACCGGATAGACCGGCAGGCGCATGCCAAAGGGACGGGCGAGCGCGGGCGAATAGCTGCCCATGGCCAGCACAAAGCTATCGGCGGTGATACGGCCCGCGCTGGTCTGCACGGCGGCGATGCGGGTGCTGTCACCCTCCAGAGCGGTGATTTCGGTGTTCCACAGAAAGGTTACACCCAGCGCCTTGGCCATATCGGCCAGCGAATTGGTGAACTTAAAGCAATCGCCCGTCTCATCGCCCGGCAGGCGCAAACCGCCCGCGATCTTGCCGATGTTCGGCGCCAACCCCGGCTCGGCGGCGACGCAAGCAGCGGCATCCAGCACCTCAAACGGCACGCCATCGGCCTTGAGAACCTTGATATCCTTTTCCGCCGCCTCAACCTGCTTTTCGGTGCGGAAGAGTTGCAACGTGCCTTGCGTCCGCTCGTCATAGGAAATGCCCGTATCGCGGCGCAGCGCAATCAGGCAATCGCGCGAATATTCGGCCAACCGCACCATGCGCGATTTGTTCACCCCATAGGCCGCGCTCGTGCAATTCATCAGCATCCGCGCCACCCATTCGATCTTGGCCAGATCGGGGCGCGCGCCGATGATCAGGGGGGCGTGCTGCATAAACAGCCATTTCGCGGCCTTCATCGGAATACCGGGGGCGGCCCAAGGGCTGGCATAGCCGGGGCTGATCTCGCCCGCATTGGCAAAAGACGTCTCCAGCGCAGGCCCCGGCTGACGGTCAATCACCGTCACCTCATGCCCCTCGCGGGCCAGATAATAGGCCGAGGTGACACCAATGACACCAGCACCAAGGACGACGACACGCATGGGATGCTCCTCAATTTGCTTGGGCGCAGATTAAGGAGTTGGCAGGAAAGGTGCTTAGAATTATGTCGGTATATGAGGGCTTTCAACGAAGAAATTGCGACAATAATTCAATAATGCGCAAATAAATTCTTCAATGACGCAGATCGCTGCAAGACTCGTCGGTGGTTGGACTAAATGAAAGGTGTCGCGCTGACCAAAAGCATCGAATAGCTGCGCTGAGCCAGCTGCGGCACGGGCACCACCGCTGTGCGCCAAAACGGGTTCAGATGGGCAAGACCCCGGCGGCGCGTTACCTCGTAAAGATGTTTGTAGCCCAGTGCGTAAAGCGCCTCGAGCGTGTCATTGCTGCCATTGGCAATCTTGTTGCGGTGAATTTCAATCGCGACAACCGGCAAGTCGCGCGCCAAAAGGCGGCTTGCCCCGCGGATCACCTCTGCCTCATGGCCCTCAACGTCGATTTTGACAAAGGCCAGCTTGTCATTGGGTGCCAGAAACTCATGCTCATCCAGCGGCAACACCTGAAAACGGACAGTTTCGCCCGCGATGCGACCGCCCCCAATGCCGATGCCGGTGCTGCCCAAATTCATCGGGTTTTCCACCACATCAAGCTCTGCCGCCTTGTCAGAGCAGCCAAGGTTCCAAACCGTGATATTGTCGCGCAGGCTGGCATTGATGCTTAGGGCTTTGAACACGTTAGGGTTTGGCTCAAAGGCGTGAATCTTGCTGAAATGCCCAGCGAACACCACGCTGTGATTGCCGATATTGGCCCCTATGTCCAAGCAAACGCCGGATTTTGGTAGCTTGGGAAAGACAAGCTGTTCCAAGGCGGTCAATTCGGCATCTTCAAAGCGCCCATCGAGATGTATTTTCAATGTGATCTGATCAAAGGCAAAGCCAACCAGACGTGGCTTGCCGCTGCGAAGATGTTTGCTGTTGCGGCGGGCGAGCAGGAATTTCAACAGCGCGCGGTCCAAAAACATCTGCCTCTCCTGAAAACAAAAAAGGCATGCCCCCGAAGGGACATGCCATTAGCCTATTGTTACCTTGAATACATCACGCCTCGGCGCTTTCCTCTTTCTTCTCGACGATCTCGGCACCAGTTTCCTGATCGACCATCTTCATGCCAAGGCGCACCTTGCCGCGGTCGTCAAAGCCCAGAAGCTTGACCTTCACTTCCTGACCTTCCTTCAAGAGCTCGTTCGGATGGTTCAGGCGCTTGTTCGCGATCTGGCTGACGTGAACCAGACCATCGCGCTTGCCGAAGAAGTTCACGAAGGCCCCGAAGTCCACCAGCTTCACCACCTTGCCGGTGTAGATCTGGCCTTCTTCCGGCTCTGCCACGATCGACCAGATCATGTCATAGGCCTTCTTGATGTTCTCAGCCGACGAGGAGGCAATCTTGATGATGCCTTCGTCGTTGATGTCCACCTTGGCACCCGACAGCTCAACGATCTCACGGATCACCTTGCCGCCCGAGCCGATCACTTCGCGGATTTTATCCGTCGGGATCTGCAAGGTTTCGATCTTCGGCGCATATTCCGAGAAGCCTTGCGGTGCAGATAGCGACTTGTTCATCTCACCCAAGATATGCAGACGGCCGTCCTTGGCCTGCGCCAAAGCCTGCTTCATGATTTCCGGGGTGATCCCGGCAATCTTGATGTCCATCTGCAACGAGGTGATGCCCAACGCGGTGCCAGCCACCTTAAAGTCCATGTCGCCAAGGTGATCTTCATCACCCAGAATATCGGTCAACACGGCCCATTTGCCATCGTCTTCCAAGATCAGACCCATGGCCACACCGGCCACCGGGGCTTTCAGCGGCACGCCCGCATCCATCATCGACAGCGAACCACCGCAGACCGAGGCCATTGAGGACGAACCGTTCGATTCGGTGATCTCCGACACCACACGAATGGTGTAGGGGAAATCGGTCGGTGCCGGCAGAACCGCCTGCAACGCACGCCATGCCAGCTTGCCATGGCCAATCTCACGACGGCCGGGCGAGCCGACGCGACCCACTTCGCCCACCGAATAGGGCGGGAAGTTGTAGTGCAGAAGGAAGTTCGACCGGGTATTGCCGTTCAGCGCGTCGATGATCTGCTCATCTTCGCCGGTGCCGAGCGTCGTCACGACCAGACCTTGCGTCTCGCCGCGGGTGAACAGCGCCGAGCCATGGGTGCGCGGCAGAACGCCGGTTTCGCAGACGATCGGACGGACAGTCTTGGTGTCGCGGCCGTCAATCCGGGCGCCCGAATTCACCACATCGCCACGCAGGATCGAGGATTCCAGCTTTTTGATCGCCGAACCCAGATTGATATCGGCCAGATCTTCGGGCGACATCGCAGCCTTGATCGCATCCACAGCCGCCGAGATGGCATTGGTGCGCTCTTGCTTGTCCTTGATCGCGAAAGCGGCGCGCATCTGCGTCTCGCCTGCGGCTTTGACCTTTGCATAAAGCGCCGAGTAATCGACGGGGACAAAGTCAAACGGCTCTTTCGCAGCTTCTTCGGCCAGATCAAGGATCAGGTCGATGACTGGCTGCATCTGCTCATGGCCAAAGACCACCGCACCCAGCATTTCTTCTTCGGTCAGCTCATAGGCTTCCGATTCCACCATCATCACGGCGTCCTTGGTCCCGGCAACCACCAGATCCAGACGCTGCTCAGGCTTCAGACGCAGCTGCGTCATGTCGTCCATCGCCGGGTTCAGCACATATTTGCCGTCCACGAAGCCTACACGCGCCGCGCCAATCGGGCCCATGAAGGGCACGCCCGAAATGGTCAGCGCCGCCGAAGCCGCGATCATCGCCACGATGTCGGGATCGTTCACAAGGTCACACGACAGAACGGTGGCCATGACCAGCACTTCGTTCTTAAAGCCTTCCACGAACAGCGGGCGGATCGGACGGTCGATCAGACGCGAAACCAGCGTCTCCTTTTCCGAAGGCCGCGCCTCGCGCTTGAAAAAGCCGCCGGGGATCTTGCCGGCTGCATAGTATTTTTCCTGATAATGCACAGTCAGCGGAAAGAAATCCTGCCCCGGCTTCGGTGCGCGGGCATAGGTCACGTTGGCCATGACGCTGGTTTCGCCAAGCGTGGCGATGACCGAGCCGTCAGCCTGACGGGCAACCTTGCCGGTTTCCAGAGTCAGCGTCTCACCGCCCCACTGGATTGATTTTTTAGTCACGTTGAACATCTATCGTTCCCTATATGGAAGCACCCATGGCCCCTGCCATGTCTTCCTTTTGCATGGCGGCCCCATTGCCGCCGCCCCCTATCCTTTGCATGTGGCCGGGGGCGGGCCTCACGTCGCAGATGGCGCGCGCATACAGGAAAAGCAGGGCTTTGGAAAGCGTTTTGGCAGTTTGCCCATTTCGGGCCCGATCAAAACAACGCGTGGTCGCCTCGGTCATCCGCTGCGGTGCCATCCAACAGCGCGGCGTAATGGTCAGCCAGCGTCTCGCTGCCATATTCCGGCGTGGCCTCGGCGTCATATTGGCCCGTGGCGGGGTTCAGAACCAACATGGATTGCGTGGCATAATAGCGCCCGATGCGGGCCAGATTGGCCTTGTCGGCCAGCTTGGGCGACAGCCGGCCCAGCGCCGACAGCACCGCAATGATCCCATCCATCAGTGCCACCGGCACCCGTTTCAGCCGCACCGGACGGCCCGTCAGCCGCTCCAGCATCGCGGCCTGATCCAAAGGCGTGATCGCGGGGCCGGGGCCGCCAATTGGCAAAATCCGGTTCTGCAAGGCCGGATCGGTCAAGCAGGCCACCAAAAACCGCCCCAGATCGGCATCTGAAATCGGCTTGCACGCCGTTAGCCGCCCATCGCCAAACACCAAAAACGGGCGGCCCGCCTTGACCCGCGCCACCTGCCCCGAGAGGGATTTGAAAAACGCCGTCGGCCGCACGATCGACCATGTGATGCGCTCGGCCTGCAACTCGGCCTCAAAGGCCAGCTTGGCGCGCTGAAACTCCAACAAGGGGCGTTGCACGCAAATGGCCGACAAAAGCACGAAACGCGGAATATCCGCTGCCATCGCCGCCTCCAGCGCCAGACTGTTGGCGCGGCGGTCAATGGCCCAGGCATCGCGGGGCGCGCCCGTCCGGCTGGCAAGGCACGAGATCACCGCATCAAACCGCGCCGTGCCAATCGCCGCCGCCAACGCACCCGCTTGCGTCACATCGGCCTCCATCCGGGTGCAACCCGCTGGCGCCACCCCGCCGGGCCGCACCACCGCCACCACCTCATGCCCCGCCGCGATCAGCGCCGCCGCCGTGGCCCGGCCAATGGTGCCACTGGCCCCCAGCAACAGCACGCGCAAGGATAGGTTCGGCATCATGCACCCTCAGACTTTGGCCAAAGCCTAGCATCTGGCCCAACCGAACGCAGGCCCAAAAGAAAACGCCCGCAGCTTTCGCTACGGGCGTTCCTGAAACCTTGGCTCCGCTTAGCGGCGCAGGCCCAAACGCGAGATCAGCGAGGCATAGCGGCCTTCGTCCTTGGACTTCAGATAGTCCAAAAGCTTGCGGCGCTGGGCAACCATCATCAAAAGACCACGACGCGAGTGGTTGTCTTTCTTGTGGCCCTTGAAATGCTCGGTGAGCGTCGCGATGCGCGACGACAGGATCGCAACCTGAACTTCCGGCGAGCCGGTGTCGTTCTCTTTGGTCGCGTATTCCTTGATCAGGCGGGCTTTTTCTTCAACGGTGATCGACATCGGATATCTCCTTAAAGGTAAAGTTGACGGCACAAGCCGGGATGTCGTCCAGCAAGGCCCTTGATGCCCGGGAAGGGGCAAGCCGCGCCCAGACGGGTGCGGATGGCGGCGTATAGACCCAGCCGCGCCAAAAAGAAAGCCCCGAATCGCATGGCAAAGCGCAGGCTTAAGGGGCGTTAACCACCAGTGCAGATAGTTCCCGCCAAACCCGCCGCTTGGCTTTAGCCAGATCGCGCTTCGTGCTATGGTGGTGGCAAGACGGCGGGAATTGGCTTTTTGATGGCTGGCATGGGGAACGGCCCCGGAACAGCGCCCCGCGCAAACTCAACCTTGGGCTGTGACATGCTTGGATTGCTTGGTATCTTGGGTGCCTTGGTGGCCGGTCTGGCCTTGGACAGCGGCTCTGACAGCCCGTCGGAAGGGCGCGAGGCTGAAGACGCCCCGGATGATGAAGAGTGGGGCGTTTCGTCTGCCTTCTTTGACATGGGCGCGCTGGATGAGGATGGCCCCACAGATGGCGGCCCAGATGACGGGGCAAACTATGGCGGGGCAAACTATGGCGGCACCGAACAAGATGGCCAGCCGGTGTCAAACGACACCCCCCGCCCGCAGGACCCTGACCGCAGCCTTTCCGGCACCGATGCCGCCGACACTTTGCGCGGCGGGGCAGGGCATGACCATCTGACAGGCGGCGGCGGCGCGGATGATCTTGGCGGCGGCGCGGGGGATGACACGCTGACCGCAGGCGCGGGCGATGATCAGCTTTATGGCGGCGCAGGCCATGACATGCTGGCTGGCGGCGATGGCGATGACAGCCTTTGGGGCGATATCGGCCATGACTTCATCACCGGCGATGCGGGCGATGATCACCTCTTCGGCGCCGAGGGCAATGACACGCTGATCGGCGGCGCGGGCCAGGATGCCTTGGCCGGCGGCATGGGCGATGACCTCCTGCGCGGCGGCGCCGGGGATGACACGCTTTTGGGCGGCGAGGGCGATGATCTTCTCTCCGGCGGCACAGGCGCGGATGAGGTGGATGGCGGCAGCGGCAATGACACGCTCTGGGGCGCTGAACCGGGCGAAACCGATGACGCGGTTGATTTCCTGAATGGCGGCGATGGCGATGACAGCCTGCATCTTGGCGCGGGCGATTATGCCCATGGCGGCGCGGGCGCGGACAGTTTCAATCTGCATGACTATGGGCCGGGATCAGCCTTGATGCAGATCACCGATTTTGACCCTGCCGAAGATCAGCTTGTCGTCCTCTACGATGCGGGGCTGCATCCGAACCCGGCGCTCTCGCTGCAATCCTCGGCAGGGGCAACGCTGCTTTTGCTGGATGGTGTGCCTTTGGCCAGCCTGACCAATGGGGCCAGCGTCGATCTTTCCACGATCCAGTTGCAGGCCGCCTAACGCCAGCGCATCGGCGCTTGGGCATAGCCGATATACAGTGGATGCTTCGGCTGCCCCGCCAAGGTCAGCCCCAAATGCCACAGCGCGCGACCCGTGGCGCGCAACAGCGCGGCCACCTCCGCATCGCGGCCCATCAGCGCGCCATGCCCACCCCAACCGCACAAGATATCATCGGCCCAATCCGCCGCCGCCTGCAGAGCCGCATCATTCTGCGGACCCACCGGATCGGCCACCGCGCGCAAGCGGCGCGGATCGGTGGCGCGCAAAGCGAACAGGTTCACCACCCGAAACCCGCCATAGCCCAAGGCCCGCGCCCGCCGCTCGCAGCGTTCCACCGTGGGGTCATTCGCCGTCTCGGTCGCGGTGGAGGGGTTCAGCATCACCACCGCCAACCGCCGCCCCGCGCCCCAGTCGCGCGTCAGCGCATAGCGGTAGCTCTCGCATTCCGAATAGACCGCCACGCTGGCCGCATCGCCCTTTTGATGCGCCCGGCGGATCATCTTAGTCCAGATTGAACACGCGGCTGGGGTGCAATTCCCCGGCCTTGTAAATCCCCACGGCCACCGGGCGGCCCATGTAACTGGCCCAAGCCTCATCGCCATATTGCGCGGTCGAGCTCAGCACCATACCGGGATTGCCATTCTTCAGCCGCACCGCACCTTCGGGGGTGCAGGGCAGTTCCGGCAGATCGGCCAAACCCAGCTCCACCGGCAACAACAGCGCGTCAATCTCGGGCGATTTCGCCAAACGGTCGATCTCGTCCAATGACACGCCCTCGGCGGCATTGAACGGCCCCGACCATTCGCGCCGCAACCACGCCACATGACCAAGGCAGCCCAAGGCCCGCCCCAAATCCCGCGCGATCGAGCGCACATAGCCACCCTTGCCGCAGACCATCTCCAGATCGACATGGTCGGCATCCGGGCGGCCGATCATCTCCAGCCGCTCCACCCACAGGGGGCGCGCGGCCAGATCCATCACCTCGCCTTCACGGGCCAGATCATAGGCGCGCTCGCCCTCCACCTTCACGGCGGAAAACTGCGGCGGCACCTGCTCAATCTCACCCCGGAACGCCCCCAGTGCGGCCTCAATCGCGGCATCATCCGGGCGCTCCTCGCGGGTTTCCATCACCTCGCCCTCGGCATCATCGGTGGTGGTCGCAGCCCCCAAAGTCACCCGAAACCGATAGCATTTCAGCGCATCGGTGACATAAGGAACGGTCTTTGTCGCCTCGCCCAAAGCCACGGCCAAAACCCCGGTCGCCGCCGGATCAAGCGTGCCCGCATGCCCCGCCTTTTGCGCGCCAAAGGCCCATTTCACCTTGTTCACCACCGTGGTTGACCCAACCCCCGCAGGCTTGTCGACCACCAGCCAGCCATTCACCGGCCGGCCCTTTTTTCCGCGTGCCATCTTAGTCCTTTTCCGTGGTCAGATCGGTGACGACGCCAATCATCGGCCCCATCGGAAAGCCCGCGTCGTGACGCTCCAGCATCGGCGCATAAAGCCGCGAGACAGAGCCGTCAAAGAAAAGCGCATTCGGCGTGCCCAGCGCATCGCGGAACAACCGGGCAAAGCTGTGGAAATTCACCACCTCATTCGAAATCGCAAAGAGCGCGCGGCCATCTTCGGTGACCCCCACGCCGTTGCGATAGTTCAACGAGTCCGACCCCTCCACGAACCTTGGATGCAAGGCCCCGTCAATCACCAGCATCGGGCCGGATTGGCTGGCATAGCGGCAAGGCGGCCGCGCCTCGGCATAGGCGCGCGATTCGATCACCGAAAAGCCAACGCCCGCGCAAAAGACGCCATTGGGCAACAACCCGAAATTCCCCGGCCCGTCCGAGGTAATCAGCCGCGCTGATTGAATCCAGTTTTCAATATACAGGCCCACCGGGGCCAGATCGGCATGGAACATCCCGGCATTCATCGCAAAGGCCAGTTGCTTGCCCCGCGCGCGCAGCGCCACATCCACGGCGGCAAAGCTGCCATAGGGCAGATCATCGCCTTTCAAAAACAGCCGCAGATCTTCCTCGGGGCTCACCTCGCAAACCGTATAGGATTGCGCATCAAAGGTCATGTCGCGGCAGGTCACCGCCTGCGCCACGCCCGGCAGGCCAATGGCCAGAACACCCGCCCAAAACAGGGCCTTAGTCGTCATCGCCTTCGTCCTGCGGGCCCAGATCCCGGGCCACCGCCGGATCAGAGAACATGCGCCGGGTGTCGTCCAGCCGGTCAAAGGTTTCATCGGGACGAAACCGCAGATCGGGGGCATATTTCAGCGTCAGGCCCTGCGCCACGCGGTGACGCAGCTCGGCCTTGTTGCGCGCCAAAGCGGCAATCGCGGCCTCAACCGACACCGATCCCATCAGCGGCATGACATAGACCGTCGCCACCTTCAGATCGGGCGAACATGACACTTCGCCCACTGTGATCGACATGGCGTTCAGCTCGGGGTCGTGAATTTCGGCACGGTTCAACACATCGGCCAGCGTGCGCCGAATAAGTTCGCCGACGCGAAGTTGACGTTGAGAAGGGCCAGAGCCAGTGTTGAAGCGCTTGTTTGACATGGGGGCCACATAAGCCCTTTTGCCCCCGCCCGCAACGCCGGGCTTTGCGCGCCTGCGCAAAGGGCGCTAAAGGGGGGCAGGTCAAAAGGATAGTGCCATGGAACATCTGCCGGGAATCGTGATCACAGGCGCATCGGGCCGCATGGGGCAGATGCTGGTGAAAACCGTGGTCGCCAGCGGCAAGGCACGGCTGGTGGGCTGTGTGGAACGGCCCGGCAACCCTTGGCTTGGCCGCGATGTGGGCGAGGCGATGGGCGGCGCGCCCTTGGGCGTTGTGGTCACCGATGATCCCTTGGCCGCCTTTGCCCAGGCCCAAGCGGTGATTGATTTCACCACCCCCGCCGCCACCGTGGGCTTTGCAGCCCTCGCCGCACAGGCCCGCGCGGTGCATGTCATCGGCACCACCGGGCTGGAACCCGCCTATCACGCCAAGCTCGACGCCGCCGCCCGCCACGCGGTTGTGGTGCAGGCCGGGAATATGAGCCTTGGCGTCAATCTTCTGACGCGACTGACCCAAAAGGTCGCCGCCGCCCTTGATGCCGATTGGGACATCGAGGTGATCGAGGCGCACCACCGCATGAAGGTGGACGCGCCCTCTGGCACCGCGCTCATGCTGGGCCAAGCCGCCGCCGAGGGGCGCGGCGTGTCACTGGAGGCCGCCCGCGTCTCGGGCCGCGATGGCATCACCGGCGAACGCGCGCGGGGCAGCATCGGCTTTTCCGCGATTCGCGGCGGCGACATCGTGGGCGAGCATGATGTCCTCTTTGCGGGTGAGGGCGAGCGGATCATCCTGCGCCATGTCGCCACCGACCGCACGATTTTTGCCCGTGGGGCCCTGCGCGCGGCACTTTGGGGGCAGGGACAAAAGCCCGGTCGCTATGATATGATGGATGTCTTGGGCCTGTAATCTGCCCCATGCAGATGTGATCCAAAGTCGCAGGCCGCCCGTATTCAAAGCAGTATCCGACGGAGTGTTTCGATGCGTGCCCTTCTTGCTTTTCTTCTGGCCACCAGTCCCGCCTTTGCGAATGATTACCAGCCGGTCATGGACAAGGACGCATTCCTAGAACTTGTCGCCGGAAAAGAGCTGCGCAACGGGCTTTATGATCTCAGCCTCTTTGTCACGCCGGATGGTCAGATCAACGGCGATGCGCTGGGCTGGAAAATCACCGGAACATGGTCGTGGAAAGACGGCTATTTCTGCCGCGAGATGGACTGGGAAGGTTATGCCATCCCCTATGACTGCCAATTGGTCGAGGCGAATGATGGCCGCATCGTGCGCTTTACCGTTGGTCGCGGCACGGGCGACAGCGCGCAGTTCCGCCTGCGCTAAGCCTCAAAAGTCGATCGCCAGCCCCTTTTTCTCCCAATCGCCATAGCGCACCGGCTCTGGCCCATCGCGTCCGCCGAGTTCGGTGGGCAGCGCCACTTCGCCCGCCGCCTTGCGCCGCGCCTCTGCCTCGGCCAGCGCGCGCTGGGCGGCGGGGGGCAGATCGGCCCGTGTGTCATCCTCTGGCCTTGGGTTCATGGTGTCGTCCGACATGCTCTATCCCTTCTGGCGATCCCGGTGATATAGGGCGCGATATAGGGCGGGCGAGTGCCCGAGAGCAAGGACAGTGCATGACACAGGGCAAAACCCCCAAAACCACCCCGCGCGGTGCCGCCGTGGCCCTGTTGAACGCCGTCTTGGGCGAGGGGCTGATGCTGGCCGAGGCGCTGCACCTGCCGGAATTCGCCAGCCTGCCGCCCGCCGACCGCGCCCGCGCGCAACGCTTGGCGCTTGGCGTGCTGCGCGTTTTGGAACCCGCCGACAAGGTGCTGCACCCCCTGATGCGCAAGGCACCCCCCCTGCCTGTGTGGAACATCCTGCGGCTGGCCATTGTGGAACTCTCTGGCGGGGCCGCCGCGCATGGCGTGGTGAATGAGGCGGTGGGCTTGGCCCGCGCAAACCGCAAGACCAGCCATCTCGCCGGTCTGATCAACGCCGTCCTGCGCCAAGTGCCGGTGGGCGTGGCCCTGACATCCGTGCAAAAACTGCCGCGCTGGCTGCGCCAGCCCCTCGTCCACGCCTATGGCCGCGAGGCCGTCACCGCGATTGAGGCCGTGCAGGCCCAGACCCCACCCCTTGACCTCACCTTCCGCGCAGGCGCCGAGACGCCCGAGGGCGATCTTCTGCCCACCGGTTCCCTGCGTCTGGCCGATAAGGGTCAGGTTTCCACCCTGCCGGGCTATGCCGCAGGCGGTTGGTGGGTTCAGGACGCCGCTGCCGCCATGGCCGTGCCGCTGCTCGGTGACATCACAGGCCAGCGCGTGCTCGATCTTTGCGCCGCGCCGGGTGGCAAGACGATGCAACTCGCCGCCGCCGGGGCTGATGTCACGGCCGTTGATATCTCTGGCCCCCGCATGGCGCGGGTGGCCGAAAACCTTGCCCGCACTGGCCTTGCCGCCACCTGTATCACCGCCGATGCGCTGACATGGCAGCCCGATCAGCCCTTTGATGCCATCGTGCTGGATGCCCCCTGTTCGGCCACCGGCACCATCCGCCGCCACCCCGATCTGCCCTTTGTGAAGGATGGTTCGGAAATCGAAGGGCTGGTGACCTTGCAAGCCGCCCTTCTTGACCGCGCGCTTGGCTGGCTGAAACCCGGTGGGCGGCTCGTCTTCGTCACCTGCTCGCTTTTGCCTGATGAGGGTGAGGCGCAACTGACCGCCGCGCTCGCCCGCCATCCCGGCCTGACGGTCCAGCGCCCGACGCTCTCCGGCATCGCGGCCGAGTGGATCACGCCCGACGGGGCCTTGCGCCTGCGCCCCGACTATTGGGCCGACAAAGGCGGCATGGACGGGTTCTTCATGGCCTGCTTGAAAACGCCCTAACCGCCGCTAACCCTAACCGCGCGGAAACATCCGATACCACAGCCAATCGGGCAGCCCCTGCCCATAGCGGAACAGCCATGAAAACGGCGCGGGGAAACTTAACTTAAACCGGTTCGACCGCATCAGCCGCATCATATGCCCCGCCGCCTGTTCCGGCGACATGATAAAGGGCATCGAAAAACTGTTCTGCGCCGTCAGCCGGGTTTCAATGAACCCCGGATTGGCCAGCTGCACCTTGATCCCGCTGCCCCGCAGATCGGCATAAAGGCTTTCGGCCAGCACCATCGCCCCGGCTTTCGAGGCCGCATAGCCCATCGCGCCCGGCAACCCACGATAGCCAGCCAGCGATCCGGTCAGCACCACATGCCCCGCCCCGCGCGCAATCATTGCCGGCAGCACCGCCCCCAAAACCCGCGCCGTGCCGGTCAGGTTGACATCGCACATCGCCACCAGCTTGCCGGCATCCAGCGCCTGCGCCGACATCGGCCAGTACACGGCGGCCAACAGCACCACCCCATCCACCGGGCCCAAGACCTCGGCCGCCGCCGCCACCGAGGCCGCATCCGCCATATCCATCGGCAGGGCCTCGGCCCCCAACTCAGCGCAGACGCCTGCCAGCCGCTCAGCATTGCGCGCCGAAATCACCAGATCCGCCCCCTCGGCCCGCATCTGCCGCGCCAGCGCAAGGCCCAAGCCATCGCTGCCGCCCACCAGCCAATAGCGCTTGCCCTGAAACGCGCCCATCAGCTTACCTCCTCCGCCGGAGGCTCAGGCCGTGGGCGATAGGCCACGCCCTTCCACCACAGCTTTACCGCCTGCCAATGGATCAAGGCCAAAACCCGGCGCGACCCGAAAGGCCGCCGCAAACAGGCCCACAAAATTGCCCGGTTGGTCAAAGGCTTGCGCGGCCCGACCAGCGTGGCGATCACCCCATCTTCCCCGGCGGTGAAATCAATCCAGATGCCAATCCGATCCGCCCGAATGTCAAAGCGGAACCGATAGCCCCCCTCCACCGGCTGAAACGGCGAGACGTGGAAAATCTTCTGCGCGGTCAGGTGATCTTCGGCGGTGATCGGGGCCTGATCGGCGCGATGCACCAAATACGAATGCCTGTCGCCAAAGGTGTTCGACACCTCGGCAATCACCGCCCGCAAGCCGCCCTCGGCATCATGGCACAGCCAAAAGGACACCGGGTTGAACACATGGCCCAAAAGGCGCGGCTGGGTCAAAAGATCAATTCGCGCAGGCGCAGGCAGACCGTGGCTCGCCAAAACCTCGCGCACCCATGCCGTGCCCTTGCCCTGCTTTGGCGCGCCGCCATGATCGGCATCATGCACCGCCGCCAGATTGGCCCGATTGCGCGAGAAAAGCCGCGGCCCCTTGGCGCTGTCCGGCGTCAACAGCACATAATCGACCGTATAACGAAAGCGGTTCTGCACCGCGCCTTTGCGGCCATGAAAGGTCGTGCCGGGGATATGATCGACCCCCGTGGTCACGCCGCCACCGCCTGCGCCTGCCGCGCGGCCATGGCATTCACCACATCCACCGCGCTGGCAAAGCCATCCTCATGGAAGCCGTTCTTCATCCACGCCCCGCAGAACCATGTGTTGCGCGCCCCGTTCATCGCCCGAACCGTGCCCTGCGCGGCAATCGCGGCATGGTCAAACACCGGATGGCGGAAGGTGGTCACATCATGGATCAACCGCTCATCAATCCGCGCCTGCGGGTTCAGCGTGACAAAGAGCGGATCATCGGCCGGGATCGGCTGCAACGAATTCATCCAATAGCTCAACGCAATGCGGTCAGGCTTCGGCTGGCCCTCGGGTTCCACATAAACCCAGCTGGCCCAAGCCCGGCGGCTTTTCGGCATCACGCGCGGGTCGGCATGCAAAACCGCCTCATTCGGCTGATAGCGCACCGCCGACAGCGCCGCGCGCTCGGCAGGGTCGGCATCCGACAGCAGCGCCAGCGTGTCGTCGGAATGGGTGGCCATGATCACATCGTCATAGCGCTCCCACTCACCACCTTGGGCGCGCAGCATCACGCCATCCGCGTCGCGCCGAATGGCCGCCACCGGGCTGGCCTTGCGCAACTCGGCCCCGTGGCGCAAGAGATGCGCCTCCAACCGGCGCACATATTCCACCGATCCGCCCTTGACCGTATACCACTGATGCTGCCCCGTGGCCTGCAACAGCGCGTGGTTTTTGAAAAACCGGATCATCGCCTCGGCCGGAAAGTCCAAAATCCCCTCCACCGGGGTCGACCAGATCGCGCCCGAAATCGGGGTGATGTAATGGTCGCGGAACCCATCCGAGGTGCCAAGCTTCTCCAACAAACCGCCAATCGTCAGCGTGCTGCCCATCGCCGCTGCCTCGGCCTTGGCGTTGAAATGCATGATATCACGCACCATCCGCAGAAAACTTGGGCTGATCGCATTGCGCCGTTGGGCAAACAGCGCATTCAAACTGCGCAGCGCATATTCCAGCTTGCCCCCCCCGAACGAGGCGCCAAAGCCCATGTCGCTTTCCACCACCGGCACATCCAGCGCGTCAAACAGGCCCAGAAGATTGGGGTAATTCACCTTGTTGAACACGATAAACCCGGTGTCCACAGGCTGATCGCCGCGCTTGCCCGCAATCAGCGTGCGCGCATGGCCGCCCAGACGCGGCTCGGCCTCATACAAGGTGACAGCATGGCTGCCCGCCAGCAAATAGGCCGCCGCCATGCCGGAAATTCCCCCGCCCACAATGGCAATGCGACGCGGCGGCTGGCCATGAATTTCGAAGGGCATCGACGATCCTTTTCACTGAATTTCAAGCTTATTACGCTGTTTTGCAGCAAATGGATCATCCAATTTGCCGCAGGCAATCTTTCAGGTGATCCAGTTGCCAAATGGGCGCGTATCTGTTCCATGTTGACCGAAGCCCTTGCCCTGCATATTCCCGATGCGCCGCCTCAGCGGACGTCTTATGCTGTGCTTGAGCGGATGGCGCAGGACAGGCAATTGTCGAAGACAGATGAAACCGATTGGGCGGCACTGATGGTCGCGGTGCGTGACCGGCAGGACAAGGCGGCCTTTGCGGCGCTGTTTCGGCATTTCGCTCCTCGGGTCAAGGCGTTCTTGATGAAAGCGGGCACCGATGCGGCCTTGGCCGAAGACTGCGCGCAGGATGTTCTGGCCACGGTTTGGCAAAAGGCGCATCAGTTCGACCCCTCGCGCGCCTCGGTCGCGACATGGGTGTTTACCATCGCCCGGAACCGCCGCATCGACATTGCCCGCCGTGACCGCCGCCCCGACCCCGAGGCGCTCGATTGGGGCGGCGACAGTGAGGAACCCGATCAGGCCGATATTTATGAGGCCGCTCAGGAAACCGCCCGCCTGACCGAGGCACTGGCCACCCTGCCCGAAGCGCAGCGCGCGCTGGTGGCGCGGGCCTTTTACGGTGATTTGTCACATAGCGAGATTGCAGCCGAAACCGGTCTGCCCCTTGGAACCATAAAGTCGCGTATCCGCTTGGCGCTGGATCGCCTGCGCGCGAAAATGAGTTAAGCCATGAATATGCACAGAACCTCGATCAAACATCACATCTCTGACCAGCTTTTGATGGGCTATGCCGCAGGCAGCCTGCCCGAAGCCTTTTCGCTGGTGGTCGCCACCCATATCTCGCTTTGCGACGAATGCCGCGCCCGCTCTGCCGCCTTTGAGGCCGTGGGCGGTGCGGTTTTGGAAAGCTCTGACAGCGCCGAGATGAGCGAGGCCAGCCTTGACGCCTGCCTTGCCCGCCTTGGCACGCCCGAAGCCCCCCGCGCGCCGGTGCGTCGGGCCGCGACAGGCCCCTTTCCGGCACCCTTGGCCGATTATATCGGCGGCGATATGGGGGCGATCCGTTGGAAGCCCATCGGCATGGGGGTGCGCCAAGCCATCTTGCCCACCGCCAAAGGTGCCTCTGCACGTCTGTTGCATATTCCCGCCGGGCAATCGGTGCCTGACCACGGCCATCGCGGGCTGGAACTGACCTTGGTTTTGCAAGGCGCGTTTCGTGATGACACAGAACGGTTTGGCCCCGGTGACGTGGAAATCGCCGATGAGGCCGATCAGCACACCCCCGTGGCCGAGGCTGGGGATGATTGCATCTGCCTCGCCGCCACCGACGCGCCCTTGCGTTTCCGTGGCATGATGCCCCGGCTTTTGCAGCCGATTTTCCGCATCTGACGCGGGAGGGGCGAAAGCCCCCCACCCCCATCCCCTCCCCACAAAAGGGGGAGGGGAGGCGCCTTTATCAAATCGCCGCGAGCATCGCCTCACCGCCGGAAATGTCGCACTGACCGGCGTTTTCCTCGGCGTGCAGCACCTTCACCACCCCATCAACGGCCTGCAGCGCATAGCGCTTGGACCGGTCATGGAACCCGATCGCGGGCACGCTGAAGGCCATGCCAATCGCCTTGGTAAAGCCCGCATCGCCATCGGCGAGAAAGCTGATGCCCGCTGCCGCCCCGCCCGTGCTGTCACCCCAAGCTTTCATCACAAAGGGATCGTTGACCGACAGGCAGATCACCTCATCCACGCCCTTGGCCTTGAGCTTGTCCATGACGCGCAGGAACGAGGGCACATGGCTCGTGGTGCAGGTGCCGGTATAGGCGCCGGGCAGGCCAAAAATCACCACATTGCGGCCCTTTAGCTTGGCCGACAGGTCCACCGCTTCGGGACCATTGGCACCCATCTGCAAAAGCTGCGCTGCCGGCAATTGGCTGCCCACTGAAATCGTCATTTCTTGTCCCTCGTGCGTTGCGTTTCCGTATCCGGGGGATATAGGCTCCGCCGCGAGGTTCGACCAGAGGGGGCAAGACATGGCGCATGTGGTGGTGGTAGGGGCAGGGCAGGCGGGCTCGGCCGTGGTGGCCAAACTGCGCGGCCTTGGCTTTGACGGCCAGATCACCCTTGTCGGCGAAGAACCTAGCCCCCCCTATCAGCGCCCGCCCCTGTCAAAGGCTTACCTCATGGGCGAGATGGAGGAAGAACGCCTTTGGCTGCGCTCCAGCGCCTTTTATGCCGAAAACGCCATCACCCTGAAACTGGGACACCGCGTCAGTGCCATCGACCGCGCCGCCAAGACGCTGACGGTCGGGGATGAAACGCTGACCTATGACCATCTGGTGCTCACCACCGGCTCCACCCCCCGCCGCCTGCCCGCCGCCATCGGCGGCGATCTTGCGGGCGTCTATACCGTGCGGACCTTGGCCGATGTCGATGCCATGCGGGCCGAGTTTCAGCCGGGCCGCCGCGTCGTCATCGTCGGCGGCGGCTATATCGGGCTTGAGGCCGCCGCCGTGGCGCGCAAACTCGGCCTTGAGGTGACCGTTCTGGAAATGGCCCCCCGCATCCTGCAACGCGTCGCCGCCCCGGAAACCAGCGACTATTTCCGTGCGCTGCATACCGATCATGGCGTCACCATCCTTGAATCCACCGGGCTTGACCGGATCCTCGGTGACACCCGCGTCGCGGGCGTCCGCCTGAAAGACGGCCGCGAGCTGCCTGCTGATTTCGTCATCGCAGGCGTCGGCATCCTCCCCGGTCAGGCCTTGGCCGAGGCCGCCGGGCTTGAGATTGACAACGGCATCAAGACCGACGCCCATGGCCGCACCTCCGACCCCTCCATTTGGTCCGCCGGCGATTGCGCCTCCTTCCCGTGGAAGGGCGGCCGCATCCGGCTGGAATCGGTCGGCAACGCCATAGATCAGGCCGAGGTGGTGGCCGAAAACATCATGGGCGCGGGCAAGGACTATGATGCAAAACCGTGGTTCTGGTCGGATCAATACGACTGCAAACTGCAAATCGCGGGGCTCAACACCGGCTATGACAACATCGTCACGCGTGGCCCCGAGGCGGGCGGCGTCAGCTTCTGGTATTACCGCGGCGACACGCTTTTGGCGGTGGATGCCATGAACGACCCGCGCGGCTATATGGTGGGCAAACGGCTGATCGAGGCCGGAAAATCCCCCGACAAGACCAAGGTGGCCGATCTTTCGGTGCCGCTCAAAGACCTGCTCACCGCATGAGAATCATCGGCGGCCGCGCGCGGGGGCTGAAACTGGCCGAGGTCGGCGCGGGCGACCCCGCCGCCCATCTGCGCCCCACCTCCGACCGGGTGCGCGAGGCGATCTTCAACCTTCTCGTGAACGGCGGCTATGGCAACCCCCTGCAAGGTGCGCGCGTGCTGGACCTCTTCGCAGGCACCGGCGCGCTGGGGCTCGAGGCGCTGTCGCGCGGCGCCACCCACACCACCTTTGTCGAAAACGGCAAGCCCGCCCTCGCCCTTCTCACCCGCAACATCGCCCTGATGCGGGCCGAGCCCGAGACGACAATCCTGCGCCGCGACATCCGCGCCCTTGGCCCCAATCCCGGCGCGCCCTTTGACCTCGTGTTTCTCGACCCGCCCTATGGCAAAGGCTTGGGCGAGGCCGCGCTCGACGCCGCGCGCATAGGCAACTGGCTCGCCCCACAGGCGCTGATCGTTTGGGAAGAGGGCAGCACCCCCAGCCTTCCCGCAGGTTTCACGCTGGAAGACAGCCGCAAATACGGCGATACGCTGGTCACCATCGCCCGCGCGCCGTAAAGCCCCCTGAAAGCCCCAGATGTTCGAAATCGCCACCCACCTTGCGCTTCTTCTCATCCTTGCGGCCTTTGTCGCGGGCTTTGTCGATTCCATCGCAGGCGGCGGCGGCCTCATCGCCATGCCGATGCTTCTGATCGCCGGGGCCACCCCGCTTGAGGCGCTGGCGACCAACAAACTGCAAGGCGCGTTTGGTGCAGGCACCGCCACCGTGGCCTATGCCCGCGCGGGCCATGTGCGGCTCAAGGACCAACTCGGCATGGCCGCCGTCTCGGCCCTTGCCGCCGCCGCAGGTGCGCTTGTGGCGAAATCCACCCCGGCGGATGTGCTGCGCATCATCATGCCGGTGATCCTTGTCGCCGTGGCCGCCTTCTTCGCCCTGAAACCGGGGCTTTCGGACGCCTCACGCTCCCAGCGCATGGCCCCGGCGCTGTTCACCTTCACCGCCGTGCCGCTGATCGCCGCCTATGACGGCTTCTTCGGCCCCGGGACCGGCAGTTTCTTCATGCTGGCCTTCGTGATGCTGGCAGGCTTTGGCATGCTCAAGGCCACCGCGCACACCAAACTCCTGAACTTCGCCTCCAACATCGGCTCGCTCTGCAT
This sequence comes from Tabrizicola sp., assembly GCA_965284335.1. Classification (GTDB taxonomy): domain Bacteria; phylum Pseudomonadota; class Alphaproteobacteria; order Rhodobacterales; family Rhodobacteraceae; genus Tabrizicola_A. The sequence continues at coordinate 2,675,077 of OZ260076.1, read as the reverse complement.
CTTCATCCCCTCCGGCGCGATGTGGTGGGGCGTCGGTCTGGGGATGAGCGTGGCGCAAATCGCCGGTGCAACCTTGGGTGCGCGCATGGCCATGCGCATCGGCGCGCGGCTCATCAAGCCGCTGATCGTGACCGTCTCCATCGCCATGGCGCTGCGGCTGTTGTGGCAGGCCCTCGGCTAACCCTCCTTAAGCACGTCGTGCACGCGTCGGGATGACCAACGACGAGTGCACGACGTGCTCGAGGAGTGGCCCCGGCAGATTACTCCGCCGGAACCTTCACCGGCTCATCCGACAAGGGATGGGCCAGATGGATCAGCATTTCCTTCGGGCAAACCTGCAGGAAATTCGCCCGCTCCGTCTCCCAATTCGTCAGGATACGGCTGGCAAGCTGGCTGCCCGTCTCGGCCACATGCGCCTCGATCAGGCCCTTTACCTGCGCTTCCCAATGCTTGTGACCAATGGCGCAGGTGACAAGGCTTTCCATATTGATGAAATCCTCGGCCGTGCCTTTGGGGTCATAGATATAGGCCATGCCCCCCGTCATCCCGGCGCCAAAATTGGCCCCGATCGACCCAAGGATCACCGCCACACCGCCGGTCATATACTCACACCCGTTCGACCCGCAGCCCTCGACCACCACCGATGCGCCCGAGTTGCGCACGGCGAACCGTTCCCCCGCGCGGCCAGCGGCGTAAAGATACCCGCCCGTCGCGCCATAAAGCACGGTATTGCCGATGATGGTGTTCTCAGCCGCCGTCAGCGGCGAAGACATCGGCGGGCGCACGGTAATGGTGCCCCCCGACAGGCCCTTGCCGACATAGTCATTGGCATCGCCCTGCACCTCGATCTTCAGCCCCCGCACCGCGAAAGCCCCCAAAGACTGGCCACAAGACCCGGTCAGCTTCACCGTCAGATGATCGGGCTGAAGGCTGTTCCTCATCCCGAACTTCTTGACGATATGGGAAGAGGCCCGCGTGCCGATGGTCCGATGCGTGTTCCGCACGGCATAAGACAACTGCATCTTCTCGCCGTCTTCAAAGAAGCGATGGCCGTCCTTGATGATTTCGGCATCCAGCGTATCCGGCACCGCATTGCGCGGCTTTGACCGGTCATAGGTGATCCGGTTCGCCCCATCGACGGTGATGAGCAGCGGGTTCAGGTCCAGATCATCCAGATGCGCCGAGCCGCGCGAAACCTGCGTCAGCAAATCCGCCCGCCCGATGATCTCATCCAGCGACCGCGCCCCGATCTGGGCCAGGATTTCCCGCACTTCCTGCGCATAGAAGGTGATCAGGTTCACCACCTTGTCGGCCGATCCGGTGAACTTCTGGCGCAGCGCCTCGTTCTGGGTGCAAACCCCCACCGGGCAGGTGTTCGACTGGCACTGACGCACCATGATGCAGCCCATCGCAATCAGCGCCGCCGTGCCGATGCCATATTCCTCGGCCCCCATCATCGCGGCCATCACAATGTCGCGGCCCGTGCGCAGCCCGCCATCGGTGCGCAGCGTGATCCGGTCGCGCAGGTTGTTCATCGCCAGAACCTGATGCGCCTCGGTCAGACCCATTTCCCACGGCAAACCGGCATATTTGATCGACGTGGCAGGGCTTGCCCCAGTGCCGCCATTGTGGCCCGAGATCAGGATCACATCGGCCTTGGCCTTGGCCACCCCGGCGGCAATCGTGCCCACACCCGACGAGGACACCAGCTTCACCGTCACCTTGGCGCGCGGGTTGATCTGCTTCAGGTCATAGATCAGCTGGGCCAAGTCTTCGATGGAATAGATGTCATGGTGCGGCGGCGGTGAAATCAGCGTCACCCCCGGCGTCGAATGGCGCAGCCGCGCGATCAGCGCGGTCACCTTCATGCCGGGCAACTGCCCACCCTCGCCGGGCTTGGCCCCTTGGGCCACCTTGATTTCCAACTCCTCGCAGGCGTTCAGATATTCCGCCGTCACACCAAAACGGCCCGAGGCCACCTGCTTGATCTTGGCGCTTGGGTTGTCGCCATTAGCTTCGGGCAGGAAATGCGCGGGGTCCTCGCCACCCTCGCCACTGTCCGACTTCGCGCCAATCCGGTTCATCGCCACGTTCAGCGTCTTGTGCGCCTCGGGGCTCAGAGCGCCCAAGGACATGCCCGGCGTCACAAACCGCTTGCGGATCGAGGTGATGCTCTCCACCTCCTCGATCGGCACCGGCTTGCCCAGCGCCTTGATGTCCAGAAGATCGCGAATGTGGATCGGCGGATTGGCCCGCATCGCCGCCGAATACTGCTTCCAGATGTCATAGGACGCCCGATCACAGGCCGATTGCAGCATATGCATGGTCTGGGCTTCCCAAGCGTGCTTTTCGCCCGACCGCCGCGCCTTATAGATGCCGCCGATCGGCAGCACATCGGTGCCACCCTTCCAGCCCTTGGCGTGCACCTCCTCGACCTTCATCTGCAAACCTTGCAGACCGATGCCCGAAATCCGGCTTTGCATGCCGGGGAAATATTCCGCCACCATCGCGCGGCTCAACCCCACCGCCTCAAAGTTCAGACCACCGCGATAGGACGAGATCACCGAAATGCCCATCTTGGACATGATCTTCAAAAGCCCCGCATCAATCGCATCGCGATAGTTGCGCATCGCATCCAAAAGCGAGCCTTCGAGCAGCCCCCGCGCAATGCGGTCCGCAATGCTGTCTTCGGCCAGATAGGGGTTCACCGTGGTCGCGCCTGACCCGATCAGCACGGCAAAGTAATGCGGATCAATGCACTCCGCCGCCCGCACGTTGATCGAACAGAAGGTCCGCAGCCCCTTGCGCGTCAGCCACGAATGCACCGCACTGGTGGCCAAGATCATCGGCATGGCCACCCGGCCTTCGCCCTGATGCTCATCGGTCAAGATCAGCTGCCCCGCCCCCGACGACACCGCAACCTCGGCCTCAGAGCGGATGCGCTCCAACCCCTGCCGCAGCGCGTCACTGTCCGCGCCCGCCGGGAAGGTGCAGTCGATAAAGGCCACCTGATCGCCAAAGCGCTTGACCAGAACCTCATATTCGCCATTGCCGATGAACGGGCTTTCCAGCACCAAAATCTCGGTCTGGCTGTTGTTTTCATCCAGCACGTTCCGCAGGTTGCCGAAGCGGGTTTTCAGGCTCATCACCCGGCCTTCGCGCAAGCTGTCGATTGGCGGGTTGGTGACCTGAGAGAAATTCTGCCGGAAGAAATGGCTCAGCGGCCGGTAAACCGAAGACAAGACCGCCGCCGGCGTATCATCGCCCATCGAGGCGACCATTTCCTTTCCATCCTCGGCCATCGGCGCCAGAACCTGCTCCAGCTCCTCCACCGAATAGCCCGCCGCGATCTGCCGCTTGCGCAGCTCGGCCCCGCTGAATTGCGCCTGCTCCGGCACGTCCTTCAACAGCGCGTTCAGATCCACGATCTTGCCAACCCATTCGCCATAGGGCTGGGCCGCGGCCAGCTTGTTCTTCAACTCGGTGTCATGGAACAGCTTGCCCTCGGCCATATCGACAGCAATCATCTGCCCCGGCCCCAAGGCACCCTTTTCGCGGATGGTGGTTTCATCCACCGGCACCATCCCCGCCTCGGACCCCGCGATCAGCATATCATCGCCCGTGATGACATAGCGCATCGGACGCAACCCGTTGCGGTCAAGCCCCCCGCAAACCCAACGCCCATCGGTCATGGCCAGCGCCGCCGGACCATCCCAAGGTTCAATGACCGAGTTGCAATAGGAATACATATCCGCCCAAGCCTTGGGCATATTGATCGTGGCCTTCGACCAGGCCTCGGGCACCAGCATGGTTTTGGCCATCGGGGCAGACCGGCCCGACCGCACCAACACCTCAAACACCGAATCCAAGGCACCCGAATCCGACGCCCCGCCCGGAATGATCGGCTTGATATCTTCGGCCATATCGCCAAAGGCGCTGGAGGCCATCCGAATCTCGTGGGATTTCATCCAGTTGACGTTGCCCTTCAACGTGTTGATCTCGCCGTTATGGGCCAACATGCGGAAGGGCTGGGCCAGCCACCACTGCGGGAAAGTGTTGGTGGAATAGCGCTGGTGATAGATCGCAAAGGCGCTTTCAAACCGCTCATCCATCAGATCGGGGTAAAAGGTCGCGACCTGCTCGGCCAGCATCATGCCCTTGTAGACGATGCTGCGGCAGGACAGGCTGCACAGATACATGCCCTGAATACCCGAAGCCGTCGCCGCCTTCTCGATCCGGCGGCGAATGATGTAAAGCTCGCGCTCAAACTGCTCTTGATCGATGTCCTTCTCACAGCGGATCAGGATCTGCTCAATCTCAGGGCGCGTCGCGTTGGCCTTGTCGCCCAACACAGACGTGTCCACCGGCACATGCCGCCAGCCATAGATGTAATGGCCCATCCGCAGCACTTCGGTCTCCACGATGGTTCGGCAGCGCTCCTGCGCGCCAAAATCGGTGCGCGGCAAAAAGACCTGCCCCACCGCGATCAGCTTTTTCGCATCCGGCTCATGGCCCGTGCGGCGGACTTGGTCATAGAAGAACTTGACCGGAATCTGCACATGAATGCCCGCGCCATCCCCGGTCTTGCCATCGGCGTCCACCGCGCCCCGGTGCCAAACCGCTTTCAGCGCGTTGATCCCGTTTTCCACCACCTTGCGGCTGGGCTTGCCGGAAATCGCCACCACCAGACCCACGCCGCAGGAGGAATGTTCATCCTCGGCCTTGTAAAGCCCGTTGGCATCCAGCCAGGCGCGCTTGGCCTCTTCGGCCTTTACCCAGGCGTCATCAAAGGTTGTCATGGGTCAGGCCCTTTCTGTCTAGGTGCGACAACACCGCGTCGCAGTCGAAAATCGGTTGAGTGGATTCAAAGCCCTTGTCGCCGGGGCGAAAGAACTTGACCGGATGGCTGTCCATCGGAAGCCAGCCGCCATTGCCGTCGTCCCATTCCGAGGCGCCGGAAAAGAACATGCGAAACTCGCGGCTGATGTATTCATTCCCCCGCGCCCGGCGCAGGACATTCCCTGCATCGTCGGTCTCGGTATATTCAAAGGCGGTTTCTTCCAGCGTCACCCCGTCAAGGGTGATGGTCCGGCCCGTCAATTCATCAAAGCCGACGACGTTGGAATGTTCGCCATTGTCCTTCGACAGGCTGAAAACGAAATCATCGCGGCCTGTCTCGGTCAGGTTGGTAAAGCTTGCGGGATCTTGCGGATTGGGGTCCAGCGTTTGCGTGACCACCGGGTTCAACTCGATGCTCTCGATCCACTGGGTCTCGTCATCAATCCGGCTCAGAAAGAACGGCCCTTCCTGATCGAAATCGGCGCGCCACTTGTGGCCCGCCGGATCGGCCTCGCAGGTATAGTGGTTCGCCACATAGCAGCCGCGCGACTGCACCGTCAGATAGGTGGTGCAGCCCTCGGGCGCGATGAAACTGCCCGCCAAGGCAGGGGTGGCCATCAGGAGCGGAAGCGCGATCAGGATCTTCATTCTGTCACTCCGGGTTTGGTCAGCGGTGCTGACCGATGAACTTTTCGGGTCGGCCCTTGCGTCAGGCCTCGTGTCAGGCGGCGTGTCGGGACGGATGCCCGACGCAAACCCGACGCAAACCCGACGCGGGCCAGACGGCTATTCCGCCGCCACCGCAGGGGCCTGGGCCAGATAATCAAGGATCGCATCCGCCGCCTCGCGCCCATCGCGGATGGCCCAGACGACCAGGCTTGCGCCGCGCACAATATCGCCTGCGGCATAGACGCCGGGCAGGTTGGTGGCATGGCTGCGGAAGTCGGCCTTGATGGTGCCCCAGCGCGTCACCGCCAGATCGGGGGCATCCCATTGGCCGGGAATATCCTCGGGCTCAAAGCCCAGCGCCTGAATGACCAGATCGGCCGGCTCGGTATAGTCGGCCCCCTCGATCACTTCGGGCGACTGGCGACCGCTGGCATCGGGCGCGCCAAGGCGCATCTTCTGCACGATCACGCCATGCACATGATCCGATCCGACAAAGCCGCGCGGGGCGGAAAGCCAAACGAAATCAACGCCTTCTTCCTCGGCATTCTGCACCTCGCGCTGCGAGCCGGGCATATTGGCCTTGTCGCGGCGATAGAGGCATTTCACGCTGACAGCGCCTTGGCGAATGGCGGTGCGCACACAGTCCATTGCCGTATCGCCGCCGCCGATCACCACCACGCGCTTGCCCTTGGCATCCAGCGTGCCATTGTCGAACTCAGCCACCTCGTCGCCAAAGCTCTTGCGATTGCTGGCCGTCAGATAGTCCAGCGCCTTGACGATCCCTGACAGCCCGGTTCCCGGTGCCTCGATATCGCGCGCCTTGTAAACCCCGGTCGCGATCAGCACCGCGTCATGCTGGCCGCGAATGGCGTCAAAGGAGATATCCACGCCCACATTGCAATTCATCACAAACTGAACGCCAGCTTTCTCAAGCTGTTCAATGCGTTGCATGACAACCGGCTTTTCCAGCTTGAAGCCGGGAATGCCATAGGTCAGCAGCCCCCCCGCGCGGTCATAGCGGTCATAGACGGTCACCTGCACGCCCTTGCGCCGCAGCACATCCGCCGCCGCAAGCCCCCCCGGACCCGCACCGATGATGCCAACCGATTCCGCGCGCTCAACACCCGGCTTGATCGGCAGCACCCAGCCGTTTTCCCAAGCCAGATCGGTCAGATGTTTCTCCACCGCGCCAATGGTCACCGTGCCATGGCCCGATTGCTCGATCACACAATTGCCCTCGCACAGACGGTCTTGCGGGCAGATGCGGCCGCAAATCTCGGGGAAGGTGTTGGTGGCCTGGCTGATCTCATAGGCCTCTTGCAGACGTCCCTCGGCGGTCAGGCGCAGCCAGTCGGGGATGTTGTTGTGCAGCGGGCAATGCGACTGGCAATAAGGCACGCCGCACTGGCTGCAGCGGCTGGCCTGTTCGGCGGCCTTCTCGGCGGCGAACTCTCGATAAATCTCATGGAAATCAGCCGAGCGCATGGTGGCATCACGCTTGGTGGGCATCTCTTTCCCCAAGCTTACGAATTTCAGCATCTTCTGCGTGGCCATGGCTGCGCCCCCAAGGTTCTTGGCTATGCGCGAAGGGATACTGTGGCTGGGGCGCGAATAAAAGTCAGCATGCGTGACCTATTCGGCAGTTTTTTGATCCTGCGGGGCGGCAATTGCAAAAATAGGGCTGAAATTATGTCAGTATGTGTTACCTATGTGGTCAAAACCCCAGGGAAAGCCCAATCAAAGCCAGCGTTCCAACGATGATTCGCCACCAGCCAAACAGCGCATAGCCATGACGGCTGATGTAATTCAGCAGCCATTTCACCACGATCACCCCCGTGACAAAGGCCAGCCCAAAGCCCAGCGCGATCTGCGACAGGGCCGAAAAATCCAACACATCGCGATTTTGCAAAAGGTCATACCCCACCGCCGCCGCCATGGTGGGCATCGACAGGAAAAAGGAAAACTCCGCAGCCGCGCGCTTTTCCACGCCCAGCATCAAGGCCCCCACAATCGTCGCCCCCGACCGCGACACGCCGGGAATCATGGCCAGACATTGGATGAACCCAATCGCCAAAGACTTGCGCAGCGGCAGCGCCGTGGCATCCTCATACTGTGGGGTCGGGGCGATGCGGTCTACGAACAACAGCACAATACCGCCCAGAATCAACATGATGGCAATCAGCCGCGGAGTTTCAAACAGCACCGTCTTGATGAAATCATGTGCCAGAACCCCAATCACCACGGCGGGCAAAAACGCCAAAAGCACCGAGATGATAAACCGCTTGGCCGCAGGGTCACGGTGGGCGGTGGAAAACACCTGCCAGAGTTTGGCGAAATAGACCGTCAACAGCGCCAGAACGGCACCCAGCTGGATCACCACCTCAAAGGTTTTGCCAGCACTTTCAAAGCCCAGAAAATGCGAGGCCAACAACAGATGCCCCGTTGAGGATACCGGCAGAAACTCGGTCAAACCTTCTAAAACGCCCAGAAAGGCGACGATACCCAGATCGCCCACTTAGACCTTCCGCAGGTTCTTGGCCGATTCCTTGATCGCGGCATATTGGCCCGAGGGGCGATAGCACCACAGATATTCCGGCAGAACCGAATCCATATCCGCAGGCTCGATCCCCAGATCGGCAAAGCCCTTGGCGCCAGCACTCACCACATTGTCCGAGCCAAGGCTGGTCACCTGATCGCGGGTGATCATCTTGTTCGGGAAAAGGCCCAAGGTCAGGGCGGACGCAAAATCCAACCCCGTCGCCATGATCCGTGCGGCAAAGAACGGGATGTTCAGCACAAGGCGACGACGGCGGATCACGCCCAGCATCTTGCCCATCAAATCGCGGAAACTGGCGACCTCTGGCCCACCAAGTTCATAGATTCCATGGGCTTGGCCCAGCACGCCCTTGACAGCGGCCTGTGCCACATCATCCACATGCACCGGCTGGAACCGGGTTTCTGCCCCCACCACGGGCAAGAATGGCCCCATCCGCGACATGGCGGCAAAGCGGTTGAAGAACTGATCTTCCGAGCCGAAAATCACCGAGGGGCGCAAGATCATGGCCGTTGGAAAGGCCGCCAGAACCGCCGCCTCGCCTGCACCTTTGGACTGGGCATAAAGGCTCGTTCCGTTCACATCGGCCCCGATGGCCGAGATATGCACCAGCGTTTTGACGCCAGCCTCAGCGGCCGCTTTGGCAATGCGCCCCGGCGCTTCGGCCTGAACGGCGGTAAAGTTGTTCTTGCCACCCCGGTCAAAGGTGCCCACGCAGTTCACCACCGCATCGGCCCCGGCCATGGCCGCGCGCACAGAGGCGTCATCACGCACATTGCACAAGATCGGCTCAACCTGACCCACCGCGCCATAGGGTTTGACGTGCAGCGCCTCATTCGGGCGACGCACCGCCACGCGCACGCGCCAGCCTTCCTTGGCCATGCGCCGCGCAATATACCGGCCGACAAACCCAGACCCGCCATAGATGGTGACAAGCTTGCTCATGTGGGGAACCCCTTTTGGCACTCTTTCCGTTGCGGTTCTGCATAGCTTTGACATCCGCAACGGGCAAGGCCAAAGGCCCCAATCATCGCGCCCCAGACCGCGACAAAATTCGCCAAAATGCCCGTTGACACCCCCAAAGCCCCCAGATAAACCCCCGCTCACTGAAAATGTGCCCAGATGGCGGAATTGGTAGACGCACTGGTTTCAGGTACCAGCGCCGCAAGGCGTGGAGGTTCGAGTCCTCTTCTGGGCACCATTACTACCAAAAAAGTCCTGCAATCCCAATGGGTTGCAGGACTTTTTGTTTTCCGATCCACCTTTCCATCCACCCTTAGGCGCTCGTGAAGGTGGATAGGGGCGCTTCTCCCGCCCCAAGCCGCGAATCTTTGCGCCGGGTTGAACGAAGGCTCTGCGGCGCAAGCCTTCCCCGGCGCAGTCGCCTCACCCGGCGATGAGTGCCGGTAGGCGCGTTGGAACGTCTTCCATCAGCACCAAGGCGCATTCGACCGTCTCGCCTGTCATGGCGATTTGCAGTTGGCCTGCGGGAACCGCCTGATCCCAAGAGAAGCTCTTGGTCAGGAAGTCCAGAACCTCACGCTTATAGTCGGTGTCAGGGTTCTGAAGGTGGTCGCCCTTGGTTTCCAACATCACGATGCGACCGCTGCCACCCGTGCAACCCGTTGCAAAGATGAAGTCAGGGTAGATGCGCCCGCGCTTCCAGCCTTGCACGCCGTAGTTCGTCTTAGCGACATTGCGATGCCACCATTTCACGGCGGCTTCACCGTCAAGGTGGACGGCAACGCCTTGTTCGTCGGTGTTCAGTTCGTTGCGGAAGACTGGCGAGAACAGGCTGCGTTTCAGTGGGCCACCGTCTCCACCCGTCATGTGGGGCGCAAGTTCGGGTTCCAAGGTCGCTATCGCCTCGGGCATCACCCAGTTGTTGCCGTCCAGCCTAAGTCGGAACTGGATGCGGCCAGCCTTCACCCCAGCTTTGAACAACGCCTCCGCCCGCACTGTGCGTTCTTTGTCGAGCGCAAGCCGAAGAGCATCCACGATGACGCCAGACGCAGCCCCCAGTTTCTTGTCGTCAAAGCCGCGCGCTTTCAGCACATCCACCATGCGCCCGAGTATCGACCGGGCGACAAACGGGTTCGGCACAAGGTCAGAGATGACGCGCACCGCATAGGTCGGATCAAAACGCAGGGTTTCGGATGCGGCGGCGATTTCCTCCTGACGGAAGTAATCGGAACCCCCGTCTGTCAGGCTGATCCGCTGCATCTGTGACGCCGCCTGTAACGGATTTTCGGGGATGGCCTGTGCCACTGCGCTTGGGTCGTAGTCGCGCCAGTCGATGGCGGACAGGATGTCGGTTTCATAGTCCAGGTCGCGCAAGGCTCCGCCGTCATTACACAGCACCTTGGGCAGATAGACTTTCAGACTCTTGAAGTCTGCCCGCCGCTCGATCCGGCGCGGGGTTCCGGGCGTTGCAGCCCCTGTGCCCGATGGCACCTCAATGACCAGATCGGCCAAGCCATCCTTTTCCAGCCCCGCCTTGATGGCCTCCACAACCTCGCGCGTTCCCGCGTGGTGCGTGATGACGTAGCATTCGTCCAGCGCGGGCACCTTGGTTTTCAGCGCATAGGGCTGGCGCAAAGTGCGCCCGACAAGCTGCGTCATGGCGGACAGGTTCGACGCCGCCGCCAGAGAACACAGCACATATGCAAAGGGGCAGTCCCAGCCTTCTTGCAGCGCCGCCTTGGTGACAATCACCCGCACGCGGTTTGCTGGCGAAAGCAGGTCTTGGTTCTCGGGCTGGCTCAGGTCGTTCTGTTCGGCGGTCTTGATGGCAATCTGCGCCTCGTCCAGCCCCGCTTGCAGCAACCATTCCTTCACGTCTTCGGCGTGGATATGCACCCCGTCGCGCTGATCCTTGCCCGTCCGCTCAACCTGCACCAGCATGATGGGGCGAATATAGGCCAACTCGCCCCTGTCTGCCCGGTAGGCATCCGCCGCTGCCTGCAAGCTGTTCAGCCGGTCCAGCGCCGCCGTCAGCGTGCCCCGCCAATCCGTGCCCTGCCGGGGTTCAAGGTTCAGCGGCATCTTGATCATATCTTCGGCGTGCAACTCGCGCCCTGTTACCTCAACCAACAGGTTGGCATAGCGCGCCCCGCCGCCCTTGGCGGTCACATCCTTGGGCGTGGCGGTCAGTTCCAGCACGAACAGCGGGTTGAAGTCGTAAAGCGTCTTGTGGGCGAGGTCAGAGGTTGCCTTCTGCCCCTCGTCCATCACCACCACCGGGCGGATTTTCCGCAGCGCGTTGCCCAGACTGTCCTTCACCATCGGGAACATGCCTTGATAGCCGTCCAGATTGGGCACGGCCTTCAACTCTGCCGCATGTGCCGCCTGATCGCCCTCGGGCGGGAAGAACCCGTGCACATCGCCCCGGTCGCGGAACATACGCAAGGTTTCCTGCGTCTGCCGGTTTGCGGCCTGCAACATCAGCACCATGACGCACAGATGCGTTTCCACATCCCGCGCATCCAGCCGGTCGCCCTTTTCCATCACCTTCACCCGGCCCGCCGCCGCGCGGTCCAGCGCCTGCCGGTAAGGGTGCTGGCGGTCTTTCAGGCGCTTGAGCGTCTGGGTGTAAATCGCCTCATTCGGCACCACCCACAGCACAAAGCCCACGTTCTTGCCCAGATACCGCCCCATGATGCGGGAAACGGCGTTCACGGCCAGCCACGTCTTGCCGCCGCCTGTTGGCACCTTAAAGGTCACATTGGGCACCGCCCGCCCGATACCGTCGAAACGTGGCGAGAACGGAACAACCGTGCCATCCTTGAACTTTCGCACCGGCAGAGGCTTCACCGCATTCAGGTTTTCCCAAGCCTTGGCACAGAAATCCAGCGGCGGGATGGGCAGGTTCGGGTTCGCAGCGCGCAAGGCGTCGATCTGATCGGCCTGCACCTTCTGCGCCTTCAACTCGTCCAGATAGGCGTCCAACGTGCCCAGCACCCGTTCCTGATAGTCGAGGGTCCGCATCAGCCCCGCTCCACCCGGTAAAGCGACTGCGGCAGGGGCGCGAACTCCACCCCCAAGCCCTCACTGTCCAGCATCCGTTGGCTGACATGACGGGCGGGCGCAAAGACAAGGTGCTTCTTGTCGGGCCGCAGCCCGTGGATGCGCCGCGCGAAGGAAAGGGTCAACGCCGCGTCTGAGGTCTTGAGCCAATCCAGATCGGGCTTGTAGATCATCCACACGACATAAGCGCTGGCCTCGCCAAGGAAGAAATCGGCGGCGTTCAGCACGGCGGGGTCTGCCACTTCGGCGGTCGCCATGTGGTAAAGCACGGGGCCAAGCGCCTCGAACGCGGGCAGATCAACGCCCGTCAGGATGCGGTCAAGCTCCACCGGGTCGCCCAGCGTGCAATAGCTGAAGGTTCCGCCAAGCCCTTCGGCCCGCTCGGCCACGGTCTTTTCGCCCGTTACCACAAGCTCGCCGTCCTTCACCTCTTTCTTGATCCGGTCGTATTCGTGCCCGTGCAGGTTTTCGATGGCCTGCACCTTGTGGACCAGATCGGCGGCCTTTTCGATGGCGCGCCAGTTCAGCTTTTCGCGGGCGAGTTCGGTTTTCTGGGTCCCCGTGAAGGCATAGCCATTGATCACGCGCCGCACTCGTTCGGCGGTCAGGCGGTCGGCATAGTCTTCCATTTCCACAAGGATGAAGCGGCGGTTGCCGCTATCGGCTTTGTTCGCCTCAAGAACCGCTTGTGCCGTGGTGCCGGAGCCTGCAAACGAGTCGAGAATAATCGAATCTTTGTCTGTCGCCAGATCGAGAATCTTCCGAATGACTTGGACCGGCTTGGGCGTGGCGAACAAATCGCTGGCGTAGTCATCGCCAAAAATCTGTTTCAGCGTAACCTTCGCACCGCGCGTGTGGCCCGTTTCCTCGACATTTGCCCATAGGCTTGACGGGGGTAGACCTTCTTGATCGGCAAGATATGTGCGACGAATGATGCGCAGACCATCAGGCGAATATCTCAATTCACCAGTCTTGAATTTCTCTTCCATTGTTTCGCGGGACCATCGCCAACCGTTTGGCGGATGCTTAATCGGATTTCCGTTTGGTCCCGGATAGTCGAACTGCAAATTGGGTCGGATGGCAGGGTTTTGGATGTTGTTTCCATCAAACCACGGTCCACGCGGATCATTGTCGGGATTCCGAAAGTGTGACCTCTTCTCCGGCGCATCCAAGAAGTTTGGCACCCAGTAGGGGTTCTTCGAATAGACGAAGACCGTGTTGAAGTCCTGCGAGAACTGGGTGACGTTATTGCTGCTACTGTCAGAATGTCGCCACGCGATTTCGGTGATATAGCCGTCCCGCCCGAAAACCTCATCCAATATCTGGCGCAACAAATGGTCTTCGTTGTCGTCAATCGTAACCCAGAGGCTTCCGTTATCCGCCAAAAGCTCGTGCAACAGCCGAAGGCGCGGCCACATCATCGCGCACCATTTGTCATGACGCAGCCCGTCATCAATGCCAACGGGGTTGGAGTTCAGCCACTCCTTGATCATCGGGGCGTTCACGTTGTCGTTGTAGGCCCAGCCCTCGTTCCCAGTGTTGTAGGGCGGGTCGATAAAGATGCAGTCCACCTTGCCCGCATACATCGGCATGAGCGCCTTGAGCGCGTGGAGGTTGTCGCCCTGGATGATCAGGTTGCCGTCAAGCCGGGCCTCGCCAATCCCCTTGTCCGCCTGCACGACCAAGGGCCGGAACGGCACCGCAAGGTGATGGTTCCACACAAATTCCTTGCCCTTGAACACAAGCTCCGTCATCGCAAAACCCCCGGCTGACTGCCCCACCCTTAGACCAGACCACCCCGCCCACCGGCAAGCCGCAAATCGCCCCACAGGCGACCGCAGCGGGCGACAGGCCCGCGTTCGCACCCTGCCTTGCCCTCTCCCCGGCGCACCCGACAAGCCGCTTGCAGCGCCACCCAGACGTTTTTTGAAACGGGTTGCACGGGCACTGCACCGGCTTTCCCCTTGAGATACCGCGCGGATGCGTTACCCCTTGGTCAACAACCGTTTGGAGTGCCCTCATGAATCGCTTTGCTGCCGTCTGCCTTCTTGCCCTGATCCCCTCGGGCGCGTGGTCACAAACTGTCAGCGATGCGGCCTTGGCTGAGTGCCAAGCCGGAGGTGCAAGCTTCGCAAAAGTAAAGGACTGTCTGCCCGTTACCGAAGCGGCCCAGCAACTATTGGGGGCAACGGTATCACCCGAATTTTACGGTGAAGCCGGGAAGGCAATTGTTGCGGGCTGTGAAGCCGCTAACAAGAAATCCCCCGAAAGGTGGGTTTGTGTCCGTAGCGCATTGGCGGACGCGGTCGAGCTTGTGAAAATGGTCGGGTCGCCAGAAAAAATTGAGGATAAGCGACTGGTCGGTGTTACCGATGATGCGACATTGCAGCGTCTTATGGCGAAGCAAAAGGAAGTAGAAACTTCGTTGGGCCTGTCCGAAAGCTACAGTGTCTGGCCGATGATGTATTTTCAGATGAAATGAGGGCTGGAATGCGCCCCGAATGCCGGGGCGCGCTCCGTCATTTCTGCACGACGACAACTTCGCGTCGCCCACCAAGTGCCAGCACGAGGCCAAGGATGGTGAAGATGACACCGAAAATCACGCCGAAGAAGGTTCCGGCCCCCGTCATCAAGGCTGCGCCCAGACCTGCACCGATGGCGGCTGCCGCCTGATCGCCTTGCGAGGATGCTGCAACAACCTCGCTTGCTGCGCGACCTGACAAAAGCAGGGTTGAGACAGGAAGTGCGAAAAAGCTGATCCCCAAGAGCAGGAACCCACGCCCAAGTGCGCGGCGGATCGTGGGCGCAAAGAACCCAAGGGCGGCGACACCCGCCACAATTACAAGAGTCACGATTGCCGGTGCGCTTGATCCCTCGGTCTGGAACGCGGCCAAGGCAGGGGAAAGAACCAGCGCACATATGACGCCAAACACGGCGCCGAAAATTGTGCGGAAGATGGCAGAAATCACTTTATTCTCCGTATGTTGCCTGTCTCTGCTTCACTCTGCCGACTTTGTCGCGTTCACGCAATTGTTATTCCGATGCTTTGGCAAACGAAACCCATGCAACAGGCGCGCTATCACCGCGCCTTCGGTCGTCGTCGGCGGATCGAAGACATGGGCGTGCAGGTCGGACAGGAAAGCGTTCTGCCTGCCGTAGAGCCAGAAGCCTGCCAATTTGGCACAGCGTTCAAGCTGGGACTCCACGTCCGCCGCCGCGCTGAACCCGCTGCGAAAGCTCCGTAGGGCCTGCCACGTGGCCAAGGCAAAGGTCAGGTCGTCCAGCGTGTTGTCGTCTTCCAGATCGGCAAGCCGCCCTTCCAGCTTCGACAAGGCGGAGGCGGCGATACCAATACCCGCTTGTGCGGGGTCGAACTCATATGAAAGGAAATCGAGAGGTTCCGTTCCCGGCCCCGCATAAACGGCGGGGCACAGGTTCAGCGGGCCTGCGGGGCAATCGCGCTGGAAATACGCGACCAAGGATTCAATCACCGCTTGCCTTGTGGTATGGTCTACGGCGGCAACGGCGATGTTGTCGGTGCAGATCAGAACCATCGCACCCTCGGGCATGGGCGCGTCGTTCAACAGCCATGCGAGGATAAGATTGGAAGCTGGCGAGCCTTGCAGCAGGCCCCGTGGCCCGCTTTCACTGTGAGAGTGCATAGGAGACCCGGATAGGCGTTGATTGGTCGTCGGTCCTATCTGAGGGTCCCATTCTTCGAACATCATGTTGCGCGTATCGAGCGCGCGGCGGATCACCTCCTTTGGCAGTGGCAGTTGATAAAGGCTGTCGGGGTTGATGCTCTGGAAGCAGTCCACGATGTCGAGCTTCGCAAGATAGGTCTGCCCCGCGTTCTGGGCTTCCTTGAGACGGCGGGCGGCTTCATCGCAGCCCCGGCCCGTCACCCCGTAAATATGGTTGTTCGGCACAAACGCCGCCTTGAGCGCCCCGGCAATCACGTAGTGAACGGCTTTCAGGTCAGGCGGCAGATCACAGATCGGGCGATAGCCGCCGCTCTTCTTGGCGTGCTTGTGCCACCGGATGGGCCGGTAGCCCTCGCGCCAAGGGTTTACAGTGGCGGCAAGGGCTTCGGCGGTCTGTCGGTCCGGTTCCCCGCGCAAAGCCGCCAGCGCCCCGCAGAAGCGCGCGGCAGCGGCGGAAAGATACTGTCTGATGTAAGGCTGCACCCGCTCCCCGCGCGCCTGCTTTTCACGCAGCCCGTTGGCCAGCTTGGTGCGCCGTGCATGGGCAAGGCCCACCTCGCGCTTCCATTGCTTGGCAGCGGTGGATTTTGCACCCCGTTGCACGGGGCGGGGATTCTGGGCGGGGCGGGGCGTGCCAGTCATCAGAAAGAACCCCCTGCGACCTTTTCCACCTTCGACAGAAGGACGTAGCGGGCATGGGTGCCGGGATAGGCCCCGCCATGCTTTTCCCGCTCGGTCTTGATGATCAGGCCACGGCAGCGCAGCTTGAAAATCGCGCTGGCCCAGCGCGGGGCGGGGGCATCGTAGAACGTGCAACCCGTTGCACCGCCCCGGATTAGGGCCTCCAATGTGTCCCGTTCCCGACTGTGGCGCAGGGAAATGATGAAAGACTGCCCGTCTTGATCGGACACCCGATATTCTACGCGGCCCTGATCACGCATGGCGGGCCTTCAGGTCGGCAAGGTGGGCTTGAAGCATGGAACCGACCCAGTAGGTGCGCCGCCCGATCCGAAACGGGCTGGGCATCAAACCGCCCTTGACCCAGCGCCAGAGCGTGGAGTGGCTGACGCCATAGAGGAAGCAGACCTCCTTGGTGCTGATCAGCTTTTCAACCGGGTATTTTCCGCCTTCGTTCGGCAGCTTCTGGACTGCCAAAATGGCAGGCTGCGATCCAGGGATGATAGAAAGTGACATTTCCTGCGACCTCTTGATTCGCGTTGAGATGTCACTTGATGCCGCCACATGCTGCGGCCAGCATTGGCGCTATTCCTTTAGGAATGGGTGCAATGCTTCGCCGTCGGCCCCGCTTTGCACCTCGTTGCACAGACGGTGAAACCATTGGCTGCGCTCGGCGCGGGCTTTCTGCATCGCCGCGACGAAACTGCGCTTGTGCCATACGTTCATCGCGGTGTTCTGTTCGAGCGTTACGCCCCGTTCATCGAGGGCAGGAATGCCCGCCTGTTTGAAAACCTTCTCAATGAGCGCGGATGCGCTCCACCTTAGGTCTTGCCTTGCTGGGGCGTCCGCATCCGTCGGAACGCCGAAGGTCGGGTTCAGGCCGAACTCGTCAACCAATTCGTGCGTGAGATGGAAAAGCATGAAATTGCGTTTCCAACTCTTGGTGGGTGCCTTGGATTTTCGCTTGGGCCGCTTAACCGTTCCATCAAGCACGCCCGATACAAGGTTCCGAAATCCTCGGGGCACCGAGCCTTCTAGGCGAACGGATGAGGCGCAGATGTCCATGACCAAATCGAAAACATCCGTGTCGCGCGCCGCTGCAGAGGCCATTTCGGGAACGAATTGCGGCACAAGCCTGTAACGACGAACAACAGACCCATCTTCTGTGGTCACATGGTCCAAGGTAAACGCGACTTCGTGGTAAACCTCCGCCACAGGCCCCCACCAGTCTGGAAAATACTGCGACATGAACAGTCGTGCGCGGTCCCAGACCAATTCTTCCGCTCTCGGGTCAGGACCGGGTTTGAAAAGCCCCTCTGTCTCTCTTGGCTTGATCTTTGCCATCACTGCCCGACGACCAGCTTGACGACCTCGCCCGAGAACTTCCCTGTGACGAAATCGGCCCAACGGTTCATCAGGGCACGGCGCTGTTCCAAGAAGTCGGTTCGCAGGTAAGCCTTCACGACTGCGCTTCCAATCGAATGGGCGATGATAGTCTCCGCCACCTGATGCTGGGCGTCAGTGCGTTCCGCTAGCCAGACACGAAGGCTGCTCCGAAAGCCGTGCGGCACGGCGTCAAGGCCGCGCGACTTCATCACCTTCCGCATTGTATTGTCGGAAATAACCACTGATTTCTTGCCCGAACTGGGGAAAAGGTAGCCGTTCTGTTCAAATGCTCGGGCCTGTTCGATGACGCGAAGGGCTTCTGGCGAAAGCGGCACGCGGAACTCGCGCGTTGCATCCAACCTTCCTTTCACCCCGTCTTCTGGAATGGTCCACACATCGTCGCTGATCTGGTCTTCTCTAAGGAACCGGATCGGCTCGGACCTCATCCCGGTCAAGATCAACAGGCGAAGCGCCAAGTGCGATATGCTTCCATCGTTCAAGCTTTGATAAAAGTCTGGAACCTCTTGCCAAGACATGGCGGGGATGTGCTGCGCCTTGTGACGTCGCTTGCCCAGCAAAGCCTTCGCCTTGTCTGTCGCGTCAAGGTTCACATTCAGGTTCAAAGCAGCGGCGTGCTTCAAGCAGATGCCGATGCGGTCCATCGCCTTGCGGGCAGTTTCCGCCTTCGTGTGCCAGATCGGGGCGAGGGTGTCGCGAATATCCATCTGGTCGATTTCAGAAACTGGCATCTTACCCAGCTTCGGCAGCACATGAAGCTCAAGAGGGCTGAACCACCGCCCCGCTTTGCCGTCCCGTTTCAGTTCGGCCTTGCGGCTTTCGAATGCATCGCGGGCAACATCCTCGAACAGGTGCAAGTTTCGAACGGCTTCTTTCCTCTGGCGTTCCCGGTCCTTGATCGGGTCAACGTTTTCGCGGCCCTTAGCGTTGGCCTCCTCTGCCTTCCGCCGCGCGTCCGCCAGAGAGACGTCGGGGTAAGGACCAAGACCCATTTCCCTCCGCCGCCCATGAATGGTGAATCGCAGAACCCACTGACCGCCGCCGTCAGGACGCTTCACAAACCACAACCCGCCACCGTCGCAATACTTGCCGGGCGCTGCCGCTGCGATTCCCTTTGCTGTCAGCCTGTTCTTGGTTCGCATATCGCTTCTCAATCCACCCTTCTATCCACCTTTGACGATACGCTCTTATGAAACCTTGTGAAACAAAAAAACATCATATGAAACATGCAGATGCTTGTTTTCTTGGGGGTCTGAGACCCCATGAAACCTCGTGAAATTCGGTGCATTTTCAGTGCCCGGCCTCTTCTGGGCACCATTTCGATCAAATAGGCCGCCTTCGGGCGGTCTTTTGCTTTTCCGGGCATGGGCGGCGTTGACCCATGGCGCGGGCGGGGCTAAGCCCCTTGGCAACCTTGATGATCGGACCGATGCCTTGACCATTTATCTGCACCAAAAAGACCTGCCCGATGGGCTGGACCTAGGCCCCATCGTGGCCATTGACACCGAAACTATGGGCCTCGACCCCCGCCGGGATCGGCTCTGTGTTGTGCAGCTTTCTGATGGCAAGGGCGATGCGCATCTGGTGCAGATTGCCCGCGGCCAGACCAGCGCGCCCAATCTGGAGCGGCTGCTGACCGATCCGGCCACGCTCAAGCTGTTTCACTTTGGCCGCTTTGACATTGCCGCGTTGCAAAAGGCCTTTGGCGTGCGCACCGCCCCGGTGTGGTGCACCAAGATCGCCTCGCGCATGATCCGCACCTATACTGACCGTCATGGGCTGAAATACCTGTTGATGGAATATGTCGGCGTTGATGTGTCCAAAGCCCAGCAGACCAGCGATTGGGGCTCGGCCACCTTGACCGAGGCGCAAAAGGAATATGCGGCCTCGGATGTCTTGTATCTGCACAAGCTGAAAGACTCGCTTGAGGCGATCTTGCACCGCGAAGGCCGGATGCCCTTGGCGCAGGCCTGTTTTGATTTCCTGCCCGCACGCGCCGAGTTGGACCTTTTGGGTTGGGATGAGCCGAATGACATCTTCCACCACTGATTTTCTGGCCACTGGCCGCCGCGTTGTCGCCCGCGAGGCCGAGGCGCTGGCGCTTTTGGGTGACAGCCTGGGCGAGAGCTTTGGCCGCGCGGTGGAGCTGATCTTGGCCGCCAAGGGCCGGGTGGTTGTGTCGGGCATGGGCAAATCGGGCCATATCGGCCGCAAGATTGCTGCCACCTTGGCCAGCACGGGCACGCCTGCGCAGTTTGTCCACCCCGCCGAGGCCAGCCATGGCGATTTGGGCATGGTGACGGCGGGTGATGTGGCGCTGGTGTTGTCCAACTCGGGCGAGACGTCGGAACTGGCCGATATCGTTACCCATACCCGGCGCTTTTCGATCCCGCTGATCGGGGTTGCTGGGCGCGAAGGCTCAACCCTGTTGCGCCAATCGGATGTGGCCATCTTGCTGCCGCCGGCAGCCGAGGCCTGCGAGACGGGCATTGTGCCGACCACATCTACCACCATGACGCTGGCCTTGGGCGATGCCTTGGCGATTGCGCTGATGGAGCATCGCGCCTTTACGCCGGAACATTTCCGCATGTTCCACCCCGGCGGCAAGCTGGGGGCCAAGCTGATGAAGGTGCGCGATTTGATGCACCATGAGGTGCCGATGATCGGCTGGGATCGCCCTATGGCCGAGGCGCTGCTGGAGATCAGCAGCAAGGGCTTTGGCGTTGTGGGTGTGACCGATGACGCGGGCCTTTTGGCGGGCATCATCACCGACGGTGACTTGCGCCGCCATATGGAGGGGCTTTTGGGCCTAACCGCAGGGCAGGTGATGACACGCGCCCCGCGCACCGTCGCGCCTGACGCGCTGGCGGAAACGGCGGTGGCCTTGATGAATGATCGCAAGATCACCTGTCTGTTTGCCGTCGATCCGGCTGAGCCGGGCCGGGTGCAGGGCATTTTGCACATCCACGACTGTTTGCGCGCCGGAGTGGTCTAAGTGGCGCGCGACCCGGCTCAGGACAACCTGCATTCCCGGGTCGTGATGATCCTGAAAATCACGCTGCCCTTGGTGGCGCTGGCGCTTTTGGCGTCGTTGTTCCTGTTTTCGCGCCCCATCGACCCCGAGGATGCGATTCCCTATGCCGATGTCGAAATTGCCGACCGTTTGGCGCAACCGCGCATGACGGGGGCGGGGTTTTCCACCGTCACCTCGGATGGGGCGACCCTGACGCTGCGCGCCGATGCGGCGGTGCCCCAGCCAAGTGGGGCGCGCGTGACGGGGCTGACGGGCGAACTTTTGGCCGCCGATGGCTTTGCCGCCGAGATTGCCGCGGGTGCCGGAGTTCTGGATCGCACCGCAGGGGTTTTGGCGCTGGAAGGGGGCGTGCGATTGGCCACCTCGACCGGGTATGAGATCACCACCGATCAGCTGACCATGGGGACCGATCGCAGCTTTGCGCAAAGTGGCGGCGCGGTGCAGGCCTTGGCGCCGATGGGGCAGTTGGAGGCAGGCGCCATGCGGTTGGACCTGACCGATGGCGGCAAGACCCATCTTCTGGTTTTCAACAAGGGTGTGCGCCTGATATACCAGCCCAATCACTGACGGATGTTCCCGATGCCCAGCCGGTTCATTGCCCTAACCTTCGCGCTTTTTCTGGCGCTGCCCGTGGCGCTTGTGGCGGCTGCGGCGGTGGCGCAGGGCACGAATGTCGCCTTTGGTGGGCTAAAGGCAGACACCCGCCTGCCGGTTGAGGTGACGTCGGAAAACCTGACTGTCGATCAGACCGATGGCAGCGCCACCTTTGCGGGCGATGTGCTGGTCAAACAGGGCGAGATGCGGATCGAGGCTGACAGCGTGCGGGTGGAATATGACACCACCGGCAAGGCGATTGCGCGGCTTCATGCCTCGGGCGGGGTGTTGGTGGTCAACGCCACCGATGCAGCCCAGGCCGAAAGCGCGGTTTACACCATCGCCTCGGGCGAGGTGGTGATGACCGGCAATGTGCTTTTGACACAAGGGCAGGCCACGATTCGCGGTGCGGCTTTGGTGATCAATCTGCAAACTGGCACCGGGCGGATCGAGGGGGGGGTGACCACCACCTTCACGCCGGGGGGGAATTGATGGCGGAGCCGACAAAATCTGCGCCGGGCCTCAGTGTCACGGCGGGCGGCGGTGGGTTGTCGATTGTGAACCTGCGCAAAAGCTATAAGCGCCGTCCGGTGATCCGCGATGTGTCGTTGCAGCTGAATCGCGGTGAAGTGGTGGCGCTTTTGGGCCCCAATGGCAGTGGCAAGACCACCACCTTTTACGCCATCGCCGGGCTGGTGACGCCAGAAGGCGGGCAGGTTTTGATCGACGGCCGCGATGTGACATCGCTGCCGATGTATCGCCGCGCGCGGCTGGGCATTGGCTATTTGCCGCAAGAAGTGTCGATCTTTCGCGGGCTTTCGGTGGAAGACAATATTCTGGCTGTGCTGGAAATTCAGATCAGCGATCGCCACAAGCGCCGGGAGCGGCTGGAAGAGCTGTTGTCTGAGTTTTCCATCACTCATCTGCGGCGCGCCCCGGCGCTGGCGCTGTCGGGCGGCGAGCGGCGGCGGGTTGAGATTGCGCGCTGCTTGGCGGCCGATCCGAAATATCTCTTGTTGGACGAACCCTTTGCTGGGGTCGATCCGATTGCCGTGGGCGAGATTCGCCATCTGGTGCAGGATCTGAAATCGCGTGGAATCGGGGTGTTGATCACCGATCACAACGTGCGCGAAACGCTGGAAATCGTTGATCGCGCTTATATCTTGCATGATGGCACCGTGCTGAAGCATGGCACGACAGATGAGATCGTGCGCGATGAAATGGTGCGGCGGGTCTACTTGGGCGAAAACTTCCGTATCATTTGATAGATCGGTGCACGGCGCGGTTGACAAGCGGCCATGCCCATCCCCAAATGATAAGAATGCAAGCGTCTGTCGCCCTTCCTGGTCTTGACGATGCGGCCGGTATCCGGCCCCGCCACAAACGTGATGTGGCCAGAAATCCGATAATAAAAACAAAGACAACCCCCAGAACCGGTCGGCAGTCCGGGGCTGATTACCTGCTCGAAGGAGGCATCATGCGCTATCAGATCAGCGGCAAACACATCGACATTGGTGAAGCACTGCAAACCCATGTGAAGGCCGAGCTTGGCGAGGTGGTCGAAAAATACGCCCAGCGTCCGACCGAGGCGGTGGTGGTGTTTTCAAAATCTGCGCATGAATATGTTTGCGAGGCCACGATTCACCTTTCGACCGGGCTGAATGCGCAGGCCAAGGGGCATGCGAATGAAATTTATGCGGCTTTTGAATCCTGCCGCGAGAAAATGGACAAACAGCTGCGCCGCTACAAGCGCCGCATCCGCAACCATCATGCCAACCGTCCGGCCCCTGTTGAATTCGGTGGGGCTTCCTCGTATATCCTCGCGCCAACGGAAGAGCCCGAAGATGGTGACGCCGGCGAGTTGCAGCCGATCGTGATTGCCGAGATGGAGACGAAGATTCCTTCGATCACCGTTGGCGAAGCGGTGATGCAGTTGGAGCTGGGCAGTCAACGGATGTTGGTGTTCCGCAACGAAGGACATGGCGGGGTTAACGTCGTATATCGCCGGGATGACGGCAATATCGGCTGGATCGACCCGCGAAACAGCAAATAAGCTGCCCGCCTTGGGCAGCCCACACGGGAACGGCCTATGGACCTGTCGAAACTTCTGACCCCCGCCGCTGTGCGAGTTATGGGCCAGATGACCAGCAAAAAGCGTCTCTTCCAAGAATTGGGAGAGATCGCATCTGCGGCCTATGGCCTGTCTGCCGCCACCGCGATTGACGGTTTGCAAGAGCGTGAAAGCCTTGGGCCGACGGGTGTTGGAAATGGCATTGCCTTGCCCCATGCCCGCCTGATCGGGTTGGAAAAGATCACGGGCATCTTTCTGCGGCTGGAAAAGCCGTTGGATTACGAAAGCGTCGATCGTCAGCCGGTGGATTTGGTGTTCTGCCTGCTCGCCCCGAAAGATTCGGGAGTGGATCACCTCAAGGCGCTGGCCTTGGTCAGCCGCACCATGCGCGATGCGGGCATCTGCGCAAAGCTGCGGGCCAACAATGATGTGGCCAAGCTTTACGCCATTTTGACCGAGGCGAAGGCCCCGCAGGCGGCCTGATCACTTAACCAGATAGGGCCGTCCGCGCCGATTGCCGGGCTGTGGCATTGCGCCGGTGGCCGGGAAATCCCCCATCAACACGGGTTGCATGCCCTGATTGCGCAGGTTTTGCAGGAACTGGCCAAAGCCTGTCAGATCGGCCAGACGCGGGGCCTCGCTCAACCGGCGCAGGCTGCGGGGGCTGATCTCATCGACGATGGTCTGCAATGGCTCCATCGGGTTTTCGATGAATTCGGCCAAGGTCCAAGTGCGCACCCGCGCCTTGACCCATGAGGCGCGCAGCACGGTCAAAAACTCTGCCTCGATCTTTTGCAACTGCGCCGCCTCGCGCCGGATATCGCCAAAATTGCGGTTGGAGTGGAACAGCGGAATGGCCCAAGCGCCGGAAATCACCGAAATCTGGGCATTGGCATCGGCGGCCATGAAATAAATCAGCTTTTGGCTGTCACCGGGGCCGAATTGAAAACACTGGCGTTCACCCCGTGTGTTCCAGATCAGGCTGGTGAGAAAGCTTTTCGGATTATAGTCGCGCATTGCCGCACTGTCGCACAGCGCGCCATTGTAAACCGAATCCCCGCCCGCGAACTGCACGCGGTCGGGGGCGAAAAGGTGGCCATGCACGCGGGTTCCGGTGGCCTTGCCCAGCCAGGTTTCAAAGTTTTCAAACAGGTCAGAAAACCCCTCAAACACCGAATAGGGGGCGGCGGTGCGGCCGTTTTCCCAGTTTTCATTGGGATGGCGCGATTGCATGTAAAGCCCGGCGCGCCCTTTGGTCCGCCGCTCGACCGCGCGGGCAAAGAGCCGGTCAATCTTGCCGGGGTTCGGTTCGGCGGTGGCCTGCGCGCTGGGGTCATCCGACAGGAAGCTGGCATAAAGCCGGTCGGCATGGGGCCAGATCTTGCGCGCAACAAAGCAATCGGACCGCCGCAGGATTTGCAGGTGGTCATCGTAAAAGATGTGCGGCTTGCCCTGAAAATCGAATTTTGACAAGGTTAGTGACCGGCTTTCCACCTGATCTGAGACCTGCCGAACCAGCGTTTGGAAATAGGATTCATCGGGAATCCAAACCCGGCGGAAATAGCGGTCAATCTCGGCCCGCTCGGGGTTGTCCAGAATGGCCGAGAGCGTTTGGCGCGTCAGGCACCACCATTGGCTGCCGAGATGCGGCACGATCCCGGCGGGGATGCGGCGCTTGAGGCCGATGCGGCGTTGAAGTTTGACATAGCCATCAAACAGCCGCCGATGTTTGCGCCAACTGAACGGGAAACGCATGGTAAAGCGTTCCAGATTCAGCCCGCCAATTGTCCAGCCGACATCTTCGGTGGTCACGCTTTCGATGAAATCAACCCGAGGGCGGGCGTCGAGATAGCGCACCAGTTCCGCCACCGGGCGCAGCGGCAGGCAGGACCCCGACGCCAGATAGACATGGCGCACCTGCGGAAACTCTCGCAGCATGATGCTGCTTGCCTCTTGCGTGGCGGCCACGATGCCCCAAGTGCCCCATTCGCAGGCATGCCGCCCGCTAAAGCGCACATTGCCCAGATCGCCCAGCGCCTGAACCAGCCTGTCATAGCCCTTACGCTTGACCCGCTTGTCCACGTGCACCACCACCGGGCAGCCATGCGTCGCCCAATGCCGCGCCACCTGCGCCGCCCGGTCCAGTGCCGTGTGGCACAGCATGACAAAGCCCACGGTCATGCCCAGTTCCCCTTGGACATGAGGCCCAGAATCTCAAGCTGCCGCCAGTTGATGTATTTCTCAGACCATTTGCACCACAGATCGGGCTGTTTGGCGGTGGCCGCCCGATAGGCGCGGTATTCATGGCTGTTGGCATAGTGCTGGCGGCGTTCCATCTCTTCCTCGGCCTTGTGGGCAAAGGTATCAAGGAACTTGGCATGCAGCAAAACGCCCGACGCCTTTTCCCCGCCCCATTCGTCATAGACCTGATTGAGCCCGCGCGGCAAAAGCATGTGGGTGGAGGAGGCATAGGCATAGGACCGGTTCCAGCGCACCAAGGGCACCTTGTTCAGGGCAGGGGCACGCTCGGGCAGGTCGGGAAAGAACATGCGCGCCCGTGGGCCGCCCTGAATCCACAGGTTGCCGTATTTGCGGTTGCGCTGAATGGTGTAATTGCCGCTGTCAAACCATTGGGCGATTTCAAAGGGATCCTGCCCCTCATGATAGGGTTGGGCGTCAAAGGGGCCTTTGGGATACATGTCCAAAAGCATCGCCGAAAAGGATTTGATCGAGGAGGCATCCAGCCAGTCGGTCAGCGCGCGCAGGGGGCGTGTATCGCAGAACGGGTAGACGAAAAACTCGTCTGGATCGACCACAAGGCACCAATGGTTGTGGCCGTATTTCATTTGCAGCCAGTTCAGCCAATCCACCCCGAAGCGGGCGCGCTTATAGCTGTGCTTGGTGGACCAAAGCGAGACATCGGGCTGTTCAGCCAGATATTCGCGGCTGCCATCATCGCTGTCGTTATCGACGATCAGGAAATGGTTGATCCCCATGTCACGATAATAGCGCAGAAAGAACGGCAGGCGCACACGTTCGTTGCGAATGGTCGAATAAAGCAGAATCGCATCGCTTGAGATGGCGCTGGTGCGATCGGCAATGCCGCGCAATTCGCGACGTTTGCGAAAGGCGCGAAACAGCCAGCGTTTGCGCGCAAGCCGCAACATATATCTTGAAAAAATGCTCAACCCAAAAAATTCCTGCCTGAAAACAACGACGCGAGGCCAAGCCTAACATCCAAGGCTTAAGACCGTCTTGAAATGCGCCGCCCATGTCGGGGGCGTCCAATCGGTTTGTTGGCCAAAGATTTGCGGTTGGATCGTCTGTCGCGCAATCGTCTCGACCCAAGGATACAGGTCCAAGGCAGGCAGGTAAACTGCCTTGTTTCCAAGGAGTTCGCGCGTGACCGCCAGATCAGCGGCAATGACGGCTGTGCCAAGGCTGGCGGCCTCGAGTGGGGGCAGGCCAAAGCCCTCGGCGCGCGAGGGGGCCAAGAGGGCGCGGGCCCCTTGCACAAGGGCCATGACGGCGGCATCGGGCAGCCCGTGCAGCAGTTTGATCGGGCCATCTGCTGGCAGGGCATCAAGCCGCGTCAAAAGGGCAGGGTCCGCCCAGCCCCGGTTGCCGACGATGTAAAGCTGCGGGGCAGGGTGTGGAAGCCGCTCCCAGACATCGAGCAAAAGCGCATGGTTCTTGCGCGGTTCGATCGTGCCAAGGGTCACGAAATAGGGCGCTGTCAGGTTCAGACCGGGTGGCAGTTGGGCAGGGTCAGGGCGCGCGGTTTCCACCCCAAGCGGCGCAACATGGCCGGGTGGGACGCGCCCAAGCCGGGCCAGTTGCGCCTCGGTCTGGGCCTGTGTGGCATGGCTGAGGTGGAGGATCTGGCTGGCATGGGCCGAGACGGCGGCCAGCTTTTTGCGAAAGGGGGCCACCGTGCCGGGGCGGGCGAATTCGGGGTGATCCAGCGGGATGGTGTCATGCACAATCACCGTGACGCGAAAGCCTTGCGATGACAGGCATGACAGCGTCTTTGCGGCAAGGTTCGCATGGCCGACATTCATATAGCTGGCACCGCGTGGCACATGGCGCAAAAGGCGAGGCAGGCCCGGCCTGACCGCGCGGGCCAAGGCCAATTGGCGCGCTGCCGTTTCGGCGCGCGCGCGCGTTAGATCGTGGCGGTGCATCAGGCGCGACAGAAGATCAGCGCTGGGCAAGTTCGAAGGCGTAGCGCAGAGCTTTGCGAAACCCGCGCATCCAGCCGGGTCCAACAGCAAAAAGCCCGCGCCCGTGCGCACAAGCCCGTAAAGCGGGGCATCTTGTGCCAAAAGATGCGTCAGATAGGCCTGTTCAACCCGGTCAATCCCGGTCATCGGTCCGCGCCCCAGCCGCGACACCAGCCGGGTCAGATCAAGAAGCCGGGCCGCAACCACCTGTTACTGCGCAGCCTTTTGCATGGCCATCAGGTCCTGAAGATAGGTCCCAAATTCATCGCGCAGATCGGGGCGGGCAAGGCCAAAGGCCACGGTAGCCTGCAAGAAACCCGATTTTGAGCCGCAGTCATAGCGCTGGCCCCGGAAGCGATAGCCATAGACCTTGCCGTCGCGGGTTTCCTCGGCGATGGCGTCGGTCAGTTGGATTTCACCGCCCGCGCCTTGCTTGAGCTTGTTAAGGTTGTTCAGAACCTTGGGCTGCAAAATATAACGCCCGATCACCGCCAGATTGGAGGGTGCATCTGCGGCTTTCGGTTTTTCCACCATGCCCTTGGCCTGCACGATGGCACCCATATCTTCGGCAATGTCCAAGATCCCATAGCTGGACGTCTTGGCCGGCGCGACCTCCATCGCGGCAACCATATTGCCGCCGGTTTGCTCATAGGCTTCGATCATTTGCTGAAGGCAGGGCTTTTCGGCGGCGATCACGTCATCGGGCAATAGAACGGCAAAAGGCTCATCCCCGATCAGGCGGCGGGCGCACCAGACGGCATGGCCCAGACCCATGGGGCGGTTTTGGCGCAGATAGGCAATCGCGCCGGAATCCATATTGGTTTCCTTCAGGATTTCTAGAAGGTCATCCTTGCCCGCCTTGCGCAGCGTGCTTTCCAACTCGGGCGAGTGATCGAAATAATCCTCAAGCGCCGATTTGCCTTTGGAGGTGACGAAGATGAATTCCTTGATCCCGGCCGCGCGCGCCTCATCAATGGCGCATTGGATCAGGGGCCGGTCAACCAGCGTCATGATTTCTTTGGGGATCGATTTGGTTGCCGGCAAAAACCGCGTGCCCATGCCTGCAACAGGGAACACCGCCTTGGTGACTTTCTTCGGCTTCATCTCAATTACTTTCGTTCAAATAAATTTTGCCGTCATGCTAACAGCACATCTCAGCCTATAACACAGAATTTGTCCAAAGCATGGCGTATCATGGGCAATTGTTGACGCATTGAGCACAAAACGGCGCCGGGGTGGGGGAATTTTGAGTTTCTGCCGGGCCTTAACCGACCGGGCGGAACGCGGAAATTCGCGCTTTTTCTTCGGCGATGCGATGAGAAAATGGTGTGAGCCGGAACCGGGCACCGTTGCGTGTGGAGCAACCAAATAAGCCGCCGCTTTGCAGCCAAATTCCCTTGTCGGTGAATTGCATCCTGTGGGCGCGGGGGGTGGGGGACAGGCAGATTACGCTGACGATTCGGCCCATGGCCCGCGCTTCCTCGGCCTCGCGCAAAAGGCGGGCCTGTTGCCAGATGCGCCCTGCGAGCAGCGTGCCTGACCGTGGGCCCGTGCCGGGAAGCGGTAAAAAGCTGGCATGTGGTTCTGGGATTGCGATTGGCTGTGTCAGTCGGCGGGCCATGCCCTCATCCCATCCTGTCGCCAGACTGGCCAAAAGCGCCTCGGCCTCGGCACCAGAAATCCGGCCCGCGCGGGCAAGATCGGCGACACGGCGGCGCTGGGCGTCGATGGCGGGGATGGTTTCGGCCTCCAGCGCATTTGGCGCATGGCGGCGCAGGAACACCGCGATGCTGGCGGCAATCTCGTGCAGCGAGGTTGGCACGCGGTCCTCGCGGCGGCGGTCGCTGGCGGCAAAGCCGTGATGCACCTGCGCGTCGGGGACCACCGCCGTCAGCCCCTGCCCGGCCAGCCGCAGGTTCACATCCGCCTCATCGAGATAGAAGCGCAAGGCCGGATCAAACCCGCCGATCGACAAGAGCGCCTCCCGGCGAAAGGCGCAGTTGGTGCCTTGGGTCTTGACCGCGCGGGTGGGCGTGCCGGGGTAGGTGGCGGCATGGTCGGGCAGCGGGTGGTCAAGGCCAAGGGCATCCACCTCGCAGGCCTTCCATTGAAAGGAAATCCCGTTGCGGCCCCGCACAAAGCCCGTTGCGGCCACCACCTGCGGGTTGCCAAAGGCGGCACAAAGCCGCGACAGCCACGTAGGTTCGGCCACCGCATCATCGTCGATGAAGGCCACGATCTCACCGCTGGCCATGCCCAGCCCCAGATTTCGGGCGGCCGAGATATTGGCCTCATCGAAGGCAACAAGCTTTAGCACCAGCCCCGTGGCCTTGGCCGCGTCAATCCCGGCGGGATCGGCCACGACAATCACCTCGATCTGCGGGTGGTCCTGTTGGGCCAGCGCCAAAAGACAGCGCCCCAGCGCCGCCGCGCGGTGGCGGCTGACGACGATGACGCTGGCGGCGGCTAGGGTCATCCCATCTCTGCCATCATGGCCTCGATCACCGGCACGTCCGAGGGGTTGTTCAACTCCCAGAACTGACGACCCTTGGCCTGAACCTCAACGCACAGAACCTGCCGCCCGTTTTCCAAGAACCGCAACTGCTCCAACCCCTCGAGCGTCTCCAAGGGGCCAATGGGCCAGGTGGGATAGGCCGCCAGTGCCGCCGGGCGATAGGCATAGACGCCAACATGGTGAAACACCGGGGTCATCGCATCATCGGCATAGGTTTTGCCGGTATAGGGGATCACCTCTTTCGAGAAATAAAGCCCCCGCATCCCGGCCCCAAAGACCGCCGTGGTGCCGCCCACCCGGCCCGCCCGGCGGTCGGCCAGAAAGCCATTCAGCGCCCGGCCATCGCAGCGCAACACGGGTGTGGCGATATCGGCGCCGGGGTCGGCCAGAAGGCCGCGCACAAGGTCCTCAACGAACCATGCAGGCGTCAGCGGCGCGTCGCCTTGCAGGTTCACCACCACGTCAAAGCCCGGCAGCTTGGCCGCCACCTCGGCGCAGCGTTCGGTGCCGTTCTGCGCATCGGACGAGGTCATCACCACCTCGGCCCCGAACCCTTCGGCATGGGTGCGGATGCGGTCATCATCGGTGGCCACCACGACGCGATCTGCGCCCTTGACGGCCATTGCGGCCTCCCAGCTGCGGCGGATCAGGGTTTTCTCACCATCGGGGCCTTTCAAGGACACCAAAGGCTTGCCCGGATAGCGGGTGGAGGCATAGCGGGCGGGAATGGCGATGAGCGTGGTCATTTCTTGAGCTGAACTCCGGGGGCATGGGCGATGAAGAAGGGGTTATCCCAGCCGGGCTTGCCATAGGCCAAGGGGGTGTGGTCGTCAAAGCGCACCACATGGCCGCCTGCACCGCGCAACACCGCATCGCCTGCGGCCGTGTCCCATTCCATGGTGCGGCCAAGGCGGGGGTAAAGATCGGCCTCGCCCGTTGCCACCAGACAGAATTTCAGGCTGGAGCCTGCCGATTTCATATCCTTGCAGGCGTATTTGCCGATGTAGTCATCGGTCGCAGCGTCCCGGTGCGATTTCGACGCCACCACCATCAAGCCCGCGTTGTCGGGCTTTGACACCGAAATGGCGCGGGTCGCCCCCGCTCTGACCTTGTCCAAAGCGCCTGTTTCCTCGACCGACGACCCATCGGCAAGGGTATAAAACAGCCTTCCCCGCGCCGGGGCATAGACCACCCCGCGCAGCGGCACGCCGTTTTCGACATAGGCGATGTTCACCGTGAAATCGCCCCGGCGCTGGACGAATTCCTTGGTTCCATCCAGCGGATCGACGATGAAAAAGGTCTGTGCGGTTAGTGCGTGGCTGGCGGCCTGTTCTTCGGTGATCAGGACCACATCGGGAAATTCGGCCCTGAGACCAGCCGAGATGATGGCATCGGCGGCCTCGTCGGCCTCGGTCACCGGGCTGGCATCGCTTTTGGATTTCACCTCGAAATCGGGGCCGTTGTAGACCTCCATGATGCGGTCGCCGGCCTCAAGGGCAAGGCGGCGGATGATCGGAATCAGGCGGTCGAAATCCATGGTCGGTCCTTTAAGCAGGGCAAAATCGCCCTTGGCGTTGATTAAACATGACCTCGCCTTTATCATGCCTTGATAAGGGAACAGCAAGATTTCCATTGTAAACGGGGCCCCGACCCCGCGTGAGGTGATGCAGATGTTTCAACCCAGCGTGCCGCGCACCCGTATTGGCAGCACAGTTGCGTTTCTAGAGCTGATTTTTCATGCCACGGTGCGCCATGTGCGCAAATCAAACGGCAATGCCATTATCGGCCTTTTGGTGTCGATTGCGCAGTCACTGGTGGGTATCGGGGTGATGGTGCTGATGTTCAGCCTGATCGGGCGCGGCATTGGCACACAGGTTCGGGGTGATTTCATCCTGTATATCATGTCGGGCATCTTTAGCTTTATGACCCATTCCAAGACCATCAAGGCGGTGTCCGGCGCGGATGGTCCCACTTCGGCCATGATGAAACATGCGCCGATGAACACCATCGTTTCGGTGTCGGCGGCAGCGCTTTCGGCGCTCTATCTGCAAACCCTGTCGGCGGCGGTGATCTTGTTTGGCTATCACACGCTGTGGACGCCGATCACCATCGATCAGCCGGTGGGGGTGGCGGCGATGTATATCTTGTCATGGTCGTCTGGCATCGGCATCGGCCTGATTTTCAAGGCCGCAACCCCTTGGGCGCCTGACTTTTTCACCATCGCAACCACCGCCTATACCCGCGCCAATATGGTGTTTTCGGGCAAGATGTTTGTGGCCAATATGACGCCCTCGCATATTTTGGCGATCTTTATGTGGAACCCGCTGTTCCATTGCATAGACCAGACGCGCGGTTTCATGTTCTTGAACTATGATCCGCGTTACACATCGGCGCTCTATCCGGTGATCACCACCTTTGTGTTGATCGTGATCGGGCTGATGGCGGAACGCTATACAGAAAAGCACATCTCGGCCAGTTGGAACGCCAAGCGTTAAGCCCAGATTTGGCGGGCAGGGTGGCGCGCCTATGGGCTCGGGCTGCGGCCTCTTCACGACAGTGCTGTCGATTTTCCGAAGATTCTTGTGACTGCAATACGCTCAGCCCGCTTGCAGCCCCAATTGCCCCCCCCTATATACGCCGGGAAGCCGGAAACAGGCGGGTGCCTTTTTTCGGGTCTCACATGGGATCGGGTCGGGATGCCATCTTGGGTTCCGCCCACATCATCGCCTAAGGAAAGGGACACTCATGGCCAAAGTCATTGGTATTGACCTCGGGACGACCAACTCTTGCGTTGCCATTATGGACGGCTCGCAGCCCCGGATCATCGAAAACGCAGAAGGCGCGCGCACGACGCCCTCGATCGTCGGTTTCACCGAAAGTGAACGTCTGGTCGGCCAAGCCGCCAAGCGCCAAGCTGTCACCAACGCCGCGAACACCGTGTTCGCCGTCAAGCGCCTGATCGGGCGCCGCTTTGATGATCCGGTGATCGTCAAAGATCAAAAGAATATGCCTTACAAGATCGTCAATGGCGGCAATGGCGATGCTTGGGTTGAGGTGCGCGGCGAGAAGTATTCGCCAAGCCAGGTTTCGGCTTTTATCCTGCAAAAGATGAAGGAAACCGCTGAATCCTATCTGGGTGAAACCGTCACTCAGGCGGTTATCACGGTGCCTGCCTATTTCAACGACGCACAGCGTCAGGCCACCAAGGACGCGGGCAAGATCGCCGGTCTGGAAGTGCTGCGCATCATCAACGAACCGACCGCGGCCGCGCTGGCCTATGGGCTTGACCGCAAGGAATCGCGCACCATCGCGGTTTATGACCTTGGCGGCGGCACCTTTGATATCACCATTCTGGAAATCGACGACGGGTTGTTCGAGGTGAAATCCACCAACGGGGATACCTTCCTTGGCGGTGAAGATTTCGACATGCGCATCGTCAACTATCTGGCGGATGAGTTCAAAAAGGAGCATGGCGTCGATCTGTCCTTGGACAAGATGGCCTTGCAGCGTCTGAAAGAGGCGGCGGAAAAGGCCAAGATCGAGCTTTCGTCCAGCCAGCAGACCGAAATCAACCAGCCGTTCATCTCGATGGACAAGAACACCGGGCAACCGCTGCACTTGGTCGTCAAGCTGACCCGCGCCAAGCTGGAGAGCTTGGTCGAGGATCTGATCAAGAAGTCGATCAAGCCCTGCCAAGCGGCCATCAAGGACGCTGGCGTGTCGATTTCCGACATCGACGAGGTTGTGCTGGTCGGCGGTATGACCCGTATGCCGCGCGTGATCGAGGAAGTGACCAAGTTCTTCGGCAAGGAACCCCACAAGGGCGTGAACCCTGACGAAGTCGTGGCCGCCGGTGCCGCTATTCAGGCGGGCGTGCTGCAGGGCGACGTCAAGGACGTGGTTCTTCTTGACGTGACCCCGCTGTCCTTGGGTATCGAAACGCTGGGTGGTGTGTTCACCCGCCTGATCGACCGCAACACCACGATCCCGACCAAGAAGAGCCAGATCTTCTCGACCGCCGAGGACAACCAGAACGCCGTGACCCTGCGTGTGTTCCAAGGTGAGCGGGAAATGGCGGCGGACAACAAGATGCTGGGCCAGTTCAATCTGGAACAGATCCCGCCCGCGCCGCGCGGCATGCCGCAGATCGAGGTGACCTTTGACATCGACGCCAACGGCATCGTGACCGTCAAGGCCAAGGACAAGGGCACCAACCGCGAACAGGCGATCACCATCCAAGCCTCGGGCGGGCTGTCGGATGAGGATATCGAAAAGATGATCAAGGACGCCGAGGCCAATGCCGAAGCCGACAAGGATCGTCGCGAGCTGGTGGAAACCAAGAACCAAGGCGAAAGCCTGCTGCACTCGACGCAAAAGTCGCTGAAAGAGCATTCTGACAAGGTGGATCCGTCCACGGTCGAGGCCATCGAATTGGCGATGCAGCCCTTGGAAGAGGCGCTGAAGGGCGATGATGCTGGCAAGATCAAGAGTGCGATCCAGAACCTGACCGAAGCCGCGATGAAGCTGGGCGAGGCCATCTACAAGGCGCAGGCCGCCGAAGGTGGCAATGACGACGGCGATGCCCCGCGCGACGTGGATGATGACATCATCGACGCCGATTTCGAGGACATGGGCAACAACAAGCGGAAGTAAGCCGCAGGGAACTTCCGGGGGCGGCCTTTCACGAGGCCGCCCTTCGCCTGTTCCCCTGAATGGGGTTCTGCCATGGCAAAACGCGATTACTACGAAGTTCTGGGGGCGAAAAAAGGCGCTTCAGCCGAAGAGCTGAAGAAGGCTTATCGCACCAAAGCAAAAGAGCTGCATCCCGACCGAAATTCCGACAACCCCAACGCCGAGGCCCAGTTCAAAGAGGTGAACGAGGCCTATGACGTGTTGAAGGATGCCGATAAAAAAGCAGCCTATGACCGCTATGGCCATGCCGCCTTTGAGGGCGGTATGGGCGGCGGTGGCGGCGCGCGCGGCGGGTTCGGCGGCGGGCAGGGTGATTTTTCCAGCGCCTTTTCCGATGTGTTCGAGGATCTGTTCGGCGATTTCATGGGGCGCGGTGGCGGCGGTGGTGGCCGGTCGAGGGCGCAGCGTGGATCAGACCTGCGCTATAACCTGCGCGTGACGCTGGAAGAGGCCTTTGCCGGTGTGCCCAAGACCATCAACGTGCCAACCTCGGTGGCCTGTGATGCCTGCCGTGGCACCGGGGCCGAGGGGGGCTCGGAGCCCACCACCTGCCCCACCTGTTCGGGCATGGGCAAAGTGCGCGCGCAGCAAGGCTTCTTTACGGTTGAACGCACCTGCCCCACCTGTAACGGGGCGGGCCAGATCGTCAAAAACCCGTGCAAATCCTGCCACGGCCATGGGCGCACCGAAAAAGAGCGTGCGCTGTCGGTGAACATTCCGGCGGGCGTGGAAACCGGCACCCGCATTCGCTTGGCGGGTGAGGGTGAGGCGGGTCTGCGCGGTGGGCCAACGGGCGATCTTTACATCTTTATCGAGGTGAAAGAGCATCCGATCTTCCAACGCGATGGCGCGCATCTGTTCTGTCGCGTGCCGATTTCCTTTGCCACCGCCGCGCTGGGTGGCGAGGTTGAGGTGCCGACGATCGACGGCGGCAAGGCCCGCGTGAAGGTGCCAGCCGGCAGCCAGACCGGCAAACAGATGCGCCTGCGTGCCAAGGGCATGCCTGCCCTGCGCGGCGGCGGTGTGGGTGATATGTTGCTGGAATTGGCAGTGGAAACGCCGGTTAATCTGACCGCGCGGCAAAAGGAACTTTTGCGCGAGTTTGAAGAGCTGTCAGAAGACAACAACCCCGAAGGCCGATCTTTCTTTTCAAAGGTCAAAGGTTTTTGGGACGGTATGAAAAGCTGACATGACAAAGCCCGCTTAAGCGGGCTTTGTTTTGGGCAAAACGGCAGTTTGAACCTTACAGCTCGGCTGCCGCCCCTGAATGAATGCGGTTCCAGCGGATCGAGGACCACAGCGCAACCCCGATGAATCCTGCGCCCAAAAGGCCGGTGATCACCTCGGGGATATGGCCCAAGGTCTGGCCGAACATCACGCAAGACAGGATGAAGATCGACCAGAAGGCGCCATGTTCCAGATAGCGGAACTGCGCCAGCGTGTTGCGTTCCACCAGCATGATGGTCATCGAGCGGACATACATCGCGCCAATCCCCAGACCGATGGCGATCAGGAACAGGTTCTGTGTCAGCGCGAATGCCCCGATCACCCCGTCAAAGCTGAAGGAGGCGTCCAGCACCTCAAGATACAGAAACGCGCCAAGCCCGCCTTTGATGGCGATATCCATCCCCTCTTGCGAGCGGTCCAGAAGGTGACCGAGCACATCCACAGCCATAAAGGTGACCAGCCCGGCCACGGCGGAGTAGAGAAAGGTTGCCAGCACCGCCGCCGGCATGATCGAGGCGAAGATCAGGATGATCGCCAGCACGATGGCCAGTTCCAGCCCCTGGATCGAGGAAAAACGCGCCATGCCGCGTTCGATGGCGGCGATCCAATGCACGTCCTTGCCCTCGTCAAAGAAGTATTTCAGCGCCACCATCATCAGGAAGGCCCCGCCAAAGGCCGCAATCGACAGATGCGCCCCGCCGATGATGCGCGAATATTCCTCGGGCTGGGTGGCGGCCAGTTCGATGGCCTGCCAAGGCCCGATTTTGGCGGCAAAGACCACGATCAAGAGCGGGAAGATGATCCGCATGCCAAAAACCGCAATCAAGATGCCCCAGGTCAGGAACCGCTGCTGCCAGACCGGGGTCATCTCCTGCAGCTTGTTAGCGTTCACGATGGCATTGTCGAAGGACAGGCTGATTTCCAGAATCGACAGCACCGTGCCGACGAACAAAAAGCCAAGCACCCCGGTCATCGACCCGGTGTAAACCCAGCCCAGCCAAGCCGCGAGGGCAAGGCCGACCGCGGTGACTGCAAAGGCCCAACGAAAATAGTGCAAAGCGACCGTCATGGATCTGTCTCCCGTTCCCGTGCCGCGCAGTAAGACAAGTTGACAGCCGAATGCAAGCACGCGGCCTTGTTTACCAAGCATTCACCTCTTTGCGCGAAGCTTTGGCGCATGACCCGATCTGATGGCTTTCATGATTCTGCCCCGCCGCTCTTTGCCCCCCATGGGGATGAGGATGAGGCGGGCATTGGCACGGCCCCGCTGTCGGGCCGGTTGCCCAGCTATATCGCAGATCATCGCGCCCGGCTGCGCGCGCGGTTCCGCGAAGGGGGGGCAGCGGCCCTGCCGGATTATGAGATGTTGGAACTGGTCTTGTTCCGCGCCATTCCGCGGCAGGATGTGAAACCCTTGGCGCGCCTGCTTTTGGATACGTTCGGCGATTTCAACCGGGTAATCACAGCCGCCCCGGCCCGGCTCTCGCTGGTCAAGGGGGTGGGTGAGGCGGTGATTACCGAGTTGAAGATCGTCGAGGCCGCCGCGCAGCGGATGATGCGCGCGCGGGTGATGCACCGGCCTGTGCTGTCCTCATGGGATGCGCTTTTGGACTATTGCCACACCACCATGGCGCACCGCGAAACCGAACAGTTCCGCATCCTGTTTCTGGATCGCAAGAACGTGTTGATCGCCGATGAGGAACAGGCCAAGGGCACGGTTGACCATGTGCCGGTTTACCCGCGTGAGGTGGTCAAGCGCGCACTGGAACTGAATGCCTCGGCGCTGATCCTGGTGCACAACCACCCCTCGGGCGACCCGACGCCATCGGATGCTGATATTTCGATGACCCATCAGGTGCAGGACGCGGCGCAGGTTTTGGGGTTGGTGCTGCATGACCATCTGATCATTGGAAAATCGCGCGAAATCAGCTTTCGGTCGGCCGGATATTTGTAAGACGGGCGGCGCGTTTGGCTGCCCGTTGCGCCGCTTTGCGCGCGGCAACCGCAGCGCGTTCTTCTTGGCCCAGCTTTTGCAGCAAAAGGTCAGGCTGTGGCCCGGGGCTGTCTGGACCCATGGGTTTTACGATGAACCATGAGGCATAGTTGTTATAGGTGCCTTCCAGAATATTCGCGGTCACCTGCAGCGGCACGCCGATCTGTGCCACCAGATGATGCACACCCCAGACCACCAAGGGCCAGCGGACCGGGTCATAATCATCGCCCGCCAGAACCCCGCCGGGCTTTACCTTGGCATACCAGTCCAGAATGGTGCGCCCGCCCTCTTCGCCGGAATGGGCATAGCCATCGACATAGACGAAATCGAAAAAACCGTCGGGAAACAGGGGATGCGCCTCGGCAAAGGTCATGCGCAAGAGGTGATAGTTGCGGTCAAGTCCAACGGTTTGCAGCGCTTCGCGATATTGGCCGATGCTGTGGTGATCGTTATAGGCATCCACCCCCCAAAAGCGCCGAAACTTGCCTGACTCCATCATCCGGCGCGAAAAGCCGCCCCCCGCCACGCCCAATTCGATGCCCAGATTCTCTGCCCCTTGCAGGCCATCGACCACATTCCAGCGCCAAGTGCCGGGCACGATCTCGGGCTCGATGTCGGGCATGTGCTGTAAGGCGATCTCAAAAAGCTCATCTGCGGTGCGCGGTTCGGTTCTGGGCTCTGTCATGGTGCGCTGTCTTTCCCGAATGACGGCTTGATCCAAACCTCCACCCGGCGGTTCAAGCGGCGTCCCGCCGGGGTTTCATCGCAGGCCAGTGGCAGCGCCTCGCCAAAGGCGGCAACTTGGGGCAAAGCATTGGGCTCAAGGCCCGGCGCGGCCTTTTGCAGCGCGTTCAGCACTTGGTTTGCGCGTTGCAAAGACAGCTCGCGATTTGCATCGGCCGCGCCAACACCGTCCGAAAACCCCGCCAGAACAAGAGTTTCTCCCGAAAATGCGCCTGCTTCGATCAATTGAGCCAGATCCAAAAGGCTGTCACGGCTGTGCGGCTCCATCTCAGTGGTGCCATCTTGGAAGCGAAAGGTAAAGGAGGCGCGCTCGGCCCCTTGCATGGCGGCGACCAGTGTTTGCAGATCGGCAAGGCTGGTGTCCTCGCCTGCATTGCGAATGGCGTTGACCAGTCGCAGGCCATCGGCGGACATTGTCTGGCGGTCAAGGCTGCGGCCAATAAAGCCCGCCGCATCCACCGCCTGTTGTGCGGAGGGCTTCGCCAGATAGTCCAAAAACTCGCGGGCGACCAACGGGAGGCGGCGGCGTGGGGTCAGGAAATAGATGGGCAGGGTCAGGGGATAATCTTCGGCTTTCACCGCCAGTGGGGTGTCGGGCAGTGGAAAGCCGCAGCTGTCGGTCAGACCCAAGGGCCGGGCAGGCCCAATCAAGGAGCGCCCCGTCACCGCCAGCGACCAAGGATCGCGCGCCACCGCCTGTACCAAGGCAGCGGGGCTGTCATGCACCATGATTGGGGCCATATCGCGCCCCAGCCGGGCGGCCAGCGCGCGATTGAGATCCGCCTCATTCGACAGGCCGTGCAGCACCAGCGGCATATCCGGACCGCCCAGATCGGCCCAATTGGTGACCGCGCCCGTCAGTGCGCGTGCCAAATCCGAAGTGGCCAATGTCGCAAGCGGATTGTCTTGGGCGCTGATGACAACCAACGGATCCAGCCCGACCGTGCGGCTGCCAAAAGCTGGATTGCTGGCCGAAGCCAAGATCAACTCGGCCCGCCCTGCGGCAAGCGCCTCATGGGCGGCAGCGGCGGGCAGGGGTTCAAAGCTGAACTCGGCCAGAACCTTATCGGTCGCCGGATCGCGCAAGAGCATGGGCGCGTCGGCTGTGGAGGGGGCCGAAAGCGTCAGGCCCTGATGCGCGGCAAAGCCCGCCACAAGCCCCGGCATCAAGGCCGCGCCCAACTCGGCCGCGCCAACGATGCGGATCACCGCCTTGGGCGCGGTCAGATCGGGACAGGCGGGGCCGTCGCAAATGACGCCTTGGGCATCGAGCGTCAAGAGGCCATAGGCGCTGTCGATCCGGTAAAATTCGCCGTCATAGCCCTGCAAAAGCCCTGAAATCGCCAGCGCCCCATCGCGTGAGGTCAAAGTCACGTCTTGGGCAACAGCACGATGGCAAAGACCCGAAAAGACAAGCGCGGCGAAAATCGCCGCGCGCATCAGGGCTGTCATAAAAATAACCTGATCCGTTAATTCAATGACGCCATATTCAGGTCAAGGAACAGATTTTTCAACACCAGATAATCACCCAAAGCGTCACAATCGGGCATGGCCAGCGTCAGATCGGTCACAAAGACGCTGCCGCCGGTGCTGGTCAGGGTTTCGGCCAGCAACTCGCGGCCACAGGTTTTGTCGGTAACCGCTGCCTCGACCACAACTTCGGGCTTGGCGGCCGGGTCGGCGGGGAAGGTGTAAACCTCGGCCAAAAGGGGGTTGTCGGTGCTGGCATCGCCAAGCAATGACAAGAACCCACCCTTCGCCTGAAGGCCCGCGCCGGGGCGATGCGGATTGGCGGCCGAGACATGGCCCGGCCCGTCATAGCCCGCCCCGTTTTCAAAGGCGTGAACTTGAAAGGCATCATCGGCCTGCCATTGCACCCCAAAACGGCGCAGCGTGGCAAGTTCGGGCACCGCGATAGAGCCTGAAACCTTGGTGCCATCGGCGAAAGCAGCCTCAACCTGCGCATCGGTTTCAAAGGCGGGCAGGGCGGTGAAAATGGCGCCCGTCGAGGTGGTTTGCGCCGTGACGGCCAATCCACCTTGCCGCAGCACAACCCGCTGGTTCGGATGGCAGGGGGCCAGAAGGGTGATGCCGATCATGGCATTCGCCTCGGTCATCAGATCCAAAGTCGTGGCGCAGGGATCAGCCGTGGCAGCCTGCATCGGGGCTGTGGCGTCTGAAGCCGTCAGGCCCGCAGGCAGCACCAGTTCAGGAAGCGCAGGTTCGGGCGCGGTCTCCGCCGCCGTGGTGGTGCTGGCATCGGCCTCATTTGGGGCCAAGGTGGGGGCCACAACAGGTGGCGATGCGATGATCAAAGGGGCCACCGTCGATGCTGTGGCTGGGGCGGGCGGCAGGGCCGCGGGTTGCGA
Source organism: Tabrizicola sp. (assembly GCA_965284335.1). Classification (GTDB taxonomy): domain Bacteria; phylum Pseudomonadota; class Alphaproteobacteria; order Rhodobacterales; family Rhodobacteraceae; genus Tabrizicola_A. Next base: position 2,633,741 of record OZ260076.1, on the reverse strand, counting down.
CACTGGGGCCGTCCCAGACGGTGCCATTTCGGGCCCTGCGGCCACGGTTTCCACCTTGACCGGTTTGACCGTCAATTCAGCCGAGGCCACGGGCTTGGGTGCCGGGCTGTTGCCCATGTTCTGCACCAGATGGCCCGCCGCCAGAGCAACGGCCAAGACCGCGACACCGCGGATCACTTTGCGCTTTTTGTCCATAGTCACACCCCACACAGGCACATTCCTTGACGCAGTTTCGCTGTGAAACAGGGCGAACAGATGGCAAGACTGGGGAATGTTTCCAACAAATGGAAAAAGGGGCGCATTGCTGCGCCCCTTGGAACATTCCTGACCTTAGGCCAGTTTTCCGTGACAGTGCTTGAACTTCTCGCCCGAACCGCAGGGGCAGGGGTCGTTGCGTGAGGGGTTGCCCCAGGTCGACGGATCGGCGGCGTCAAAGCCCGCCACCGCCCCGGCCGAAGCCACGACGGCCCCGGCGCTGGCCTGGGCTGCCGCCAGTTGGGCCTGGGCCTGGGCGGCCTGATGGGCGGCCAGCTGCGCTTGATACTGTTCCATCAGTGCCTTTTGCTCTTCGGCCGAGATCGGGCGGATTTGCGACAGTTTCTGCGTCACATCCTGACGCAGCGAATCCAGCATGGATTCAAACAGCGTAAAGCTTTCCGTCTTGTATTCGTTCAGCGGGTCACGCTGGGCATAGCCGCGGAACCCCACGACCGAACGCAGATGTTCCAGCTTCAACAGATGTTCGCGCCATTTGGCGTCGATCGTCTGCAACAAGAGTTGCTTTTCGATCGACCGCATGGCCTCGGCCCCAAAACCTGCCAGCTTTTCGTCCATCATGGCATCAGATTGCGCCACAAGCCGTTCTTGCATGGTGGTCTGATCGACACCCTCTTCGGCAGCCCAAGCGGCGATGGGCAGATCCATGGTCAGCTTTTCGCGCACGGCTTCGGTCAGGCCCGCCACATCCCATTGATCAGGATAGGATTTCGGCGGCATGAAATCATTCACCAAGTCCTCGCAAACCTGATGGCGCATATCGCGGACGATGTCGCCCAGATCCTCGGCCTGCATGATCTCCAGCCGCTGGCTGAAGATCGCCTTGCGTTGGTCGTTCATCACGTCGTCAAACTTCAAGAGTTGCTTGCGGATGTCGAAGTTGCGCCCTTCCACCTTGGCCTGCGCCCGTTCCAGCGATTTGTTGACCCAAGGGTGAACAATGGCCTCGCCTTCCTTCATCCCCAGTTTCGACAGGACCGAATCCAGACGCTCGGACCCGAAAATGCGCATCAGGTCATCTTCCAGCGAGAGGAAAAAGGCCGAACGGCCCGGGTCGCCCTGACGGCCCGAACGGCCGCGCAGCTGGTTGTCGATGCGGCGGCTTTCATGGCGTTCGGTGCCCAGAACGAACAGCCCACCAGCGGCCTTGACGGCCTCTTCGGCGGCCTTGTGCTCTTCCTCGATGCGGGCGCGGATCGCGGCGTGGTCGCCATTCGGATCAGCGCCAATCGCTTCGAGGATCTTGAATTCCACATTGCCGCCCAGTTTAATGTCGGTGCCGCGGCCGGCCATGTTGGTGGCGATGGTTACCGCGCCAAGCTTGCCCGCATCGGCGACGATCTGCGCCTCTTGCTCATGCTGGCGCGCGTTCAGCACGTTGTGCGGGATGCCTGCCTCTTTCAACAGGCCCGAGAGGAATTCAGACTTTTCAATCGAGGTGGTGCCGACCAAGGTCGGCTGACCCTTTTCATGCGCCTCGCGGATCGACTTGACCACGCCCTCGTATTTCTCGCGGGTGGTGCGATAGACTGCGTCATGGTCGTCAATTCGCGCCACGGGGCGGTTGGTGGGCACTTCGACCACGCCAAGCCCGTAGATTTCCATGAATTCATCGGCCTCGGTTGCCGCCGTGCCGGTCATGCCGCCCAGCTTTTCGTAAAGCCGGAAATAGTTCTGGAAGGTCACCGATGCCAAGGTGATGTTTTCAGGCTGGATCGCCACGCCTTCCTTGGCCTCGATCGCCTGATGCAGACCTTCTGACAGGCGGCGGCCCTTCATCATGCGGCCGGTGAACTCGTCGATCAGCATCACTTCGCCATCGCGGACGATATACTGCTGATCGCGGTGAAAGAGCTTGTGGGCTTTCAGTGCCTGATTGACGTGGTGCACCAGCGTGGTGCTTTCGGGATCATAGAGGCTTTGCCCCTCGGGCAAGAGGCCTGAGTCGTGCAGGATCTGTTCGATGAACTCGTTGCCGTCCTCGGTATAGGTGACGTTGCGGGTTTTCTCGTCGATCTTGAAATGCGTCTCATCGAGCTGCGGGATCAGCGCGTTGACCTTCTGATAAAGGTCGCTGCGGTCTTGGCTGGGGCCTGAGATGATCAAGGGCGTGCGCGCCTCATCGACAAGGATACTGTCCACCTCGTCGACGATGGCAAAGAAATGCCCGCGCTGGGCCATTTCCTCGATGCTGCCCTTCATATTGTCGCGCAGATAGTCAAAGCCCAGCTCGTTGTTCGTCGCATAGGTGATGTCGGCGCGGTAGGCGGCGCGCTTTTCGGCGTCGCCCTGATAGGGGTAGACCACCCCGGTGGTCAGGCCAAGTTGCGCATAGACCTTGCCCATCCAGTCGGCGTCACGCTTGGCGAGATAGTCGTTCACCGTCACGACATGCACGCCCTTGCCGGTCAGCGCATTCAGATAGGCCGGGAAGGTCGCGACCAGCGTCTTGCCTTCGCCCGTGCGCATTTCAGCGATATTGCCCTGATGCAGGAAAATCCCGCCCTTTAGCTGCACATCAAAGGCGCGCAGGCCCAAGGCGCGCTTGGCGGCCTCGCGGCAATTGGCAAAGGCCTCGGGCAGGATCGCATCCAATGCCTCGCCGCCTTCTTGCACGCGGCGCTGAAACTCGCGGGTTTTTTCGATGATGCCTTCGTCGGTCAGCGCGGCAAATTCCGGCTCGAGCGCGTTGATTTTTGCGACCAACGGGCGCACCGATTTCACCTTGCGATCGTTCGGCGTTCCGAACAGCTTACGCGTAAGAGCCCCAAAACCGAGCATGTTATCTCCGACTGGTCATTGTTTCCGCGGATCGTGTGAGGCTCTGGCCTTGCTCGCCCCTGCGGCCTTCCCTAGAAGGACTGTCAAGACCGGGCGGCCCCGTCGCACGCGACCCGTGCGATGTAAGGGGAAGGGCCGGGATAGTCAACGTCGCGCAAGGACGCGGCACGATCAGGAGTAAGTGAGATGGCAAAAGCGATGCGGTTTTTGGCAGGTGCGGCGCTGATGGCAGGCTTGGTGATGCCGGGGATGGCCACCAAGGTCTGGGCCGAAGATGCGCCGACGGCCGATACGGTCGTGGCTACGGTGAACGGCACCACCATCACGCTTGGCCATATGATCGTGGCGCGCGATGCGCTGCCTGAACAATATAAGGCGCTGCCGGCGGATGTGCTGTTCAAGGGGATTTTGGACCAATTGGTGCAGCAGACCGCGCTGGAACAGTCGATGGAGGGTAAGCTGAACCGTCATGACACGCTGCGGTTGGAAAATGACAAGCGCGGCTATGTTTCCTCGCGCGCGCTGGAAGCCGTGGTTCTGAGTGCCGTGACCGATGAGGCGCTGCAAGCCGCCTATGAGGCGCGTTTCAAGGATGCAGCACCCCAGACTGAATACAATGCCGCCCATATCCTTGTGGCCGATGAGGCCAAGGCCAAGGAGCTTTTGGCCGAGCTGGAGGCCGGGGCCGATTTTGCCGAACTGGCCAAGGTGCATTCCACCGACACCGGGTCGGGTGCTGTGGGGGGCGATTTGGGCTGGTTTGGTCTGGGCATGATGGTGAAACCCTTTGAAGAGGCCGTGGTCGCCGCCGAGGTGGGCAAGGTTGCCGGCCCCGTGCAGTCGGATTTCGGCTTTCACCTGATCTTGGTCAAAGAGACCCGCATTGCCGCTCAGCCCACGCTGGATGACATTCGCGACGAATTGGCGGCTGAGATTGAACAGCAGGCGATTGAGACCCATGTCACAGAGGTCACCGAGGCGGCCACGGTGGAAACTCCGGGTGCGGGGCTGGATCCTGCCTTGTTGAGTGATCTGACGTTGCTGGGCAAGTAATCAGGCAAAGGGGCATGTGATGGGCAAGAAAGACTGGAAGGCCAAGGCCAAGGCACTGAAAAAAGAGCTGAAGGCCCTGCGCGGTGAGGCAGTTGCTGCATCGCCAAAGGCCAAGGCTGCCAAGCCGGTTTCGCCTTTGGCTCCGGCCAGTTTCCCCACCTTGCCGGTGATCAAGGGTGCGGAATTTGCGGCCATTGGCGCGGGTATCAAGTATCAAAACCGCAAGGATGTGATGCTGGTGCGCCTTGCCCCCGGCACTGTGATGGCGGGGGCTTTCACCCGGTCGACCACGCGGTCGGGATGTGTGCGCGATTGCCAGACCAAACTGGCGATGAAGGTTCCCGAAGGCGCGGGGGCCGCGATCATCGTGAACTCGGGCAATTCCAATGCCTTTACCGGCGCGGTGGGTGACACCGCCGTGGCCGCCGTCACCGGCGGTGTGGCCGAAAAGCTGGGCATCCCGGCCAGCCGCGTCTTTTCCTCCTCGACCGGCGTCATTGGCGAACCCCTGCCGTTTGAGAAGATCACCGCCGTGATCGACGCGCTGGCGGGTGAGCTTTCCGAAGCCGCCATTCAAGGCGCGGCCGAGGCGATTATGACCACCGATACCTTTCCCAAGGGCGCGGCAGCTGTGGTGCAGGGTGATGGCGGGCCGATCCATATCTCGGGCATTGCCAAGGGCTCGGGCATGATCGCGCCTGATATGGCGACGATGCTGGTTTACATCTTTACCGATGCCAAGATTTCAGCCGCCAATCTGCAAAAGATGCTGTCGCGGAATGTGGATGCGACCTTCAACTCGATCACCGTGGACAGCGATACCTCCACCTCGGACACGCTTTTGGTGGCGGCCACCGGCCAATCGACGGCGGCTGAGGTCAAGGGGCCGGTTGCCAAGGCCTTCGAAGCGGCGCTGCGTGGTGTGATGATGAACCTTGCGCATCAGGTGGTGCGGGATGGCGAAGGGGCAACTAAATTTGTCGAGGTTCGGGTGACCGGGGCCGCAAGTGATGGGGACGCGCATAAGGTGGCGCTGTCGATTGCGAACTCGCCTTTGGTCAAGACCGCTGTGGCGGGACAAGATCCGAACTGGGGACGAATCGTTGCGGCGATTGGCAAATCGGGGGCCGAGGCGGACCGTGATCGATTGACCATCCGATTTGGCGATATTCTGGTGGCCGAAAACGGTTGGCGTGCGCCGAGCTACGCCGAGGAAGACGGCGCGAATTACATGCTGAACCCTGAGTTGGTGATTCATGTTGATCTGGGGCTTGGCAAGGCGGCGCGGTCGGTCTGGACCTGTGATCTGACCAACCGTTATATCGAAATCAATGCGGATTATCGGTCGTGAAAATCGTTCTTGTCTCGGCCGTCGCGCTGATTGATGCCGATGGCCGGGTGCTTTTGGCACAGCGCCCCGAGGGCAAGTCCTTGGCGGGGCTCTGGGAATTTCCCGGCGGCAAGGTTGACCCCGGCGAGACACCCGAGGCGGCGCTGATCCGCGAGTTGCGCGAGGAGTTGGGGATTGAGACCAAGGCCAGCTGCCTTGCGCCGCTGACCTTTGCCAGCCACAGCTATGATGATTTCCACCTGCTTATGCCGCTGTTTGCCTGCCGCCGCTGGGAGGGGCTGGCCACAGGGCGCGAGGGCCAGACGCTGGCTTGGGTCCGCCCGGAACGGTTGCGCGATTATCCGATGCCGCCCGCAGATATTCCCCTGATCCCGATTTTGCGCGATTGGCTGTGACGTAAACCTTGGCCGGATTGGGCGCTGATCGCAAAATTGTAATGCTTTCTTTACCAAGCCGTCCTAGGTTGGCCCGGTAAATTGCTGATTGGGGGATTGGCAGATGTTGCGCACGATTGCGGTAGGAAGCTGTGTTTCAGTGCAAGGGATCATGATCGGGCAAATGCCGGACGGAAAGATCATGGTCAAAGTCGATGACAAGACCTTTGTTGGAATGCCGGTGCCCGCCGCCCGCGCCGCATAAGGTGGGCCCCGCAGCACGGCCATAAAAAAGGCCGGGATAGACCCGGCCCTTTCAGGATTGGATTTCTTGGCCTTAGGCCAAGGTGCGTTCAATCGATTCGCGCTCAAAGATTTCGATGACATCGCCGGGACGAATGTCTTCATAGCGTTCAAACGCCATGCCGCATTCCTGACCCGAGGTGACTTCTTTGACTTCGTCTTTGAAGCGCTTGAGCGTCTTGAGCGTGCCTTCGTGGATCACCACGTTGTCGCGCAAGAGACGCACGCCGGCCGAACGGCGGGCAACACCCTCGGTGACCAGACAGCCTGCAACCATGCCGACGCCGGTCACCTTGAACACCTCTTTGATCTGCGCATAACCGATGAAGGTTTCGCGGATCTCGGCCTTCAAGAGGCCCGAGGCAGCTTTCTTGATGTCATCCACCAGATCATAGATGATCGAGTAATAGCGGATCTCGACGCCCTTTTGGTGGGCCGAATTGCGGGCCGAAGCATTGGCACGCACGTTGAAGCCGATAATCGGGCATTTGCTGGCCTCGGCCAGAGACACATCGGTATCGGTGATCGCCCCCACGCCCGAGGACAGCACGCGCACGCGCACCTCTTCGTTGCCCACCTTTTCCAAGGCTTGCACGATGGCTTCGGCCGAACCCTGCACGTCGGCCTTCACCAGAACCGGCAGTTCGGCAACGTCTTGGTCTGCCTTGGCCTTGGCCATAAGCTGTTCCAGCGTGGTCGCGGCACCGGCGGCGGCGCGCTTGTCTTTTGCGGCCTTGATCCGGTAATCGGCGATTTCCCGCGCTTGCGCTTCGGTTTCGACGACGTTCAGCGTATCGCCCGCCGAAGGCGTGCCCGAAAGGCCCAGAACCTCAACCGGAACAGAAGGACCGGCTTCGGTGATGGTCTGGCCTTGGCTGTTGATCAGCGCGCGCACCTTGCCCCACTGTTCGCCGACGACAAAGATATCGCCTTTGCGCAGCGTGCCGTTCTGCACCAGAACGGTGGCAACCGGGCCGCGGCCCACATCCAGCTTGGCCTCGATCACGGCACCGGCGGCGCTGCGGTTCGGGTTGGCGCGCAGTTCCAGAATTTCGGCCTGAAGCCCGATGGCCTCAAGCAGATTGTCCAGACCCATGCCGGTTTTGGCCGACACTTCAACATCTTGCACATCGCCGGACATGGCTTCGACCACCACTTCGTGCTGCAAGAGATCGGTGCGTACCTTGGTCGCATCGGCACCGTGCTTGTCCATCTTGTTGATGGCCACGATCATCGGCACCTTGGCGGCCTTGGCATGGGCAATCGCCTCAACCGTTTGCGGCATCACCGCATCATCGGCGGCCACCACCAGCACGACAATGTCGGTCACATTCGCACCGCGCGCGCGCATCGAGGTAAAGGCCGCGTGGCCGGGGGTGTCGAGGAAGGTCAGGACCTGACCTTTTTCGGTTTTTACCTGATAGGCCCCGATGTGCTGGGTGATACCACCCGCTTCGCCTGACACCACATTTGCCTTGCGAATAGCATCCAGAAGCGAGGTTTTGCCGTGGTCGACATGGCCCATGATCGTCACAATCGGCGGACGCGTGGTCAGGTCGGCCTCATCGTCCTTGATCGTCTCAATCGCCTGTTCCACGTCGGCATCGGACACGCGAACCGCTTTGTGGCCAAACTCTTCGATCACCAGTTCTGCGGTGTCGGCGTCGATGGCCTGGTTCATCGTGACCATCATGCCCATTTTCATAAGCGATTTGACCACGTCGGCCGCCCGTTCAGCCATCCGGTTGGCCAATTCGCTGACCACGATGGTTTCAGGCAGCTGCACGTCACGGAACTGCTTTTCCGGCTTGTTGCCAAAGCCCATCGCTTTGTTGCGGGCCTTTTCCTGCTTGCGCTTCATGGCGGCAAGGCTGCGGGTGCGGCCGCCTTCGCCATCAAGCGCCGAGGACAGGGTCAGTTTGCCAGAACGGCGACCTTCGTCGCCCTTGGCTTTGGCGTTGCGCTCGCGCTCTTCGCGTTCGCGGTCGGTCTTGCGCGGGGTCGGCAGACCGGGTTTCGAGCTGGCCGGGCCACGCTCATCCGCGCCGCCGGGGGCGGGGCGGGCATTGCGCGGGGCAACAGGCGCAGCGGTGGGATCAACCGCAGCCGGAGCAGCCGGTTCGGGCGAGGCGGGCTTGCGCCGCTGGGTGCCCAGAATGTCGGCCTTGCGCTGTTCGGCGCGGGCCGCGGCTTCGGCGGCAGCTTCGGCGCGGGCGCGTTCTTCCTCTTCAGCCTTGGCGCGCAGCGCGGCCTCGCGGGCACGCTCCTCGCGCTCTTTGGCCTCAATCTCTTCGCGGCGGCGCTGACGATCTTCCTCGCGCTGACGCTCTTCTTCGGCGCGCTTGGCGGCATCTTCTTGCTCGCGCGCTTTGGCCGCGCGCAGGGCGGTCAGACGACGCTCCATCTCGGCGTCGGAAATCCCGGCTGGACGCTTGGAAGGGTCGCCCAAGTTCGGGCTGGTTGCACCCGTGGCGCCACCTGCGGCACCGGGTTTACCCGGTGTCGGCACCACAACGCGCTTGCGTTTGGTTTCAACCACCACAGCGTGCGTCCGGCCATGGGAGAAGCTTTGCTTCACCGAGCCAGAACGAGGTGTGCCACCCAGGCCGAGGGGTTTTTTGCCGTCAGTATCGCTCATACGTCCTACATATCCTTCATGGCGGTCTCGCCGCCGTCCTGCTTATCCGGCTGCGCAATTCGCAACCCGGAAAGCCTTGCCGCTTCCTCTACAACACGCGTCGTGAGTCCACCAGCGCCAAGCGCCGCGTGTATCGCACGTTCGCGACCGAAAGCCAAACCCAATTCCCCGGCCGTCAAAAGGCCGATGAAACACCCCTCACCTTCGGGCGCGCGCAGTTTGGTCTTGCCGCGTTCTGACCCGTCGGATGCCTGAACCAGCACCCGTGCCTTGCCCGAGGCGAGCCAGTCTTTCACCTTTTCATAGCCCATCACCGCCGCGTTTGCCTTTCGGCATAGGCTGATGAGGTCTACGACCCGGCGAGCCAAGAGGCTTTCCACCAGATCAGGCAGGCCCGGCGGCACCGTCACCGATTGACGCGCGGCGCGGGCGAACAGCCCCTTGGTCGCGGCCTTTGTGATGGCGGCACGGTCGGCAGAGACGTAAATGCCGCGCCCGGGCAGGCGGCCCAGAATGTCTGGCACAACGGTATTGTCAGGCCCAATGCAAAAGCGCACCAGACCCGTTTTGGGTTGGCTTTCGCCCGTCGCAATGCACTTGCGTTCGGGCTCGTCTTGGTCCTTTTCCCGGCCGCCGCGTGTCACGGGCGTTCCCTCCGAGGCCTGAGATCAGGCCTCGGCCTCCTCGTTGGCTTCGCCCTCGTCGGCGGTTTCCATCGCGGTGGGGTCCACCCAGCCCAGCATGACCCGGGCGGTCATCACCATGGTTTGGGCATCTTCCAAGCTGACGTCAAACTTCTCCAGCACGCCCTCGTCCTTTTTGCGCTGACCGTTCTCCGTGGTCCAGCCGCCCGCCAATTCCCAGTCGGCGCAGGTTGCGAAATCTTCCAGCGTTTTGATGCCGTCCTTGGCCAGGGCCTCCAGCATCTGGGGTGTCAGACCTTCAAAGTTGATAAGGCTTTCTTCCACACCCAGCGCGCGGGCGGCTTCAAGCGCTTTACGGGCCTGCTCTTCAAGGTAGTCGCGGGCACGGGCCTGCAATTCCTCGGCGGTGCCTTCGTCAAACCCGTCGATCGACAAGAGTTCATCCGCCTCGACATAGGCGACTTCTTCGAGGTTGGTGAAGCCTTCGGACACCAGAAGCTGCGCCATCATCTCATCGACATCCAGCGTGTCCATGAACAGCTTGGTGCGCTCGGCAAACTCGGCCTGACGGCGGGTCGATTCGTCGGATTCCGTCATGATATCAATATCAAGGCCGGTCAGCTGGCTGGCCAGACGCACGTTCTGACCACGGCGACCAATGGCCAGCGACAGCTGCTCATCCGGCACCACAACCTCGATCTTGCCGGCTTCCTCGTCGATCACCACCTTCGACACTTCGGCCGGTTGCAGCGCGTTGACAAGGAAGGTCGCCTGATCGCCATTCCACGGAATGATGTCGATCTTTTCGCCCTGAAGTTCGTTGACCACGGCTTGCACCCGGCTGCCGCGCATACCGACGCAGGCGCCGACCGGGTCGATCGAGTTGTCATAGGAAATCACGGCGATCTTGGCGCGCGAACCGGGGTCACGGGCCACGGCCTTGATCTCGATAATGCCGTCGTAGATTTCCGGCACTTCCATCTTGAAGAGTTCCGCCATGAACTGCGGGTCGGTGCGGCTCAGGAACACTTGGGGGCCGCGCGGTTCGCGGCGCACGTCCTTGATGTAGCAGCGGATGCGGTCGCCGGGGCGGTAAGCCTCGCGGCCAATCTTTTCGTTGCGGCGCAAAATCGCTTCGCCCCGTCCGATGTCGACGATAACATTGCCGTATTCCTCGCGCTTGACCTGACCGTTGATGATCGAGCCTTTGCGGTCCTTGAATTCTTCGAACTGGCGATCCCGCTCGGCCTCGCGGACCTTTTGCAAGATCACCTGTTTGGCCGATTGCGCGGCGATGCGTCCCAGATCGACGGGGGGAACCTCGTCAACGATCTCGTCGCCGATCTGCGGGTCGGCCAGATAGGATTTCGCCTGCTTCACCGTCAGCTGGGCATGGTGGTTTTCCACCGCATCATCCTCGACCACGGTGCGGATGCGGGCAAAGGTGGCGCGGCCGGTCTTGCGGTCGATTTTCACCCGGATGTCCATCTCGGCGCCGTAGCGCGACTTGGCGGCGCGGGCGAGACTGTCTTCCATGGCCTGAATCACCAGTTCGGCGTCGATCATCTTCTCGCGCGCGACTGCTTCGGCAGTTTGCAGCAGTTCAAGCTGGTTGGCAGAGGTAATCGCCATGGGTTTTCTCCAAGCTTCGTGTTTATGGGCTTAGTGTTTGGGGGATTCGGGGGCGTTTTCGGGGGCGTCGCTGTCGTCGTCCCCGTCGGTTTCGTCAATTTCGTCGAACTGTGATTCGTCGATCACGCCGCTGGCCTTTTTCTGACGCAGCATTTCGGAAATCAGCTCATCGGTGAGAATCAGCTTGGCGTCAGAGAGCCAGTCGAACTGCAATCCGATGGTCACGGGTTCCTTGCCCTCGTCGAGTTGGATCAGAACTTCATCCCCCTCAACCCCGCCAAGCGTGCCCTTAAAGCGGCGGCGGCCGTCGATCAGCTCGGTCGTCTCGATCCGGGCCTCCCAGCCTTTCCACATCTCGAAATCTTTCAGACGGGTCAGCGGGCGGTCGATGCCGGGAGATGACACTTCCAGCGTGTAATTCTCTTCAATCGGGTCTTCCACGTCTAGAACGGCGGAAACGGCGGTGGAAATATCGCCGCAATGGTCCACTTCGATGCCGCCTTCGGGCTTGTCGGCCATGATCTGGAGCGTGCGCGTCGCCCCGCCCATCAGACGGATGCGCACCAGTTCAAAGCCCAGCCCCTCAATCACGGGCTGGACGATGTCCGCAAGGCGGCGGTCCATGGCAGTTTTGGCGACAAGATCAGACATTGAGGTTCCAGAAATGAAAAACGGGCCACAGAGGCCCGCCGTGACTTTCGGTAGCTTCAGGTGTGGACCCTGAAACCGCTGTTGAAGGGCTTATAGGCCGATCCCCCCGTGATTGCAAGAACAGATGCGCCTAAGGGGTCGCACCCAGAAGCAGCACTTGAACATCGGCCACATTGGTGCCCGTGGCGCCGCTGATCAACAGATCGCCCGCCAAAGACAGCGCGCGGTGGCTGTCATTATTGGCCAAAAGCGCCGCCGGATCGCCCCCTGCCGCGATGATCCGCGCCACGGTGACCCCGTCCACCATGCCGCCCGCCGCATCGGTCGGTCCGTCGCGGCCATCGGTGCCGCCCGACAGGAATACCCAATCGCGCCCAAGCTCGGGCATGCCCATCGTCACCCGCAGCGCCAGTTCTTGATTGCGGCCACCCAGCCCCGTGCCTTGCAGCCGCACCGTGGTTTCCCCGCCAAAGATCAGGCAGCCCGGGCCTTGTTGCGCCTTTGCGGCGGCAATGATTTTGGCTGCGGCATCGGCCACATCGCCCTCCAGCCGGTCAGAGACAATCACCGCCCCCGGCCCGGCTGCGGCCTGCATCGCCTCAAGGCTTTTGCGGTTCGATCCGATCAGCAGGTTTTGCGCGGGGGGCAGGGGCGTCTCGTCCCGCTTCTTTTGCAAGGCCGCTTTCACCGATGCGGGTAGATCGGCCCAAAGCCCTTTGCCCTTGAGCAGCGCGCGGGCCTCCGCGCGGCTGCCCGCCGGGGCGACCGTCAGGCCCGAGGCAATGACCCGCAGATCATCGCCAATCACATCCGACAAGATATAGCCTGTCACCGGCGCGGGGTGGGCTGAACGCAAGAGGCCCCCGCCCTTCAGCCGCGACAGGGCCTGCCGCACCAGATTAAGCTGGGAAATATCCACGCCTGCGCCCAACAAAAGCCGACTGGTCTCGGCCTTGTCGGCCAGCGTGACCCCCTCGACCGGGGCTGGCAACAGCGCCGATCCGCCGCCCGATATCAGCGCGATCACCCGGTCGGCGGGCGTGGCATCGGCCAGCATCGCCTCCACCGCAAAGGCCGCCTTGGCGCCGTTTTCATCCGGCACCGGATGGCCCGAGGCCATGACGACCGCACCATTAACTGGCCGTGCGTTTTCATAGTTGGTCACCACCAAGGCCTTGAAATCCTGCCCTTTCAGGCCAGAGATCAGCCGTTCCGACATGGGAACGGCCGCCTTGCCGATGGCGACAATCCGATACGCCCCGCCCACATCTGGGCGAGGCAATGGGTGCGTGTTAAGGGCGCGCGACAGCGCCATGCCGGGATCCGCCGCCGTGCAGGCGGTTTGGAACAGCGATTTGGCCGTCTCGCGCAGGTCCACTTACGCCCCCGAGATCTGCTTGGCCTTCTGCACCAGCACCTCGGCCTGCCGGATCGAGGCATAGTCGATCAGGCGGCCATCCAGCGACACCGCGCCCTTGCCCTCGGCAGCGGCCTGCGCCATCGCCTCAAGGATGCGCTTGGCGCGGGTCACCTCGGCCTCGGACGGGCTCATCACCTCATTGGCCAGCGCAATCTGGCTGGGGTGAATGGCCCATTTGCCCTCGCATCCCAGAACCGCAGCCCGCTTGGCGGCGGCGCGATAGCCGTCGGGGTCGGAGAAATCCCCGAAAGGCCCATCCACCGGGCGCAAGCCATTGGCCCGCGCTGCAACCACCATACGGGCCAGCGCATAGTGCCACATGTCGCCCCAATGCACCGCGCGGCTGCCGTCCTCCAGCTTGTCGGTCAGCACGGAATAATCCGGGTTGACGCCCCCGATGATCGTGGTGCGCGCGCGGGTCGAGGCGGCATAATCGGCCACGCCGAAATGCAGGCTTTCGTTGCGCTTCGACGCCGCCGCGATTTCGCTGACGTTCTGCATGCCCAGCGCGGTCTCGATGATGTGCTCGAAGCCGATGCGCTTCTTATAGCCCATCGCGTCCTCGATCTGCGTCACCATCATGTCGACGGCGTAGACATCGGCGGCGGTGCCAACCTTGGGGATCATGATCAGATTCAGCCGCTCACCGGCCTGTTCCACCACATCCACCACGTCGCGATACATGTAATGCGTGTCGAGACCATTGATTCGGACCGACATGGTTTTCTTGCCCCAATCCATCTCGTTCAGGGCCTTGATGATGTTCTTGCGCGCCTGCGCCTTGTCATCGGGCGCGACCGCGTCTTCCAGATCAAGGAAGATCACATCGGCATCAGATTGCGCTGCCTTTTCAAACATTTGCGGTGCGCTGCCGGGAACGGCCAACTCGCTGCGATTCAGCCGCGCCGGGGCTTGGGTGATGACGTGAAAGCTCATGCGGTGGCCTTTCTGTTTGCCGGATTTGGGGCCAGAAAGCGGCGCAAAAACCTATACTGTCAAGAAAAATAATTTCCTGAAAGTATACAATCGCATGCAATCTGCCTAGCGTGACTTGAAGTAATAGGCAACAGCCTGCGTGCGGCTCGACACCCCAAGTTTCTCGAAAAGATTGGTCAGGTGATACTTCACCGTGTTGGTCGAGATGTCGAATTCGCGGGCCAGATCCTTGTTGGCCAGACCGTTCGCCAAGGCCTCCAGCAGCGCCTTTTCGCGGCGCGTCAGCTGGTGGATCGGGTCTGCTTGCAGGCCCCGTACATCGACAAAGGGAAACACCATCTTGCCCGCCGCCACGTCAAGGCAGGTGTCCAAAAGCTTTTCCACCGGCGACTTGCGATCCACGAACCCCGCCGCCCCCGCCGCCATGGCCTTGAGCGATTCGGTGCCGGCCGGATCCTCGGCATAGATCACCAGCCGCGGCGCGCCGATCTGATCGCGCAGCACCTCGGTCAGCTTTTGGCCGCCCAGTTGCGGGATATGCCAGTCGATCACCCCCACCTTGACCGGCACCCGCATCACCGCGCCAAGGAACCCCTCGGCGGTCGAGGAGGTGGAGACCAGCGAGAATCTTCGATCTTTCTCAAACACTTCCGACAGGGCCGACAGCACCAGAGGGTTGCCCTCGGCCAAGGCCAAATCAATCTGTTCCAGCCTGTTTTCCATGGTTCCGCACCCCGGTTCCTGTAGGATGAATTTCGAAAACCTACCCATTTTGCTAGGTCGCGAACGGTATACACCCGCATACTTACCAATTTGGGTAGTAATTTTCCCACCCATAAGGACTTCTAAAAGCAGGATTAAGGAAGGTTGCCCCAAAAGTCAAAGCCGCATCTGGTGGTCCCAACATCCGAGGGAGGATCGTCCGTGACCAATACCACCATTCCGCCGCAGTTGCAGATTCCCGAAACCCTGGCCGCTGGCCCGGGCCCCGGCAACACCGATGCCCGCGTTCTGGCCGCCTATGCCAACGCCGGCCTTGCCGATCACATGCAGGCCGACGTGTTGCGCGGCATGATCGAATGCAAAGAGATGCTGCGCAAGGTCTGGGGCACGAAGAACACCTACACCTTCGGCGTCGCCGGCACCGGCTGGAGCGGGCTCGACTGCCTGTTCAGCGCCATCCTGCCCGGCGACAAGGTCGTGACCTTCGTCAACGGCACCTTCAGCGGCATCGACGCGCTGACCGTGCGGATGCGCGCCGCCAGCCGCGAGGATCTGGCCGCCAATTCGCTGGACCCGCGCCCGGCCAATGTCACGCTCGTCACCGTGCCGCACGGCCAGTCGGTCACCGGCGACGTGATCGAGACCGCGCTGTCCACCCACAAGCCGACTTGGGCCGTCATGGCGCATTGGGAAACCGGCTCGGGCCGGATCAACGACATCCGCGCCTTTTCCGACGCCTGCGAACGCCACGGCGTGATGGGTCTGGTCGATGCGGTCTCGTCGCTGGGCATCGAGGATTTCGACATCGACGATTACCCCGGCATCGTCGGCTGGGCCTCTTGCCCGCAAAAGGGCGTGCTCTGCCTGCCGCTCACCTATGCCCCGGTCAGCTTTTCGGACCGCTACATTGCCCACCTGCGCGCCAATGGCTCGTCCACCTATGTGAACCACCCGATCATGGAGGCGCGCCACTGGGCCATCCATGACGGCAAGGACAGCGCCGCCGGCACCTATCACCGCACCCATTCGGGCTATGCCGTCGCCGCCTTCCACGAGGCGCTGCGCATCAACCTGCAGCACGGCAAGGCGCAAAAGGCTGCTGACTATGCCTTCCACGAGGCCGCCCTGCGCGCCGCCGTCATCGCCCTTGGCTGCGATGTCACCTCGAACATGACCAGCCTTGTCGTCCTGAACCTGCCGGGCAAGCTTGCCGGTCGCGAAAAGGATCTGGTGCAGGCCTGCCGCGCGCGCGGCTTCGGCATCTGGCCCACGCTGTCGGAGCCGGTGCAGGTCCGGATCGGCATCCTGAACCAACTCTCCCGCCAGGCCATCACCGACATCGTCGAGCGTTTCGCCGCCGCGATGAACGAAATGGGCGCGGGGGCAGATGTCGGCGCGGCGCGGGAGGCGCTGAACCGGCATTACCTTGCGGAAATGGCCGCCGAGTGATCTCGGCCTGAGGGAGGGAGGCAAGAATGGACATCCACGAATATCAGGCCAAGGAAATCCTGGCAAAATTCGGCGTCGCGGTGCCGCCGGGGGCGCTGGCCTACAGCCCCGAACAGGCGGCCTACCGGGCGCGCGAACTGGGCGGCAACCGCTGGATCGTCAAGGCGCAGGTCCATGCGGGCGGGCGTGGCAAGGCGGGCGGCGTCAAGCTGTGCAAGTCCGAACATGAAATCCAGGACGCGACGAACGACATGTTCGGCCGCAAGCTGGTGACGCATCAGACCGGGCCCGAGGGCAAGGGCATCTACCGCGTCTATGTGGAAAGCGCCGTGGAGTTCAACCGCGAGATCTATCTGGGCTTCGTGCTGGACCGCTCGACCCAGCGCATCATGATCGTCGCCTCTTCCGAAGGCGGGATGGAGATAGAAGAGATTTCCGAACAGCGCCCCGAGTCGATCGTGCGCTCGACCGTGGAACCCGCCGTGGGCCTGCAAGAGTTTCAGGCGCGCGAGATTTCCTATGCGCTTGGCATCCCCACCGCGCTGACCCAGCAGATGGTGCGCACGCTGCAAGGCTGCTACCGCGCCTTCCGCGATCTGGATGCCACCATGGTGGAAATCAACCCGCTGGTCATCACCGCCGACAACCGTATCCTCGCGCTCGATGCCAAGATGACCTTCGACACCAACGCGCTCTTCCGCCACCCGCAGGTGGCCGAGCTGCGCGACAAGTCGCAAGAAGACCCGCGCGAAAGCCGCGCCGCCGATCGGGGACTGGCCTATATCGGCCTGTCGGGCAACATCGGCTGCATCGTCAACGGCGCGGGCCTTGCCATGGCCACGATGGACACCATCAAACTGGCAGGCGGCGAGCCTGCGAACTTCCTCGACATCGGCGGCGGGGCAACGCCCGAGCGTGTGGCCAAGGCCTTCCGCCTCGTGATGTCGGATGAGAATGTCGAAGCCATCCTTGTCAACATCTTCGCCGGCATCAACCGCTGCGACTGGGTTGCCGAAGGGGTGGTGCAGGCGCTGACGGCGAACCCGGTGAACGTGCCGGTGATCGTGCGCCTGTCGGGCACCAATGTGGAAGAGGGTCAGAAGATCCTCGCCAAGTCGGGCCTGCCGATCATCCGCGCCAATACGCTGATGGAGGCGGCCGAACGCGCCGTCATCGCCTGGAAGAACGACCGCAAGCAGAACACCACCGTGAGGGCCATCTGATGAGCATCCTTCTTGATCGCGCCAGCCGTGTCATCGTGCAGGGCATCACCGGCCGCATGGCCCAGTTCCACGCCAAGGAAATGCTGGACTATGGCACCAATGTCGTTGGTGGCGTCGTGCCCGGCAAAGGCGGCGAAACCGTCTTTGGCGTGCCGGTGTTCGACACCGTGAAACAGGCCGTGGCCGCCACCGGCGCCGATACGAGCCTTGTGTTCGTCCCCCCGCCCTTCGCCGCCGACAGCATCATGGAAGCCGCCGATGCCGGCATCCGCTATTGTGTCTGCATCACCGACGGCATCCCGGCGCAGGACATGATCCTCGTCAAACGCTACATGATGCGCTACCCGCGCGAGCGGCGTATGGTGCTGACCGGCCCGAACTGTGCGGGCACCATCAGCCCCGGCAAGGCGCTTTTGGGCATCATGCCCGGCCATATCTACCTGCCGGGCCATGTCGGCATCGTCAGCCGCTCGGGCACCTTGGGCTATGAGGCCGCCCAGCAGCTGAAAGACCGCGGCATCGGCGTGTCCACCTCTGTGGGCATCGGCGGTGACCCGATCAACGGCTCGTCCTTCCGCGACATCCTTGAACGGTTCGAGGCTGATCCCGACACCCATGTGATCTGCATGATCGGCGAAATCGGTGGCCCGCAAGAGGCCGAAGCTGCCACCTATATCCAAGAGCACATGACCAAACCGGTCATCGCCTATATCGCGGGCCTCACCGCCCCCAAGGGCCGCACCATGGGCCATGCGGGCGCGATCATCTCGGCCTTTGGCGAAAGCGCGTCGGAAAAGGTGGAAATCCTCTCCGATGCCGGGGTCACCGTGGCCGAGAACCCCTCGGTCATCGGCGAGACCGTGGCGCGTGTCATGGCCAAGCGTGCGGCCTAAGGGGGGCATGATGGCAAAACCCAAGGTTTTAGTTACGCGGCGCTGGCCGCAGGCAGTTGAGGCGAAGATGGCTGAGATCTTCGATCTTCGCCTCAACACTTCGGACACCCCGCTGACCGAGGCGGATTTCCAGGGCGCGCTTGGCAGCTATGACGCGATCCTGCCCACCGTGACCGACCGCCTTCCTGCGGCGGTCTTTGACCGCGCCGCGCCGCGCACGAAAATCCTGGCCAATTACGGTGTGGGCTTTGCCCATATCGACACCGCCGCCGCCAAGGATCGCGGCATCGCGGTGACCAATACGCCCGACGTGCTTTCGGAATGCACCGCCGACATCGCCATGACCTTGATGCTTATGGTCGCCCGCCGCGCAGGCGAGGGCGAACGCGAGTTGCGCGAGGGCCGCTGGACGGGCTGGCGTCCCACTCACCTGATCGGCACCAAGGTTTCGGGTGCCACGCTGGGGATCATCGGCTTTGGCCGCATCGGTCAGGCCATGGCGCAGCGTGCCCATTTCGGCTTTGGCATGAAAATTCTGGTGCAGAACCGCTCGCCCGTCCCGACCGAAGTGCTGGCGCGCTACAACGCGGTGCAGGTTCCCACCATCGAAGAGCTTCTTCCCCAGTGCGATTTCGTTTCCCTGCACTGCCCGGGCGGCGCGGCCAACCGCCATCTCATCAACAGCCGCAGGCTGGACCTGATGCGCCCGGGCGCCTTTCTCATCAACACCGCGCGTGGCGAAGTGGTGGACGAACACGCGCTGGCGCAGGCGCTGTGGTTCGGCACCATCGGTGGTGCAGGTCTGGATGTGTTCGAACGCGAACCCAAAATCCCGCGCGAACTTTTGGATTCCGACAATCTGGTGCTTCTGCCGCATCTCGGCTCGGCCACCCGCGAAACGCGCGAGGCCATGGGCTTTCGTGTGCTGGAAAACCTGTCGGACTTCTTCGAAGGCCGCCAGCCGCGCGACCGGGTGGCGTAAGGCATGGTCGCGGTAGCCCAGCCCGTCACGGACATCGCCGAGACCGCCGCAGCAGATCCGGCGGCGGCGCTCCGGGCCGAGATGGGCCGCCTGTGGCACCGCGTGATCGAACGCCGCGCGCCCCATGTGCTGCAAACCGTCCTCTCGACCGATGCCGACCTGCCGGGCGACGAAACCGCGATCCCCTGCCTGCAGGCAGCCAACATCTGGTTCCAGCTGACCCGCATCATCGACGAAAACACCGCCATGCGCAGCCGCCGCATGGTCGAGGCCGCCCAAGGCCCCGAGGCGGTGGAGGGCAGCTTTGCCAAGGCCCTCACCACGCTTGACCCCAAAATGACCCAGGCCGATTTCGCCGCCCTGACGCGCCATCTCTCCGTGGGCCCCACCCTCACCGCCCACCCGACCGAGGCCAAGCGCGTCACGGTGCTGGAAATTCATCGCCGCATCTATCGCCACCTCGTCTCGCTGGAAACCCAGCGCTGGACGCCGCGCGAACGCGACGAGATCTTGCAAGACATCGAAGCCGAGATCGACCTTCTATGGATGACCGGCGAATTGCGGATGGAACGGCCCAGCCTGCGCGATGAAATCGAATGGGGCCTGCAATTCTTCCGCGACGCGCTTTTCGACGCCGTGCCGCAACTCTTCGACCGTTTTGCCACCGCCACCGAGGCGCGCTTTGGCGCCGGGAACGACATCACCCCCTGCGTGCGCTTTCATTCCTGGATCGGCGGCGACCGCGACGGCAACCCCAATGTCACCGCCGAGGTCACCCGCGATGCGCTGGCCCGCGCGCGCCGCGCCATTCTGGCGCGCTACCTTGAGGACATCGCCACCGCCGCCGCCCGCATCTCGATCACCTCGCGCATCGTCGCCCTGCCGCCCGAGGCCGAGGCCCCGATCCGCGCCATCGTGAACCGCAGCCCCGATGCCAAACGGCTGGCCTCGCGCAACCCCGGTGAAATTTTCCGTCAGGCGCTCACCGCCATCGGCGCCCGGTTGCGCGCCATGCAGGACCAGAGCGGCGGCGCGGGCTACCCTTCGGTCAGCCATTTCATCGCCGACCTGCGCAGCCTTGAGGCCGGGCTTCAGGCGGTCAGCGCCCAAAGGCTCGCCGCCCGCTTCATCGCGCCGCTGCGCATGCGGGCCGAAACCTTCGGCTTCCGCACCACCACGCTCGACATCCGGCAGAACTCCACCGTCATAACCGCCACCCTGGCCGAGATCTGGGGCCTCAGCGGCCCCGCCCCGGCCCCCGGCAGCGCCGACTGGTCCCAGCGCCTGCGCGCCGAACTGGGCCGGTCTGGCCTTGTCCATGTCAACCGCAGCCACCTGAGCGAAACCGCCCGCGATCTGCTCGACCTTCTGGCGCTGATGCGCGACGCCCGCATCTCTGACGACCCCGAGGCGATCGGCCCCTTCATCCTGTCGATGACCCGCTCGGCCGATGACATGCTGGCGGTCTATCTGCTGGCCCGCCACGCCGGGTTCGGCGCCGAAAAGCTTGACCTGCGCGTGGTGCCGCTTTTTGAAACCATCGACGACCTGCGCCATGCCCCGGCGGTCTTTGACGCGGTGCTGGCCGTGCCCCTTGCCGAACGCAGCCTGCGCAGCCGCGATGCCACGGTCGAGGTGATGCTGGGCTATTCCGACAGCAACAAGGACGGCGGCTTCCTCTGTTCAACCTATGAACTCGACAAGGCCCAGCGCCGCCTGACCGCCAGCCTTGCGCGTCATGGCCTGCGTCCGGTGTTCTTCCACGGCCGTGGCGGCTCGGTCAGCCGGGGTGGCGCGCCCACAGGCCGCGCCATCGCCGCCCAGCCCGTCGGAACCGTGCAGGGCCGGTTGCGCCTCACCGAACAGGGCGAAGTGGTCTCGTCGAAATACGCCAATCGCGGCACGGCGCTGAACCAGCTTGAGCTTCTGGCCTCCTCGGTCCTGTGCCACCTGCCCGCCCGGGTGCAGCCGGTGGCCGATCCCGAAAGCAATGACGCGCTCGAGGCGCTCTCGGGCCTGTCGCAGACCGCCTATGTCACGCTGATGTCGCAGCCCGGCTTCATCGACTATTTCCAGCAGGCCAGCCCAGTCGAGGAACTGGCCATGCTCAAGATGGGCTCCCGCCCGGCCCGCCGCTTTGGCGCGCGCTCGCTGGCCGATCTGCGGGCGATCCCTTGGGTCTTTGCCTGGTCGCAGAACCGCCACATGATCACCGGCTGGTATGGCTTCGGCAGCGCGATTTCCGCCTTCCGTCAGGTGCGCGGCGCGGCGGCTGACCGGCTACTGGCCGAGATGTTCGACCGCCACAAGCTGTTCCGCCTCATGGTGGACGAGGTCGAGAAATCGCTGATGCTGACTGATCTGGCCATCGCCGCCGATTATGCCGGTCTGGTCGAGGATGCCGACCTGCGCGCGCGCATCTTCGGGCTGATCAGCGCCGAACATGCCGCCTCGCTTGAGGCCCTGCGCCGCCTGACCGGCTCGGCCCAGCCGGGCCTGCGCTTTCCCAACATGCACGACCGTTTCCGCACCATCAGCCCGCAGCTTGCCCGGATCAACCGCCTGCAAGTGGCGCTGTTGCGCCGCGCGCGGACGGAACCGGGCTTCGCCACCAGCGTGCCCCTGATGCAATCCATGAACTGCATAGCCGCCGGTCTGGGGTGGACCGGCTGAACAAAGGATCTTGCCATGACCATATCGCCTTCGATGACCTCCGGCTTTTTCACCGAAAGCCTTGCGACCCGTGATCCCGAGATTTTCGGGGCTGTGACGCAGGAGTTGGGCCGTCAGCGCCATGAGATCGAGTTGATTGCGTCCGAAAACATCGTCTCCCGCGCCGTGATGGAGGCGCAGGGCTCGGTGATGACCAACAAATACGCCGAAGGCTATGCGGGCAAGCGCTACTATGGCGGCTGCCAATTCGTTGATATCGCAGAAAATCTGGCGATGGAGCGGGCCTGCAAGCTCTTTGGCTGCACCTATGCCAACGTCCAGCCGAACTCCGGGTCTCAGGCCAACCAGGGCGTGTTTCAGGCGCTGATCCAGCCCGGCGATACCATTCTGGGCATGTCGCTCGACGCCGGTGGTCACCTGACCCATGGCGCGGCGCCCAACCAGTCGGGCAAGTGGTTCAAGGCCGTGCAATACGGCGTGCGCCAGCAGGACAGCCAGCTCGACTATGACCAGCTCGAGGCCTTGGCGGTGGAACATAACCCCAAGCTCATCATCGCCGGCGGCTCGGCCATTCCGCGCATCATTGATTTTGCCAAGATGCGCGAAATTGCCGATAAGGTCGGTGCTTATCTTCTGGTCGACATGGCCCATTTCGCGGGCCTCATCGCGGCCGGGCTTTACCCCTCGCCCTTCCCGCATGCCCATGTGGCGACCACGACCACCCATAAAACCCTCCGCGGCCCCCGCGGCGGCATGATCCTGACGAATGACGAGGGCATCGCCAAAAAGGTCAACTCGGCGATTTTCCCCGGCATTCAGGGCGGCCCCTTGATGCATGTGATCGCCGCCAAGGCCGTGGCCTTTGGCGAGGCGCTGCGGCCGGATTTCATCGACTATCAAAAGCAGGTGGTGAAGAACGCCCAATCCTTGGCGGATCAACTGATGAAGGGCGGATTGGACATTGTGACGGGCGGCACCGACACCCACCTGATGCTGGTCGACCTGCGCCCCAAGGGGGTGAAGGGCAATGCGACCGAAAAGGCGCTGGGCCGGGCGCATATCACCTGCAACAAGAACGGCATCCCATTTGACCCCGAAAAGCCGACGGTCACCTCGGGCGTGCGCCTTGGCACCCCGGCAGGCACCACGCGCGGCTTTGCCGAGCCGGAATTCCGTCTGATCGCGGATTGGATCGTCGAGGTGGTCGATGGTCTGGCCAAGAACGGCGAAGAGGGCAACGGCGCGGTCGAGGCGGCGGTGAAAGCCAAGGTCGAGGCTCTCTGCGAGAAGTTCCCGATCTACCCGACGCTGTGATCCGACATCGGATCGTCCCATGCAAAAGCCCCGCCTCGGCGGGGCTTTTTCTTGCGGTCGTCGCAACCAGCCCCCCCCACCCCCAGCCCCTCCCCACGGAGGGGGAGGGGAGGTGACAGGCTTACAGACGTGGCGATGTCCGTGGCCGCAGAGCGAAAGGCCAGAAATCCCGCGCCTCCCCTCCCCCTCGTGGGGAGGGGCTGGGGGTGGGGGGCGAACCTCCGACGTCCGGCACCGGCGCTGCGGGATCCCCCCAAGGTGGGGCATCCGCCGAACAAACTTTCCCTCATGGGCACAAAGAGAAACGCCGCAAACCCAACGCCTCCCCTCCCCCCCGTGGGGAGGGGCTGGGGGTGGGGGGGAACGCCACGGTGGGCGCTAAGACGCCCTTAGAACCGCTCGGCCCGCAGCACCTGCGTATCCGTCACCGAGACCACGCCGATATGGCGCGCCACCACCTGAAACGCCGCCTCCAGAAGCGCGTCCAGCCGTTCGGGGCGAATGAGGCAGATCACCGCCACCATCCCCGCCCGGCCGATTTGCCCCTCGCGCGTCCAGCGCCCCGAGCGGCCCGACCCACCCAGAACCGGCAGCACGGTGAACCCCGTCACCCCCGCCTGTTCCAAGGCCTCGGTCAGGCGGGTTTCCATTGGGGCCTCGATGATGATCTCGACGCGTTTGGCAAGATGGGTCTGCACGGGTCAGCCTCCGCTCAGGGTTTGGGCCACGGCCAGATAGGCCGGAATGCCGAAGATCAGGTTGAAGGGAAATGTGACGCCCAAGGACAGCGTCAGATAGACCGAAGGGTTCGCCTCGGGCAAAGCCACGCGCATGGCCGCAGGCACGGCGATATAGCTGGCCGAGGCAGCAAGCGTCATCAAAAGCGCCGCGCCACCCGCCGAAAGCCCGATCACCAAGGCCACGCCTAGGCCAAGTGCGGCCCCGACCATGGGCATGATCATGCCAAATGCGATGGTTCCAAGGCCCAATATGCCCTTTGATCCGCGCAAGCCACGACCCGCGACCAAGCCCATATCCAGCAGGAACAGGCACAAGATCCCTTGGAAGGGTGCCACGATGAAGGCTTCAATCCGCGCCATCCCCTCATCGCCCGTCGCCGCTCCGATCAGGAACGAGCCGACCAACAGCACGATAGAACCGTTGAGCAAAATCTCATGCCAAAGCCGCGCATCCATTCGGGCGCCCGACCCCGACCGCGCCGCCAACCACAGCGCCGAGACAATCGCCGGGGCTTCCATCGCGGCGGCAACGGCCACCATATAGCCCTCGAACGGCAGCCCTTGCCCGCTGACCACCGAGGTGGCCGTGACAAAGGTCACGATCGAGACCGATCCGTAATGCGCTGAAACCGCCGCGGCATCGACAGCCGAAAGCCCGGTCATCACCCTCAACAGGGCAAAAGCCGCAAAGGGAATGGCAAATGACAGGATAATGCCGCCCACCAGCGCCATCAGCACATGGCCATCAATGCCATGGCCCGCCACCGCGACCCCGCCCTTGAAGCCGATGGCAAAGAGAAGATAGATCGACATCGCTTTGGCAAAAGCCTCGGGGATCGTCAGTTCCGACCGGGCTATCGCGGCGAAAAGCCCCAGCGCAAAGCATAGGATCATTGGCGTCAAAAGATTGTCGCCCGCGACTGCCAGTAACTCTGCCATATGCCCTCCAAGCGTTTTGGGCGACTTAAGGGTTCGGGGGCGATTTGCAAGCCCTGAGTGAAGGGGATTTTCCAAAGCGCAACTTTGTCGAACAAAGGCGCGCCGTTCGGTGAAGGTGCTTTAGCCTTGGGTGATCACATAGATTTTGCGCACCTGTTCCACCACGCGCCAGACACCCTTCCAGCCCTGCGGTAAGGTGATGGCATCGCCGGGGCCAAAGGCCTGCACGCGCCCATCAGGATGGGTCATTTCCACCCGGCCTGACAGGAAATGGCAAAACTCGGTCGATCCGCTGCGATCGGCGGTAAAGCGGCCGGGGGTGCATTCCCAGACCCCCAGCGCCACCCGCCCATCGGGCGAGGTCCACAGATCAACCGAAGCCTCAGACTGATTGCCCTCAATCGAGGTGGGTTTTGGGGCAAAGGGGCCAAGGTCCATTTGGCCAAGCGCTAGGTGGGTGGCGAAATCGGGCAGGGACATGGTCGCTCCTTTGAACTCGGGATTAAAGGGTGGCAAAGGCACCGCGCGCGGGGTCATATTGCTCTAACTCGCCCTCGCCGGTGTTGTTCCACAGCCCGTGCAAGGTCAGTCGGTCATCCTCGACCGCTTCGCGCACGAAGGGAAAGGTCATCAGGTTTTCCAGACTGACCACAACCGCCTCTTTTTCCAGCGCCTGAAAGATCTCGTCCTTGGGCAGGTTCGCCACCCTGTCAAAACCCGGGCGCAGGATATCCATCCAGCGGCCGACGAAGCTTGTCTTTTCCTCCAGGGCCGGGGCCAGACCGCAGCACATGTCATGGCAGCCCTTGACGCCGCCACAGTTGGAATGGCCCAGAACCACGATATGCGCGACCCCCAGCGAGGTGACCGCATATTCTACCGCCGCCGAGGTACCGTGCCGCTCGCCATCGGGGTTATAGGGCGGCACCAGATTGGCGATGTTGCGGTGGATAAAGAACTCACCCTCATCAGCCCCAAAGATCGAGGTGACATGCACGCGGCTGTCGCAGCAGGAAATCACCATTGCGCGCGGGTGCTGGCCGCTTTCGGCCAGACGGCGATACCAGGCGCGATTGTCCTTGTAGGTGGTGGCTTTCCATCCCTGAAACCGGCTGACCAGATAATTGGGCAAGGGGCGAGCGGTGGCTGACATGGTCGGCGTCCTGCGATTGTCTTGCCCTTGGGTTAGGACGCATTCGCGGAAAATGCGAGAGGGATTGTGCCCCTTGACTGTGCTTTTCTGTGCCGAGGTGAACGTTTTCTTTAGCACAATCAGGCAAGCTTGGCCTTGGGTGTTGAGGAAAGGGTGTGTCATGTCACGCAACAATGTGGTGGCTTTGCCTGTCAAGGAACGGGTCCGGCAGGATTCCGAACCGATTGCCACGATCTACCGCAATCTTGGCACCGCCTCGGCGGAACAGGTGGTGACGCGGGCCTTGGGGGAGCTGGCGCTCACCATGGCGGGCCTTGCCGCGCAGGTGCGCGAGCGTGAGATGCAGGATCTGTCACGACAGTTGCGCCGCTTGCAGCGTATGGCAGAAAATCTGGGCATGGTCAGTTTGGGGATCGTCGCGGGCGATGTGCGCAGCTGTCTTGAGCAGGCAGATGTCACGGCGTTTTCCGCCGTCTGGGCGCGGCTCGTCCGGATTGCCGAGCGGTCTTTGGCCCCTGACAAGGGGCTTCTGGATCAGACCTTGAATTAAGCCTTGATCGGCAGTTGCGGGCGGCGTGGGATTGGCTAGGGTTGGGCCAAAGATCACAGCCCGCAGGACATCATGCCAAACCCCATCTTTGCCCCCGCCGATGCCGTCTCGCGTGCTTTGCATGTTGTGACACCCGAGGGTTTGGAGCGTTTTTTGGCCGCCCACCCCCCCGCCACAGCCGCATGGCTGCGTGCCACGGGGTTTGAGGCGGGGCCCGGAGAGCTGCGGCTCATCCCCGGTGCCGATGGCGGCGTGCAGGCCGCCGTTGCGGGCACGGGCAGCGCCAAAGCCCGCGCGCGCGGCCGCTTCCATCTCGCCCGCGCCGCCGCCAGCCTGCCCGCCGGGGCCTGGCACCTTGAGGGGGATCTGACACCGGCCCAGCGGGACGAGGCGGCGCTGGCCTTCCTGCTCCAGTCCTACCGCTTTGACCGCTACCGCCCCGGCAAACCGGCACAAGACCCCGCC
The DNA here is from genome assembly GCA_965284335.1 of Tabrizicola sp. GTDB lineage: Bacteria > Pseudomonadota > Alphaproteobacteria > Rhodobacterales > Rhodobacteraceae > Tabrizicola_A. The sequence goes on along the minus strand of OZ260076.1, from coordinate 2,606,578 downwards.
CTGCTCAAACCGCCTGCAGGTCTCGACACCGCCCGCCTCCTCGCCATGGCCGAGGGCGAGTTCCTGACGCGCGACCTCATCAACACGCCTGCGCTCGACATGGGGCCAGCCGAGTTGGAGACGGCCTTTCTGGCGCTGGCCGACCGCTTCCACGCCAAGACCACCGTGATCCGGGGCGACGATCTGCTGGCGCAGAACTTCCCCATGATCCACGCCGTCGGCCGCGCCTCCACCCGCGCCCCGCGCCTACTTGAGATGACATGGGGCAGCACAGGCCCGCATCTGACGCTGGTCGGCAAGGGCGTGTGCTTTGACACCGGCGGGCTGAACATCAAACCTTCCTCCGGCATGCTGTTGATGAAAAAGGACATGGGCGGCGCGGCCACGGTCATGGGGCTGGCCCATATGATCATGGCGCTGAACCTGCCCCTGCGCCTGCGCGTGCTGATCCCGGCGGTGGAAAACGTCATCGCCGGCAATGCCCAGCGGCCAAAGGACATTCTCACCTCGCGCAAGGGCCTCACGGTCGAGGTGAACGACACCGACGCCGAAGGTCGCCTCGTCCTTGCCGATGCCTTGGCCTATGCCTGCGAGAGCCCGACCGACGCGGTGATTTCAATGGCCACGCTGACCGGCGCTGCGCGCATCGCCGTGGGCCCCGACCTTGCCCCCTATTACTGCGATGATGAGGACATGGTTCAGGCGCTGGAGTCGGGCGCAAAAGCGGGCTTCGATCCGGTCTGGCGCCTGCCCTTCTGGACGCCCTATGAACATATCATCGAACCCGGCATCGCCGATCTGGATAACGCGCCGGGATGGGGCTTTGCGGGGTCGGTCACCGCCGCCCTCTTCCTGCGCCGCTTTGTCGAAGGCCCGCGTTACCTGCATTTCGACATCTACGGCCACAGCCCCGCCGATCTGCCCGCCCGGCCCAAGGGCGGCGCAGGCCAAGGCGCGCGCGCCGTGCTGGGCGCGCTGCCTGCGATCCTTGGCCTTTCCGGCTAAGCCTGCAAGGAGCGGCCAAAGGCCGACGACGAGCATAGGGAGACAGAATGGACCGCCGCCTCACCCCTGCCACCCCCCGCATTGCCCATGTCTCGCTCAAGGGCCGCATCGAGGTGCCGGTCTTTACCGAAGGCACGCCTATGCGGGTGGCGCAGCCGGTGGTCGACCTCTTGCGCACGCCAAACGGCCCGCGCGAACGCCAGCTTCTTCTCGGCGCGGCCTTTACCGTGATTGACCGCCATGAAGGCCACGCCTTCGGCTTTGCCGCCAAAGACGGCTATTGCGGCTGGCTGCCCGATACGGCGCTGTCCCGGGGGCCAACGCCCACCCATTGGGTCGCCACCCCCGGCACCCATCTTTACCCCGAACCCAAGGTTCAGGCGCCCGAGATCAGCGCGCTATCGCTCGGCGCAGAGGTGGCCATTACCGCGAGCCACGGCAATTGGGCCGAAACCACCCAAGGCTTTCTGCCCGCCTGCCACCTCCTGCCCTTGGGCCAGCATCTCGCCGATCCGGTCGCCGTGGCCGAAAGCCTTTTGCACACCCCCTATCTCTGGGGCGGCAATTCCCGCGCGGGGTTGGATTGCTCGGGGCTTGTGCAACTGGCCTATGCCGCTTGCGGCATCCCCCTGCCCGGCGACAGCGACCTGCAACAGGGGGCCGGGCAGGACATCCCCGCCGATGCCCCCCTTAGCCGGGGCGATCTGATCTTCTGGAAAGGCCATGTCGCGATCATCGTCGATGACCAGCGCCTGATCCACGCCAACGGCCATTCGATGTCGGTCGCGCATGAGAACACCGCCGCCTGCATCACCCGTATCGCGGTCCAAGGTGGCGGACCGGTCACCCACCGCCGCCGCGTGCTGTAACCCCAGCGTTCAGTCGATCGGCCGCAGGGGCTTTTCCAGCACGCGCAGGGCGGCGGCCAGATCATGGCCCCGGCGCAGCACCTGCCCCTCGCCGCCACAGACAACATACATGCCCTGCCGCGCCCGCAAGGCCGGGCGCTTTTCGATCCGATAAAGCGGCACCTCGGCCGCCCGGCGAAACACCGAAAACACCGCCACGTCGGGCCGAAAATCCATCGCATAATCGCGCCAGTCGCCGCTGGCGACCATCCGGCCATAGAGCGACAGGATGGTGGAAAGCTCCCGGCGGTCAAAGCTGACCACATCGGCGATGGGCTGCGGAATGGGCGTCGGGGCGTTCATGGCGAAAGTGTAACCCAACCCGACCCTGAATCAAGTCTGCGGGGACTCAAGCCTGCAAGGGATCAGAGAAACCCTTGCGCCAGCCGCAATTCCCCCACCGTCAGGCCCCGGCAATTGGTCTGCGGCGCAGGCAGACGCTTTTGCGCCATCGGATGCGCGGCGTCCAACACGCCCAGCCGCGTCAAGATCGCGACCAGCGCGGCCTCGGATGCCCGCGAATTGCCATCCTCGATCTTCAAGGCAAGGCCCAGCTTTCTCTCGGGGATCATGGCGATGAACACCGCCTCGGCCCCGGTCTTGATCGCCACCCGGCCCCCTATGGCGCGCATCAGTTCGGTGCAAGACCGCCCCTCGCCCGCCACATATTCGGGATGCGCCGCCATCGCGTCGCGCAGCCGCTGCATCGCACGCTCGCGCACCGAACCCCCCGCCCCAGCCTTGGCAAATTTTGCCATGGCGCGGGCCAGACCCGCCACCGACATGGCGAAATTCGGGGCCGAACAGCCGTCAATGCCATAGCCCGCCACGGTTTCGTCCGTCACCTCCTCGGTCGCGGCGCGAATGGCCTTTTGCAGCGGATGGTCGATCTCGACATATTCCGGCCCGCCCTTCAGATGCTTGTTGGCGGTCAGAAACCCCGAATGTTTGCCCGAACAGTTGTTGTGCAACTGGCAGGGCCCCTCATGGCCGCAGATCAGCCGGTCGCGCTCGGCCTTGTCATAGGGCTCATGGCTGCCGCAGCGCAGGTCCGGCTCGCCCAAACCAATCCCCGCCAGCCAGTCGCGCGCGGCATTCACATGCAGCGCCGCGCCCTGATGGCTTGCACAAGACAGCGCCAGCTGCACCGGCGTCAGGCCAAAGGCATCCGCCGCCCCGCTTTCCACCAAAGGCAGCGCCTGGATCATCTTGCAGGAGGATCGCGGAAAGATGATCCGCCCCGGATCGCCCCAGGCCTCGACGATCTGGCCCGTGTCATCGACCACAACCGCATGACCCTGATGGGTGCTTTCCAAAAGCCCCCCGCGCCACAATTCCACCATTGCAGTTGGCTTGCCCATCAGTCTCTCCCGTCACGGATGCGCGATTTTATGCCCAAGGGGCTTTCGCGGATTGGTCATTTTGGTTATGCATGGGATATCGAGTGAAACCGCCCCACGCCACAGGAAAAACCGCAAGATCAAGCGGTCTTGGCAGGGCAGAGGCAAACTGCAGCTTGGAGGCTGTGAGACATATGGCAAGCTGGATGACCCGCGCCGTGTTGGTGGCGACAGTTGGTTTCGGTACTGGCATGTTCGCCACGACAGCGGCGGTTGCTCAGGAATCGACCAATCGCGTCGCGACCATGACCGATTGGAGCGTGTTCGTCGAAGAAAACCCCAAGGAATGCTGGGGCGTCTCTAGCCCCAAGGAAAGCGTAAACACCCGCGATGGCCAGCCCGTTCAGGTGCGCCGGGGCGAGGTTTTACTGTTCGTCACCTTCCGCAGCGGTGTTGCGGGTGAAATCTCGTTCTCTGGTGGCTATCCCTTTGCAGGGGGGTCGACCGTCAGGATGGACGTTGACGGCACGCGCTATGAGTTGATCACCGATGGCGAATGGGCTTGGCCGGGCACAAAAGAAGATGATGCGGCCATTTTGGCGGCTTTGAAAAAGGGCACCACGGCTGTTTTGACGGCGCGTTCGGGTCGTGGGACGCAGACGGTCGATACCTTCTCGCTGCGCGGGTTCACCGCCTCGATGGAAGAGGCTGGAAAGCGCTGTAGCTGATTTTAAGACCCGAAGTATCAGGCGCCCCGCCGCAAGGTTGGGGCGCTTTTGTTTTGCCACCGAATCCCCTATAAGCCTTGGCTTATTCCCTTACGGACTTGACCCATGACCGACGCGACCGCGCCACAGACCTCTGCGCCCATCACCCAAGATGTTCTGACCTTGCCGCGCAAACTGGCCCAAGGGGGCAAGCTGAACCTTGTCGGCATGACGCGCGACCAGATGCGCGCCGCGTTGATCGCTGCGGGCACGCCGGAAAAGCAGGCCAAGATGCGGGTTGGCCAAGTTTGGCAATGGGTTTACCATTGGGGCGTGCGCGACTTTGACCGCATGACCAACCTTGCCAAGGATTATCGCGCGCTGTTGGCCGAGCATTTCGTGCTGGAGGTGCCGCAGGTCGTGACCCGGCAAATCTCGACCGATGGCACACGCAAATATCTGGTGCGGATTGACGGCGGGCATGAGGTGGAGGTCGTCTATATCCCTGAAACAGACCGGGGCACGCTATGCATCTCATCCCAAGTGGGTTGCACGCTGACCTGTTCCTTCTGCCACACCGGCACGCAGAAACTGGTGCGCAACCTGACCGCAGCCGAGATTGTCGGTCAGGTGATGCTGGCGCGCGACGATCTGGACGAATGGCCGGTGCCCGGCGCCCCCAAGGAAGAGGTGCGGCTGGTTTCGAACATCGTTCTGATGGGCATGGGCGAGCCGCTTTACAACTTTGAAAACGTCCGCGACGCGATGAAGGTTGTGATGGATAACGAAGGCATCGCGCTGGGCCGTCGCCGCATCACTTTGTCCACCTCGGGCGTCGTCCCCGAAATCGCTCGCACGGCGACCGAGATCGGCTGCCTTTTGGCGGTCTCGTTCCACGCCACCACTGACGCGGTGCGCGATGTGCTGGTGCCAATCAACAAGAAATGGAATATCGAGACCCTGCTGGCGGCCCTGAAAGACTATCCGAACCTGTCGAACTCGGAACGGATCACCTTTGAATATGTGATGCTGGACGGGGTGAATGACACCAAGGAAGACGCGCATCGGCTGGTCAAACTGCTTGAGGGCATCCCGGCCAAGGTGAACCTGATCCCGTTTAACGAATGGCCCGGCGCGCCTTACAAACGCTCATCCGGCAACCGCATCCATGCCTTTGCCGACATCCTGTACCACGCCGGCTTTGCGACCCCCATCCGCACTCCGCGCGGTGAGGATATCATGGCGGCCTGTGGGCAGTTGAAATCGGCCACCGAAAAGCAGCGCAAATCGGCGCAAAAGTCCAAGGCGGCAAGCGCTGAGGCGACTGTCAATCAAGCGTGACACTTTGACTGAAAATTCTGCTTTCCACATTGTGCGACTGCATTGTATGCAAAGACATGCCGAGCAGGGAGTTCGGTGACGTATAAACGCAGGCGCCGCCATGGGTAGGGGCCGCACGGGAACCAAGGCTTAGGCAACAGTATATGACGAATGTGACGACGGAAGAGGCGGCGCGCGTGCGTCAGGCCAAGGATTGGGTGCAAGTTCTGGCCCGTTATCGTGAACCCTCAACCCGGCGCAGCATCATGGAACTGCTGGTCACGCTTGTGCCATTCTTTCTGCTTTGGGGCTTGGCATGGGCCGCCATGTCGGTGAGCTATTGGCTGGCCTTTGCAATCGCTGCGCTGAATGGGCTGTTTCTGGTGCGCATCTTTGTCATCCAGCATGATTGCGGCCATGCCAGCTATTTCAACAATCGTAAGGTGCAGGATTGGGTTGGCCGTTGTCTGGGCGTGCTGACCCTGACCCCCTATGACGTTTGGCGCCGGACCCATTCGATTCATCATTCACACCACGGCGATTTGGACCATCGCGGCATTGGCGATGTGATGACGCTGACGGTGGAAGAATACCGCGCCCGCAGCCGCTTTGGCCGGTTGGTCTATCGGCTGTATCGCCATCCGCTGGTGCTGTTCCTGTTGGGGCCCAGCTATATCTTCATTTTGCAAAACCGCGTGCCTTTGGGTCTGATGACCTCGGGCTGGCGCTATTGGATTTCTGCGATGGGAACCAATGCGGTGATCGCAATTCTGGTGGGTCTGATCATCTGGCTGGGCGGGTTCATGCCTTTGTTGTTGATCTATCTGCCCACCTCGGTGATTGCGGCAACCGTGGGGATATGGCTGTTTTATGTGCAGCACCAGTTTGAGGAAACCCATTGGGCCAAAGCGGATGACTGGCAGTTGCATGAGGCGGCGCTGGAAGGGTCATCGCATTATGTGCTGCCCCAGCCCTTGCGCTGGATGTCGGCCAATATCGGCATCCACCATGTGCATCACCTTTACAGCCGCATCCCGTTCTATCGCCTTCCAGAAGTGCTGCGTGACCACGCCGAACTGGCCGAGGCGCAGCGCTTGACGATCCGCGAAAGCTTTGCCTCGGTAAAGCTGCATCTGTGGGACGAAAAGCTGCAAAAGCTGATGTCTTTTGCCGAAGCCAAGCGTCTTTACGGCGTCGCCTGACGCGCAGGCTCGGGCTGCGGCTCTGTCACCTCACCCAGACCTTTGCGGTCCAGCACCGCAAAGATCACCGGGTTTGCCAAGATTGACAGCAAAGATCCGGCGACCACTAGATCTCGCGCTTCAACCGGCACGACATTCAGGTTGACGCCCATCACGATCAGAATGAACGAAAACTCGCCAATCTGGGCAAGGCTGGCGGCAATGGTCGCGGCGACAGGTCGGCCATGGCCAAAGGCGCGCACGATGCCATAGGCGGCCAAGGACTTGACACCGATGATGATGACAACGGTTCCCAAGAGGCTGAGCGGTTGGGTCAAAATCACCGCTGGATCAAACAGCATCCCGACTGAAACAAAGAACAACACCGCGAACGCATCGCGCAGCGGCAGGGTGTCTTTCATCGCCTGCGCCGACAGGCTGGACCCGGCCATGACCATTCCGGCAAAGAAGGCTCCTAGCGCAAAGGACACGCCAAAGAACTTGGCCGATCCCCAAGCCACCCCCAAGGCGATGGACAGCACCGCAAGGCGGAACAGCTCTCGCTGCCGGGTATGGGCGACATAATGCAGGATCAGGGGGATCAGTCGGCTGCCCACGATCAGCATCAGCCCGAGAAAGGCCAAAACCTTTGCCCCCGTGACCAGCAATGTCGCAATCACCGTACCGACGCCCAGACGTGCCACCTCAGCGGTTTCTTCATCTAAGGGCATGGCCGTGCCCCCCAAAAGCCCCGCCAAAGGCGGCACCAAAACCAAAGTCAGCACCATGACCAAGTCTTCGACGATCAGCCAGCCAACAGCGATGTGCCCCCGCTCTTGACCGACGATCCCGCGTTCTTGCAAGGATCTCAGCAGCACAACGGTTGAAGCCACCGACAAGGACAGGCCAAAGACAATGCTTGCTCCGATGGTCCAACCCATCGCCCAGCCCATAAGAGTGCCCGCCGCCGTTGCAACGATGATCTGTCCCAATGCGCCCGGAATGGCGATGGTCTTGACGGCCATAAGCTCTTTCAAGCTGAAATGAAGCCCGACGCCGAACATCAACAGGATCACCCCAAGTTCAGCCAGTTCTTGCGCCAAATACTGATCGGCCACAAAGCCGGGCGTAAACGGGCCGATGATTACCCCTGCCAATAAATACCCGGCAATCATGGGCAGTTTGAGCCTATGGGCGACCAAACCCAAGGCAAAAGCCAGACACAGACCCACCACCATAGTTGTGATGAGAGGTGTGTCATGCGGCATTGGCGACGATCCTCGTGACCCAGTTGTGAGATAAGGATAAATCCTATGGGCCACAGGGCAACACACTGTGTTGCTATCAACGGTCAAGAATTATGTCTTTGTGTTTCAAAGGCGCTTTAGGCCGCAGAGAGGATGCGACCCAAGGCTGCCGCCAGATCGGCGTTTTTCGCCATGGCGGCGTCAAAGCCGTTGTCCAGACAATCGCGCGCGCGATCTGGTCCCATGTTGCCTGAAAAGGCGATGATGCGACAGCGATTGGGGGCAATCACATTGCGTATAGAGCGTGCAAATTTGGCCGCATTGACGCCCGCCAGATTCAGATCCAGCACCACCACATCGGGCACGTCTTCTTGGCAGGTGGCCAGCGCATCTTCGGTGGTGTTGGCCAGCTGAACAAGCGCACCAGCGCGCTGCAAGCTGCGCGAGCCGATCAAAAGCATCAGCGCGTCATCGTCAACCAAAAGCACACGCTTTCCGGCCAAGACGGCGGCTGGATTTGGTTTGCTTTCGGCTTGCGCAGGCTTGGCCAAGGGCAGGGGGATTTCCAAGGTAAAGGTGCTGCCCTTGCCCAGCTCACTTTGCACCGCGATCTTGCCTTTCATCGCGTCAACCAGACGCTTGACAATGGCCAAGCCCAGCCCGCTGCCAGCCGCAAAGCTACCTGACGGTTGCTGGCCACGAAACCTTGGCTTGAAGATCTGCGTCAGATCTTGTGGCGCAATACCTTGGCCTGTGTCCGCCACCGTGATGACCAAACGGGGCAACTCTTCTGCCTTTGCCGATGGATCGAGCCTGCCCGAAAAGGTCACGGTGCCAGCTTTGGTAAACTTCACCGCATTGCTGAGCAGGTTAAGCACGATCTGCCCGATCTGGGCCGAGTCTCCCATCAACTTCGGCATATCCTTGGCCAGTTCGGTCACGATCACCGTGCCATTGGCGCGGGCTGCTGCCGAGATCAGCGGCGGAAGGCTTATCAAAAGCGCCGTTGGACAGAAGGTGCCCATCGGGGGCGTTTTGCTCTTTGGGTCTTGGTCACAACTTTCAATCAATCGCAGCATGCGATCAATCGCCGTTGTCGATGCGGTTAAGTGAAAGCTGTTGTCCAATGGCGCGTCACTGTTCTGCGCGCAATCAAGCAGTTCTTTCACGCCCAGAAGTGAGGTCCGCATGTCATGTGAGACCATGGCCATGTGTTCTTGATGGGCTGCCGAGGCATGGTTGGCCTTGGCAATTTGCTGGCTCAAACGGTCAATCTTTTCATTTTGGGCCGTCACCGCAGCTTGCACCGTCTCTAACTCAGTGCGTGCCTGGGAAAGCCGGAGTGCATCCCAATAAATGCGTATGCAAAGCAGGATAATGAGCAGTGGCAAGAGTAGGAAAATCAAGGGGTTGATAAAGGCGAATTCCCAAAAGCCCTCGGATGGCCCGACGTTGGCCAAGGGCGCGTTTATTTTGGCAGCGAAGCTATCGGATAAGGTGGAAACGGAATCTTCCCGGTCTGAGGGATGGCCGTGGAACATATAAACGATGGCAAGCCACAAAAGCATGACACCAAAGGCGAAGCTGGTCGGGTTTGCCGTTAAATCGTGGCGCTTCATGTTCCGGTTATGGCCTTTCTGGGTTCGTGATTGGCGGTGCTCCCATCGGCACTATAATATTTCGCACTGTGATTTTAAAATTCAGCGTGATTGCAATTATTTAATGACTGAGTTGCTTGATGCAAGTCTTGTGATCGACATTCCGCTGTTGGTTTGGGATTGCCGCGCCTTGAACCCTGCGCGCGACGCTGGCGATTGCAAGCGATCATTTGGATGGGCTTGGCTGATCCAATCGTGATATTTCAAAGAAGTGACTTTGCCTTTGCCAACATCACGGCATGTGTGCGATTTGATGCGCCCAACTTATTGAAAATCGTTCTGAGATACATTTTAACAGTGACTTCCGACGCGCCCAATGCCCAAGCGATTTCTTTGTTTGTTTTGCCATCTGAAACCAAATTGAGGATATTCACCTCTTTGGCGGTCAAGATCTTCTGATTGTCGCCACGGCTTTCGAAGGACGGTGTTCCATCGACCTCGGACAAGAGCGACATGGGAAGAAAAACCTGACCCGACAAGACAAGCCGCAGCGCTGATGTCAACGACCGCAGGGGAAGGGTTTTGGGCACATAGCCCCGAACGCCCGCTTGCAAGCTTTGAAAGACAAACTCGCTGGAAACGCTGCCAGAGAACAGAACAATCTTCAGATCCGGGTGTTTTGCGACAATTTGCTGAATGGATCCCATGCCAGCCATGCCCGGCATCGAGACGTCAAGCAACAGCATATCAATCGGATCGTTTGTTTGCAGCGCCTGAAATGTTGCAGGCAAATCGCCCACGGATGAAACCGAAAATCCGCCATCTGCGATCAGCATCTCGGCTACGGCATCGCGCACCAAATTATGGTCATCTGCAATAACAACCGTGTAGTGTTGTTGTTCAATCACCTTGGTCACCACGTTCTGTTTCATCGCCACGATTTTATAAACTTGCCTACGTCTTTTGAACACTTTGGATGCATAATGCACCATGCGCATGACGCAACGGTATCAGAGCATCTCGATAGGATGATTTCATCTTTGATTCTATATGCGCACATGCAAAGCACAATATCTTTCGATACGCTCATTGTTTAAATGCTATATTTGAAATATCACATGGCGCGAATTCGCTCTTTGTAGGTAGATTGGATTGAGGTTTTTCGAAATTGAACGCGCGCGTCGCTAGGTTTTATTGCCAACCAAACTCGGATGTCCGGAGCGCTTGTGTGTGGAAGGCTCGCGGCATTTTTGGGCAGCATGTCTTTGAATTCAATATCGGGAGATCCGGCTTGATAGGCCGATGGGGATCTCTATGAAAAGCTCACTTCTTTTAAAGGACCCTTTAAAAGATCGCCTGACATGGCTTTGTGCGGTCGTGGTTGCCCTAAGCCTTTTGGGCGTCTCAATTCTTGGTGGCCGGGTGTATGAGGTGTCTCAGGCTTTGCGGCTGAAAAGCGCGGAGAATCTGCACTGGGCTGTGGGGCAATTGGAGGTGGATCACCTGCGCGCCTTGTTGGCCCTTCATCGCCTGAGTGCAGATCGCAGCGCTTCGGCCCCAAACTTTTCCAAAGCGATTTTGCAATTCGATATCCTTTACAGCCGGGTTGAGGCAATCGTCCCTTTGGCCCGCAGCTTTCAAGATTTCTTGTCTGAGCCAGAGGCGTTCAACACCAGATTGATGGCCGTTCGTCGCCATTTGCACGAGCTTGTCCCCCGAATTGATGCGCTGACCCCCATGAACCTTGCGGGGATAGAGACGGTCCGGACGCAATTGGAAAACTTGACGCCTGATGTTCGCTTTGTTGTGCTGCGCGGCATGCTGGCCTCGCTGGGCCGGGTCGAGGATCTTCGTCAACAGCACGAACGTTTTTTACAGCATTTCTTCCTTGCGGGCGGGCTTGTTTTGTTGGTGATCCTGGGGCTTGCGGCGGTTTCCTTCTCTCTTTACCGCACCGGTCGTCTGCGGATGCAAACGGTTGAGAGGTTAAAAACAACCCTGCGCAGCAGCTTTGAGATCGCCATTGATGCCGTTGTTGTTGCTGATACCGAGGGGCGCGTGGTGCTGTTTAACGCCGCAGCCGAGGCCTTGTTCGAAAAACCGCGCAGCGAAGTTCTGGGCCGTGGGATCAGCACGCTTTGGCCCATGGCGGATGTGTCCGATGGCCAGCAACATGACGTCCGGCTGATCAACCGATTGGCCGGCCAGCGCCGACGCCGTTTGCGGCTGCGCACCAAGTCTGGCCGCGTTATTCCCGTCAGCCTTTCCGTTGTCGATGACAAAGGAACGTCGGGCCGTAAGTTGCACGTTGGATTTGTCAGAGACATTTCGGCCACCGTTGCGGTGGAACGGCGGCGTCGGATGACTGCACGCCGGGCAAAACGCGAGGCGGATGAAAAGGTGCGCTTTCTGGCTGCGGCAAGTCATGAGTTGCGCACTCCGATGCAGGGCGTTTTGGGCGCGATAGATCTGGTTTTGCGGCAACATCACGATGCTGCAGTGCAATCCTTGCTGACAATCGCCCAGCAAAGCGCCGTGGCGGCCTTGGATCAGATCGAACATGTGCTGGACCTGACGGCCATAGAGGATGGGCCGCATCCCAAACAGACGACAGAGCCGTTTTCGTTGCGCATATTGGCGTCGGAACTGGTTGCGGCGGCCCTGCGATCAGGGGCAGAGCAAGGGGTCGATATTCGATTGCAGATTGATGCGGCGGTGCCCGAAACCTGTTTGGGTGACCCACGCGCGATGCGTCAGATGCTGCGCAATCTGTTGAGCAATGCGATCAAATTCGGCGGAGACCGTCCAATTTTTCTGCGCTTTGGCATGACAGCACAGGCCTTGCTGCGCATTGAGGTCGAGGATCGCGGTATCGGTATTGACCCCGCCGATCAGTCGCGGATTTTTGAGGATTTCGAGGTTTTGGATCGCGGCTATGGCCGGTCGGTCGGAGGGGCGGGCATCGGTTTGGGGATTGTGCGGCGCGCTGTTCAGATGATGGGGGGCAGGGTGGGCGTTCAAAGCCAACCCGGTCGAGGCAGCCTGTTTTGGGTTGAATTGCCGATGAACAGCGGCCCTGAGACCCGCGCCCCAAAGCTCGCGATCGCGCGTCGAGTGTTGGTGGTTGACGATCAGGCCGTTAACCGCGTTTTGGTGCGCAACATGCTGATGTCCTTGGGCCATCAGGCGCATGAGGCGGCGGATGGGGAAACGGCCGTTGCCATGGCCGGGCAATTGGCCTTTGATCTGATCTTGATGGACATTAGCATGCCCGGCATGGACGGGATCGAGGCAACCCGGCTGATCCGCGCGGGGGGCATGTCACATCAGGCGCGCATCGTCGGGTTGACGGCGAATTTGCAGCCGTCAGATCATGCCCTGGCGCTGGGGGCGGGGGTGAATGAGATTATGTATAAACCAATCCGCACCCGTGATCTGGAGCGTGTTCTTTCGCAGGACACAGATGTTTATGGTGCTGACTCATCTCAAGACCTGCGCGGCGGCATTGCCGATGCGATCGAGGTTTTGGCCGACAGTCTTGGTCTGACGCGGTTGCGCGGCATTGCGCAGGAGGTAGAGGCCAGCGTGCATAGGCTTTTGGATGGGGATCTTGCAGAGATTGATCCCGTCAGTTTCGCGCAGCAGGCGCATCAATGCGCCGGGGGCGCTGCGATTTTTGGGGCGCTGCCCCTGCATGCCGCTCTTTGTGAACTGGAAAATGCGGCAAGCGCCGGAGACACGGAAAAACTGCCGGATCTGGTGCAAGACTGCCGCGCGGCATTGGCGCTGTGCAGCGCGTTGATCGACGCTGAGATTGCCGCCTTTGCCCAGCGGCTGCCCGCCGCTTCCTAGCTGACAACTTCCGTTTTTGGTGCCGAAACGGCGGTTTGAACTGCGTTGATCAGGGTGCTGGCCTCGGTCGGTTTGGCCAAGATGGCGGAAAACAGATCTTGTGGCAAAACCCGGCTACCGATCCGTCCCGAAACAAGAATGCATGGCACGGGTGGCGTTTGTTTTGATGCCGCTTGGGCCAGTTGAACCCCTGAAATATCCGGCATGTCCAGATCGGTTACCAAGGCAGACCAAAGGCCGGGGTTTTCGGTCAACATCGCTTGTGCCTCTTTGGGATCGGAAAGGGCGACCGTTACGGCGCCCGCCGCCTCAAGCATTTCGGCCAGAACATCAGCGACATCCGCCACATCATCGACCACCAAAATATTCAGCCCGGTCAATCCTGACGCGGCCTTGCCGGCCTCGTTCTGTTGCAGCTGTGCGGTTGGCGTTGCTGGCAGGCTGACGTCTGTGGCCGTGGCTGGCCATGCCACGGTAACGGTGGTGCCTTGTCCTATCGTGCTGTCAAACCAGATCGCGCCATCGCTTTGGCGCAGAATGCTGGCCACAATTGGCAGGCCCAAGCCTGTGCCATTTTCCCCTTTTGTGGTGAAATAAGGTTCAAACAACTTTGGCCGATCTTCTGGAGAAATGCCAAGGCCATGATCTTGCACCTGAAACACGCTGTAGTTGCGATTGGTAAAGAAATGGCCGATGTCAGGTTGCCGATTGGGGTTCCAATTGGCTGCGGGCAGAACCTCTACCCGGACCGGGCCGGATTGGTCTTGATCAGCCTGACAGGCATTCAGCGCCAGATTGACGACCACCTGCAACAGTTTGGTGCTGTCGGCCCAGACCATCTGGGCGGTGTCGGGAACAGTCAGGGTCACATGGTTTTGTTCAATCCGCGTGGTGCCTAACAGATCCAGCCCCTGCCGCACCAGCGCGCGCAGATCCTGTTCGATGGGTTTGGCATTGCCACGGCCCAAAGTGGCCAGCCCAGCCCCGAGATCAATCGCCATTTGCGCGGCGCGCTTGATGCGATGCAGGCCCATCATCGCATCGCTTTCATGGCGGCAGTTCATCTCGAGCAGAGCTGCCGTGCCGCTGATGACGGCAAAGATATTGTTGAGATCATGGGCCACACCTGCGGCCACATGCGAGATAACCTCGCGTTGTTGGGCCACCTGCAACTGGTCGCGCAGCCGTGCCTTTTCGGCGAAGGCCCGGATGCGTTCAGAAATATCGCGCGCGATCACCAAAAGCCCACCATCGGCGCGCGCGGTAAGCGACACCTCCTGCCGGATCTCTGGGCCATCGCGGTGCTGTCCGCGCAGTTCGAATTGCACGGCGCGGTCTTTGCCGGCCATGCGCATCTCGCGGCGTTTTATCCAATCTTCTGGCTCGTGGGGATAAATATCCCGCCAATGCAAGGGCGAGATTTTCTGCGTGCTAGAGATGCCCAACATCTCGCGGTAGGCATGGTTCATGAATTGGAAATAGCCTTCGGAATTCACCATCGCGATCCCGTCATGGGCGCTTTCGATGGCCAGTTTCCAATCGCGCATTTCCCGGCGGTGCTGACGCTTTAGCTCGGTAATGTCGGTTTGCACGGCAACAAATCCTTGAACTGCGCCGCTGTCATCCAGCATGGGCTGGATATCGAGGGTCACCCAAAACTCCTTGCCCGAGCGGTCGTGGTTCAGCATTTCGGTCTGCATCATTGCGCCATGGCGGATGGCATAGCTGACCCGCGCAGCCGCAGCCCTGCTGGCGCGCCGCGAGCGCAGGAAGCTTTCGGGTTTGCGCCCCCGAATTTCTTCAAGCCGCCAACCGCTGCGCCGCTCGAACGCGGGGTTGACCCATTCGATATTGGCATTCGCATCTGTGACGATCACAAGGTTCGATGTCAGTTCCGCGATCTTGCTCAACTGGGCAATCTGGCGCTGCTGGGCACGGCGCGCGGTGATGTCGCGCAGCACGACAAACCAGCCCTGCTTTTGACCATTGCCGTTGCGCAGGGCAATTGATGCCGAGCAAACCTGAGCTTCGCCCTTTACATCGTGTTCGCAATCAAAGGAGCGCCGCATGCCATCGGCCTGCACTTCGTGCATGGCCGTGCGGAAGGTGTCCACCAGATGCGGGGGGATCAGATCGTCAATCAGGTGTCCCATCGGGTCTGGCTGTGGCAAGAGCATGGCTTGACCGTCGCCAAGGCTGAAGGCGATGCAGCGCCCCGTCTCGTCCAGCTCTAGCACCAAGTCGGGCACGGCCGTGAGCATGGCGCGCAGATGATCGCTTTTGGCGCTGAGGGATGCTTGCGCCCCGCGCGCCTCTTGCTGGGCGTCGATCCGATGTAGGACCACCCCAATCGCATTGGCGACCGACTGGAGCAGGCTGATTTCATAGGGCGAAAACTGTTGGGCGCGTAACGTGCTGGTAAAGCCGACAAAGCCCGCAAACTTGCCTTGCCTGCGCATCGGCGCAAGGAGAAGCGACACCGCGCCTTGCCGTTGCAAAACGGCGCGGGTCGGCAAATCAAGCGGCAACATATCGGCGCGCTCAATCACAACCGCCTCACCTGCACTTAGCCTTTCGATCCATGGATCAAGCAGGCTAAGCGGCATCTGTTGTGACGCGCTCCACATCTTTGGAACGCCCGGTGCGGCCCATTCGTGGCTGGTGTCGATCATCCCCGAAGCATCCAGCGGACAGACATAGCTGCGCCCCACCCCGGCGATTTCCCCCGCCCGGGCCAAAGCGTTGTTGATCAGCTCGTCCACGTCTTCGCCGGGTTGGGACAAGATGCTGTTGGTCAAATCAATGATATGCTTGAAGCAATTCGAGATTTCGCAGCATTCGGCATCGGCTTGCGGCGGGCGCAGGCATGGCCCAAACGCTTGTTCCGCACAACCGGACTGCGCGATTTGCGCTGTTGTCTTGGGGGCCAGCAGATGCCCGATCTCATCGCAAAGCGCGCGAAGAAACCGGGTGTCTTTGGGCGAAAAAGCCTTGGCTTTGGTTGACAGCGCCACCAGCATCAGTGGCAACTCTGCCTCGTGCTGGATGGGTTCGGCCAAGATCGCATGATACCGCTGGCCGCCCGTTACCAAGGCTGCCGGCAAGGGGAGATGTCCGATTTCCGGCAGGTTCACAGAACCTTGCAGCCACGTCGCGGCCCCCGTCCAATCTGACGAGAACACGGCACAATTGCTGTCAGCCAAAGCGCAGAGTGCTGGCGTCAGCCCGCCTGCATCGGTGTGGCGCATCAAGGCGCAGGCATCAGCCGCCAAAAGGGTGCGGCAAAGTTGCAATGCGGCGCTGAGCCCGACCTCAAGACCATCGGGCCTGTGCATCATCTCAACCGCTTGCGCCAAGCCATCGCGCCGACTTTGCAACAGCTCGCAAGGGGACATGGGCGCAGAGGTGGTCTTGTCCAGTTTCGTCATGTAAACCTCGGGCGTTACAGAAATAGCAAAACACGTCCCACCCGGTTTGCTTGTTCAAGCAAAGATCAACACAGTCCCTCGGCGCGGGCCAAAAGCGCCGCTTCTGTGCGGTTGCGGACGCCCAGTTTGCGGCAGATGGATTTGACGTCGGCTTTGACGATCACCTCGCTGAGGTTCAGTTCATGCGCGATTTCTTTGTTCTGTGCGCCCTCACAAACCAAGGC
This sequence comes from Tabrizicola sp., assembly GCA_965284335.1. Lineage (GTDB taxonomy): Bacteria > Pseudomonadota > Alphaproteobacteria > Rhodobacterales > Rhodobacteraceae > Tabrizicola_A. The sequence continues at coordinate 2,589,768 of OZ260076.1, read as the reverse complement.
CAGCACCTGACGTTCGCGCGGCTTTAGCGTTGCGCCGGGGTCATCTTTGCCCATCACTTGCAGCACATAATTATAGGGCACAAAGACCTCGCCCTCGGCGATCATGCGCACCGCGCTTTCCAGCGACTTCAGTGGCAATGTCTTTGGGATGAACCCCATTGCGCCCAAGGACAGCGCGCGCTCCACCACATTGGGTGTTGCAAGGCCCGAGAAAATCGCAACGCCTTTTCCGTTGGCGGCCACCATCTTGCCAAGGCTGGTCAGACCATCGGTGCCGGGCATCGAATAGTCCAACAGCACCACATCAAAGCGCCCCGTTTCGGCGATCTTGGCCAAGGCCGCATCGATCGACGCCACCGCCTGCACATCGATCTGATCATTTTGGGACAGAGCCATCAGGACCGTCTCGGCCAAAAGCAGGTGGTCGTCGACAACGAGGACCCGCAATCGGTTTTCAGAGCTTTCTTTCGTCATCTTACCCGCTAATCATTCTCAAAAGGGAGGTGCCGTTTGTTTCGGACTGTCGAAAGTAAGGTGTGAACTCGAATACTATCAACCCTTAGAGTGAAAATATCTCGTAAGAGTTATAATGGCTAAGAAGGATATGGCGATATATGCGTTCGAGAACACGTGACCGGCACCGCCCCGATTTCCCCATGCTGACAAGTGAAAACAGCAAAGACAATGGGCTGCGATGCGAACAAAATTTGAAAAATGATTCGCCTAAGTGATAGAGTGGACTCCAATGGAGTGCATTTCCAGACATTTTTCCAATCGTGAAAACTTTAGAAGTTATTATGTGTCGTTAGTATAAGCCTGCGGAACCAATGCTGTTTTGCACCGCATTGAATCAAAGCCGATACTGCAACCACAAGGCCAAAGAAAACACGGCCAAAACGGTTCGAGCGCTGGGGATAAAATCCCCTGTGATGCAGGAGACGGCAGGATGCAACGGACATTGAAAAATCTTGAATCGGCGCGTGACAGCCGCCTGAAGGTATTCAAGGCCCATGACAAGGACGTGGCCGGCGAAAGTGCATTGACGGCTGGTCCTGTCTTGGTGCTGGCCGCTGACTCGGTGCCGCTGACATTCCAGATCGAACATCTGCGCAAGCAGGGTCGCGATGTGGCCGTTTGCAGTGACATGGGGCAGTTTCAAAACCTTTTGGGAATGCCGATTGAGCATTGGTCCTTGCTGATCATCGAGATCGAGGGTTTTGGTGGGATTACGGCCGTGATCAGCAAGCTGATGATGCTGCGCGAAGAGCATCCCGATCTGCCGATCATCTTGGCATCAACTCGGATGTCCGCCCATGACTTTTCGGCCGAGCGCTTGCCGATCTGTGACGCCTCTCTGGCGCTGCCCTGCACGGCCGCAGATCTTCATGTGGCCACTTTGAATGCGGTGAACAACAATCTTATTTGGCAAAAGCGTTTGGAAGAACTGGACGGTTTGCCAGATGCAGAACCAAGCGCTGCAATGCCACCGGCGTCGCCAGAGACCTCATCTCTCGCCCAAGCGATCTGAACGCGCGCCCGTGTCGGTGTGGCGGGCGCTTCGGCGCGCTATGACTCAGGCGCAGCCACGGTCAAAGGCATCGATGGCTGCCATCGCTTCTTCGGCGGTTTCAACGAATTGGAACAAGGTTAGATCCTCGGGGCTGATGACGCCTGCTTCGGCCAGCTGGTTCCAGTTGATGATTGTTTCCCACCACTCGCGACCAAAGAGCAAGAAGGGCACCGGCTTCATACGCTTGGTTTGAATGAGTGTCATGCTTTCAAACATCTCATCCAGCGTGCCAAAGCCGCCGGGAAAGACGCAGACCGCCGCCGCGCGCATCAGGAAATGCATCTTGCGAATGGCAAAGTAGTGAAAGTTGAATGACAGGTCGGGCGTGACATAGCGGTTCGGCGCCTGTTCATGGGGCAAAACGATGTTCAGGCCTATGGACTGCCCACCCGCCTCGGCCGCGCCGCGATTGCCCGCCTCCATCACGCCGGGCCCGCCCCCGGTGACGATGACATTTTGCTTGCCGTAAGACTCCATGCTGCGCTCGGTCATCAGGCGGGAAAAGCGCTGTGCCTCGTCGTAATAGCGGCTCAGATCGGCCAAGATCGGTGTTTTTGCCGCGGCCTTGTGCTCTGGCGCGGGGATGCGCGCACCGCCAAACAACACGATGGTGGATTCGATCCCACGCTCGTCCATCACCAGTTGCGGCTTCAAAAGTTCCAACTGCAACCGCACCGGACGCAGCTCTTCGCGTGTCATGAAATCGGGGTCGGCAAAGGCGAGACGATAGGCCGGGGCGCGGGTTTGGGGCGTGTCGGGGATACGATGCGCCGCCTCAATATCCTGAGTGCTGTCGCGGAAAGGGTGCGTTCTGGGTTCGTCTTTCATGGGCCTGCCGTCGTTTTTCGTCCGCTTGATTGCGCGAAGGGTCTTATAGCCTTATAGGCAACGTCAAAGCGTGACCAATCGAAAAAGGGTGATCCCATGAGCAATGCCGCACTAGAAGCCGCCATCGAAGCCGCATGGGATGCCCGCGATGGAATCACCCCCGCCACCAAAGGCGAAACCCGTGATGCGATTGAGGCCACGCTTTCGGCGCTGGACAATGGCAGTCTGCGCGTGGCCGAAAAGCGCGGCAATGATTGGCATGTGAACCAATGGGCCAAAAAGGCAGTGCTTTTGTCGTTCCGCCTGACGGATATGTATGAAATCTCTGGTTCCAACGGTGGGGCCAACTGGTGGGACAAGGTGCCGTCGAAATGGCAAGGCTGGACCGAGGCCGATTGGCGCGCCGCCGCCTTCCGCGCCGTGCCGGGCTCTATCGTCCGCCGCTCGGCCTATATTGCCAAGGGCGTCGTGCTGATGCCGTCTTTTGTGAATATCGGCGCCTATGTCGATGAAGGCACCATGGTTGACGGCTGGGCGACGGTCGGGTCTTGCGCCCAGATCGGCAAGAATGTGCACCTGTCGGGCGGCGTCGGCATCGGCGGCGTGCTGGAGCCGATGCAGGCCGGGCCGACCATCATCGAAGACAACTGCTTTATCGGCGCGCGGTCGGAGGTGGTCGAGGGCTGCATCATCCGCGAAGGCTCGGTCCTTGGCATGGGCGTGTTCATCGGCAAATCGACCAAGATCGTTGATCGTGAAACCGGTGATGTGATGTATGGCGAGGTGCCTGCCGGTTCGGTTGTGGTTGCAGGTTCGATGCCGTCAAAAGGTGGCATCAACCTTTATTGTGCGGTGATCGTGAAAAAGGTGGATGCGCAGACGCGCTCCAAGACCTCGATCAATGAGCTGTTGCGGGATTGATCTGATGACCGAAGTCGACAAGCCTGCCGCCGCTGCGGACAAACCCGCCAAAGTCAAACGCAGCCAAAGCGTTTATACATTATTGGTGCAGGTGGGCCGTAAGGCAGGCGATGGTTTGCCCGAAAAGGCCACGGGTGGCGGGCTGATGATCTATGCCAGCGGTGTGGACGAGGCCGAGGCCGTGCGCGAAACGGTGGCCATTTTGAAAGAGGCCGATCTTGCCGTTCTTGAGGTGGAAGGGCTTGGCACCATCGAAGAGCGGGAAGCGGCAGGCGACGAGATCGACGGCGAGGAGCGCAAGCTGATGGGCCGCGCCTTGGCCGAAAACTCGGTCATCGTGGCGCAGATGACGCCCTTTTACGACTGATCACGCCACCCGCCGATGTCCGGCGCGGCCCAAAAGGGCCATCAGCGTCAGCACCTCATAGGGCAGCAAAAGCCGCATGGGCGGCGGGTCGGCGGGCCGCGCGGCCAACAAAGCGCAGCCATCCGCCATTATCACCGCCGGGTGGTCAAATTCCAGCATCAAAACCGAAGCCACGGCCCGCCGCTGTTCGGCCAGCGCGGAATGGCCATCCACAAGCCCGCCCGCCTCGACCAAGACGCATTCATCGCCAAAAAGATATTCGACCTCTGGTCCCGACAGTGCAAGCTTTTGATCTGCCGCCACCAGCATATCATGGCTTGCCCCGAAGAACGGCGCACGCAGAATGATCGGTGAAAAAGACCCGCAAGCTGGCAGATCCAGCCGCGTGATCTTTCGCAAAGGCAACAGACCGCCATCAAAAGTGGCCACCAGATCACCGGGGCGCAAATGGCCTGCGATGATCGGGCCATGCGCCGTTTCGATGGGCGTGCGCTGCCCAATCCACGGCGCGCGCGCGGGCAAATCTGCCCCGCGTGTCAGCCCAAACCACAAAACCGCCCCATGACGGGCTGCACGGGCCTGACCTTGGCTCAGCTGATGCAAATCCTCGGTCCGGATCGGCAAGGGATTGCAGCCATGGGCGTGGCAGGGCCGCGCATCGGTTTGGCCCAGAAATTCAAGCCGCATGTCCCATGTCCGGGCGGGCGCATCAAAGCGCAGGCTCAATCGGGCTGTGCCATTATGCTGGGGCAAAGGGCCCGGCAAAGCATGGCGCGCCACGCTTTGGCCTTGGCGATGCACCAAAACCAGCCCAGCCATCGGATCGTGAAACAGGGTAAAGGTGCGCGGCCAGCCTGCGCTGCTGTGAAAATCCAGCAAGACCGTTGCTTCGGTCAAAGGCAACACCAGTTCCACCACGAACAGACCGCGCTCGACCAAGCTGTCGGTCTGCTGGGTCAGACGGTCACGGTCAGACAGGACAAGCCAAGGTTCAGCCATGCGCATCACGCCCGCACGCGCAAGGCGGCCCCTTTGACACAGGGATGTGCTGGGGATGAAACCTCTCCCCCCAGAGTGTGTTGGCTTTGCCTGCCATGCCTGCCTTTTGGCCGAGTGATGTCCCAGCTTTTGTCTTTTTTAAAACCTAGTCAGCGAAGGCGCGGGATGTCATGTGGAATTGGACGGACAGTCAATTTGTCGCGCTTAGGTTGCGTATCGGCCACAGGGTGCGGGCAAGGTTGCCTTGGCCCGTGAGGCTGGGCTATCCCATGGCAAGATCGGCCCAAAGGCCGCCAAAAGGATAGACCATGACCAGCCATTCGCCCATTGATCCCGTGGCCCTGACCGCCGAGCTGATCCGCTGCAATTCGGTCACCCCGGCCGAAGGCGGCGCCTTGGTGCTGTTGCAGGATCTTTTGCAAAGCGCGGGTTTTTCTTGCACGCGGGTGGATCGCGGCGGCATCGCCAACCTTTACGCCCGTTGGGGCGCCAAGGGGGCGAACAAAAGCTTTGGTTTCAACGGGCATACAGATGTGGTCCCTGTGGGCGATCTGGCCGCCTGGACCCGCGACCCTTTTGGTGCCGAGGTGGTGGATGGTTGGATGTATGGCCGTGGTGCCACCGACATGAAATCCGGTGTCGCTGCCTTTGCCGCGGCGGCGGTGGATTTCGTCCGCCAGACCCCTCCCGATGGCGCCGTTATCCTTGCCATTACGGGCGACGAGGAAGACGTTGCCAAAGATGGCACGGTTGCGCTGCTTGACTGGATGGCCGGTAATGGCGAGCGCATGACCCATTGCCTTGTGGGCGAGCCAACCTGCCCCAATGAGATGGGCGAGATGATGAAGATCGGCCGGCGTGGCAGCATGACCTGCTGGTTCACCGCCAAGGGCGTGCAGGGCCATTCCGCCTATCCGCATCGCGCCAAAAACCCGATGAGCGCCTTGGTCAAGCTTATGGCGCGGCTCGAAGCGCAGCCGCTGGATCAGGGCACGTCCCATTTCGACCCTTCGACACTGGCCATCACCACCATCGACTGCGGCAACCCGGCCAATAACGTGATCCCGGCCAAGGGCACCGCAACCGTGAACATACGCTTTAATGATCTGCATACGGGGGCAAGCCTGTCTGACTGGTTGAACAGCCATGCCTTGGCGGTGCAGGCCGAAACGGGCGTTGAAATCACGGCCCGCATCTCGATCTCGGGGGAAAGTTTTCTCACGCCGCCGGGCGATTTCTTGGCTTTGGTGGCGGCAGCGGTGCAGGCCGAAACCGGACGGGTGCCGGAATATTCCACCTCTGGCGGCACTTCGGATGCCCGCTTTGTGAAGGACCACTGTCCGGTGGTGGAATTCGGGCTGGTTGGCAAAACCATGCATCAAGTGGATGAGCGGGTCGAAGTGGCGCAGATCCACCAACTCAAGGCGATCTATGGTCGCATTCTGAAAGACTATTTCGCATGATCCGCATCTTTGAGACCCGTGACATCGCAACCTGCCGCGCCTTGCGCCGCACCGTCTTTATCGAAGAACAAGGCGTGTCCGAGGCGGATGAAGTGGATGACAAGGATGACGAAGCTATCCATCTTTTGGCCACCCTGAACGGCGAGCCTGTCGGCTCGGCCCGGCTTTTGGTGCTGGGCGAGACTGGCAAGATTGGCCGGGTTTGCGTTTTGGCGCAGATGCGCGGCACGGGGCTTGGCGCGAAATTGATGCAGGCTGCGGTTGATCGGTTTCGTGCGGTTCCGGGGGTGCGACAGGTGAAGCTTGGCGCGCAGACCCATGCTCTGGGCTTTTATGAGCGCCTTGGCTTTACGGCGGTTGGCCCGGAATTTGACGATGCGGGCATTGCCCATCGCAATATGGTGTTGACGCTGTAAAAGGGAATTTCCCGCAAAAGGGCGACGTCACGCCCCGATCGGCTGCGCGCGTGCCTTAAGGGCCTGCAGCCAAGCCAGCCGATGCACCGTGGCGCGGGCCGGACGATATTCGGCGGCGATCCAGCCCTGATAGCCCATGCGGTCCACTTCGGCGCACAGCGCGGTCAGATCAAACCCACCACCTCCCGGTTCGTTTCGGTTGGGAAATCCGGCGATCTGTATGTGGGAGACATGGGATTTATGGCGATTCCAAACCGCCTGCGCATGACCTTCGATCCGGGTGGCATGCCAAAGGTCGAATTGCAGGCCGATCTGGGGCAGGCCAAGATCGTCAAGAATCCGCACCGCGAGATCAAAGTCGTTCAGAAAATATCCTGGCATGTCGTCAGGGTTCAGCGGTTCGATAACCAAATGCTGTTGCGGCGCTTGGGCGGCTGCCCAAGCCAGATTTTCGACGAAAATCTGTTCGGCCAGCGGGCCTTTGGCCACGCCGGCCATGACATGCAGGCGCTCGGCCCCCAATCGGTTGGCCAGATCAGCCCCGCGCAAAAAGCTGTCGCGAAAGCGGCTTTGCTGCCCCGGCACGGCGGCAAAGCCGCGATCTCCCGCCAGCCAATCGCCCGGTGGGGTGTTCACCAGCGCCAAGGGCAGCCCGGCCAGCGCCGCCTGCCAGTCACCGATACCATGGTCATAGGGAAACAGCACCTCGACCCCGTCAAACCCAGCCTGTGCTGCCAGCCCCGGCCTGTCCAGCATGGGCACTTCGGTAAAGAGCATGGTCAGGTTGGCGGCAAAACGAGGCATTCAATACAAATCCGCAGAAGGGATGACAGGGAAGAATCGGCCACTGGACCAGAGGCCAAACCAGCCCTGCCCGTCAACCGTTTCATGGCTGCCAAGATCAATCAGCCGGTAAAACGACTTGCGGTCGATGCGCGCCCAAAGCCCCCGGCGGACATGGACATAGGGCGAGGGCTCGCCCGTTTCGGCGTCACGGTCCACCCGAATCGGGTTGTCGGGGCCAGCCACCACCTCATCCTCGGTCTTGGTGAAAAAGGTCAGTACCTGATCCTTGCCGCTGCCCGTCGCCTCGACATCCACCGCATGAAGCGGCGCATCCTCGACTTGGATGCCGACCTTTTCGACCGGGGTGACGAGGTAATACTTTCCGTCCTCAATTTTCAGGATCGAGGAGAAGAGTTTCACCATGGGCGCGCGGCCGATGGGGGTGCCGAGGTAGAACCATGTGCCATCGCGGGCGATGCGCATGTCGATGTCGCCGCAAAAAGCGGGGTTCCACAGGTGCACCGGGGGCGGGCCCTTTTTCGCGGCGGCTGAAACCGCCGACATCAGCCCATCGGCCGAGGGTTTCACGATCATTTGTGCATCTTCGGCTTTTGCCATTTGTGCAGCGCCCCATGTTGCGTTCATATGCACATATAAACCCTTGTGGAGGAATGTCATGGCCGAACCCCAAACTCAGGTTGTCGGGCTGGTTGCCGAGATCGAGGCGCTGGGCGAGCGGCTGGGGCAGGCGCGCGCCTCGGTGGCGCGGCGGTTCATCGGACAAGAGAAGGTGGTCGATCAGGTGCTGGCGGCGATGCTCTGCGGGGGTCATGCGCTGTTGGTCGGTCTGCCGGGATTGGGCAAGACGATGCTGGTCGATACGCTGTCCACCGTGATGGGGCTGAAGTCGAACCGCATCCAGTTTACGCCCGATCTGATGCCCGCCGATATCCTTGGCTCGGAAGTGTTGGAGACCGCCGCCGATGGCAGCCGGAGTTTCCGTTTTCTGGAAGGCCCGGTCTTTTGCCAGCTTTTGATGGCCGACGAGATCAACCGCGCCAGCCCGCGCACGCAATCGGCGCTGTTGCAGGCGATGCAGGAAAAGGAAGTGACGATTGCGGGCCAGCATCGCCCGCTGGGTCGGCCTTTCCATGTGCTGGCGACGCAAAACCCCATCGAGCAGGAGGGCACCTATCCCTTGCCCGAGGCGCAGCTGGACCGCTTTTTGTTGCAGGTGAATGTCGATTATCCGACCCGCGCGGCCGAGCGCGATATCCTGTTGGCCACCACCGGCGCGACCGAGGCCGCCGCCCATGCCGTCTTTGATGCCGAGGGACTTTTGGCTGCACAGGCGGTCTTGCGGCGGATGCCGGTGGGCGATGCGGTGGTGGAGGCCATTCTGGACCTTGTGCGCGCCTGCCGTCCCGGTGAGCCGGAGGGGGCCGATTTGGCCGGGTCGCTGGCCTGGGGGCCGGGGCCGCGCGCGGCGCAGGCGCTCATGCTGACGGTGCGGGCGCGGGCGCTTCTGGAGGGGCGGCTTGCGCCTTCGGTGGCCGATGTTGCCGCCATGGCGCGCCCGGTCTTGGAGCATCGCATGGCGCTGTCCTATGCCGCCCGGGCGCGGGGGGAGACGCTGGTTGGGCTGATCGACCGCGTCACCGCGCGGACCTTGCGTCTTGAGGCTGCCGCTTGACACCTGCCGCCGATCCCATTGCGCCCCTGCGCCGCGAGGCCGAGCTTCTGGGCCAGTCCTTGCCTGCGCTTTTGGCCGAGGCCGAGATGCTGGCGCAGACGGTGATGCTGGGCGAACATGGCCGCAAGCGCGCGGGTCAGGGGGACGAGTTCTGGCAGTATCGCCCCGCCCATGCCGGGGATTCTGCACGCGCAATCGACTGGCGCCGCTCGGCCCGGGCGGATACGCCCTTTGTGCGCGAGCGGGAATGGCAGGCGGCGCAATCGGTGACGCTCTGGGCCGATCCGTCGCGCAGCATGGGGTTTTCGGGCGATGCGGCGCGGCCGACCAAGGGCGCGCGGGCGCGGGTTCTGGCGCTGGCCCTGGGGATCTTGCTCTTGAAGGGGGGCGAGCGGGTGGGCCTTGCCGGTCAGCCGCCGCGCCCGGGCCGGGCGCAGATTGTCACGCTGGCCAATGGGTTGGTGGACAGCGCCGAGGACTACGGATTGCCCGATGCCTCGGGCCTTGTCGCCCATGGCCGCGCGGTGTTCCTGTCGGATTTTCTGGGGCCCTTGGACGGGTTGGAGACCGCGCTGGCCTTTGCCGCCGGCCGGGGGGTGCGGGGGGTGCTGGTGCAGATCCTTCACCCGGCGGAGGAGGAGTTTCCCTTTGCGGGCCGGACGGTGTTTGAATCCATGGCCGGGGGTTTGAGCCATGAGACCCAAAGTGCAGTTGGCTTGCGCGAGCGGTATCTGGCGCGTCTGGCCGAGCGCAAGGACCGGCTGACCGGCCTTGCCCGGGCGGTGGGCTGGCATTACGCCTGCCATCACAGTGGCGATCCGGCGCAAGGGGCGCTTCTCTGGGCCTATCAGGCGCTGGCGGGGGGCGGTCGATGATGCTTGGCCCCATTGGCTTTGCCGCGCCGGGGCTGTTGCTGGCGCTGATTGCGCTGCCGATCCTGTGGCTTTTGCTGCGCGCCATTCCGCCTGCGCCGATCCGTCGGCGCTTTCCGGCGGTGGCCTTGATGCTGGGGCTGAAGGATGACGAGCGGCAGGCGGACAAGACGCCGTGGTGGCTGTTGCTTCTCAGGATGCTGGCGGTGGCGGCGGCGATCATCGGCTTTGCCGGGCCGGTCCTGAACCCCGAGGATCGTCAGCCGGGCAATGGGCCCTTGCTGGTGCTGGTCGATGGCAGTTGGGCCGATGCGCGCGATTGGCCGCGTGTGCAGGCCCGGGCGGCGGCGGCGCTGGAAGAGGCGGCGCGGGCCGGGCGGCCTGCGGCCGTGGCGCGGCTGAGCGATGCGCCGCAGCCGGTGGTGTTTTCCAACCCGGCCGACTGGCAGGGCCGGTTGGCGGCGATGCAGCCCGCACCTTGGGCGCCGGATCTTGCGCCTTGGGTCGCGGTCTTGCCCGAGGGCTGGTTTGACACGCTGTGGCTGTCGGATGGGTTGGACCATCCGGGCCGCGCGGAGCTGGTGGCCGAGCTTGCGGCGCGGGGGCAGGTGACGGCGGCGATTTCGCCGCGCCCGGCCTATGGCTTGCGCCCGGCCACGCTGGCCGAAGGCAAGATCACCCTGACCGCGCTGCGGCTGCCCGACGCGGCCGGGGCCGAGCTGGAGGTGACCGCCCATGGCCCCGATCCGGCCGGGATTGACCGTGAGTTGGGCCGCGCGCCCGTGGTCTTTGCGCCCGGCAGCGGCGAGGCGGTGGCGACGCTTGAGGTGCCGCCGGAACTGCGCAACCGGATAAACCGCTTTGCCCTTTTGGGCCAGCGCAGCGCCGGGGCGGTGAGCCTGACCGATGACAGCCTGAAACGCCGCAAGGTGGCGGTCATCGACAACAGTGCCGACCGCGAGGGGTTGCAGCTGTTGTCGCCAACCCATTACCTGCGTCAGGCGCTGATGCCGGTGGCCGAACTTGTGGACGGCACCTTGAGCGACATTCTGCCCGCGCGGCCCGATGTCATCATCCTGGCCGATGTGGCGCGGCTGACCGAGGCGGAACAGGATGGCCTTCTGGATTGGCTGGATGGCGGCGGGCTGTTGCTGCGCTTTGCCGGGCCGCGGCTGGCGGCCAGCGATGTGGCGCGCAGCGAGGAGGACCCACTGTTGCCGGTGCGGCTGCGGCAGGGGGGCCGGTCGGTGGGTGGCACCATGAGTTGGGGCGAGCCGAAGCCCTTGGCGCCCTTCGCCGAAGGTAGCCCGTTTCACGGGCTGGTCATTCCGCCCGATGTGACGGTGTCCGAACAGGTCCTAGCCCAGCCCGACCCCGAGCTTGGCGCGCGCACCATTGCCGCCCTGGCCGATGGCACGCCTTTGGTGACGCGCAAGGCGGTCGGGGCGGGGCAGGTGGTGCTGGTGCATGTCACCGCCAATGCCGAATGGTCGAACCTGCCCCTGTCGGGCCTGTTCATGCAGATGCTGGAGCGGCTGGCGGTCTCGGCCCGGATCGGTGGCGGGGCCGAGGGGGCGGTCGAGGGGCTGATCTGGACGCCCGAGCGGGTGATGGATGGCTATGGCGATCTGGGGGAGCCGGGCGATCTGGGCGGGGTGGCGGGCGATGCGCTGGCCCGGGCGCTGGCGGAGGGGCCGGGGGCCGAGGCGCCGCCCGGGCTTTACCGCCATGAGGACCGGCTGGTGGCGGTGAACACGCTTTCCGCCACGGCGACCCTTGCCCCGGCGGTCTGGCCTGCGGGCACGGTGGTGGAGGGGCTGGGCGCGGCGCGTGCCAAGGCGCTGGGCGGCTGGCTTTTGGCGGCGGCGCTGGCGCTTTTGGCGGTGGATATCCTGGCCTCGGCCTTTGTGTCGGGACGGATGCCGCGCTGGTCGCGGGCGGCGGCTGTGGTTGTGATTGCGCTGGCCCTGCCGGTGCCGCAAGCGGGGGCGCAAACTGCGCCCACCCCCGCGCCTGCCGCCGACCCTGCCGCCGATGCGCGCGGGATCGAGGCGACGCGGGGCGTCGTGCTGGCCCATGTGCTGACCGGCAATCCGCAGGTGGACGAGACCGCCGCCGCCGGCTTGCGCGGGCTTGGCGATCAACTGTGGCTGCGCACCTCGGTCGAGCCGGAGCCGCCGATGGGCGTCAATCTGGAAACCGATGAGCTGGGGTTCTTCCCCTTCCTTTACTGGCCGATCACGCCCGATCAGCCGATCCCCTCCACCCGCGCCTATGCCAAGCTGAATGCCTTTTTGCGCACCGGCGGCATGATTCTGTTTGACACCCGAGATGCCGATATTGCGGGGTTGGGCGGGCTGACGCCCGAGGCCGAGATGTTGCAGCTTCTGGCCTCGGGCCTGGATGTGCCGCCTTTGGACATTCTGCCCGAGGATCATGTGCTGACCCGCAGTTTCTATCTGATTCAGGAATTTCCCGGCCGCCATACGGGCCCCGATCTGTGGGTCGAAGCGCCGCCGCCCGATGCCGAAACCGCTGAGGGCATGCCGTTTCGCAACCTGAACGACGGGGTGACGCCGGTGATCATCGGCGGCAATGACTGGGCGGCGGCATGGGCGGTGGATGGGTCGGGGGCGGCGATCTATACGGTGGGGCGCGGCCTTGCCGGGCAGGATCAGCGCGAGATGGCCTATCGCTTTGGCATCAATGTGGTGATGCATGTGCTGACCGGCAATTACAAATCCGATCAGGTCCATGTGCCGGCGCTGTTGGAGAGGTTGGGCGAATGAGCCGGACGGTGATCTTTGATCCCATGATCCCGCTGCCCCTGATCTGGGGGCTGGCGGCGCTGGCGCTGGTTCTTTTGGCCTTTGCGATCTGGCGCGGGCTGCGGGGCTGGCCTCTGCGCGGGCTGGCGATGCTGGCTTTGGGGCTGGCCTTGGTGAACCCCTCGTTGCAGGAGGAAAACCGCAGGCCGCTGTCGGATATCATTCTGGCGGTGGTGGATGAGAGTGCGAGCCAGCGGCTCGCGGGCCGCCCCGCCCAGACCGAGGCGGCGCTGGCGCGGTTGGCCTCGGCGGTGGCGGCGCTGGAGAATACCGAGCTGCGGGTGATCCGCTTTGCCGATGGGGCCAAGGATGCGGGCAGTCTGGCGATGACCGCGCTGGCCGAGGCGATTGCCGCCGAGCCGCGCGCGCGGATTGCAGGCGCGGTGATCCTCACCGATGGGCAGGTGCATGATGCGGGTCTGGCCCCGAGCCTGCCTGCGCCCCTGCATGTTCTGCTGACCGGGCGCGAGAGCGATTGGGACCGCCGTCTGGTCATCACTGATGCCCCGGCCTTTGCCATCATCGGCGAGGAGTTCACCCTGAAACTGCGGATCGAGGATCAGGGCGCGGCCCCGGCGCTGGGCCCCGAGACCGAGATCACCATTGCCGTTGATGCCGAGGAGCCGGTGACCTTCTCGGTGCCGGTCAACACCGATCTGGAACTGCCGGTGACCTTGCGCCATGGCGGGCAGAATGTGCTGCATTTCTCGCTTGCCCCGGTCGAGGGTGAGTTGACCGACCGCAACAATGCCGCCGTGGTGCAGGTGAACGGGGTGCGCGACCGGCTGCGGGTGCTTTTGGTCTCGGGCGAGCCGCATGCGGGCGAGCGGGTCTGGCGCAACCTGTTGAAGTCGGATGCGGCGGTGGATCTGGTGCATTTCACCATTCTGCGCCCGCCGGAAAAGCAAGACGGCGTGCCGGTGGATGAACTGGCGCTGATCGCCTTTCCGACGCGCGAGTTGTTCGTTGAAAAGATTGACGAATTTGACCTGATCATCTTTGACCGCTACCGGATGCGGGGCATCTTGCCGATGGAATACATCGACAATGTGGTGTCTTACGTGCGCGGGGGCGGCACGGTTCTGGTGGCCGCTGGCCCCGAGTTTGGCGCGGTGGACAGTCTCTGGCGCTCTCCCCTGTCGGAGATTTTGCCGGTGGCACCCACGGCGCAGGTGATCGAAGAGCCCTTCCGCCCGGCGCTGACCGAGTTGGGCCGACGCCATCCGGTGACCGAGGGGCTTGAGGCGCTGGCGCCCGAGGGCGGCTGGGGGCGCTGGTTCCGGCTGGCGGAGGTGGAGCTGTTGCGCGGTCAGGTGGCGATGTCGGGGCCGGGGGATCGGCCGCTTTTGGTGCTGGACCGGGTGGAGGAGGGCCGGATCGCGGTTCTCGCCTCGGATCATGCCTGGCTCTGGGGGCGCGGGTTCGAGGGCGGCGGGCCGCAGTTGGAACTGATGAAGCGGCTGGCGCATTGGATGCTGAAGGAGCCGGAGCTGGAGGAAGAGGCGCTGATGGCGGCGGCCAATGGCGAGGTGCTGACGCTCACGCGCCGCACGATCAAGGAAGAGCCGCCGGGCGTGCTGACCATCACCGCGCCCGATGGGGCGGTGAGCGAGCTCATCCTGCCGCAGCTGTCGCCGGGGCGGTATCAGGTGGATTGGCAGGCGCCGATGGTGGGGCTTTACCGGCTGGCGCAGGATGATCTGACGCGGGTGGTCGCCGTTGGCCCGGCCGCACCGCGCGAGTTTGTCGAGACGCTGGCCTCGGCTGCGGTGGTGCAGCCGGTGGTGGACAGCGTGCAGGGCGGGGTGGCGCGGCTGGAAGAGGGCATACCGGCCTTGCGCGCGGTGCGGGAGGGCCGCCCGGCGGCGGGGCGCGGCTGGCTGGGCTATACCCCGCGCGGGGCCTATGTGACCGAGGATCTGCGCATCGCGCCTTTGGTGCCAGGCTGGCTGCTTTTGGTGCTGGCGGCGGGTTTGGCCGTGGCGGCCTGGCTGGCCGAGGGGCGCAGACGCCGTGGCGGGGATGCCGCGCGCGTTTAGCGCACCGCCTCCATCAGCGCATCCCGCATCCGGCAGTCGCGGATCACATCGTCGCCACAGCGGCGCGGCTCCAATTCCTTGGTCAGGCAGATCCGCGCCTCTTGGATCATCCCATCGGCACAGGTGATGGTGATTTCGTCGCGGGCAAGGCCCGGGTTGACCTCAAGAAACGCCTCCTCCACCACAAGGGCTGGCAGCCTCACATCTTGGTCAAGCCCGGCAAAGATCGCGGGCAGGGTGATGCTTTTGAACGCTGCGCGGGCGGTGCGGTAATAGTCCCGCGCGGACAGGCCCGAACAACGGCCATGTTTTTTCCACTGGTAGAACGCAGATCCCGCCCCGCCGAACACATCTGCCATGGCGGCCGTTTCTCCGCGCGAAGGGTCGCGCTCGGCCGTGCGGCAAAAGGCAGGCCAGCCGCGTTCATACTGCGGCCAAAGCCCATGCACGACCCAAGTGATCCCCTGCCCAGCATCACATTGCGGATCGTCGCGGTCATCGCCTTCGCGGGCACACCAATTGGCCGACCATGACAGCGCCAGCACATAGTAATCGAAATCGCCCGCTGCCTCGCCATCGGCCTGGCTGGGTGAGGTGGAGAGACATAACAAAAAGCTGATCGCGAGTGCTGTGACAAGGTTACGCATTTTCGCTTTTCCTTCACCCAAAAACCGCCTATATGCCAAGCTGACTTTCCCGAAAACGAGAAGATCGCGGCCATGGCCGCAGCCGTTTTCCCGGCGCGGGAAAGATTTGTAAAGCCCCAGCGATTGCGGGCACAAGCGAAGAGGATGGACCGATGTCGAAACCTTTGATGGCCAAGGCCACGGCGGTTTGGCTGGTGGACAACACCACGCTGACCTTTCGTCAGGTCGCAGACTTCTGCGGTCTGCACGAGTTGGAAGTGCAAGGCATTGCCGATGGCGATGTGGCGGCTGGCGTAAAGGGTTTTGACCCGGTGGCCAACAACCAGCTTGACGCGATCGAGATCGAGCGCGGCGAGAAAGACCCGCTGCACAAGTTGAAGCTGAAGTTCAATGCCAGTGCCGTGGGCGAAGAAAAGCGCCGTGGCCCGCGCTATACGCCTTTGTCAAAGCGGCAAGATCGCCCGGCGGCGATTCTGTGGCTGGTCAAGTTCCACCCCGAGCTTTCCGATGGCGCCGTGGGAAAACTGGTGGGCACCACCAAGCCCACGATTCAGGCCATTCGCGAACGCACGCATTGGAACATCAACAACATCCAGCCCATCGATCCGGTGGCTTTGGGGCTGTGCAAACAGTCCGAATTGGACACCGCTGTGCAGGCTGCGGCCCGCAAGAAGGCCGCCGAAGGTTCGGTGATGACCGATGACGAGCGGCGCAAACTGGTGTCGACCGAACAATCCTTGGGCATGACGCCAGAGGCCCGCGTGCCTTCGGGCTTTGAGGTGTTTGGCGAAGAGGCCGACGAAGACAAGCGCAGCGCAGCTGACTTCTCGGATGCGGATAGCTTCTTTAACCTGCCCGATGCGCAGGATGACGACGACGAGGATGATAACGACCTGCGCCGCTAAGGTCGCGCGCAACAGGGTTGTGATAGTCTTTGGACAATAGGGCGCAGGGCCAAAGCCTTGCGCCCTTTGTTTTTCTGGGTTTATGATCGCCGCACATAGGCTTTTTCAGCCTGTTTTTGGCTGTTCAGAAATCAGTTTTTTCAGTTCATTTTTCAAGGCAAATATCATGGCGACGCCCACCGATCCGCTTTTTGCCCAACAATGGCACCTGCCGATGATCGGCAACATCCGTAAGGTTTGGGATGACTACACCGGCGCAGGCGTGTCGGTGGTGGTGTATGATGATGGGGTCGAAACCACCCACGCCGATCTGGCTGCGAATTACAACGCGGGTGGGCATTTTAGGTTCAACGGCATCACCTATGCGCCCACTCCGCAAACTGGCGACGATGCGCATGGAACGGCATGTGCCGGGCTTATTGCTGCGGTTGACAACAATGGGCGCGGTGGCTCCGGGGTGGCGCATGGGGCGCGCGTAACGGGTGTGGATTATCTGAATGATCTGCAAAACGCTTATAATTGGACGACGCAGACAACGTCACCGCTTTATGATGCGGTGATGCGCTGGGCGGCGCGGTTTGACATCATGTCGAACAGCTGGGGCACGACGCCAAGTTATGCCTATGAATTGAACCTGAACATTTCTCGGAACTCCTCGGCAGTGGATGCCGCGCATTTTGCTTGGGTTTCAGCCAATGGACGGGATGGTTTGGGCACGATCATCGTCAAGGCGGCTGGCAACGAATCGATGAATGCCAATGGCGATGGCGCGAATGTTTCGCGCCACACGATCACCGTGTCGGCAACCGAACGTAATGGCTTTATTGCCGATTATTCGAACTATGGTTCGTCGATCTTGCTGACGGCCCCGGCGGCTGCGGTGACGACCGATCTGATGGGTGAGCGCGGCTATAACCGCAGTGGCAGCAATGACGGGGATTCGCTGGCGCAAACGGATTACACCTCAACCTTCAGCGGCACATCGGCGGCCACACCCGTGGTGTCGGGCGTGGTCGCGCTGATGCTGGATGCCAATGCCCGGCTTGGTTGGCGCGATGTGCACAGCATTCTGACCCTGTCCGCCAGCCATACCGGCAGCGCAGTAGGCGGCAGCGCAAGGGGGGCCGAAGAAGGCACTTGGCAAACCATGGGCGGCAACCAGTGGAATGGTGGAGGCTCGATTTACCATCTCTCCTATGGCTTTGGCATGGTCGATGCCTATGCGGCCGTTCGGATGGCCGAAGTTTGGTCGCGCCTGGCTGGGCCGGCCGACACATCTGCCAATGAGGTGCATCTGCGGCAAAACTATTCTGGGGCCAATGTGGCAATCCGTGATTCCGACGGCAGAAATAGCACGGCCGAGGCGCAGATCGCCTTTCGCGTCACGCAAGATATTCAGATCGACTCTATCCATGTTACGCTGGATATCACGCACAGCTATGCCCGCGATCTGGTCATCTTCCTGCGCAGCCCAACCGGCCAGCAGATCACCCTGTTCAACCGCGAAGGTGCGACGCCAGATCCATTGGACGACTTTGGTGCAAGCCTGTTTGATTTCGGTTTGGAATGGACCTTTGCTGCCGAAGCCTTCCGCGGGATGAGTTCGCTTGGCACATGGCGTGTCATGGTTCATGACCGTGCCAGTGGTGATACGGGCATCATCACAGATGCGCGGCTGGATTTTTACGGCTCGGCCAATTCGGTCAATGATGTTTACACCTTTACCGATGACTTCGCGATGCTGCGCAATCTGCAAGCCGGGCGTCGGGTGATTGATGACACCAACGGTGGGGTAGATTGGCTGAACTTTGCCGCTGTCAGTGGCAATCTGTCGGTCAATATGGCCGCAGGTGGTGCCATTCGGATTGGGGGCGAGTTCATGGCTCGGCTGGCGAGGGGGCAAGCCGATTTCGAACGTCTGCAAGCGGGTGACGGGGCGGATAAGATCGTTGGGAATGCCAAGGCCAATGTCATTTATGGCGGCCGTGGCAATGACCGCATCTCGGGCGGGTCAGGGGCAGATCGGCTGTTCGGCGAGGCTGGAAATGACACGCTGACTGGCGGTGCGGCCAATGACAGCCTGTCCGGCGGGCGCGGCAGTGATGTCTTTGTCTTTGGTCGAAATTTTGGGCGCGATCGGATTACGGACTGGACTGATAATGCCGATACGCTGCGTCTGGATGATGCCATCTGGGGGGGCGGGATGACCGTGTCTCGGGTTTTGTCCACCTTTGGCGAGGTGGTAAACAACGGGGTTGTGCTGGATTTCGGAGACACAATGGTGCTGACCCTGCAAGGCGTCAGAAATCTGACCTCCTTAGCCGACGACATCACGATTTTCTAAGGCCAGCATCACAGGCCCACTAGCCAGTCTGTCGTCCCTCGGACTGCCCTGAAGAGCGTCCGAAGGACGACGATGAAGGTGCCTTTAGCGCGCCATCAAGACCGGAATTTCGGCCTTTTCCAGCATGTTGCGGGTGGCGCCGCCCAAGATCGCCTCGCGGAAACGCGAATGGCCATAGGCCCCCATCACCATCATATCGGCGTTTTGGTCCATCACATGGCGCGCCAGCACATCACTGACCCGCGGCAGGCTGCGCGCCAGCACCGACACCTCGGCATGCACGCCATGGCGCACCAGCATCTGACACAGCATGCCACCCGGATCCGACCGTTCTGCCCCATGCTGCGGAGGATCGACGACGGTGATATCCACCGTTTCGGCCAGTTTCAGCATTGGCAAGGCCATGCGAGTGGCGGTCATGGCCTCGGCGCTTTGGTTCCAGGCGACAACCACACGCTTGGGCAGCACCGCCTCGCCCAAACCCGCCTCTGGAAGCACCAGAACGGGGGCCTTGCCCTCAAACATGGCCGCCTCGATCACCGCTTCGCTTTCGGCACCCTTGCCCTCGCCATAGGGGCGCGCAAGCACGACCAGATCGGCAAAGCGGGCGCGTTGGGCGACAATGTCACTTAGTGCGCCAAGCTGTGTCACCGCAGCCTCGACCGAGGCGCGCAGGCCTGGCGGACGCTTGGCCAATTCGGCCTTGACCGCAGCTTCGGTTTCGCGGGCCTCGGCCTCGGCACGGTCAAGCGCGATCTGCATCATCACCGCGCCAGATCCGATATAGGCATAGCCTACCTGCGTGCGATCAACACCCAAAACCAGCACGTCCAGATGGGCATCCAACGTCTGTGCCAGCCGGGCCGCAGACCCGACCGCAAGCTGGGCATCCGCCGCGCGTGTCAACACTGTCAAAATGGATTTATACGACATGGTCGATCCTCCTTGGGCTTTCCCGAATATCGTGACACCCTGTCACAGGCGACCAAGCGTCGCCTTGACCTCGATCAACGAGACGGATGACTTCTCTTGACATGGATCAAGGCTTTGCTGCGCCGCACCTGCGAAAAGCGGGGCAGTCGAGAAAGCTTCTGGCCAGACCTGATTCATTATTCAGGCAAGGATCAGGACAAGGACGAAGGGACGCAACATGTGGGATTACGTTAAACTGGTCGTGTTGGCGTTGATTGCGGTCTGTGCCGCGATTGCAGCCAGCTATGCACACGACCTGCCTTATATGGTGAATGCCTTGGTCGTCATGCTGGCAGCCGCCGCTACATTCGTGTGGCAGTTGCGTCGTGCAGGCGATCCGGTATTTCATCCTGAAACCGAATATCTGGACGGTGTCGTGCGCGCCGGGGTTATCGCCACAACCTTTTGGGGTGTGGTCGGCTTCCTCGTTGGCGTGGTGATCGCCTTTCAATTGGCCTTTCCGGCGCTCAATCTCGGTCATGTGACCGAAGGTATTCTGAACTTTGGCCGGTTGCGTCCGCTGCACACCAGCGCGGTGATTTTCGCCTTTGGTGGCAACGCTTTGATCATGTCGGCGTTTTATGTGGTGCAGCGCACCACGGCCGCGCGTCTTTGGGGCGGCAACCTTGCATGGTTCGTCTTCTGGGGCTGGCAGCTGATGATCGTGCTGGCGGCGACCTCGTATATCTTGGGTGGCACGCAGTCCAAGGAATATGCCGAAACGGTTTGGTATATCGACTGGTGGATCGTGGTGGTCTGGCTGGCCTTCCTTGCGGTCTTCATGGGCACCCTGATCAAGCGCAAAGAGCCTCACATCTATGTGGCCAACTGGTTCTACCTCGCCTTCATCGTGACCATCGCGATGCTGCATGTGGTGAACAACATGGCCATTCCGATCTCGATGTTCTCGTCTGAATCGGTGCAGGTCACCTCGGGCGTGCAGGATGCGATGATCCAGTGGTGGTATGGCCACAACGCGGTGGGCTTCTTCCTGACCGCCGGTTTCCTTGGCATGATGTATTACTTTGTGCCCAAGCAGGCCGAACGTCCGGTCTTCAGCTATAAGCTGTCGATCATCCACTTCTGGGCGCTGATCTTCCTTTATATCTGGGCGGGTCCGCACCATTTGCACTATACCGCCCTGCCGGATTGGGCCTCGACCCTTGGCATGGTGTTCTCGATCATCCTGTGGATGCCGTCTTGGGGTGGCATGATCAACGGCCTGATGACGCTGTCGGGCGCATGGGACAAGCTGCGCACCGATCCGATCATCCGTATGATGGTGGTGTCGATCGGCTTTTACGGCATGTCGACCTTTGAAGGTCCGATGATGTCGATCAAGGCCGTTAACAGCCTGTCGCATTACACCGACTGGACCATCGGTCACGTTCATTCCGGTGCTTTGGGCTGGAACGGCATGATCACCTTCGGCGCGCTTTACTTCCTGACGCCGCGCCTGTGGAACCGCGACGGGCTTTACAGCCTGAAACTGGTTAGCTGGCACTTCTGGCTCGCCACCATCGGGATCGTTTTGTACGCCTCTTCGATGTGGGTCACCGGGATCATGGAAGGCCTGATGTGGCGTGAAGTGGACGCCAACGGTTTCCTCGTGAACGCTTTTGCAGACACGGTGGCCGCGAAGTTCCCGATGTATGTGGTCCGTGGCTTGGGTGGGACGATGTTCCTCGCTGGTGCGCTGATCATGGCTTATAACCTGTGGATGACCGTTCGCGCTCAGCCCGCAAAAGCCCCTGTCAACGCTGGCAACTTTGTGCCGGCTGAATAAGGGGAGGGATCAAACATGGCTTTGCTAGACAAACACAAAATCATCGAAACTCATGCCACGTTGTTGTTGGTGCTGTCGTTTCTGGTGGTGACCATCGGCGGTTTGGTGCAGATCGTGCCGCTGTTCTATCTGGAAAACACCATCGAAAAGGTCGAAGGGGTGCGCCCCTATACGCCCTTGGAGCTGGAAGGGCGCAGCATCTATATCCGCGAGGGTTGCTATGGCTGCCACAGCCAGATGATCCGCCCGATGCGCGATGAGGTGGAGCGCTATGGCCACTACTCGCTGGCGGCGGAATCGATGTATGACCATCCGTTCCAGTGGGGCTCCAAACGCACCGGGCCGGATCTGGCCCGCGTTGGTGGCCGCTATTCCGACAGCTGGCATGTCGATCACATGATCGACCCGCAGTCGGTGGTGCCGGAATCGGTGATGCCGAAATACGCCTTCATGATGAATAACGTTCTTGATGGCGAGCTCATCGCCCAAAAGATGCGCACCAATGCCCTTGTTGGCGTGCCTTATACCGAGGAAATGATCGAAAACGCCCGCGCAGATTTTGCCGCGCAGGCCGACCCGAACGCAGATACCTCGGGCTTGCAAGAGCGCTATGGTTCGGCCGCCTTCGGGCATCTGGACGTCAATGTGTCAAACTTTGACGGACAGCCTGAGTTGACCGAGATGGATGCGATCATCGCCTATCTGCAAGTGCTGGGCACGATGGTGGACTTTACCACCTTCATTCCAGATCCGTCGCGGTAAGGGGGTAAGCCAATGGAAACCTACACGTTTTTGCGTCAGTTGGCTGACAGCTGGGCGCTTTTGGCGCTGACGCTGATCTTCCTGGGTGTTGTCCTTTGGGCGCTGCGTCCGGGGTCGAATGCGGTGCATCGTGACATCGCCAATTCGATCTTCCGCAACGAAAAGCAACCGGGGGATCCCAACAAAGACCCCAAATCCGCGAAGGAGGCGTAAATCATGTGCGCCAAGCAAGTGAAAAAAGAGCCGCGTGAAATCCCGACCACCGGCCATGAGTGGGACGGTATCCGCGAATACGACAACCCGATGCCGCGCTGGTGGGTCTGGGTGTTCTACGCCACCATCGTCTGGGGCATCTGGTACACCATCGCCTATCCGGCATGGCCCATGTTGACCGAGGCAACGCGCGGTTATCTGGGCCAAAGCACCCGCGCCGATGTGGCCGCCGAGATCAAGCGCTTTGACGATGCCAATGCCGAGATCAAGGCCAAGCTGGTGGCAGCTCCCTTGGCCGATATTCCGGCCAATGACGAGCTGAACCAGTATGCCACGCAGGCCGGGGCGGCGGTGTTCAAAACCTGGTGCGCACAGTGCCACGGGTCTGGTGCCGCCGGGGTTCAGGGCAAGGGTTACCCCAACCTGACCGACAATGACTGGCTTTGGGGTGGTGACATGGAGCAGATCTATCTGACCATCAACCACGGCATCCGCAACGCCACCGATCCCGACGCACGCTATTCGGAAATGCCAAAATTCGGCGCCGATGGCCTGTTGGAAGAGGCGCAGATTGGTGAAGTTGTCGAATACGTTCTGCAAATGTCGGGTCAGGAACATGACGCCACCTTGGCCAGCGCCGGGGCGACCGTCTTTGCCGACAACTGTGCCGCTTGCCACATGGAAGACGGCTCGGGTGATCGGACCCAAGGGGCGCCGGCGCTGAACGATGCGATCTCGCTTTACGGCAACGACCGCGAGACGCTGACGGCCTCGGTCTATGGCGCGCGCTTTGGTGTGATGCCTGCATGGGCTGGGCGTCTGTCAGAAGATGAGGTGCGGGCTGTGACCACCTATGTCCACGCCTTGGGTGGCGGCGAATAGACCCGCGCCCTGCCGAAACTAAAAAAAGGCCCCCGGAGCAATCCGGGGGCCTTAGTCTTTGTTTCGGTCGCCTCCTCGGGCACTTCGTGGCCTCGTCGGCAAGGTGCGAGGAGTACTCGACGAGCCATGCGCGCAGGGCTCAGCGCTTGCGGCCATCAAACCGCTCCGCGCTCCGGGCCATCAGCCATTCCTCATCTGCGCGCCGATGGTCATTTACCGCGCGCAGCCGCGCGTCATGGGCGGGCAGTCGGCTGGCAAGCAGCAGGCACTCTGCAATCAAACTTAACATATCAGCCTCTCCTTTCTGATCTTTTCCCTTACAAATACCCAAATTTCTGTCATTCTGCGACTCAGCATTTCTTCCTGAATGTAACTTGAGCTTTCAAATGGACTGGCGAAACTTTCCGCCCTTGTCGCAACTGCGCGCCTTTGCGGCCTTTGCCGAGGCACCCACGCTGGAACAGGCGGGCGCCCGGATCGGCGTGACACATGCCGCTGTCAGCCAGCAGATCCGCGCGCTTGAGGCCCATCTTGGCCTCTCCCTCGTCGACCGGGCGGGCCGGAAACTGGGCCTGACGGCCGAAGGGCGACAGCTTGCCGACAGTCTGGCGGCGGGCTTTGGCCAAATGGCGGCGACCATCGCCGCGATCACCGGCGCCGAGAGCCGTTCGCCCCTGCGCATCACCACGACGCCGACCTTTGCCGCGGGCTGGCTCATGCCGCGTCTGGCCGATTTTCGCGCCCGCCATCCGGCGATCGATCTGGTCATCGACCCCGCGCATGAAAACCGCGAGATCGGGCGCGAGGCGGATGTGGGCCTGCGCTTTGGCAAAGGCACATGGCCGGGGCTGGAGGCGCGGCTGATCCTGCGCTCCTCGATTGTCGTTGTGGCGGCGCCCTCGCTGATTGCCCGCGATGCCGACACCGCGCTTGACCAGCTTGCAGGCCTGCCCTGGTTGCAAGAGCTTGGCACCAACGAGGCCACGGCCTTCATGGAGGCGCAGGGCCTGACGCGGCGGGCAGGGGCCGCAATGATCTCGCTGCCGGGCAATCTGATGCTGGATGCGGCGCGCGACGGGCAGGGCGTGGCGGTTCTTGCGCGCGCCTTTGTTGAACGCGACATCGCCGCAGGGCGGCTTCGCCTCGTGCTCGAAGACAGCGAACAAGAGGGCTACTTTCTCGTCAACCGGCCCGGCGTCCTTCGTCCACCTGTGCGCGCCTTTGTGACTTGGGTCCTGCGACAAGCTGAAGCAGGCGCAGACGCGAAGATTTGACTCAGGTCAAGGCAAAGGGGCCGCATTTGCCCGATCTTTCCCGCGTGCCCACCTGTCAAGGTTGCGGCATTGCACCGGCGCTTCGTCCTGTTCGCGCGTTTCCTAGAGGCGTCGGTGCCTTCCCTCGCCCCCAACCTGCCTTTGCGAGATAGCTCAGCCGCGACCTGTTGCCACGATTGCGGTCAAATTCGCTGTGAAATCAGGCTGAAAGCCAAGCCGGGGCAATCTGCCACAGGGTAAAGCTGACTTCGCGATGAATATTTGATACAGGTCAAGGCAGGGCAGCATGGCGCGGGGGATACCAGCACCATGATACCTTGCAAGATTGCCGGAGAATCTTCGTGTCCAGCCCAGATGCCAACCCCCCAAGCCTATATGCCGCGCGCGAGCCGATTTTTCCGCGTCGGGTGAAGGGGCAGTTTCGGAACCTGAAATGGTGGCTGATGGCGGTGCTTTTGGGCATTTATTACATCACCCCCTGGATTCGCTGGGACCGTGGCCCCAACCTGCCTGATCAGGCCGTTTTGATTGATATGGGCGGGCGGCGCTTCTTTTTCTTTATGATCGAGATCTGGCCGCATGAGTTTTACTTTGTGGCCGGTCTGTTGATCATGGCGGGCCTTGGCCTTTTCCTGTTCACCTCCGCCGCTGGCCGTGTCTGGTGTGGCTATGCCTGCCCGCAAACCGTTTGGACCGATCTGTTCATTTTGGTCGAACGCTGGGTCGAGGGTGACCGCAACGCGCGCATTCGTTTGCATCGCCAGAAATGGGATGCCGAGAAGATCCGCAAAAGCCTTGTGAAATGGACCATCTGGTTTGCCATTGCGCTGGCCACTGGGGGGGCGTGGATCTTTTACTTTACCGACGCGCCGACGCTGTTTTGGAATTTGTTGAACGGCTCGGCACATCCCATCGCCTATACCACCATGTTCATTTTGGCGGCGACGACCTTTGCCTTCGGCGGCTTTGCGCGTGAGCAGATGTGCATCTACGCCTGCCCATGGCCGCGCATTCAGGCCGCGATGATGGATGAAGACACGCTGACCATCGGCTACCGTGAATGGCGCGGTGAACCGCGCGGCAAACAGGGCGTTGAAGGCAATGGCGACTGCATTGATTGCATGGCCTGCGTCAACGTTTGCCCGATGGGCATTGATATTCGCAATGGCCAGCAATTGGCCTGCATCACCTGCGGTCTGTGCATCGACGCCTGCAACGATATGATGGACAAAATCGGCAAGCCGCGTGGTTTGATCGGTTATCTTGCGCTGACTGACGAAACCCGTGAGCGCGAGGGCAAGCCGCCAAAATCGGTCTGGAGCCATGTGTTCCGCGTTCGCACGATGATCTACACGACCCTTTGGTCAGTCGTGGGCGTTTCGCTGGTGGTGGCGCTGTTCTTGCGCACCGAGATTGAGGTGAATGTCTCGCCAGTGCGCAATCCGCAGTTCGTGGTGCTGAAAGATGGCTCTATCCGCAACACCTATGAGTTGCGCTTGTTGAACAAGCATGGCGATGACCGTGTCTTTGTGGTGTCCAGCACCAATGAGGCAGGGGCAGAGTTCCAGCTTTCGCTGGAAGGTGCAGAGGCGCTGGAGGTTCTGGTGCCTGCGAATGAAACCAAGACCCAGCGCCTCTATGTAACTGCGCCCGCAGGTTCTGACGCAGCATCTTCGGAACGCACGGAATTGCGGCTGTGGATTGAAGACCTGGGATCAAGCAGTGGGACAGGCACCGACCGGGTGTATCACGACACCGTATTCAATGGAAAAGAGGACTGAGATGCGCGAAATCACTGGCAAACATGTGCTGTTTTTCACCGTCTCGGCCTTTGCTGTCATCATCGCGGTGAACCTTACGATGGCCTATAAGGCCGTCAGCACCTTTCCGGGGCTTGAGGTGAAGAACTCTTATGTCGCAAGTCAAACTTTCGATGACGACCGGGCGGCGCAATTGGCCCTGGGCTGGAGCTTGAGCTCGGAATATGACCCGGTGGCCAAACAGGTTCGGCTGTTGTTCACGGATGCCGAAGGCTTGCCTGTTACGCTGAAAGACCTGTCGGTGCTGGTGGGGCGCACAACCTCTTCGGCCGAGGATCGTTGGCCAGAGTTTTCGCGTCAGGCTGGGGCCTATGTGGGCAATACCGAGCTGGGCATGGGCAGGTGGATGTTGCGGATCGAGGCTCGGGCCGCGGATGGCACGCTGTTTCGCCAGCGCATTGAACTGTCCGTAAGGAACTGATCCGATGACCGCAGCGCTGGAACCCGAAGGGTTTGCACCCAATGGTCCAACGGCCTCGCTCTCGGCCTGCCCGGCCTGTGTGGCGGCACCTTCGGCCGAGCGCATCGCGCAACTGTCGCAGCCCGAGCATGCGCGGATCATGCTGTCGCTGCCTGCCGCCCATTGCGCGGCCTGCATCTCCACCGTCGAAACCGCGCTGGCCGAAACGCCGGGCGTGCAATCTTCGCGCGTGAATCTCACCTTGAAGCGTGTTTCGGTCGATGCCGATGCTGCGGTGACAGCCGATCAGTTGATCCGCGTCTTGGCCGGGGTTGGCTATGAGGCGCATGAGCTGGACGCAGGGCTTTTGTCGGCCACCGAAACCGATAAGCAGGGCCGCGATCTCTTGATGCGGCTGGGTGTGGCGTTTTTCTCGATGATGAACGTCATGCTTCTGTCGGTGGCCGTCTGGTCAGGGGCTGACGGTGTGACGCGCGATCTGTTCCATTGGATTTCGGGCGCTATCGCCATTCCCACGGTGGTCTTTTCTGGTCAGCCCTTTTTCCGCTCGGCTTGGGCCGGGCTGAAGGTGGGGCGCGTGGTGATGGACTTTCCCATCTCCTTGGCGCTGGTGCTGGCCACCGGGATTTCCATCTTTGAAACTTGGCATTCGGGTCATCACGCCTATTTCGACGCGGCTGTGATGCTGTGCTTTTTTCTGCTTCTTGGCCGTTATCTTGATCACCGCACCCGTGCCGTGGCCCGCTCTGCCGCCGAAGAATTGGCCGCGCTGGAAGTGCCGCGCGCCGTGGTGCTTTTGGACGAGGCCGAAGTCACGCGTCCGATTTCCGAGGTGGCCGTGGGTGATCTGGTGCGCGTGCGCCCCGGTGGGCGGATGCCGGTGGATGGCGTGGTCATCGAAGGTTCATCCGAGGTGGATCGCAGTCTTTTGACGGGCGAAAGCCTGCCGGTTTTTGCAGGCCCTGACACCATCGTCTCGGCAGGTGAGGTGAACTTGACCGGCCCCCTCACCCTGCGGGTGACCGCTGCGGGCAAAGACAGCAGCCTGCACCGCATGGCCGATCTGGTGGCCGTGGCCGAAAGCGCCAAGACGAAATACACCACCTTGGCCGAACGCGCAGCCAGCTGGTATTCGCCTTTGGTGCATATCTTGTCCTTTGGGGCCTTCGTTTTTTGGATGTGGAAAACGGGCGGCGATTTGCGCTTTGCGGTCAACATCTCGGCCGCCACGCTAATCATCACATGCCCTTGTGCGCTGGGCCTTGCCGTGCCCGCTGTGGTGACCACAGCTTCGGGGCGACTTTTCCGCAAGGGCCTTCTTATCAAGCATGGCACTGCGCTGGAACGCTTGGCCGAGGTGGACAGCGTCGTCTTTGACAAGACCGGCACTCTCACCATGGGCGCGCCTGAGGTGACGAACCTTGCCGATCACCCTCGTGCCGCGGTCGAAGTGGCCGCCGCCCTTGCCTCGGCCTCGTCGCATCCTTTGGCCACAGCACTGGCCGATGCCGCTCGCGCGGCAGGTATTCACCCTGCCCGGGTGGAAGAGCTGCACGAAGTGCCGGGCTATGGGGTTGAAGGCCTCTGGAAGGGGCAGAAGGTTCGGCTTGGCCGCGCGTCTTGGTGTAATGGTGACGAGGCGGGCATGACAGCCACCTACCTTTGCACGGGCGAGGGCCGCGCCCGCGCCTTTACCTTCATTGATCGCTTGCGCCCCGGTGCCGAGGCGGCGATTGCCGAGTTGACGTCGCAGGGCAAATCCATTCGCTTGATTTCCGGCGATACCGAAGGTGCGGTCGCCGCCCTTGCCCAGCGCCTTGGCATTACCGACTGGACCTCGGGTGCGCTGCCCGCCGAAAAGGCGGCGCTGGTGCGCGATCTGACGCTGCAAGGTCGCCGCGTGCTGATGGTGGGCGACGGGCTGAACGACACCGCCGCCCTCGCCGCCGCCCATGTTTCGATCAGCCCTGCAACCGCGCTTGACGCCGCGCGCACGGCTTCGGACATCGTGCTTCTTGGGCAGGATATGGCCGCCATCGGCGATGCGGCCCGCATTGCCAAGCAAACGACAAAGCGTATCGTGGAAAACTTTGGGATCTCGGCGGCCTATAACGTGGTTGCCGTGCCCTTGGCGCTGGTTGGTCTTGCCACCCCGTTGGCGGCTGCCTTGGCCATGAGCCTGTCTTCGATTACAGTGTCGCTTAACGCTTTACGGCTGAAATAGGATCCCATGGAAATTCTCACCTATCTGATCCCGGTGTCCTTGTTTCTTGGCGGTATTGGGCTTGTGGCCTTTATATGGGCCATGAAGACCAAACAATTCGATGACCCAACAGGGGATGCCAACCGCATCCTGACCAAGGATTGGGACGACCGGCCTAAGCCTTAGGTGGGGTATAACCCCACCCTCGTTCACCCCATCCCTCGCGGTTTTGGCCCGCCCAGCGCCCAATCCAAGAGCTCCACCGTATGCACCACCGGCACCCCGGTGCCGGACCCGATCTGCATCATGCAGCCGATGTTCCCGGCCGCAATCACATCCGGCCGCTTGGCCTCCAGCGTCTCAACCTTGCGCGCCTTCAACTGTGCGCTGATCTCGGGTTGCAAGAGGTTATAGGTCCCCGCCGAGCCACAGCACAAATGGCTGTCGGCAGGCTCCACCACCTCAAACCCCACCCGTTTCAACAGATCCTTCGGCGCAGATTTCACCTGCTGACCATGTTGCAAGCTGCACGCCGCATGATAGGCCACCCGCAGTCCCCTGGCCGCCCCCTCGGGCAGCCCAATCTTCACCAAAAGCTCGCTCACATCCATCGCCAGCCCGGCCACGACCTTGGCCTCCTCACCGTCCAGCATATGGCCGTAATCCTTCACCGTCGTGCCGCAGCCGCTGGTGTTGATGACAATCGCATCCAGCCCCCCGGCCCGATGCTCGGCCATAAAGGCCGCCACATTGGCGCGGGCGGAAGCGTGAGACTCCCCCTCGCGCCCCATGTGATGCGTCAGCGCCCCACAGCACCCCATCCCGCGCGGAATGACCACCTCACAGCCAAGCCGCCGCAACAGCCGGATCGTGGCATCGTTGATGTCGGTGTTCAGCGCCTTTTGCGCACAGCCCGTCATCAGGGCCACCCGCATCCGCCGCTCGCCCTTGGCGGCAAAGGTCTGCGGATCGTCATTGCGGCTGACCGGGGGAATGGTCTTCGGCGCCATCGCCAGCATGGCGCGCAGCCGCGCATCGGGGATCAGGGGCGCAAAGGGCCGCCCGATCTTCGCCGCGAAAAGCGCCAACCGGAACCGCGTTGGGTGCGGGATCACCCATGCCAGCACCCGGCGCAAGGCCCTGTCATGCCAGGGGCGGCGATATGTCTTTTCCACATAGGCCCGCGCCTGATCGATCAGATGCATGTAATTCACGCCACTTGGGCAGGTCGTCATGCAGGCCAGACAAGACAGGCAGCGGTCGATATGCTTCACCGTGCGCGCGTCCGCCGGACGCCCCGATTCCAGCATCTCTTTGATCAGGTAGATCCGACCGCGCGGGCTGTCCAATTCATCGCCCAACACCTGATAGGTCGGGCAAGTTGCCGTGCAAAACCCGCAATGCACACAGCTGCGCAAGATCTTGTTGGCCTCGGCCAGTTTCGGGTCGGCAAGCTGCGCATCGCTGAAATAGGTCTGCATCGCCTCAGCCCCCCATAATGCTGTTTAACACGGCCGCACCGATCAATAGCCCACCGACCACCAAGGCCAGATATCGGTTCCGGCTTGCCGTATCAGGCAGCGCCAACAGGCGCAGACCCTGCACAAGGCCGGCCAAAACGATCCCGACCTGTGCAAGGGTCAAAAGCGGTGCAACTTGCGGCCCGCCAAGCCCAAGCCAACCAATGGCCTGCGCCAGAAGGAACATGATGCCAATGGTGTAAAGCGTGCCCGGCGCGCGGGGCAACCGACAGAGCGACAGATAGACCACCACCGGCAAGGCAAGGATCAGGATCGAGGGCATCAGTCTCTCCTTCAGGCGGCAAAGAGGCCGCGGGGGTCGAATTTCCGGCGCAGCGCCGCGGTCAGCGCGGCCACGGCCGCAGGTTCAGGCGGCAGCGCAGGCACCGCCTCATCGCCGGGCGCGGGGCGGATCAGCGTGGCATGGCCCACCCCCGCCACCGCGGCGCGCACCGCCTCAGCCTGCCCGGCGGGCAAGGCCAGCCAGATCAGCCCACCGCCCCAGTCAAAAACCGCCGTGCCGCCCAACCGCTCGACAAGGGCCAGCGCCTCGGTCTGCTTCACGACCAGCCGCCAGATCGACCCGTCCAGGCCCCAAAGCGCGCTTACATCCCGCACCCCGGCCCAAAGCTCTGCGCTTTCGGCCCCCTCCCGCACCTGCCAGTCGTCCCCCAGACGGCGGCGCAAGGCATCCGCGCGATAGCGCACCGATCCTTCCATCCCCTCAACCCGGATCAGCGCCCGCCCCCGCTCAAAGGCCGCGCCCGAAATGTCATAGGGCGAACCCAGGGCCTGCCGCAGCGCGGCCAGCCCCTCTTTGGCCCCCCGCTCCCCCACCAAAGTCACCTCGGCCTCGGGCATCGCCTGCACCCGCAGCGACACCTCGGTCAGCACCCCAAGCGCCCCCCGGGCCCCCGCCATCAGCTTGATCAGATCATAGCCGGTGACATTCTTCATCACCCGCCCGCCGTTCTTCACGATCATCCCCGTGCCATCGACACAGCGCAGGCCCAACAGACTGTCGCGGCAGGCCCCCGACTGCACCCGGCGCGGCCCGCTGGCATTGGTCGCCACCACGCCGCCAATGGTGCTTTGCCCCTCGCGCCCCAAAAGCCCGCGCAGATCCGGCACCTCGAACGACAGCCGCTGCCGCTCGCCCGCCAAAAGCGCCTCCACCTCGGCCAAAGGCGTGCCCGCCCCCACCACCAAGGTCAGCGCGCCGGGCTCATAAAGCTGCACCCCGCCCAGCCCCGTCGTGTCCAACACCGCGCCAAGGCCCTGCGAAACAACCCGCGTACCGCCGCCGCGCACCCGCACCGGCCCCGTGGCCCCCCGGATCATCTCGCTCAGCTCAGGCTCTGTCCGAGGGCGCATGGCAATCCCCTTCCTCTTGGCAGAAATACTCTCGGGGTCCGGGGCAGACAGCCCCGGGGCTTCAGCCGACGCGACGGCTTTCGCTCGCGCCCAACGGAAATACCTTGGCCGGGTTCAACAGCCATTTCGGATCGAACACATCCTTGATGCGCATCTGCGCCTCCAGATCCTCGGGCGTGAACTGCACCGACATCAGGTCGCGCTTTTCGATCCCCACCCCATGCTCGCCGGTCAGACAGCCACCCACCTCGACACAAAGCTTCAGGATCTCGGCCCCAAAGGCCTCGCAGCGTTCCAGATCGCCGGGCGTATTGGCATTGTACAGGATCAACGGGTGCATGTTGCCATCGCCCGCGTGAAAGACATTGCCCACATCCAGCCCGAACTCGGCACTCATCTCACCGATCCGCCGCAGCACATGGGGCAGCGAACTCACCGGGATCGTGCCATCCAGACACATGTAATCATTGATCTGCCCCATGGCGCCAAAGGCCGACTTGCGCCCCAGCCAGATGCGCTTGGCCTGATCCTCATCCGCCGCCTCGCGGAACTCCACCGGGTCATGCGACAGGGCAATCGCCTTGATCCGCGCCAGCTGCTCGGCAATCTCGGGCTCCGAGCCCTCGACCTCGATGATGAGAAGCGCCTCGCAATCGGGATAGCCCGCCTTGGCAAAGGCCTCGGTCGCCCGGATGCAGGGACGGTCCATGAATTCGATCGCCACCGGCAGGATGCCCGCCTTGATGATATCGGACACACAGGCGCCCGCCACCTCGTTGCTGTCAAACCCCACCAGCACCGGCCGCGCGCCCTCGGGCTTGGGCAGGATGCGCAAGGTCGCCTCGGTCACCACACCCAGCTGCCCCTCCGAGCCGCAGACCACACCCAACAGGTCCAGCCCCCCCGCCTCCATCCACGGGCCTCCCAACTCGACCACGGTGCCATCCATCTGCACCAGCGTGACGCCCAGAAGGTTGTTCGTCGTCACCCCGTATTTCAGGCAATGCGCGCCCCCCGAATTCATCGCCACATTGCCCGCAATCGCACAGGCCAGCTGGCTTGAGGGGTCGGGCGCATAAAAGAACCCCTCCGCCTCCACCGCGCCCGTCACCGACAGGTTGGTGCGCCCCGCCTCCACCCGGATAAAGCGGTTCTCGTAATCGGTCTCCAACACCCGGTTCATCCTGCCAATGCCCAGAACCACGCAATCGGCCGTGGGCAAGGCTCCCCCGGCCAGCGACGTGCCCGAGCCCCGCGGCACCACCGGCACCCCCATGGCATGACAGACCCTCAGCACCGCCGCCACCTCGGCCGTGCTGCGCGGCAAGGTCACCGCCAAGGGCGCGCAGGCATAGGCCGACAGCGCATCACATTCATAGGCCCGGGTTTCTTCGGGTGCGTCGATCACCGCATCGGCGGGCAGCACCTCGCGCAGCGCGGCGACAATGGCCGGTTTGCGGCCAAGAATCGCAAGCTTGGGTGATGGCATATCCATGGACGCCTCCGAATGCTGCATTTGGTAAAAAAATATAACCAATTTATAAGATCGCGCAAGCCTGAGATGATGCCGTCTTTCATGCCTTTGCAAAACGGCCTAGGCTTGGGCCATGAACGCCACCTTGTCACTTGGCCCTTTCGGTCCGCCTGATCTTTTCGCCCTTGGGTTGACCTTGGCGCTTTGGCTTGGCTTGGGCTGGCTGATCGAAAATCCACCCCGCTGGCGGGTGTCGGTGTCAAAGCTGATGGAGCGTTATCGCCACGACTGGATGGCGGAATTCGTCACCCGCCAGCCGCGCATCTTCGATGCCACGATGATCGACAGCCTGCGTCAGGGCACGGCCTTTTTCGCTTCGGCCTCGATGATTGCCATTGGCGGTGGCATTGCGTTGATTGGCAATCCCGCGATGCTTGGGGCTTTGACGCGTGATCTCTCGTTGGCCAGTGATACGGCGGGGTTACAATTGCGCGTCGCGCTTGTGGTGGCCTTTGTCGCCAATGCTTTGCTAAAATTCATTTGGGCACATCGGCTGTTTGGCTATTGCTCCATTCTGATGGCCGCCGTTCCAAATGACCCGACCCATCCCGAAGCCCAGCACCGCGCGACCCAGGCGGCGGATATCAACATCACAGGCGCAAAAAGCTTTAACCGGGGCCTGCGGTCGATTTACTTTGCGCTGGGCTCGCTTGGTTGGCTGATGGGGCCTTGGGGATTGGTGGCCGGCGCCTTGGTGATTTCGGCTATTTTGATCCGGCGGGATTTTGGCTCGACATCGCGGCAGGTGATGCTGCGGCGCATGTAAGGCTGCGGGCCGATCCTCGATCTCGCACCGTCCCACGCTGGCCAAGGTGCCATGCAGCCATTGCGATAGACCTATTTGTATTCGATCAATCCGCGTCGTCGCCCGATCAGCTGGCCAAGGTAAAACCCCAAGGCACCGCGCGCCTCGGCGAATTTGCCCAAGACGCTGAAAAAGGCCCAGCGCCAACTGCCGCGCCGTGCAAGCCGCGTCACCTGAGCTGGATAGGCCAGTGCCAAACACCACCCCAGAGGATGGATGACCCCGGCGAGAAAAATCACAACCGGCAAGCCCGCTCCCCATATCAAGGCGCGGCGTGTTTCGCGGCCCCAATGGTCAAATCCATGCCGTGCTGTGCCTTCGGCAAAGGCGTGGCCCGCGCGCTGTGATCGACGCCACCACTGGCCAAAACGCGTCATTGCAGCATCGTGCCACGTCATCTCGGCCTCGATCCGCCAAATCTCGCCGCCCCGCGCGCCGAGGCGTCGGCAAAGGTCCGGCTCCTCTCCGGCGATCAGCGTGGGATCATAGCCGCCAACCTCTTGCAAAGCGGCAAAGCGCATCAGCGCATCGCCACCACAAGCTCGGGCAAGGCCAATGGGGGTATCCCATTCCAGATCTGCCAGTGCGTTATAAACCGACACATAGGGGAAGCGCTCGCGCCGACGACCGCAGATAACAACCGCCGCTGGATGGGCCGTAAAAGCCGCCAGCGCTGCGGCAATCCAACCCGGCCGAAGTTCACAATCGCCATCGATCATCTGGACGAATTCGGGCGGATCCTGTGCCAGCGCGGCCAGCCCTGCATTTCGCGCGCGTGCGGCGGTGAAGGGCTGCCTCATATCCAATTCCACCACCTCTGCGCCCGCAGCCCGTGCTGCGGCCACCGAGCCATCGACCGAGCCTGAATCGACATAGATCACCCGGCGCATGTGACCGTGCAAAGCGGCCAAGCAGGCCAAAAGGCGCGCACCTTCATTGCGCCCAATCACCACCGCATCCACCAAGGCAGGTCTTGCCATCCGGCTGTCGGTGGCATCGGCTGTGCAATCTGGTGCTTGTGTCATCTTTGCCCGTTCATTTTGCCTTGCCTGATGCTGGCTTTGCCATGTTTGCCCCAACTTCGCCACACTTTGCTTTTTCCTGCCACATCTGTTATGAAGATCCGGCAGGGCGGGGGCCCGGGCGATTCCGATGCAGACTGTTCGCAAGATTTGCGGCAGTTACCAGCAGGGGCCAAACGGGTGTGACCGCCGCCGAAAGGCAGGTCCAACAGTGGTAAGCTGCGTGTGTGATGGCGCAGAAGGAATGGAGCCGGGCCTAAGATGTCCAGACACGAGATCTTGATGCAGCGTCCCGTCTGGCGCGAAAATATGGAATTTTCGGCCATGTCCGAAGAAAAATCCAACAGCCGTCAACCGATGCGCGGTGCCGTTGCGTCCTTGTTCAGGCCCGGTCAGATTGTTGCGGCGCCGCAGATGACGTTGGATCTTGTGAAGAGCCGCGAGATCTTTACCGCCCCTCTGACACCCTTGCGCGTGAACCCGGTCAAGGTCTGGGAATCGCTTGGTGCCGTCCAGCTTTCCACGGAACGGCTGGTTGGAAACAATCTGTTTCCGCTTCCTTCGGCCCAGCCCGCGGCCCTTGCCATCGATCAACTGCGCACGCAGCTTTTGCATGGTTTTGCCACAAAAGGATGGAAGCGGCTGGCTGTCACTTCGCCCGGCCATGGCTGTGGCAAAAGCTTTGTTGCCACCAATCTGGCGCTGTCTTTGGCGCGTCGGGCTGGCAGCCGCACGGTGCTGTTGGATCTGGATCTGCGCCGCCCGCAACTGGCGGCAATGCTGGGCCTTGTCGATGCGCCAGATTTTGTCGATTTCCTGACTGGAGATCAGCCCTTGGAATCCACCTTCAACCGCGTTGGTCGCACATTGGCCTTGGGGCTGAACGGCGCTGCGGTTGAGATGGCGGCTGAGACGCTGCACAGCCCAGATACCAGCATCGCCTTGGCCGCCATGGCCGAGCAGCTGGACCCCGAGGTTATCATCTATGATATGCCGCCTGCTCTGGGCACGGATGATGTGCTGGCGATTACCCCGTCGGCCGATGCGGTGCTTTTGGTGATTGATGGCACCAAGACATCGCCAGATGACTTGCGCGCCTGCGAACGGTTGTTCGAAGGCAGGATCCCGTTGATGGGGGTTGTTCTGAACCGGGCGCAAGACCGGGCAGCGCAGCGGCGTGGTTACGGCAAAGGGTGATCCATGGGACAGATTCAGTCCTTGGAGGAATTCTGTAACTTTCTCTCTCGGCGGCGCGCGTTGATTCTTGTGGTGGCCTTGGTTGGGGCCATTCTGTCGGCGGTTTATGCCAAATCGCGGCCTGACACCTATGAGGCGGTGGCCGTTATTCAGGTGCAAAGTGCGGCGGTTCAGGGCAATGACGTTCAGCGCGGCAGTGCCGCAGCCGCCACCTTGCAAATGATCGAACAGCGGCTAACCACGCGTGAGAATCTGGCCGCAGTGATCGAACGGCACGGGATTTTCGCCGAATTGCCGCAGTCGATGGATCGCAAGATTGATATGCTGCGCCCTGCGATAAGTTTTCAGGGTGTGGATTCTGCTGCGGGCCAAGGCTTTGGCGAGGCGCGGGCTTTGTCGGCCATCCTGATCTTTGCCCGGATGGACTCGCCCACGCTGGCGGCCCGTGTGGCAAATGATTTTGCCCAAGGGATTTTGGACCAATCCGCCGCGGGCCAACGGGCGCGGGCTGATCAGAATGTGATTTTCTTTCAGCAAGAAGTTGCGCGTCTGAGCAACGACATCGCCCGGATTGAGGCGGAGGCCGCGGCGTTTCAGAATGAAAACGCCGCCAATCTGCCAGAAGCGCGGGAGGCCCGTCGCGAGGCGCTGGTGTCGTTGGAAACGGATCTGCGTCGTCAATTGCAGGATAAACTCGCGCTTGAAGGGGAGGCCGCGCAGATCAACGCAAAGGGCACCTTGCGCGAAACTGACCGTCGCGCCTTGGACGAGATTGCCTCCCAGCTTGCCGTTTTGGATGCGCAAATCGGGATCGCGCAGACCCGCCGGGCGGAGTTGCAGGCCGAGCTGGCCAGCTCACCCGAGGTAGAACGGGTTTTGGCCGGTTATGACCGACAGCTTGATCAGCTGCGCGGCCAGCAAGATGCGGCCATGGCGCGCATGTCGCAGGCCGAGATTGACGCGCGTTTGGCCGAGATGCAGCAGGCCGAACGCTTTACCTTGTTAGAGCGGGCGATTGAGCCTGAGAGCTCGATGGGGGGCGGGAATAAAAAGCTTGCCGTTGCAGGCACACTGGCCAGCTTGATCGCCGGGCTGGCCTTGGCCTTTGTGCTGGATCTTATCTTTCCCGTGGTGCGCACCGCCGCGCAGATGGAGCGGCAATTTGGCCTGCGTCCTGTCGTCACCATTCCCGAAGTGCGGCCAGAAAAACCGCCGCATTGGGCGCGCAGGCTGATGCAGCGGTTCGACCGGCGCGGCGCGTCGCTGTAGCTCGGGGCAGATGTTGGGATCGGCTGCGGGCGGATCAAACTATCACCATGTTCAAATGTAAAAGGCCCACCCCTGTTTTCTGGGCGGGCCTAAGGGGCAGATGGTGACGGCCGGGCCATCAGCAGCCGGTGCCGCGGATCATCACCCCCACAGTGTTCAGCAAGATTTTGAAATCGCCCCAGAATGACAGCGATTCTTCATAGATAGCATCGTAATCAGCGCGCGCCTCAAAGGTGGTGCGATTGCGTCCGGCGGTTTGCCACAGGCCGGTGCAACCGGGGCGCAGCTTGTAATAGGCCGCGCCGGGATAGATCATCTGCTGGCTCAGCATGATCGGGCGGGGGCCGACAAGACTCATCTCACCGACCAGCACGTTCCACAGTTGTGGCAATTCATCCAGCGAAGTCTGGCGCAGGATCTTGCCAAACGGGGTGATCCGCGGATCATCCTTGAGCTTTTGGGTCAGATCCCATTCCAGACGTGCCTCGGGGTGAGCAGCCAGAAAGTCGTCCATCCGGGCGTCGGCGTCGCAGACCATGCTGCGCAGCTTCCACATGCGGAACCGTTTGCCGCCCTTGCCGACCCGGATTTGCGAATAAAATGGCTTGCCACCGTCACGCGCCACCACACAGGCAAGAACGGCGACCAGCGGCACCACGACGGGTGCGGCCATCACAATGGCTGAGACATCCAGAACCCGTTTGAATGCATTACGGTAAAAGCCCGGGCGCGGTGGTGCCGCCAACGCTGCTTCGACATTCGCATCACTGGTCAGCGTCAAGCCGGGACTGAATTCGGGAAAGCTCATCGTCATTGTTTGCAACTCAACACCAATACGGTGCAAAAACGGCCACGAAACTGGTGTTGCGTCAGGAAAAACGCAGCTTTTGGCCCAAAATCAGGCCATTTCAATTGATGTTTCATGCCCATGTTCGCACTGTTAAAGCACGCCCCCACCCCGGCATTTTACAAGGATCGCTTGGGGGAAGGCGAGAAAATAATTCATAATTTTGCCGTATTTGGTGTTTTTCTGCCCCAAATTGCGCCGTGGCTTTGCCGATATGTTGCCGCAATTCCAAAGCTGACCGTTGGAGCCAGCAAGAGCCATCAAAAACCGCCACGCAATCGGGCGTGATTCGTCGAAACCGATCTAGCGGCCCAGATTGGACGTCGATTTCAAGATTGTTCGCGAAACATGGCCAATGGCTTAGCTGCGCCGCGCAGCAGCCGGATAACACAGGGCCAGAAACGCCATTGCAGCCACCAACCCGCCGATTTGATAAGAGAGCAGTGCCTGAAAAAGCCCGCGGTCATGTGACAAGGCAAAAGCCAAACCCGCAAGGCCGCCTGTCACTGCAGAAACCATCAAACCTGCCAGCATTGCCGCCTCATCCACCATCTCACATCCTGATATTTGCAGGATCTGGAAACAATACCAGTGAAAAATCGCAACAATTCGCAGCAAATCGGAGCAAGCCGCAGCGTTAGTCCAGCAAAACTGCTGCCAGATAGCGGCCATAGTCGTTCTTGCGGAAAATCTCGGCGCGGGCGGCCAGATCGGCGGCGCTGATCCAGCCCAGCCGGTAGGCGATTTCATCGGGGCAACCGACCTGCTGGCCCTGCCGTTCGGTCAGGGTGCGCACGAAGTTTCCGGCATCGAGAAGGCTGCCATGGGTGCCGGTATCAAGCCATGCAAAGCCGCGGCCCATCTTTTCCACCTGCAAGCTGCCTTCGGCGCGGTAAAATTCCAGAAGATCGACGATCTCCAGCTCGCCGCGCGGCGAGGGTTTGACGCGGGCGGCCAGATCAGGCGCGCGCCCGTCAAGGAAGTAAAGGCCCGTCACGGCAAAGTTCGATGGCGGGCGTTCGGGCTTTTCGATGATGGCCTTGACGGTGCCGTCACGGTCGAAATCCACCACGCCATAGCGTTCAGGATCGGCGACGCGGTAGCCAAAGACCGTGCCGCCATTGGGTCGCGCGGCGGCGCTCGCAAGGATTTCGGGCAGGCCGTGGCCGAAGAAGATGTTGTCGCCCAGAACCATGGCCGAGGGCGCGCCATTCAGGAAATCCTTCGCCAGAAGATAGGCCTGCGCCAGCCCGTCGGGCGAGGGCTGCACGATCCATGTCAGCGCGACGCCCCATTGGCTGCCATCACCCAGAAGGCGCTGGAACTGGGGCTGATCCTCGGGGGTGGTGATGATGGCGATTTCGCGGATTCCCGCCAGCATGAGGACCGAGAGGGGGTAATAGACCATCGGCTTGTCATAGATCGGCAAGAGCTGTTTCGAGACGCCCATGGTGATGGGCCAGAGCCGGGTGCCGGAGCCGCCGGCGAGGATGATGCCTTTACGCTGCATGGGAAAGCTCCTGCAAGATATCGTCCAGACCTGCCCGCCAATCGGGGCGCGGGGTGCCGTAAGCGGCGGTAAAGCTTGTGCAGTCCAGCCGCGAATTGAGCGGGCGGCGGGCCAGGGTGGGGTAGGCCGAGGAGGGGATGTCGGTGATCTGGCAGGCAAGCCCGGCGCGAGCCATGATCAGCTTCGCAAAGCCCGCCCATGAGGTGTCGGGGGCACCTGCAAAGTGATGCACCCCGCCGGGCGCGCCTTGGGTCATGGCGG
The DNA here is from genome assembly GCA_965284335.1 of Tabrizicola sp. Taxonomy (GTDB): domain Bacteria; phylum Pseudomonadota; class Alphaproteobacteria; order Rhodobacterales; family Rhodobacteraceae; genus Tabrizicola_A. Next base: position 2,549,418 of record OZ260076.1, on the reverse strand, counting down.
CGGCGGCGGTGTAAAGCGCATCGGCGATGGCGGCGGCCGGGGTTGGTCCGCCGATCTGGTCGGCGACCACGGTGAGGCTGTCGCGCGTGGCCCCAAGGCGCAGCATGGTTTTCACAAAATTCGTGCCATGGGCCGAGACGACCCAGCTTGTCCGCAGGATCAGGGTCTTGCCGCCTGCCGCCTGCACGCCCTGTTCGCCCGCCAGTTTGGAGCGGCCATAGGCGCCAAGGGGGGCGGTGGGATGGTCGGGGCGGAAGGGGGTCTCGCCGGTGCCGTCAAAGACGTAATCGGTAGAGATATGGAGAAAGGGCAGACCCAGTTCGGCGCAGCGCTGCGCCATGGCTGTGGGGGCCGCGCCGTTCACCACGGTTGCGGCAGCTTCCTCGGCCTCGGCCTTGTCGACGGCGGTCCAGGCGGCGGCGTTGATGACCGCGTCACAACCGACAATCGCGGCGGCGCAGGCGGCGGAGTCCATCAGATCGGCCTCGGCCCGGCCAAGGAAGCGGGCGCTGACGCCCGGTGGCACGCGGCGCGCGAGTTCGCGCGCGACCTGTCCGGTCTGGCCAAAGACGAGAACCCTCATGTCGCAACCCCCAGCCGCACGCCGACACCGGCGCGGGCCTGCAGGGGTTTCCACCAGGCCTCGTTGTCGAGATACCATTGAACGGTGCGTTCAAGCCCCTCTTCGACCGTCACCGAGGGCCGCCAGCCGAGTTCCTTGCGGATGCGGCTGGGATCAATGGCATAGCGCGCGTCATGACCGGGGCGGTCGGTGACAAAGGTGATCTGGTCGGCATAGGAGCCCGCCTTTGGCCGCTTGCGGTCAAGGATCGCGCAGATCGTGCGGACAAGGTCGATGTTGCGCCGCTCATTCTCGCCGCCGATGTTGTAGCTGCGACCGATGGCGCCCTTTTCCAGAACCAAAAGGAGGGCGTCGGCGTGATCTTCGACATAAAGCCAGTCGCGCACATTCTCGCCCGCGCCGTAGACCGGGATGGGCTTGCCCTGAAGCGCGTTCAGGATGACCACCGGGATCAACTTTTCGGGAAAGTGGAAGGGGCCGTAATTGTTGGAGCAATTGGTCAAGACCACGGGCAGGCCATAGGTCTCGCCCCAGGCGCGCACCAGATGGTCGGAGGCGGCCTTGGAGGCGGAATAGGGGCTGCGTGGGTCGTAAGGCGTGTCTTCGGTGAATTGGCCCGTGGGGCCAAGCGAGCCAAAGACCTCATCGGTGGAGATGTGGTGAAAGCGGAAGCTGTCCGGGCGCCCCCGGGCCACCCAATGGCTGCGGGCGGCTTCCAGCATGTTATAGGTGCCGGTCACGTTGGTTTCGATAAAGGCGCCGGGCCCGTCGATGCTGCGGTCGACATGGGATTCGGCGGCCAGATGCATCACGGCATCGGGCTGATGGGTGGCAAAGATGCGGTCAAGCGCGGCGCGGTCGCGGATGTCGGCCTGTTCAAAGGAATAGAGGTTCGAGCCCGAGACGGCGCCGACGTTCTCAAGGCAGGCGGCATAGGTCAGCGCATCAAGGTTCACCACCTCATGCCCGCGCGCCACGGCCAGCCGGACCACGGCCGAGCCGATGAAGCCCGCGCCTCCGGTCACAAGGATCTTCATTCCGCGCCCTCCCAGACAAAGGGGCTGTCGAAATCGGCCAGCAGGGGCGCGATGGCGTCCTTGGCCGAGAGGATCGGGGCGGCCGAAAGCCCCCAGTCGATGCCGATGGCCGGGTCATCCCAGCGGATCGCGCCATCAGAGTCGGGGGCGTAGAGATCGGTGCATTTGTATTGCACCTCGGTGTCGGGGGCGCGGGTGACAAAGCCGTGCAGAAAACCCTTGGGGACCAGAAGCTGCTTGCCGTTGGCGGCGGTCAGATCGACGCCGATCCAGTGGCCATAGGTCGGGCTGCCGCGCCGGATATCGACCGCGACATCGAAGATGGCGCCCCGCGTGCAGCGCACCAGCTTGTCCTGAGCATGCGGCGGGCGTTGGTAATGCAGGCCCCGCAGCGTGCCCGCTGCGCCCGACATCGAATGATTGTCCTGCACGAAGGCGAAATCGAGACCGGCCGCCGCCATCCGCGCCGCGTTCCAGGTTTCCGAAAACCAGCCCCGGTCATCGCCGAAACGTTGCGGGGTCAGGATGACAACCCCCGCAAGGGCGGTCTGTTCAATCTGCATGCTTGAAAATCTCTTTAGTCTAAAAAGTCGTGTCGGAAAGTTAAAGCAAGACTATGGCCGCAGACAGGCCATATTGGGGCAAAGGATCATTTCACAGGCCCAGAGTGGCGTGATTGACCCATAAGATCAGCGCCGCAAACCCGGCTGCCATCGCGAAAAAGATGGCATCATGCAGCGCGTCCCAAGCTCGGTTTCTATGCGCCAGCCATGCGATAGCTGGATGCACCGCGATCAGCGCAACCGCCTGCGCGGTCAAGGCGCCCCACAAACCTGCCGTTTCTATGCCGATGAAAAACGCCAGCGTTTGCACCGCCGCTTTCAGGGCCATCAAAAGGAAATAACTGCGCGAGTCGCCGGCGGCCAGTGCAGATTGGTCATAGGTCATGCCAATGACCGCTGGCATTTGAACCATAGCCATGATCACAACCACCAGCCCCGCCGCCTGATAGCGCGCATCATAAAGCACCCCAACCAAGGGCACCCCCGCCACGCCCAGCACCGCGAGCAACAGCAAAGTGCCGCCTGATATCGCAAAGCGGAACTTCCGAAGTTTCCGGGCATTCTCATGAGATTGGGCGGGGTGTTGATCGCGATACAGCGGGATCAACACGCGCCCCGTCACCGCACCGGCCAGCAAGATTGGAAAGGATGCCAGAAACCAGCCGATGTTATAGATCCCCAAATCGGTCTTGCTGAGATAGGCGCCGAAGATCGCCTTGTCGCCTTGGGACAACAAAAAGCCGCAGGCGGTGGACAGGAAGATCCACTTGCCGAAATGAATAAGATCTCGACCCGCCTCGGCATTCCAATGAAAGCGGTTCTGGCGGCCCGGTAGCCATAGGGTCATGATGATCAGCTTGGCCAAAGATCCAATGATCGCGCCCAAAACCAGCGCCCAGACCGATTGCAGCGCCAATGCCAAAGCGATCATGGCCAAAAGCCCTAGAACTTGCGCGGCCAGATCCAACAAGGTAACGCGAACCAACAACAGATGTCGGTTGGCCGTGTCGATGCGCGTCGGATTAAAGCCCGCAATCAACAACGTTAGCCCTGCTGCCGGCAAAAGTTGCAGCAATTCAGGCGCGTCATAAAGTTTCGCGGCAGGCCAAGCCAATGCGCAGGTCATCAGCCACAAGACCACGCCGCGTGCCACATCCAAAGTAAAGGCTGTATCCAAAAAAGCCGGTTCGTCGCCTCTGCGGTGCTGACTGATGGCTGGGCCGATCCCCATATCGGAAAACATCGACAAACCCACCAGCACGACAGACACCAGCGCCATGATGCCAAAGGCTTCGGGAAACAAAAGCCGCGTGAGAATCAGGTTCGAGGCCAGCCGCAGCGCCTGGGTGGCCGCATAAGACCCAGCCGTCAGCATCGATCCGGTCAAGGCGCGCTGAAAGAGGTTTGGCAAAGGCTTAGGTGATTCAGAATGCATTTGACGCAACTTATCGCGGCATAAGACAAAAACAAAAGCGGGAAAACTGGGCAATTCTTCCCGTCTCTGCGGATGCTGCATGACAGGTCTTTCGTCAGTTTTCAGGGCAGAAAACCGGATTTGTTAGTGATTTGGCCACAGTCTTGCCGCAAGCTGCCATTAGCTCTTTTCAAGAAAATGCCTTGGTGCCATGTGAAACTTGCTTATCTGGTCAATACCTATCCCCGCGCCTCGCACACCTTCATTCGGCGAGAGATTCAGGCTTTGGAACGGATCGCTGTCTCGGTGCACCGCTTTGCGATGCGCTCAGATCGTGATGCGTTGGTGGATGCTGGCGATATTGCGGAAGATTATCGCACCGAACATGTGCTGGAAATGGGGCTGGGGCGGCTGATTGGCACGGCGCTTGCGTGGTTTGCGACCCATCCCGCGCGCAGTCTGGTGGCGCTGGGCCGGGCCTTGGCCATGGGCGCGCGTGGGGCGGGCGGGCCCTCTGGCACCGGCGGTCGGTTGCGCCATATGATCTATCTGGTTGAGGCGGCCTATATCGCCCGGCGCTGCCGAGATTTGGGCATTTCGCATCTGCACGCCCATTTTGGCACCAACTCGGCCACTGTGGCACTTTTGGCGCGCAGCCTTGGCGGCCCGCGCTACAGCTTTACGGTCCATGGACCGGAAGAGTTTGACGCGCCCTTCGCGTTTTCTTTGCGTGAAAAGATCGAATTGGCAGATGTTGTGGTGGCGATTTCGTCTTTTGGCCGCAGCCAGCTGTGCCGCTGGGTCGGGCCAGATCATTGGGGCAAGATCAAGGTTGTGCATTGCGGGATAGAGCCTGATCGCTTTCCTGACCCTGTGCCATTGCCGCAAGGCGGGCCGCACCTTGTGGCCATCGGTCGATTGTCGGCGCAAAAGGGATTTGGCCTGTTGGTCGAGGCGATGGCGATTGCCGCCCCCACTTTGCCCGATTTGCGCTTGACGCTGGTGGGCGATGGTCAGCTGCGCGGCCAAATCAAAAGCCTAATCGACACATACGGGCTTGGGCCACGCATCACTCTGACGGGTTGGCAGGATGAGGCCGGGGTCAGAAAGGCGCTGGATGCTGCGCAGGCGCTGGTTTTGCCGTCCTTTGCCGAGGGACTGCCCATGGTCTTGATGGAGGCGATGGCCAATGGTCGCCCGGTGATTGCCACTGCGATTGCGGGGGTGCCGGAACTGGTCAACCGCGATGCGGGCTGGACGGTGCCCGCAGGCGACGCCATGGCTTTGGCAACCGCCATTCACGCCTTGTCACAAATGCCGCCCGAGCGTTTGGCCGAGATGGGTCGTGCCGCGCGGGCCCGGGTCATGGAGCGCCATGACATCGACCATTTGGCCAGCCTGCTTGTCACCCATTTCCGCGAGGCTGCCCCATGAGCAGCTTTGTCATTGCCTGCGCCAGCCATTCGCCCACGATCCTATCGGCCAATCTTGGCCGCTCGCCGCTTTTGGCCACCCAATCCTTACATATTGAATCAAATGCGCCCTCGGCTGCGATTGCCTATAACCGCGCGCTGGATGCCACCACCGCCCCGGTGGTGGTCTTTGCCCATCATGATGTCTACCTGCCCTCGGGTTGGGAGACCCTTTTGGCCGCGCGGCTGGCCGAACTGCCCGATGATTGGGCCGTGTTCGGCAGTTTTGGCATCGGGATGGATGGGGCGCATATCGGGCCTGTCTGGTCCTCGTCGTTAGGGATGATCGTGGGGCGCGTGCCCATGGCGCCGATGCCGGTGCAATCCTTAGATGAATTGCTGATCGTACTGCGCCGTGACTCGGGTCTGCGTTTTGATGAAGGGCTGCCGGGCTGGCACATGTACGGCACCGACATTGTGCAAAGCGCCCGCGCAGCAGGGCAGGGGGCCTATGCAGGGGCGCTGCCTTGCATTCACAATGATCGGTATCATGGGGCACTTGGGGCTGATTTCGACGCGGCCTATCGCTTCATGCAGCGCAAATGGGCGGCCGCACTGCCCTTGCGCACCCCGATCACCAAGATCAGCCGTTCGGGCCTGCACCTCATGCGAGACCGTTGGCGAAATCGGCGCACGGCAGGCTTTCGCGAAGCAATGGCCATCGGCACCGAGCACCCGGTTGAGGATTTGGCCGCGCGTTGCGGCTGGTCACATCTCGGCCCGTAGGGCGGCGGCAATCGCATCTGCCAAAACTGCATGCGCGCTTGCTTCGAAATGCACACCGTCTTGCGGGCTGACCGAAATGACCTGCCCGGCATCCAGAAAGGCCACGCCGCGTGCGGTGGCCAAGGCCTTGTAAAGCGGCGGCAAGGCCAAAGACCGCAGGCGCGCACCGAAAAACTGATCGGCAATCGGGCCTTGCTCTAGCACCGGGGGTGGGCAGATCAACATCACCCGAAACCCGCCGTGGCGAGCCTGCATTTCAGGCGACTGGGCTATGTCCAAAAGAGCGGCAATGCCGCCTGTGACCAGCTCCGGGCTGGCCCCAAAGCGGGCCTTTACGTCGTTCGTCCCCAGCATGATGACGAGCCAATGAATCGGCCCATGGCTTTGCAGGGCAATTTTCAGCCCCTCGCAGCCATCCATATGTGCCCCCATTACGGGATCGGGAAGATGTGCGGTGCGCCCCGGAAGACCTTCTTCGACAAGCTCCCAGCCCAAGGTGCGGGCCATGCGACAGGGCCAGCGAATATCTGGCCCAAAGCGTCCATATTCGCCCGCCGCGCGCATGGGCGGCGTGCCATGCGTATTGCTGTCGCCAAAGCACAAGATCACCGTCATGCCATCCCCCCGCCCATCCCCGCGCTTGATCTGGCCGCAGGCTAGGGTGTCAGGCACATCGGGTAAAGCGGCAGTTCCGGTTCGGCCCCTCTTCAAATCCGCGCCCAAGCGGCGCATATAGAGGCCGAATGATTTCCCATGAGGATAGATATGTTCGGCACTCAAGGCTTTGGCGCCCCCGACACCCCATCTTCGGCCGACCTGATCAAAGACGGCAATGAACTGAGCTTCTTGCAAGACGTGATCGAGCCGTCAAAGACGGTTCCTGTTATCGTGGACTTCTGGGCACCTTGGTGTGGTCCGTGCAAAACGCTTGGCCCGGCGCTCGAGGCTGCGGTGACCGCCGCCAAGGGCGCTGTTCGCATGGTCAAGATCAACGTTGATGAAAATCAGATGTTGGCTGGGCAATTGCGGATTCAATCGATCCCTACGGTGTATGCCTTTTTCAACGGTCAGCCGGTCGATGGTTTTCAAGGGGCGATTCCGGGGTCGGAGATCAAAAAGTTTATCGAAGGTTTGGCCAAGTTGGGAGGCAGCAGCGCCGATGGAGGTTTGGCCGACGCGCTGGCCGCCGCTGAAGAGATGTTGACCGAAGGGGCCGCGGCCGATGCCGCCGAAACCTTTGCGGCAATCCTTGAGGAAGATCCGGCCAATGCCGCCGCCTATGGCGGCTTGATCCGCGCGCATCTGGCGATGGACGATCTGGATCAGGCCGAAGCTCTGGCCAATGCCGCCACGCCCGAAGTGGCCAAATCCAAAGAGGTTGAGGCGGCGCGCGCCCAGATCGAATTGGCCCGTCAGGCGGCCAAGGCCGGTCCGGTCGATGAGCTGCGGGCGGCTTTGGCCAAAGATCCAGCCAACCCTCAGGTGATGTTTGATCTGGCCACAGCGCTGCACGCCTCGGGGGATGTCGAGGGAGCGGTGAACACGCTGCTGGACCTTTTCAAACTGGACCGCGAATGGAACGACGGTGCCGCCCGCGCGCAGCTGTTCACCATCTTTGACGCGCTCAAACCGCAAGATCCCATCGTTCTTGCGGGCCGGCGTCGTCTGTCGTCCATGATCTTTGCCTGATGCAAAAGCGCACTATGTTAGGGGCATGACCAAAACACTTATCTTGCCCGAAACCATTCCGCTGTTCCCCTTGCCCGGAGCGCTGTTGTTGCCGCGTGCAAGGTTGCCCCTGCATATCTTTGAACCACGCTATTTGGCGATGCTTGAAGATGCGTTGAAAACCCCCGCGCGGCTGATCGGGATGATCCAACCGCGTGAGGCGCCGGGCGGCGAAAAGCGGCTTTGCGCCATTGGTTGCGCGGGGCGCGTGACGGCCTTTTCGGAAACCGAGGATGGGCGATATATGATTACCCTGTCGGGGATCAGCCGGTTCCGTTTGCGCGAAGAGGTGCAGGGTTTTGCCCCTTATCGTCGTGCCGAAGTGGATTGGGCGCCGTTTGCCCGCGACACCGGGCCTGTCGAGGATGATCCCGGCCTTGATCGCCCGGCGCTGTTGGAGCGGCTGTCGCGCTATTTCACCCATCAGCGCCTTGGCACCGATTGGAACAGTTTGAAAGATGCCGAACCCGAGCTTTTGATCAACGCGCTGTCCATGCTGCTGCCCTTTTCGCCCGAGGATAAGCAGGCGCTTCTGGAAGCGCCCTCGCTTGTCACCCGGCGTGAGACCTTGGTCACGCTGTTGGAATTCGCGCTGCGGTCGGGCAACGGTGATGAGGTGGTGCAATGAGCGACGCCGAAATTGATCGGCGTATGGTCGAGGCGCTGGTTTGCCCGCTGACCCAAGCGGTTTTAAGCTATGATGCCGAACGGCAAGAGTTGGTGTCAAAGGCCGCCCATCTGGCTTTTCCGATCCGTGATGGCATTCCGATCATGCTGATTTCTGAGGCCCGCAAGATAGATTAGCACCCCTCCTCGTCGCCGTGCCGGCGCTCGTCGGTGGCGGCGCATGTGACGGGATCAGATCGGCCTGCCCGTCAGAAGTTTCGGGAGTTCACCTTTCAAACCCGCGGCTTGGCGCATGAAATGCCGGCGGAGCCCCGGCAGGGCATTCACCATGCCAAGACCCAGATCGCGCCCAGCCCGCAAGAGGGGGTTGTCGTTGGAAAACAGGCGATTGACACTGTCCATGCCCAAGGCCAGCGTCGTTGAATCAAACCGCCGCCAACGCTCATAGCGTTCCAGAACATCGACAGCGCCAATATCTTCGCCGCGACGATGGGCCATGATCAGCACCTCTGCCAAGGCGGCGACATCGCGAAAGCCAAGGTTCAAGCCCTGACCCGCAATCGGATGCACGCCATGGGCTGCATCGCCAACCAACGCAAGGCGCGGTTTGACAAAGGCATCGGCCAGCGTCAGCGACAAGGGATAGGTAAAGCGGGCACCGGCCAGTGCGATTTCCCCCAGAAAATCACCAAAGCGTGGGCGCAGGGCGGCAAGATAGGCATCATCATCCAGCGCTTGAATCTCGGCGGCCGCGGCGTCGGTCTCGCTCCAGACGATCGAGGAATGATGCCCGCCCGGCAGGGGCAGGATGGCCAAGGGCCCAGATGGCATAAAGAATTGATGCGCAATGCCGTCGTGATTGTGTTCATGGCGCAGGGCGGTCACGAGTGCTGTTTGCCCATAGCCCCAGCCCTGCCGCTTGATCCCGGCGCGCTGGGCGGTGCCCGAGGCGCGGCCATCGCAGCCGATCAAAACCCGGCCTGACAACACTTTACCGGACGCAAGGTTGACAGTGACGCCTCGCGCGCTGATGTCTTGCGCCACCACGCTTTCGCCTGACAGCAATGTCAGCCCGGGCGTCTGGGCCATCACATCTAGAAACGCAGCGTAGAGGCGCCGATCTTCCACCATAAAGCCCATGGGGCCTTCTTCCAGCTCGGCCGCGTCAAAGGTCAGGAAGAACGGGGCCGGACCTTGGCCTGCACGTCCATCGCTGGCCTTGATTTTCAGGATCGGTTGCACCTGCGGCGCAAGTTGTGGCCAGACGCCAATCGCCGCCAAAAGCCGCTGTGACGCAATGGCCAGCGCATAGGCGCGCCCATCAAACCCCGCCTCGGCCCGCGCAGGTGCGGGACGTGCGTCGATCACGGTCACGCGCAGCCCACCTTGCGCCAAGGCCAGCCCCAAGGCCGGGCCATTCAGCCCGCCGCCCACGATCAGAATGTCAGCATCATGTTCCATGCGCCCCAATATGGCCCACCGCGCGGGATTGTCCATGCGCCGCCTTGCCGCTAGCGTGGCCTTCAAACGGAGGAACCCATGTCGAAAACCTGGACCAATATGACCGCCTGCGACCTGGGCCGCGCGATCGACAAAGGCACAATCAACCCTGTGGAATTGTGCGAGGTGTTTTTGGACAAAATCGCCAACCACCCAATGTCGCCCCGTATTTATGCCCGCACCACCCCAGCCCGTGCGCGGGGCGAGGCGATGGGGGCCGCCAGCCGCGCCAAGACTGGCCAGCGCAAAGGGCTGTTGGATGGCGTGCCGATCAGTTGGAAAGACCTATTCGACACTGCCGGGGTCGAAACCGAGGCAGGCTCGGCCTTGTTGAAAGGCCGTGTCCCTACGGCGGATGCCGCTGTGTTGACCGCAGCCACGCGCGAAGGTTTGGTGTGTTTGGGCAAGACCCATATGTCGGAACTGGCCTTTTCCGGGCTGGGGCTGAACCCAGTCACTGCGACAAGCCCTTGTATTAACGATGAAAAGGCAGTGTCGGGCGGATCATCTTCGGGGGCGGCGGCCTCGGTTGCCTTTGGGCTTGCGCCGGCGGGGATCGGGTCGGATACCGGGGGATCGGTGCGAATTCCGGCGGCATGGAATGATCTGGTCGGATTGAAAACCACCGCAGGGCGTTTGCCGCTGAAGGGTGTTGTGCCGCTGTGCGAGACGTTCGACACTGTGGGCCCGCTGGCCCGGTCTGTCGAAGATTGCGCGCATCTTTTGGCCGCGATGGAAAACCGCCGCGCCCCCGATCTGGAGGGGGCTAGCCTGTCAAGCGCCCGGTTGATGGTGCTGGAGACGGTGGCGCTGGATGATCTGCGCGAGCGTCCGGCACAAGGGTTTCAAGATGCCTTGGCGCGGCTGGCACGGGCGGGGGCCAAGATTGATCGGGGTCATCTGCCAGAGCTGCCCGAAGCAATGAGCCTGACAACCATTCTTGTCACCGCAGAAGCCTATGGCATTTGGGGCCCAACGGTGGAAACCGCGCCAGAAAAGATGTTCCCGCGCATCCTTGAGCGTGTCCGCGCCGGTGCGGATTTCAACGCAGCCGATTATGTCGCGGCATGGCGGCGGTTGCGGGTGATCCGCGAGTTGTGGGCCGATCTGACGGCTGGTTATGATGCGGTGCTTTTACCCACCTCGGCCATCTTGCCGCCGGATGCCGACCGTCTGATGACGGATTTTGATTATTATGTCGCAGAAAACATCTTGTCGCTGCGCAATACCCGGATCGGCAATCTGATGGGCGTTTGTGCGCTGACCCTGCCAACCGCTCAGCCGTCTTGTGGCATCAGCCTGATGACGGGGCCGATGCAGGAAGACCGGCTGTTGCGTCTGGGCATGGCCGCCGAGCGTGCTTTGGCCTGATCTGGCGGCCAAAAGTGGCGTCAGCTTTGGATCGATGGGCCAAAACCGGGCGAAAAAGCAACAGCTTGTGGTCTTGGGCGGGCGAACCACATGGGTTTTTCTGGACCTAAGGCAAAGGCTTGGCTAGTGTTGCGGTCAACGGGGCGACATGACCCCGAAAGATGAGGCAGACATGGCGTTCCCTGAGCGGTTTTCGAACCTGCCAGATTATGCGTTTCCGCGCTTGCGGAAACTTCTTGATGCGCACGCTCCGGGCGGCGAACAAATTGCCATGACCATTGGCGAGCCGCGCCATCCGATGCCCGAGTTCGTCGGCCCCATTTTGGCGGCCAATCTGGCGGGCTTTGGCGTCTATCCGCCGAATGACGGCACGCCTGAGCTGTTGTCAGCCATCACCGGCTGGATCAAGCGGCGCTATGGCGCGGGTTTGAACGAAGATCAGGTCATGGTGCTTAACGGCACGCGCGAGGGGTTGTTCAACGCCTGCGTTGCGCTTTGTCCGGAAACCAAGGGTGGCAAGACGCCCGTGGTGCTGATGCCGAACCCGTTTTATCAAGTTTACGCCGTGGCCGCGCTGTCCGTGGGGGCCGAGCCTGTCTATGTGCCCGCCACCGCCGCCACCGGCTTTTTGCCTGATTACGCCAGCCTGCCGCCCGCCGTTCTGGACCGGGTGGCGGTGGCCTATATCTGCTCGCCCGCCAATCCGCAGGGGGCGGTGGCCAGCCGTACCTATTGGCGCGATCTCTTGGCCTTGGCCGAGCGGCATGACTTTGTGATCTTTGCCGACGAGTGCTATTCGGAAATCTGGCGCACGGCCCCGCCGCCCGGCGCGCTGGAGGTGGCGGCCGAGGTAGGGGCCAACCCCGAGCGGGTGTTTTCTTTTCATTCGCTGTCCAAGCGGTCAAACCTGCCGGGCCTTCGGTCGGGCTTTGTGGCCGGTGGGGCGCGGGGCATTGCCGAGATGCGCAAGCTGCGCAGTTTTGCCGGTGCGCCCCTGCCGCTTCCGATCCAGCGGGTCAGCGAGGCGGCTTGGGCCGATGAGATCCATGTAACCGAAAACCGCGCGCTTTATCAGGACAAGTTCCGCGCCGCCGACGAGATCTTTTCCGGGCTTCAGGGCTTTCAGTGCCCCGAGGGCGGGTTCTTCCTGTGGCTGCCGGTCGAGGATGGCGAGGCAGCGGCCTTGAAGCTTTGGCGCGAAACGGGGGTGCGGGTCTTGCCCGGCGCCTATCTGTCGCGCGACGCAGGGGGGCAGAACCCCGGCATGACCTATCTCCGGGTCGCCTTGGTGGCCCCAAAAGAAGAAATGCAGCGCGGGCTGATCCAGCTTCGCGACTGTCTCTATGGGTGAGGCGTAACAGATGGCATCCTACCAGATCCGGCAACGTGATCCGCTTTTGGACCAAGGCACGCAGGCTATGATCGAGCGGCGCTCGCGAGAGTTGTTTGGCTTGGCGTTGATTGGCCTTGGCTTGGCCTTTACGATGATGTTCTGGACCTATTCGCCGCAGGATCCGGGCTGGATGGTCGCCTCGGACAAGCCGATTTCCAATGCCTTGGGTAGTTTTGGCGCTGCGGTGGCTTCGACCTTGGTCATCATCGTGGGCAAGGGGGTTTGGACCATTCCCATGATCCTGATCGCTTGGGGTGTGCGTTTTGTCACCCATCGCGGGGCTGACCGTGTGCTTGGCCGCATGGTTTTTGCGGTGATCGCTGTGGCTGTCGCGGCCATTTACGCCGCCACTTTGGTGCCGGGGGCTGACTGGACCCATGCCTTTGGGCTGGGCGGATTGTTTGGCGATACGGCTGTTGGGGCGGCGCTGGGGATGATCCCAATGGGCGCGGGCGTTGGGCTGAAATTGTTGTCTTTGGGCGCAGGATCGGTGCTTTTGGTGCTGACGGCCTTTGTCATGGGGTTCAACATTTCAGAGTTGCGCGCTTTGGCGGGCTTTTTGCTGACCAGTCTTGTGCTGACCTATTCCGGGCTTTTGGGCGCGGCAGGCAAAGGGGCCAGCGGCACCGTGCGTGCGGCTGCGGCCTTGCAGGATCGTCGGCGCATGTCGGCCACGGGTCCTGCACCGGCTATGCCTGCCCATGCGATGCCTGCCACAACCTCGCGTGTTGGGCTGCGCCCGTCGCAGCTTGACCAAAACGACGGTACGCCCCCAGCCTTTGGCAAACCCGCCGGATTGCGCGCTGATGCGCGCTATGCCGAACCCTTGGCCGAGGCCCCGCAATATGCGCCTTCGCGCGAAAAAATGGGGCTTTTGAGCCGCATGCCTGCGTTGTTGCGCCGCAATTTCGAACCCGAGCCTGAACTGGTTGAACCAGTGCTGGCCGAAGGTTTGGACTTTGACGAGATGCCCGATGATGATCGGATCAAGGCCCGTATCTCCAGTGTGATCCGCGCCCGCACCCGCGCGCCCGAAGCAACGCTGACCCCAATCGCCGCCGCAATTCAGCGCCGCGAACCCAGCTTGACCCGCCCGCGTGGGCCGGAACCTTTGATCGCCAAACCCCGCTTGGTGACGCCCCCGGCCACCGAGCCTGTGGTGTCGCGCAATCAGCAGCCGCCAATGCCGTCGGCCAATGCCTTTGCCGCGGGTGATGAGATGGACGAAGCGGTCTCGGGCATGGGCAGCGACCTGATCGACGAGAATCTGAGCGAGGAAGATCTTGTCTGGCATGATGATGCCGATCTGGATGACGCCCAGCCCCAACGTGTCACGCCGGTTATGCTGGACCGCCGCCCCGTGGTGCAGCATGCGGTGAAAAAGCCAGTGGCCCCGTCAACCCGCGCCATTGCCGAGGCCCAGCCGCGCCTGCGGTTTGACGATGCCGCCCCGGCCTATGAACTGCCGCCGCTGTCGCTGTTGACCAACCCGACCTCGATCCAGCGCCACACGCTGTCGGATGAGTCGTTGGAAGAAAACGCGCGGATGCTGGAAACCGTGCTGGATGATTACGGCGTGAAGGGCGAGATCGTGTCGGTGCGCCCCGGCCCGGTGGTCACCATGTATGAACTGGAACCGGCGCCGGGGCTGAAGGCCAGCCGCGTGATCGGTCTTGCAGATGACATCGCGCGGTCGATGTCGGCGCTGTCGGCGCGTGTCTCGACCGTGCCGGGCCGCACGGTGATTGGCATCGAACTGCCCAATGTCACCCGCGAAAAGGTGGTCTTGCGCGAGATCCTTTCGGCCCGCGATTTCGGTGACAGCAACCTGCGCCTGCCGCTTGCGCTGGGCAAGGACATTGGCGGCGATCCGATTGTCGCGAACCTGGCCAAGATGCCCCACCTGCTGATCGCCGGGACCACGGGGTCGGGCAAGTCGGTTGCGATCAATACGATGATCCTGAGCCTGCTTTACAAGCTGACGCCCGAGGAATGTCGGCTGATCATGATCGACCCCAAGATGCTGGAACTTTCCGTCTATGACGGCATCCCGCATCTTCTGTCGCCCGTGGTGACCGACCCGAAAAAGGCGGTCGTTGCCCTGAAATGGGTCGTGGGAGAGATGGAAGAGCGCTATCGCAAGATGTCCAAAATGGGCGTGCGCAACATCGAAGGCTATAATGGCCGCGTGAAAGAGGCGCTGGCCCAAGGCGAAATGTTCAAGCGCACCATCCAGACCGGGTTTGATGAGGAAACCGGCGATCCGGTGTTCGAAACCGAAGAATTCGCCCCGGTGTCCTTGCCCTATATCGTGGTGATCGTGGACGAAATGGCCGACCTGATGATGGTGGCGGGCAAAGAGATTGAAGCCTGCATCCAGCGTCTGGCGCAGATGGCCCGCGCGAGCGGCATCCACCTCATCATGGCCACCCAGCGCCCCAGCGTGGACGTCATCACCGGCACGATCAAGGCGAACTTCCCCACCCGGATTTCGTTCCAAGTGACCTCAAAGATCGACAGCCGCACCATTCTGGGTGAGCAGGGGGCCGAGCAGCTTTTGGGCATGGGCGACATGCTTTACATGGCCGGGGGTGGGCGGATTTCCCGTATCCATGGCCCGTTTGTGTCGGATGAAGAGGTTGAAGAGGTGGTGAACCACCTGAAGAGCTTTGGCCCGCCCGCCTATATGTCGGGTGTCGTCGAAGGCCCCGAAGATGACCGCGCCGATGATATCGACATGGTGCTGGGTCTGGGCGGCGGCGATGGGTCGGACGATGCGCTTTATGATCAGGCGGTGGCGATCGTGGCCAAGGACCGCAAATGCTCGACGAGCTATATCCAACGCAAACTGGGCATCGGCTATAACAAGGCCGCGCGTCTGGTTGAGCAGATGGAGGAAGAGGGCGTGGTCACACCCGCAAACCATGTGGGCAAGCGCGAGATTCTGGTGCCAGAGCGCTAAGGCCCGAAACCTATCATGAAAAAAGGCGCCTTGCGGCGCCTTTTTTGTCAGCGCTGGATCAATGGACCCAGCACCTTGCCGCCCAGGATATGCAGGTGGTAATGCGGCACCTCCTGCATACCGTGCGCCCCGGCATTGGTGATGGCGCGATAGCCCTCACCCGGCATGATCCCCATCATCTCACAGACCTTGGCGGCGGTGCGGTGGAAATCCACCAGCTCCTCGGCGCTGGCGGCGGCGGCGAAATGGTCAAAGGTCACATAGGGGCCTTTGGGGATGACCAGCACATGCACCGGGGCTGCCGGGTTGATGTCATGGAAGGCCAGCGTATGGGCGGTTTCCAGAACCGTCTTGTTCGGGATCTCGCCGCGCAGGATGCGGGCGAAGATGTTTTGCGGGTCGTAGCTATGGGTCATCGGTCAGTCCACATATAGATATTCCGTGGCGGCAATCTCGCGCGCCTTGTCCATCGGAATATCAAGGAATCCGGCCAATGCCACGGTGTTTTCATCCACCGTCCCGCTTTCGCGGATGCGGTAGAAATTCGCGAACCCGGCATCGCGCAACCGGTCGCTTTCGAATTTGACGTCATAGCGAATGGTCGGCAGCAATCGGTCCAATGTCTCTTGTGGCGTTTGTTCACCCGCCAGACCCACCCGCGTAGCGTGGCCGATCAGATAGTCATCGGTGAAATCACATTCGATTTCTAGAAGCCGCACCTTGGCCTTGTCATTGTAGAAATCCTGCATGAGGTCGACATTGGCCGGATCAATGCAGAAGATCAGCTTGTTGCTTTGCCAATAGTCAAACAGCATCCGCACCAGCGCCCGGCGATGGCGCGTGCGCTTTTCAAGGTTCGACTGGATGCCGCCCAGATCGGGCAGGGGGGTGGAACCTTCGTTGAAGAGATAATCCAGCGCGGGCAGGTTGGTGACCCGGCGCACCCGCTCGACCATGCGCTTGGCGACATGCCATTTCTTGCAGGTCACCATCATCAGCGTGCGCTCGCGGCCCAGCGATCCCTCATTCTCCCAAAAACGGGGCGCAAAGCGGCGGCCGATGCGGCCGCGCCCGGCGAGAAATGTAAACAGGCTCCGCCCCTCATTCGAGATGGAGAACCGCACGTTCTTGGCCACATAAAGCTTGCCCAGCCGTTCCTTGAGGTCCTTGGCGTCGGGGCTGATTTTGCGGGCGAAAAGATAATCCTGGCTGAGCAACAGATCGTAATGATCGTTGTAGAAGGTCACCGGCATGCCGTAGTCGGTGAACATCAGGAAGGTCAGCGTGCGGGTGCGGATCTCATGCTCGGGCACCAGATGGCGCACGAGGGTCTGGAAAAAGGTTTCATCGGGAATCCAGGTTGTCCGAAAAAACCGCATCACATCTTTGCGGCGGCGAACAAAATCCAAGATCCATTCCACCGTGCGACGGCGCAGACACCACCATTGGCTGCCGATCTGCATCTGTATGTCTGACGGCACCTTGCGCTGCAACTTGAGCCGCTGTTGCAGGTTCATCGAAGCGTAAAACAACTTTTTGTGGGTGCGTTCATTGAACCAATGACGGTAGATCAGGCGTTCTTCCTTGATCCCGGTCTTGATCCAATCAGAGTTGAAATAATCAAAGCTTTCAATGTAGTCGACCTCTTCGCGGTCAAGAAAATCATGGGCGAATTCGGCGGTCTTGATCGGCATGCAGTCGCCTGAAAGCATGTAAAAATGGGTGGCGCGCGGAAAGCATTCCACCGCCGCCTCGACCGCCAGAAGCGTCGCCTCGACCAATGACCATTCACCCCAACCGCATTTTGCCCGCCGAGCTGCAAATGTGACCGATGGGTTGGTGGCCAGACTTTCGCGGATTTTGTCAAAGTCAGCCAGCTTGGCGCGGCCGTCAAAATGAATGGCCACAAAGTCACCCGCCGCCGTCAACCGGCGCGCCTGGGCGATGATCCCCTCAGGGTCTTTGTGGCACAGCAGGATGTAAGCGATTCTAGCCATATGATAGACATTTAACGCATTAAGATATGATTGTTCTCCTAAAGTGTGCCATCAGACATTGAAAAATCACAATTTCTTTGTTCTTTTGATTTTGTTGCAACGGCTCCGACCCTTGGGGCGGACGAAGGAGGGGTATCGTGGGTTTTCCCGGAACATGGATGACGGAAAGTGAAAGCGTGGTGTATCGGGTTGTCCCGAAATGCGCCTGCTCCACCATCGGGCAGATCATGTATTATTCAGACCATGGAACCTTTTTTGACGGCGATATCCATGACGCCACCAGCGGCCTGCACAAATGGGCAATCGAGGCGAGCCAGAGCAAGATTGAAAAAGCGGTCAAGGGCCAGAAAGTCCACGCATTTACCTGTGTCCGCAACCCCTACACCCGCATTCTGTCGTCATTCTTCGACAAGATTTGCGGCATTCAACGCAATGGAAAACGCTATCGCGGCAACCTTGTGCCGCTTTTGATCCAAAAATATGGGATCGAGGTGGGCGGTGATGATGGCAAGCAAGAGTTTGACCAGATCGCCAGCTTTCGTCGGTTCTTGCTGTTTGCCCGCGACACCATCCGTTGGAAAAAACCGATGGAGCCGGACATTCACTGGTCAGCGATGGCGGGTCATGTTTCGACATTTATCGTCAATGGCGGGCGCTACGATCAGATTTTCTATACGGAGAAATTTGACGAAGGGATGGGCGCAGTTTTGAAGAAGATCAAAACGACCCATAAGGTCGATCTGAAAAAGATACCCCGCTTTAACGAGAGTGAAGGCCACGGACCAAAGCGCGCCCATCCGGTGGAAGACTATTTCGACGATCTGTCGCGCCATCTGGTTTGGGAAATCTACAAACGCGACTTTCAACTGTTCAAATATGATTTCGACAATCCGGGCAACAAGATGCCCATTGGCGAGATTGATCTCGACGAGGTTCACGCCAAGCTGGGCGATTGATTGTGTTTGGTTGTGCCTTGCGTCTGACCGGGCAGGGGGGCTGTCCGCCCCCCTCGGCGCAAGCGCCTCACCCCCCGAGGATATTTGACCCACGTTGAAGGCCTTCAATGTGGTGAAAATATCCCCGCCGGAGGCGCAGGGTTACGCATCCTCAACCTTCAAAAGAATTTTCCCGACATGGCCCGAACTTTCCAGCCGCCAATGGGCTGCGGGGGCCTGATCGAGCGGGTATTCGCTGTCGACCACCACCTTGAACGCCCCGCGCGCGATGAGAGGCCAGATATGTGCCTCAACCTGCGCGGCGATCTCGGCTTTGGCCTGATCGGATTGCGGCCGCAGGGTTGATCCGGTGATGGTCAGCCGCCGCATCATCACTTCGGCAAAGTTCAACTCGACCTTGGCGCCTTGCAGGAAGGCAATTTGAACCAAGCGACCGTCATCGGCCAAGGCCTTGATGTTTTTTGGTAAATAGCTGCCGCCAACCATATCAAGGATCAGATCAAAGCCGCCGATCTTTTTTGCCTCGGCCAGAAAATCCTGTTCCCGATAGTTAAAGCAGCGTTCGGCCCCAAGATCTTCGCAGGCTTTACATTTTTTATCTGTTCCGGCCGTGGCGAAGACGCGCGCCCCAAGCGCCCGGGCGATTTGGATGGCGGTGGTGCCGATGCCCGAGGATCCGCCGTGGATCAAAATGCGTTCACCGGCCTTTAGCCCGCCGCGCATCACGATATTCGACCACACGGTAAAGCAGGTTTCCGGCAAGCCCGCCGCATCGCGCAAACTGACACCGGGTGGGATGGGCAAGGCGTGTGCTTCATGGCAGACGGCATATTCGGCATAACCGCCGCCGGGCAAAAGCGCACAAACCTTGTCGCCGATCTTCCAGCGCGTGACGCCTGGCCCCACTTCGACCACGGTGCCAGACCCCTCTAGCCCCGGCAGGGGCGAGGCGCTGGGCGGTGGCGCGTAAGAGCCCGCGCGTTGCAGCGCGTCAGGGCGGTTCACGCCTGCATAGGCCAGCCGAATGATGATCTGGCCGTGCCCCGGCACCGGAACCGGCACCGAAACCGGCTGCAACACATCAGGCCCGCCGGGTTGATAAATGGCCATGGCCAGCATCGAATCGGAAAGAGTCATAAGCCGTCAGCCTTTCATCTTGCCGGGCAGGTCCGAGGTTCCTTTTGGCGCAGAAATCCTTTCCAGAATCTTGAGCGGCCCCTTCATCAGCGCCTGAAAACCCGGCGATTTTTGCGCGCCTGCCTTCAGCTTTTCAAACTGCATGATGTTTTCGATCCGCCGATCCAGGAACTCCCATGTCGCCGCGTTGTTATCTGAGGTGTCGCCTAGCCAAAAGAGCACCGTCGCGCCATAAACTGCCGACAGGCTGGCGCGTTTGGAATACCAGTTCACATCGCGCGCCGTGTCGCCCAAGGCAGTCCAGATCGCATCGGCAGTGGCCCAGATCAGCCCGGCGCCTTCGATTGCGTGATGGGGCAGGGCAAAAAGGGTTGAGCCGCGGCGCACCAATTCCTTGTCGGCCGCCTCCAGTCGCAGGCGAATGGCCAAGGCAACCCGGTCGCGGTAGCGCAGCGCCGTCAGATCCCGCGCGGCCAGAGCCACGGCCATCGCCGCATCGCCGGCGTGGTGATAGGCGACCGCCAGATCCACACCGCCCCGCGGAAACAGTGCGCGTGCCAAACCGGGGTTCACCCCCGAATCGGCTATGGCCGCCTGAAAGCTGGCTTCAGACCAACCATCAAAGGCCACATGCATTTCGGCAGCCTGCAAAAGCCGGGCTTTCGCCTGCTCCATGGTGTTTTCACGCTCCATTCCGGCCTCCATTTTCGCCCAGTGTAGACAAGACCGCCGCCTTTTGCTATGCGCGCCAAGCCTGCACATATAGTGCAACTCAAACTTAGAAAGGTGGTGAAAACCACATGCAGGTCAGCGTCCGCGATAACAACGTTGAGCAAGCGCTCCGCGCTCTCAAGAAAAAGCTCCAGCGCGAAGGCGTGTTCCGCGAAATGAAGCTTAAGCAGCATTTCGAGAAACCCTCCGTCAAGAAAGCTCGCGAGCAAGCCGAAGCCGTACGGCGTTCGCGCAAACTCGCCCGGAAAAAGCTTCAGCGCGAAGGCGGTCTCTAAGAGGTCCAGCGAACACTGGGGGCGCAAGCCCCGATCAGATCAACCCCCGTCCGCAAGGTTCGGGGGTTTTTCTTTGCAGGTTTGGCCGGGCCGGTGACGCTTGGCCAACAAGGGGCCAAGATTGTGACAAGTTTCGTCGGTAAACCCATGCGTGACATTCGCTAAGTTTGTAGACGAGTTGCGCCATGCCTGTTTCTGACATGACCTTGCCCAAAGACATCGGCCCGGCGTCTGGGATCAACCTCATCTTGGGGCTATGTTTGCTGATCCTTGCGGCCGTTCCGGCTTTGCCCGTTGTCACGGCGCTGCATTACGATGGCCTGGCCAGTGTCTTCCGCTGGCCTGCTTTGTTCAACTGGCTGGCCTTGACGACCGTCAGCCTTGGGATTTCTGGCGTTTACATGCTGGTGACACCGCAGCGCGTCGGGGGGAATGTGTGGTTTCACGAGACGGGCTTTGCCCTGTCGATCCGCCTGTTCTTTCGCAAAGATCAAACCCCGCGTGTCAATTGGTCTGATGTCACGACGGTCGAGGTTTTGTTGGTCGGGCGCGGCGATACGGTTACCATTCGCACCGATCAAGGGGTGGTTGCGCGGTTTTCGCCTCGGTTTTTTGACGTGAGCATCCCAGAAATGATGGCGCGCTTTCGCCAATCGGCGCAGGGCGCCGGGTTCGATCTGGTGCAAAGCGGGGGGTTCAACCTGCTGTTGGTGGAACGGCAGGTCTGGCATGTCCGGCGCGCCGCGCCGACGCGCTGAGCTCGCTCAAACGGCCAGCGCCGTGGTCTTGACCACCGTGCGCAGCGCAAAAGACGATTGCATCTGGCGCACGCCGGGCAGGCGGCTGAGGTGCTGGCGGTGGATGCGGGCGAAATCTTCGGTGTCTTCGGCCATGATCTTGATCAAGTAATCCGCCGTCCCTGCCATAAGGTGGCATTCCAGAATGTCGGGCACGCGCGCCACCTCGCGTTCAAATGCATCTAGAAGGTCTTCGGCCTGTGATTGCAGGGTGATTTCCACGAAGACCGTTGTGGGCTTTCCCATGCGCCGGGCGTCCAAAAGCGCCACGTATTTCTCGATGAACCCCGCCTCTTCCAGCTGCTGCACCCGGCGGTGGCAGGCCGAAGGTGACAGGTTCACCCGTTCGGACAATTCGGCATTCGTGATCCGGCCCTCTTTTTGCAGCACCGCCAGAATTCGGCGGTCAGTGGCATCAAGTGGCAGGGTCATGGTGAAATCTTTCGTCAATTGGCCAATTTGAACGAAAATCTACCACGAAACACGCATTTGGCCAGCCAAGTTTCAAAGCATTTGCACCAAATCAGGCGCAGGATTTTTTCACGAGGATGGCCCACAGAAGCCAAGCCAACAGGGAGAAAGAAAATGAAAATTGGTTGCCCAAAGGAAATCAAACCGCAGGAATTTCGCGTTGGCATGACGCCCAACGCTGCGCGTGAGGCGGTGAATGCCGGTCATTCGGTGATGATCGAGACGAATGCCGGCGCGGGTGCTGGCTTTGCGGATGCTGATTATGTGGCTGCCGGGGCCAAGATCATTGGCACGGCGAAGGAGATCTTTGCCGCCGCCGATATGATCGTCAAGGTCAAGGAACCACAGGCAGTGGAACGCGCGATGCTGCGCGAGGGGCAGATCCTGTTTACCTATCTGCATTTGGCCCCCGATCCAGAGCAGACCCATGACCTTTTGAAATCCGGTGCCACCTGCATCGCCTATGAAACCGTGACCGATGACAGGGGCGGCCTTCCCCTGCTTGCCCCGATGTCCGAGGTTGCGGGCCGTCTGGCCCCGCAGGTGGGTGCATGGACGCTGCAAAAGGCCAATGGCGGGCGCGGGGTGCTGATGGGCGGTGTGCCCGGGGTGTTGCCGGCCAAAGTTCTGGTGATTGGTGGGGGTGTTGTCGGCACCCATGCCGCCAAGATCAGCGCAGGCATGGGTGCGGATGTGACGGTGATTGACCGCTCGGTGAACCGTCTGCGTTATCTGGATGACGTGTTCGGCGGGCAGTTCAAGAATGCCTATGCCGATGCCGCCACCACGATCGAGTTGGCCCGCCAGGCAGACATGATTATCGGCGCGGTGCTGATCCCCGGAGCGGCGGCCCCCAAGCTGATTTCGAAGGCGCAGCTTAAGGAGCTCAAGCCCGGTGCTGCCTTGGTCGATGTGGCCATTGATCAGGGCGGCTGTTTTGAAACCAGCCGTGCCACCACCCACCAAGACCCAATCTATGAGGTGGATGGGATCATGCATTATTGCGTGGCCAATATGCCCGGTGCGGTTGCGCGGACCTCGACCCAAGCTTTGGGCAATGCCACCCTGCCATTCATGATGGCCTTGGCAAACAAGGGCTGGAAGAAAGCCTGCGCCGATGACAAGCACCTCTTGAACGGGCTGAACGTCCATGCTGGCAAGCTGACCTATGAAGCGGTCGGTGTGGCGCTGGGCCTGCCAACCATCTCGGCTGCGGAGGCGCTGGCGCTGTAAGACCGGGCGCCATACTCAACAAAAAGGCCCCCGTCCTACGGGGGCCTTTGCGTTTGACATGGGCCTTACTTTTTCAAGGCGGCGAGGATGTCTTTCAACAGCTCCACTTCCGAAGGGCCAGCCGGCGCGGCGTGCTCTGCCGGCTTGGGGGGCACCAATCGGTTCATGAACTTCACCAGCATGAACACCACCCAGCCGATGATGATGAAATTGATAAGTGCGGTGATGAAGGCACCATAAGCGAAGACCGCAGCACCCGACTCTTTGGCAGCAGCCAGCGAGGCGGGATTGGTGCCAGACAGATCAACGAACATATCCGAAAAGTTGATCCCGCCAAGGATCAGGCCGATGATCGGGTTGATCAGATCACCAACAAGACTGTTGACGATGGCGGTAAAAGCCGCGCCGATGATGATACCTACAGCCAGGTCCATCACATTGCCCTTCAACAAGAAGGCTTTAAATTCCTGAATCATGCGTTAATCCTCAAACTTGCCGCCACTCCCTGCGGGAGATTGGTGCCCTGCGCCTATGGTTGGCGTTTCGCGATTATGCCCTAAGTCTGGCCGAAATCACGGGGAATTTCTGCGGATGCCCGCCTTACCCCGCGTTATTCACCATAGGGCACCCAGATTGTTTTGATCTCCGTGGCATGGCGCAGAAATTCTCGTCCCTCACCCGCTGCACCAAACCAATCGCGGCTGCGACCGTGATTGACCCAACTGCGCTTGAGGTTGCCTGCCGCTTCGGTTTCGATCATTGCGGATAGGGACGTCGACGAAAAGCTCCAGACTGCATCGACATCCAGATGCCCGGCCAAGGGCTTTGCCAGCTCTTGATGCGCGCCAGTTACAATGTTGACCACCCCACCCGGCAGATCCGATGTGTCCAGCACCTGATAGAAATCAGTCGCCGACAAGGGCGCGCTCTGCGACGGCACCAAAACACAGCTGTTGCCCATCGCAATCGCTGGGGCCATGACCGACACAAAGCCGAGCAGCGGGGCCTCGTCGGGGCAAAGCGCGCCAATGACGCCCACGGGTTCATTCATCGCCAATGCCACGGCGCGCATTGGCACTTGCTTTACCGCGCCGTCATATTTGTCGGCCCAAGCGGCATAGGTGAACAATCGGTTGATGCTCGCCTCTACCTCTGCACCCCCGTCACGCCCGGTCTCATCCTTGATCCGTGCTGCGAATTCGGCCGCTCGTGCCGATAGATTTTCGCCCATGTAATACAGGATCTGCGCCCGATTGTGCCCCGTGGCGCGGCCCCAGCCTTTGGCGGCATGGGCGGCCTCAACCGCGTTGCGAATGTCTTTGCGGTTGCCAAGCCCCACATGGCCCAAAAGCTTGCCCTTGGGCGACCAGATGGCTTGGGCATAGCCGCCGTCAGGCCGCGCCTGCTTGCCGCCGATATATAGCTTGGCGGTGCGGTCTATGCCTTCGATCACGGGCTCTGCCGGGGCTGGAACCGCCTTTGGTGCGACCAGTGCCTTGGCTTTGGTGACGGGGCGAAGATAGGCCATAAGACCCTCCCAGCCGCCTTCACGCCCAAACCCGCTTTCGCGGACCCCGCCAAAGGCCGCCGCCGCATCGAAAAGGTTGGTGGCATTCACCCAGATGACACCCGCCTTGACCTTGGGCGCCATGTCCAGCGCGAGATTGACGTTTTCCGTCCAAATGCTGGCTGCGAGCCCATAGCGGCTGTCGTTGGCCAGCTCCACCGCCTCAGCTGGCGTGCGGAAGGTCATCGACACTAGAACCGGGCCGAAGATTTCTTCCTGCATCAGGCGGGACGCGGAATTTAGCCCGGTGATCAACGTGGGCGGGTAATAGCAGCCCTCGGGCACAGCGCAGGCGGCGTGATAGACATTGCCCTCGCTACCCTCAACCATGCCGCGGATCGTGGCCAGCTGCACAGGGTCAACGATCGCTCCGACGTCGATGCATTTGTCCAACGGATCGCCGATGCGCAGACCGTCCATCCGCCGTTTCAACTTGGCATGGAACCGCTCGGCAATACCTTCTTGCACCAAAAGCCGCGACCCAGCACAGCAGACTTGGCCGCCGTTGAACCAGATGGCATCGACCAAGCCTTCGACGGCGCTGTCAATATCGGCATCGTCAAAAACGATATAGGGCGATTTGCCCCCCAGCTCTAAGGTTAACGCCTTGCCGCTGCCTGCGGTGGCGGTGCGGATCTTGGCACCCACGGTGGTAGAGCCGGTAAAAGCAATCTTGTTCACATCCGGATGGGCGACCAAGGCCGCGCCTGTGTCACCATCGCCAGTGACGATGTTCAGCACGCCCTTGGGCAGGCCCGCCTCGCGGCTGATTTCAGCAAAAAAAAGCGCCGTCAAAGGGGTGTATTCGGCGGGCTTCAACACCACTGTGTTGCCTGCCGCCAAGGCAGGGGCCACCTTCCATGCCAGCATCAGCAAAGGAAAGTTCCAAGGGATCACAGCTGCGCAAACGCCCAAGGGGGCAAAGCCCGGCTGTTCGCTGTCCAAAAGCTGCGCAAGACCTGCGTGATAATAGAAATGCCGTGCGACCAAAGGCAGATCAATGTCGCGGGCCTCGCGAATTGGTTTGCCGCTGTCCATGCTTTCCAAAACAGCAAACAAGCGCGCGTGTTTTTGGACCAAACGCGCCAAGGCATAAAGAACCCGCGCCCGCGCGGCCCCGCCCATCTGCGCCCATTTACCCTGCGCAGCCCTTGCCGCAGCTACGGCCTTGCCAACATCCTCCGCAGTCCCCTGACTGACTGTTGCCAACACATGCCCGGTCGCAGGATTGCGGCTGTCAAACATCCGCCCAGGGGTGGTAAAAGCCCCGTTTATCCAATGCCCGAACCGCCCCTGATGCGCAGAAATCCAAGCCAAAGCCTCGGCGTTGCTTTCTGGTGCGGGTCCATAGGCCATGCTGTCAAAAATTTCGCGGACAGAGGTCATGTCAGGCTCCTTTGGGCAGAGGGGAACGCACGGGGCTGGCCTGCGCCTCCGGCGGGGATATTTGGACCACGTTGAAGGCCTTCAATGTGGAAAAAATATCCTGGGGTGAGCCGCCCCTTGGCGGCGAGGGGCAAGGCCCCTGTTTTGCGCAGCGTGTTCATTCAACCCATCGCATGGCGGTATGCGGCCGAATAGGCGCCGGTCAGGTAATGTTCCAACTGCCGCTCGATATCGCCCAAAAGCGAGGAAGCACCAAAGCGGAAAAGGTCAGGTTGCAGCCAAGGATGGCCCAGCTCGTCCTTGATAAGTCCGAGATAGGTCAGAGCATCCTTGGCCTTGGAGATACCGCCCGCCGGTTTGTAGCCAACCTTGATGCCGGTGCGGTCTTGATAATCCCGAATGGCACGGATCATGGTCAGGGAGACGGGCAAGGTGGCGTTGACTGTTTCCTTGCCGGTTGAGGTCTTGATGAAATCAGCCCCTGCCATCATGCACACCAGCGAGGCGCGGGCAACATTGCGTAGGGTCTGCAATTCGCCCGTGGCGAGGATCGCTTTGACATGGGCTGCACCGCAGGCCGCGCGCATTTCGCGCATTTCGTCATAAAGCGCCTGCCAATTGCCAGTCAGCACATGGCGGCGCGAGATGACAATGTCGATTTCCTTTGCCCCTGCTTTCACGCTTTCGCCAATTTCGGCGATGCGCAGGTGAAAGGGCGAGAGGCCCGCGGGAAATCCTGTAGAGACCGCCGCAATGGGAATATTGCTGCCTTCCAACGCGCGGACCGCGGTTTCGACCATGTCATGATAGACGCAGACCGCCCCGACTGTGAGATCGGGCAAGCCCAAAGCCTCTAGCATTTCGGCGCGCACAGGTTGGCGCGCCTTTGCGCAAAGGCGCTGCACACGTCCCGCCGTATCATCGCCTGAAAGGGTGGTCAGATCGATCAGGGAGATCGCTTTCAAGAGCCAGGCCGCCTGAAACTCTTTCTTGACGGATCGCCGCCCGCCCAAGGATCCTGTGCGCCGTTCGATGGCCGAGGTATTGGCCTGCACGCTTGCAACCCAATCCAGATCCAGTGCCATGCCGGGATTGCGGCTATGGGTCAGCTGCGGCAAAAGGTTTGGCTGGCGGAGCGGGGTCTCGGTTTGCATGGGGTGCGGGCCTTATGCGGCGATGGGTGGGGTTAACCTGCCATGGCGCGCAAGAGCCTGTCCAGCCGCAGCGCAGGGGCAACCGAGTTTGGCTATGGCCTGCATGAGGTGGGGCCGAACCTGCGGCGGACCCACGCCATACCAATGCCGGACCAATCGCGATCAGGCGTCGCGCTGGGCTGCGTTTTGGTCAAGAAGATAGCGCTGCGATAACGGAATCGCTGCCGCGCCCAAAGAGCGCGCCTGTGCGCCCACCGTGCCTTGGCGCACATCAGGTGGCGTGATGCCGGACAGATCCAGCCGCGCCAGTGCCGCCGCCGTGCGCGCGGTGACCTCGGCCCGGATTGCGGGGGGCATCCAGCCGTCGATCAGCACGGCCTCGAGTTCCAGAAGCGTGGTGGCCGACAGAATGGCCGAGGCCAGGCCCTCGGCGGCTTCGTTTAACCAATGGTCCAACAGGGCGGGCGAGACTTGCCAATCATCGGGATGTTCCCAAAGCTGGTTGGAGCTTTCGCCCGCGGCTTCCATCGCATCCGCGAGGCTTGCCAGCGAGGCGGCATCGAAAAGCCGCCGCATCCGCCCATCTGGTCCGGGAACGGGAATAGGACCAACACCGGCCGCATTGCCGCTGCGGCCCAGAAAAAGCTGCCCATTCAACACAAGCCCGCCACCGATAAAGGTGCCAAAATAAAAATAGAGAAAATCCCGCGGAGTGTCGCCGGTTCCAAAGACCAACTCGGCCCCGCAGGCCGACGTCGCGTCGTTTTGCACATAGACTGGAAGGCCGGAAACCGCGCCAAGATCTGCTTGAATATCGCAATCCCGCCAAGCATCCATTTCCACCTGTGGCGCACCCAGCGCTTGAACCCAGTTCCACAGTTGAAAGGGCATGGCCACTCCCATGCCGCTGACGCGCTGGCGCAAGGCGACCGGCAGGCTTTGCATCAATTCTGGCAGGGCATCGCGCACGAAGGCCACGATCCCGGCAGGGGTGGGATAGCGATAGGTGCGGCGGCGGCTGTCGCGCACCTGACCCAGAAAATCCACCAGCACAAGATCGGTCGAGCGGCGGCCAATCTTTAGGCCCAGAAACAAGGCACCGTCCGGATTCAGGTGCATCGGAACCGAAGGTTGGCCGATGCGCCCACGCACCGGCTCGCCGCGCAGCAACAGCCCGTCTTGTTCCAAAGCGCGCATGATCACGCTGATCGTTTGCGCCGAAAGCCCGGTGATGCGCGCGATGTCTGACTTTGCCAGTGCCCCATGCTGCCGCAACAGCGACAGCACCAGCCGTTCGTTATGGTCACGCATCCCCGACTGGTTCGACCCGCGCAGCCCAAGGTCGTCAGCACCTTGGCGGTCGGACACAAGATCGGCGGCAAGAGGCATGGCGCGCGTTAACCTTGGGTGGGTGCGGGCGGCATAGCTGCCTTGCGCAAGATGACATTGGCAAACAGGGCAGCCTCGGAGGTGGCGACAACCGCATAAGCCGAGCGAATTCTGGGATAAAGCTGGTCGCCCGTCAACGCCACGGCGCTTTGTCCTCGATCTTGGGCCAAGGCATCGATCTGGCGATGAATGTGGTCAACCTGTGTCGGATCATTGTTGAGCGCGGCGCGAAACACCGCCTCGACCGGCAGAAGGCCCATCACAGCATCCAGCATCGGCAAAAGCGCGATTCCATCTGCGCGGATCAGCCGACGGGCATGTTCTGCCGCCGGATAGTTGCCGTCGACAAAGGCGATTTCATCGCCGTGCCCCATTGCCCGAAGCGTGTGCAAAAGATCAGGGCCCAAAAGGGGCGAGATGCCGATCAGCATGGTGACATGTGCTTTCCTTTGCCCCCGCAGCGGGTGCATGGGGGTCTGTCCTGATGGTCAAGACTGCTGTCTTGGGGGCGGGCTGTCAATAATAAATCACTCTGATTTATTTATCTTGACGCAACCGATGGAATCAGATCATCTTCGCACTGTCGCCGGGTTTTGGCCGTGGCGGACGGCATTTGAACTGGGAAAACCCTTTTCGTTCCTTGGGAGGAAACAGAATGAAACTCAAGACCACCGCGCTGATGGGCGCTGCTGCGCTGGCGATGATGGCGGGCACCGCCTCGGCGGCCGATCTGGCTTGCTTGATCACCAAAAACAACACCAACCCCTTCTTTGTGAAAATGAAAGAGGGCGCTGAGGCTGCCGCTGCGGCCGCTGGTCTCGACTTCCAGGCCTATGCTGGCGAAAAGGATGGCGACGCGGCTCCGCAGATCACGGCCATCGAAAACTGCGTGGCGGCGGGTGCCAAGGGCATCTTGATCACCGCTTCGAACGACTCGGTTGCGCCTGCCCTGAAAGACGCCCGCGCCGCTGGCATTCTTGTCATCGCGCTGGACACCCCGATTGCTGACCCGGAAGCTCAGGACATGACCTTTGCGACCGACAACTTCGAAGCCGGGGTCCTGATCGGCAAATGGGCGGCAGCCACCCTGGGCGCCGAGGCTGCGAATGCCAAGATCGCCATGCTGAACATCAACAAGGACAACATCTCGGTTGACGTCGCCCGCAACACCGGTTTCCTGACCGGCTTTGGCATCACCGTTCCCGATCTGACCGTGATGGACTCGGAAGATGATCCGCGCGTCATTGGCCACGAATCTTCAGACGCGAACCCCGAAGGGGGTCTGCGCGCCATGGAAACCCTTCTGGCCAAAGACCCAGATATCAACGTGGTCTACACCATCAACGAACCGGCTGCCGAAGGTGCCTATCAGGCGCTGAAGAACGCTGGCAAAGAAGGTCAGGCGATCATCGTTTCGGTTGACGGCGGCTGCCCCGGCATCGCTTCGGTCAAGTCGGGCGTGATCGGCGCCACCTCGCAGCAGTATCCGCTGAAGATGGCCGCTTTGGGCATCGACGCGATTGCGGCCTTTGCCAAAGACGGCACCAAGCCCGCCGCCTCTGACGGCCTGACCTTCTTCAACACCGGTGTGAACCTTGTCACCGACAAGCCCGCCGAAGGCGTGCCGTCGATCGACAGCACCGAAGGCACCAATCTGTGCTGGGGCTAATCGCCTTTACGCGCTGACTTGATTAACAGGAGGGCGACTTTTACGGTCGCCCTTCTTCATAGCCGGGCCACGTCAAGCGGTCTGGAAAGCCATCATCCGGCCAGCCATGACCCGGCCAGCCATTGCGGGGGGAGACCACAGCGATGAGCGAGAAAGACGCACCCACAAAGACCATTTCCGACTATGAGGCGACATTGGCCAAGGCCGACACCGCCGTGGCCAGTTTTGAAAAAGATGACAAGACGCTGACGCATATCCTGCGCGGCCAATTGCGCCGGAATCCGACGCTGATCCCGGCGCTGGTTTTGCTGATCTCGGTCATCGCCTTTTCCATCATCGCTCCGCGCTTTTTCGGCATGGGCGCGCTGTCAACGGTGCTGAAACAAACCACGGTGACCGGCTTTATCGCGATGGCGCAGACGCTGATCATCCTGACCGCCGGGATCGACCTGTCGGTGGGGGCGATCCTTGTGATCTCGTCGTTGATCATGGGGAACCTTGCGGTCGTTGCCGGATTGCCCGTGTTTCTGGCGGTGTTCATCGGGGTGTTCTTTGGCGGGCTTATGGGGTTGGTGAACGGTGTTCTTGTTGCCCGCGTCAAGCTGCCGCCCTTTATCGTCACCTTGGGCACGCTGTCGATCTTCAATGCGCTGAAGCTGTGGTATTCACAGTCAGAATCCATTCGCAACGCCGATATCGAAGCCAAGGCGCCAGACCTTTTGTGGTTTGGCCAAGGCATCAATATGGGGGGCGCATCGCTGACTTATGGCGGGATCGCGCTGTTCGTGCTGGCCGGGATCTTGTGGTATGTGCTGAACCACACCGCATGGGGGCGGCATGTGCATGCCATCGGCGATGACCCGGATGCTGCGATGCTGTCGGGGATCAATGTCAGCGGCACGCTGATTTCGGTTTATGCCGTGGCCGGGCTGATCTGCGGCTTTGCTGCATGGATCGCGATTGGCCGGGTGGGGTCAGTCTCGCCGATTGCCTTTGATACGGTTAACCTCGCCTCGATCACCGCTGTGGTGATTGGCGGAACCTCGCTCTTTGGCGGGCGTGGGTCGGTCATCGGGTCGGTTCTGGGGGCCTTTATTGTGGGCGTGTTCAACACCGGCCTGTCGCTCGCGGGGGTCGATGATTACTGGCAGATGTTTGCGGCGGGGTGCCTTGTCATCATCGCTGTTGCACTGGACCAATGGCTGCGGAGGGCAACGCAATGACCGCTGTAAAACCCATCCTAGAGGCGCGCGGTTTGATGAAACGCTATGGCACGGTTGTGGCCATGAACGGCGCTGATTTTGATCTGATGCCGGGCGAGATCTGCGCGGTGATCGGCGACAACGGCGCCGGCAAATCGACGCTGATCAAGGCGCTGTCGGGCGCGGTGGTGCCCGACCATGGCGAGATCTTGCTGGACGGCAAGCCGATGCACTTCCGCAGCCCCGACGATGCCCGCGCCATGGGGATTGAGACGGTGTATCAAAACCTTGCCATGTCGCCGGCACTTTCCATTGCCGACAACATGTTTCTGGGCCGCGAATGGCGCAAGCCGGGTATCATGGGCAGCGTCTTTCGCCAAATGGACCGCCCCCGGATGGAGGCTTTTGCCCGTCAGAAACTGTCAGAACTGGGTCTGATGACCATTCAGGACATTTCTCAAGCCGTGGAAACCCTATCGGGTGGCCAGCGTCAGGGCGTGGCCGTGGCGCGCGCGGCGGCCTTTGGGTCCAAGGTGGTGATCTTGGATGAGCCCACCGCCGCGCTGGGCGTCAAGGAAAGCCGCCGCGTGCTGGACCTGATCCGCGACGTGCGGGCGCGGGGCATTCCGATCATCCTGATTTCCCACAACATGCCGCATGTTTTTGAGGTGGCCGACCGCATCCATATTCACCGCCTTGGCCGCAGGCTTTGCGTGATCAAGCCCAGCGAGTATTCAATGTCGGATGCTGTGGCCTTCATGACCGGGGCCAAGCTGCCCGAAGGCGTTGTGGAACAGGCATGAGCCCGGCTGATCTGGCTGATGCGATCCGTTGCAGGGCGGTGGCCGCGCAGGGGCGCTATCTGGTGGCCCTTGCGGCCCCGCCCGGTGCGGGCAAATCGACCTTGGCTGCCGAACTCGTGGCGCTTTTGGGGCAAGGGGCCAAAGCGGTGCCGATGGATGGCTTTCACTTTGATGACGCCGTGCTGATCGCCCGGGGCGCCCGCGCCCGCAAAGGCGCGCCCGATACCTTTGATGTGCGCGGGTTCTTCCACCTTCTGCACCGCCTGCGGGCCGAGGATGAGGTGGCCATTCCGCTGTTTGACCGTTCGTTGGAAATCAGCCGCGCGGGGGCCGATATCGTTGGGCCGAATGATCGCATCCTCATCGTCGAGGGCAATTATCTGCTGCTGAACGAAGCCCCTTGGCCCGATCTTGCGCCGCTCTTTGATCTGACGGTTTGGATCGAGGTGCCCGAGGCCGAACTTGACCGCCGCCTGATGGCGCGCTGGGCGCATTACGGCAAAACGCCCGCCGAGGCGCGGGCTTGGATTGATGGCAATGACATGCCGAACATCCGCCGTGTGGTGGCCGGGTCACGGCCCGCCGATCTGGTGATCCGGCAGGGGTGACGACCCCCGGCGCAAAGCCCCCACCCCCATCCCCTCCCCACAAAGGGGGAGGGGAGGTGAATTCGACAGGCGTTTTGCCATCTTGTCACCCGCCCTGCCTTGTGGAAGGGAAAAGGGCAACTGCCGCTGCGCTGTGCAAAGGGTCACATCATGTCGAACACCACCAATCTTTTCGTCACCCCACTTTATCGCGCCCGTCTGAACGATCTGGCGAAAAAGAAGGTGGATTACGAGGAGTTGAAATCCACCTGCCTTGCGATTGCCGAAGATGACGAGGCGGGCCAAGAGTGGTGCGAAAAGGAAGGCTATCCGGGCTATACTTCTTACGCCTCGCTGGATGATCTGCCATGGCGCGCGCCGATCTTTGCTGATCTGGAAAAGGCGCTGGACAAACATGTGGCGGCGTTTTGTGACGCGCTGGGGTTTGATCTGCAGGGCAAGAAGCTGAAATGCAACGCCTTCTGGATCAACATCCTGCCCGAAGGCGGCACCCATTCCAGCCACATCCACCCCCATTCGGTGATTTCCGGCACCACCTATGTGGCGATGCCCGAAGGCACTAGCGCCCTGAAACTGGAAGACCCCCGCCTTGCCATGATGATGCTCTCCCCCCTGCGCCGCAAAGACGCCCCGCAGGAGTTGCAGCCCTTTGTCTATGTCAAGCCAGAGGTGGGTGAGTTGCTGCTGTGGGAAAGCTGGCTGCGGCATGAAGTGCCGATGAACATGTCCGAAGAAGAGCGGATTTCGGTGAGTTTCAACTACAACTGGGCGTGAAGTTGAAAAGGTATAGTTTTTATACTATATTGACCCATGGATTTCGAGTTCGACCCGGCAAAGAGTGCGATCAACAAGGACAAGCACGGCATCGACTTTGTCGAAGCACAGCTTCTTTGGTTCGATAGCAGGCTGGCGCAGACCGACTCGACGGCCAATCTGGCGGGGGAACTCAGGTTCCTCGCCATCGGCCGGATCGGAGAGCGGCATTGGACGGCGATCTGCACCCTTCGGGGCCAGGCTGTCAGGATCATCTCGGTCCGGCGGGCGCGAAAAGAGGAGATCGGCTATTATGAAGGCTCGTGAAACCATCACCGCAGAAGAGTTGGACGAAAAGTTCGACAATGGCGAAGATGTGAGCGCCTACTTCGATTGGTCGAAGATGCGGCGTCCCAATCAGGAAGCCCGCCGGGTAAACGTCGATTTCCCGGCTTGGATGGTGCAGGGGCTGGATAAGGAGGCCGGTCGGTTGGGCGTGACCCGGCAGTCGCTGATCAAGATGTGGATTGCCGAGAAGCTGGGGTAGGGTTCTAGGGGTTTGAAATGGCTTGGATTATAGGGATTGGAATTGCCCTGTTCTTGCTCTTTGTATTCCCAAAACAGATGGGGATCGTAATACTCGTAGTCATTGGAGGGGCAGCGGCGCTTTTCGGATACTCGTATCTTGAGGATCAAAAAAGAGCTGATGAGTATCGGGAGCGGAAAGAATCCATCACTCTTAAAGCAAGCTACGATGTAGAAAAATGTTCTGCTGAGTTCCCCCTCCTCGTTGAAATTCGAAATGGCTACACCGAAACGCTTCAAGCCCTAACATTTGAACTAAACGGATACCGCGAAGGGTACAGTTCTCCAGTCTATAGAGGACATTCTTACAAATCGGATCGGATTGTCGCGCCCGGTGAAGCTTACGTTGCCTGCTGGACGCAGCCCGGTCTTGACTATGGCGCACGCGCGACACCGCCGCAAAGCCTAAACTGGCGCGCGACATATTCCTACGCCAGCTTCGGAAGCGAGCCATAACAGAAGTCCCAACCAACCGGCGAGGCGCTGAGCTAACGCTTATGGTAGGATTGCCCCCCCCAACATACCCCTTGCCTTCCCACCCCCCTGAACCTATACGGCCCCATCCAACGATTCCGGGCAACCGCGAATCGTAGGTTTATTTTTGTTCCACCGGACCCAAGGTAACCCATCAGGGGCCTTCTGGTGACTGAGAAAAGGAAAAGGCGCATGAACGCCAAAGAACTGCACGGGAAAACCCCCGAAGCGCTGCGCGAGAACCTCGTTGCGCTGAAGAAGGAAGCCTTCAACCTGCGCTTCCAGGCCGCGACCAACCAACTGGAAAACACCGCCCGTATGCGCGCTGTCCGCCGTGACGTTGCCCGCATCAAGACCGTGTTGAACCAGAAAGCCGCTTCTGCGGCCGCGAACTGAGGAGTAGACCCATGCCGAAACGTATCCTGCAAGGCGTCGTAACCTCGGACAAGAACGAGCAGACCATCACCGTTCTGGTGGAACGCCGCTTCAAGCACCCGCTGCTGCAAAAGACCGTTCGTAAGTCGAAGAAATATCGCGCTCACGACGAACACAACAAATTCAAGACTGGTGACACCGTTCGCATCGAAGAGTGCGCACCGATTTCGAAAACCAAACGCTGGACGGTCGTGGTCGAGGCATAAGCCTCGGCCCTTTCGTCTTTCGGAAATTACGAAACCCTGAGGAATGATCCTCAAAGGTCGGGAGAAACCAAATGATCCAGATGCAAACGAATCTGGATGTGGCTGATAACTCTGGCGCTCGCCGAGTTCAGTGCATCAAGGTTCTGGGCGGTTCGCACCGTCGCTATGCTTCGGTCGGTGACATCATCGTTGTTTCGGTGAAGGAAGCGATTCCGAAGGGTCGTGTGAAAAAAGGCGACGTCCGCAAGGCCGTTGTTGTTCGCACCGCCAAGGAAGTTCGTCGTGAAGACGGCACCACCATCCGTTTTGACCGCAACGCTGCCGTCATCCTGAACAATCAGGGTGAACCGGTTGGCACGCGTATCTTCGGGCCGGTTGTGCGTGAACTGCGCGCCAAGAACTTCATGAAAATCATCTCGCTTGCTCCGGAGGTGCTGTAATGGCCGCTAAGCTCCGCAAAGGCGACAAGGTTGTCGTGCT
Source organism: Tabrizicola sp. (assembly GCA_965284335.1). Lineage (GTDB taxonomy): Bacteria > Pseudomonadota > Alphaproteobacteria > Rhodobacterales > Rhodobacteraceae > Tabrizicola_A. The sequence continues at coordinate 2,513,733 of OZ260076.1, read as the reverse complement.
CACCGGCAAGGACAAGGGCAAGCAGGGTGAAATCACCACTGTGATGCCGTCCGAGAACAAGGCCGTGGTCGAGGGCGTCAACGTCGCGATCCGTCACACCAAGCAGAGCCAAGCCTCGCAGGGCGGCCGTCTGGCGAAAGCCATGCCGATCGATCTGTCGAACCTGGCGCTCATGGACAAGAACGGCAAGGCAACCCGCGTCGGCTTCCGTATGGAAGGCGATAAGAAGGTGCGCTTTGCCAAGACCACCGGGGAGGCCATCTGATGTTGGATCAAGCCAAATACACCCCGCGCGCCAAGGCTGACTATCAGGCCCGCATCCGCGCCGCGATGAAGGCCGAATTCGGCTATAAGAACGACATGCAGATCCCCAAGCTGGACAAGATCGTCCTGAACATGGGTGTCGGCGAAGCTGTGAAAGACACCAAAAAGGTCAAGACTGCCGCTGAAGAACTCACGGCAATTGCAGGCCAAAAGGCTGTCATCACCAAAGCCAAGAAGTCCATCGCAGGTTTCCGCGTTCGCGAGGAAATGCCGCTGGGCTGCAAGGTGACGCTGCGCGGCGACCGCATGTATGAATTCCTTGATCGTCTGATCACGGTGGCTCTGCCCCGCGTCCGCGACTTCCGCGGCGTGAAAGGCACCTCGTTTGACGGTCGTGGCAACTATGCCATGGGCCTGAAAGAGCAAATCGTGTTCCCCGAGATCAACTTCGACAAAGTCGATGAGATCTTGGGTATGGACATCATCATCTGCACCACCGCAAAGACCGACGCGGAAGCCAAGGCGCTGTTGAAGCATTTCAACATGCCCTTCACGTCGTAAGCGCGAGGAACCAAAACAATGGCAAAAAAATCCATGGTGAACCGCGAAGTGAAGCGCGCCAAGCTTGTGAAGCAGCACGCTTCCAAGCGCGCCGCGCTGAAGGCGGTGATCAACGACCAGTCCAAGCCCGTCGAAGAGCGCTTCAAGGCGACTCTGAAGCTGGCCGAGATGCCCCGCAACTCGTCGGCAACGCGGATCCACAACCGCTGCCAGCTGACGGGCCGTCCGCATGCGTTCTATCGCAAGCTCAAACTCAGCCGCATCATGCTGCGTGAACTGGCCTCGTTCGGTCAGATCCCGGGCATGGTCAAGTCCAGCTGGTAAGGAGATCGCACAATGTCGATGAACGATCCGATTGGCGATATGCTGACGCGCATCCGCAACAGCCAGCTGCGTGGCAAGTCCACCGTGAAAACCCCGGCGTCTACGCTGCGGGCTCGCGTGCTGGATGTGCTGCTGTCCGAAGGCTATATTCGCGGCTATGAAAAGATGCCCACGGCCAATGGTCAGGGCGAGTTTGAAATCAGCCTCAAGTACTACGAAGGCGCTCCGGTGATCCGCGAAGTCAAGCGCGTGTCAAAGCCCGGCCGTCGTGTGTACATGGGCGTCAAGGATATTCCCTCGGTCCGCAATGGCCTGGGTATCTCCATCGTCTCGACGCCGAAGGGCGTCATGTCGGATGCAAATGCACGCGCAGCCAATGTTGGCGGCGAAGTGCTTTGCACCGTGTTCTAAGGAGGGTTGAATGTCTCGTATCGGCAAAAAACCCGTCGCCCTTGTCAAAGGCGTTTCGGCCACGATCTCTGGCCAGACCGTCGAAGTCAAAGGCCCGAAGGGCACCCGCAGCTTCACCGCTGGCGACAACGTCACGCTGACACTGGAAAATGACACGATCAAGGTGACGCCGCGCGGCACCTCGAAGATCGCTCGTCAGCAGTGGGGCATGTCGCGTTCGATGATCGAAAATCTGGTCATCGGCGTCAGCACCGGCTTCAAGAAAGAGATGGAAATTCAGGGTGTGGGTTATCGCGCTGCGATGGCTGGCAACGTCTTGAAACTGTCGTTGGGTTACAGCCACGAAGTAAACTTCGAGGTTCCCAAAGGCATCACCGTCACCTCTCCGAAGCAGACCGAAATCGTTGTGGAAGGCATTGACCAACAGCAGGTTGGCCAAGTCGCCGCGAACATCCGCGAATGGCGCAAGCCCGAGCCCTACAAGGGCAAAGGCATCCGCTATAAGGGCGAGTTCGTCTTCCGCAAGGAAGGCAAGAAGAAGTAAGGGGCGCAAAAATGGCGAACAACAAAAGAGAGCTGTTCCTCAAGCGCCGCATGCGCGTTCGGAACAAAATCAAGGCGATGGCCAATGGCCGTCTTCGCCTGTCCGTCCACCGCTCGTCGAAGAATATCAGCGTTCAGCTGATCGACGATGTAAAGGGCGTCACCGTCGCTGCAGCCTCGACCTTGGAAAAGGATCTGGGCTTCGTCGGCAAGAACAATGTGGAAGCGGCGGCGAAGGTGGGTCTCACCATCGCCGAGCGCGCCAAGAAGGCCGGTATCGAAGAGTGCTACTTCGATCGTGGCGGTTTCCTCTTTCACGGCAAGATCAAGGCTTTGGCCGATGCTGCCCGTGAAGGTGGACTGAAGTTCTGAGGAGTTGAAAAATGGCAGAACGTGAAAACCGCCGGGAAAATCGTGGCAATGATCGCCGCGACAACCGGCCCGAGGAAACTCCGGAGTTTGCTGACCGTCTGGTGGCAATCAACCGCGTTTCCAAAACCGTAAAGGGCGGCAAGCGCTTTGGCTTTGCTGCACTCGTCGTTGTCGGTGACCAGAAAGGTCGCGTCGGCTTCGGCAAGGGCAAGGCCAAGGAAGTGCCGGAAGCGATCCGCAAGGCAACGGAACAGGCCAAGCGCCAGATGATCCGCGTGCCCTTGAAGGACGCCCGCACGCTGCACCACGACATGGAAGGCCGTCATGGCGCCGGTAAAGTCGTGATGCGCTCGGCTGTGGCGGGTACCGGCATCATCGCCGGCGGCCCGATGCGCGCCGTGTTCGAAATGCTGGGTCTGCAGGACGTTGTTGCGAAGTCGATCGGCTCGCAGAACCCCTACAACATGATCCGCGCCACCATCGACGGTCTGAAAGCAGAGACCTCGCCCCGTCAGGTTGCGGCTCGCCGTAACAAGAAGGTGGCCGAGATCCTGAACAAGCCCGCCGCTGAAGTTGTGGAGGCCTGATCATGGCAGCGAAGAAAGCAGCGGCCCCGGCCGCCAAGAAAACCATCGTCGTCAAGCAGGTGGCCTCGGCTGCCCGCCGCCCGGCTGTGCAGACCGCGACCCTGAAGGGTCTGGGGCTGAACAAGATGAACCGCACCCGTGAGCTGGAAGATACCCCTTCCGTGCGCGGCATGGTGAACAAGATCCGCCACCTCGTCGAGATCATCGAAGAGCGCGGCTAAGCGTTTGGTGGGGTGCAACCCCACCCTACAGATTGCGCCCCGGGGGAAACCTCGGGGCGTTTGCATTTCTTGTTGAATTCGGCATGGTTGGGCAAATTTCACAGACAAAGGTGCTGCCATGATCGTCCGAACCCTCGCCTCAATTCTGAACACATCCGCCCATGTGAAGGGTGAGGCGTTTGAAAGCCGCCGCATCCTTTTGGCCGCCGATGGCCTTGGCTATTCGCTGCATGATACGCTGTGCAAGGCGGGGACCGAGCAGCATTTGGAATACAAAAACCACGTTGAGACCAACTATGTCATCGAAGGCGTGGGCGAGGTGGTGAATGTGGCAACCGGCCAGACCTGGCCCCTCGGCCCAGGCACGGTTTATGTTCTGGACCACCACGAGGCGCATCTTCTGCGCGCCACCACCGACCTGCGGATTATCTGTGTCTTTACGCCTGCGCTGACGGGGCAGGAAAAGCATGATGCGTCCGGCAGCTATCCGGCACCTGCGGCGGGGTAAGCCCCGCCCTACGGGGCTTGATTGATCTGGCGCGGACCACTATACGCCCCCGGTGGACCTTAGGCTCACAAGAATCAACAAGACCCGTGACGCCCCGCGTCACATAACCAACAAGACCCGTGACGCCCCGCGTCACATAACCAACAAGAAACGCCGTGTTTGCCCCGCCGTCGCAGTGGGTGCAGTTCCGGCATAGGAGTTTGCGACATGAAACTGCATGAACTTTCCGACAACGAAGGCGCAGCCCGCAAGAAAAAGCGTGTGGCGCGTGGTCCCGGCTCGGGCAAGGGCAAGACTGCTGGCCGTGGTATCAAGGGCCAGAAATCGCGTTCGGGTGTGGCGATCGGTGGCTATGAAGGCGGCCAGATGCCGCTTTATCGTCGTCTGCCGAAGCGCGGCTTTAACAAGCCGAACCAAAAGCAATTCGCTGTCATCAATCTGGGCCTGATCGAGAAGTTCATCGGTCTGGGCAAGCTGGATGCCAAGGCAGAGATCACCGAAGATGCGCTGATCGCGGCTGGTCTGACCAAGCAAAAGCTGGACGGCATCCGCGTTCTGAACAAGGGCGAAATCAAAACCGCCGTCAAGCTGGTGGTGACCGGCGCATCGGCTGCCGCGATTGAGGCCGTAAAGGCCGCTGGCGGTTCGCTCACGGTTGCAGCAGCGGCTGAATAAGAGGTTGTGAGCGGTCAAAAGACCGCTTACATCATCCAACAAGTTTTCCCGCGCCGCCGACCGGAGAACGGTTCGGCGGCGCTGTGCATGAAAGAGACCAAAGATGGCATCTGCTGCAGAGCAAATGGCGGCCAACCTTTCTTGGGGTGCGTTCGGTAAGGCGACGGATCTTCGGAGCCGCATCTTCTTTACCCTTGGCTTGCTGATCGTTTACCGCCTTGGCACCTATATTCCGGTTCCCGGCATTGACGGTCAGGCCTTGCGCGAATTCATGCAAGAGGCGGGTGCAGGGCTGGGGGGCATCCTCAACATGTTCACCGGCGGCGCGATCAGCCGCATGGGGATCTTTGCCCTTGGGATCATGCCCTATATCTCGGCCTCGATCATTGTTCAGCTGTTGGCGTCGATGGTGCCTGCACTGCAACAGATGAAGAAAGAGGGCGAGCAGGGCCGCAAGAAAATGAACCAGTGGACGCGCTATGGCACGGTCGCGCTGGCGCTGTTCCAAGGCTATGGCATTGCGGTCTCGTTGCAGGCGGGGGGCTTGGCCCATACGCCCGGCGCGTTCTTTATCGCCGCCTGCGTCATCACGCTGGTGGGTGGCACGATGTTCCTGATGTGGTTGGGCGAGCAGATCACCGCCCGCGGCATCGGCAACGGCATCTCGCTGATCATCTTCGTCGGCATCGTGGCGGAAATTCCGGCGGCCTTGGCGCAGTTCTTCTCGATGGGCCGGTCGAATGTGATCTCGACCCCGGTCATCATCGGCGTGCTGATCATGGTCGTCGTCGTGATTGCCGCTGTGGTGTTCATGGAGCGCGCGCTGCGCAAGATCACCATCCAATATCCCCGCCGTCAGGTGGGCATGAAGGTGTTTGACGGCGGCTCGTCCAACTTGCCGATCAAGGTTAACCCCGCAGGCGTGATCCCGGCGATCTTTGCCTCGTCGCTCTTGTTGCTGCCGATCACCATCTCGACCTTTTCCGGGTCGCAGACCGGTCCGGTGATGTCGACGATCCTCGCCTATTTCGGCCCCGGCCAACCGCTGTATCTGTTGTTCTTCGTCGGCATGATCGTGTTCTTTTCTTACTTCTACACCTTCAACGTCGCCTTCAAGATCGACGATGTGGCTGAGAATTTGCAAAACCAGAACGGCTTTATTCCCGGCATCCGCCCAGGCAAAAAGACCGAGGAATATCTGGAATATGTGGTCAACCGGGTTCTGGTGCTGGGGTCGGCCTATATGGCGCTGATCTGCTTGCTGCCCGAAGTGCTGCGCGATCAATTCGCCATTCCCTTCTATTTCGGCGGGACTTCGGTGTTGATCGTGGTGTCGGTGACCATGGATACGATCAATCAGGTGCAATCGCATCTTCTGGCCCATCAATATGAAGGGCTGATCGAAAAGTCGAACCTGCGGGGCAAGAAACGCACCCCGAAGGCTCCGACGCGGCGCTAAAAGGGGAAGACCATGGCGAATATCATCCTTTTGGGGCCGCCTGGGGCGGGCAAGGGCACGCAGGCCAAGCGGCTGGTAGATGAACGCGCCATGGTGCAACTGTCGACCGGCGATATGCTGCGCGAGGCCAAGACCTCTGGCACCGAAATGGGCCGCCGTGTGGCCGAGGTGATGGAAAAGGGCGGTCTCGTCACAGATGAGATCGTCATCGGCCTGATCGAGGAAAAGCTGGAAAAGGGCGCGCCCGGCGGGTTCATCTTTGACGGCTTTCCGCGCACCCTGAAACAGGCCGATGCGCTGGCCGATCTGCTGGCCAAGCGAGGGTTGACGCTGGACGCGGTGATCGAGCTTGTGGTGGATGACACCGCGCTGGTCGGCCGCATCGTCAAGCGCGCCGAGGAGGCGCGCGCCGCAGGCCAGCCGGTGCGCAAGGACGACACGCCCGAAGTCTTTGCTGTGCGGCTGCAGGAATACTACAAGAACACCGCACCCCTGATCGGCTATTACTGGGCCAAGAAAAGCCTGGTGCACGTCGATGGCATGACCGCGATGGAGCATGTCGCGGCCGCGATTGCGAAAGTTCTTGACAAGGCATGAGATTCTGCGCGCCCGCGCTTGACGCGCAGGGGGAAAGACCCTAAAGCACGGCGTCCCGACACGGAATCGCCCGTGCTTTGGGTTTCCCTTTATCGGGAAGATCGTTGTCGGGCAAAATCCCGGCTGTTGTGAAAAAAGGTTCTGGCGCTACGGAACCGCAACCATGAAGGAAGATACGTTTGGCACGTATTGCTGGCGTCAACATCCCGACGCAAAAACGGGTTCCCATTTCTTTGCAGTATATCGCTGGTATCGGCGCACATAATGCCGAAGCCATCTGCGCTGCGCTGAACATCGACCGCGCGCGTCGCGTCAATCAGCTGACCGACGCCGAAGTGCTCGCGATCCGCGAATACATTGACGCCAACTTCACCGTTGAAGGCGATCTGCGTCGCGAAGTGTCGATGAACATCAAGCGTCTGATGGACCTTGGTTGCTATCGTGGCCTGCGTCACCGTAAGGGCCTGCCGGTCCGCGGTCAGCGCACCCATACGAACGCTCGCACCCGCAAGGGCCCCGCAAAAGCCATCGCTGGCAAGAAGAAATAAGGGGTAGGGCACTATGGCACGCGATACAAAATCATCCCGCACGAAGAAAAAAGAGCGCAAGAATATCGCCGCTGGCGTTGCGCATGTGAATTCTTCGTTCAACAACACCAAAATCCTGATCTCTGACGTTCAGGGCAACGCAATTTCGTGGTCGTCCTCGGGCACCATGGGCTTCAAGGGTTCGCGTAAGTCGACCCCTTACGCTGCCCAGATGGCTGCTGAAGACGCTGGTCGTAAGGCGCAAGAGCATGGCGTGAAGACGCTGGAAGTCGAAGTGCAGGGCCCCGGTTCGGGCCGTGAATCGGCGCTGCGCGCGCTGGCTGCAGTCGGCTTTAGCATCACCTCGATCCGTGATGTGACCCCGCTTGCGCACAACGGCTGCCGTCCGCCGAAGCGCCGCCGCGTCTAACGCTATTTTGATTCAATCGGGCCGTGCGATTTCGCGCGGCCCGATTTCGTGATTACAGATCCTCGGGCGTTACCTGCTTACTGGACATCGGCAGGCGACAAGAATGGAGGCGAAAGCATGATCCACAAGAATTGGCAGGAACTCATCAAGCCGCAGCAACTGGTCGTAAAGGCCGGGGCTGATGCTCAGCGCGTGGCGACCGTTATCGCCGAACCGCTGGAGCGTGGCTTTGGTCTGACGCTGGGCAACGCGCTGCGCCGCGTGCTGATGTCGTCGCTGCAAGGCGCGGCCATCACCTCGGTGCAGATCGACAACGTCCTGCATGAGTTTTCCTCCGTCGCCGGCGTTCGTGAAGATGTCACCGACATCGTGCTGAACCTCAAGGGCGTTCGCCTCAAGATGGATGTCGAAGGGCCAAAGCGCCTGTCGATTTCCGCCAAAGGCCCGGGCGTTGTCACCGCAAGTGACATCTCGGAAACCAACGGGATCGAGGTTCTGAACAAGGACCACGTCATCTGCCACCTTGACGATGGCGCTGACGTTTACATGGAACTGACGGTCAACACCGGCAAGGGCTATGTTTCGGCCGACAAGAACCGCCCCGAGGATGCACCGATTGGCCTGATCCCGATCGACGCGATCTATTCGCCGGTCAAGAAAGTGTCTTACGAAGTGCAGCCCACCCGTGAGGGCCAGGTGCTGGACTATGACAAGCTGACCATGAAGATCGAAACCGATGGCTCGCTGACCCCCGATGACGCCGTGGCCTATGCCGCGCGCATCCTTCAGGACCAGCTGGGCGTGTTCGTCAACTTCGACGAGCCGGAATCGGCCAAGGCGGGCGAAGTAGATGCGGGCCTTGAGTTCAATCCGCTTCTGCTGAAGAAGGTGGACGAGCTGGAGCTTTCGGTCCGTTCGGCCAACTGCCTGAAGAACGACAACATCGTGTATATCGGCGATCTGATCCAGAAAACCGAAGCCGAGATGCTGCGCACCCCGAACTTCGGCCGCAAGTCCTTGAACGAAATCAAGGAAGTGCTGTCGGGTATGGGCCTGCATCTGGGTATGGAAGTCGAAGACTGGCCGCCAGAGAATATCGAAGAGCTGGCCAAGCGCTTCGAAGACCAGTTCTAAGGGGGCAACCCCCGCCCCCATCCCCTCCTCACGGAGGGGGAGGGGGGCCGCTAAAATGCCCGGGCTGCCGGGGAAAACATGGGCCGAAAGGCTCCAAGGTGAGCGGGACCAGAAGCAGGCCCTGCCGGACAAAGCAAAACACGCGATTAGGAGATTCCGATGCGTCACTCAAACGGCTACCGCAAGCTGAACCGCACCCACGAACACCGCAAAGCGATGTTCGCAAACATGGCCGGTTCGCTGATTGAACACGAACAGATCAAGACCACCTTGCCCAAGGCCAAGGAACTGCGTCCGATCATCGAAAAGCTGGTCACTTTGGCCAAGCGTGGCGATCTGCACGCCCGCCGTCAGGCCCATGCCCAGCTGAAGCAAGACATCCATACTGCGCGCCTGTTCGAAATCCTCGGCCCGCGCTATGCCAACCGTCAGGGCGGTTATGTCCGCATCCTGAAGGCCGGCTTCCGCTATGGCGATATGGCCCCGATGGCGATCATCGAATTCGTTGATCGTGATCCTTCGGCCAAAGGTGCGGCTGACCACGCCCGCACCGCCGCGAATGAGGCCTTTGAAGACTAAGATAGCCGCCATGGCATCCGGAATAGGCCCGCGTTTCGCGGGCCTTTTTCATTTGTCCTTTTGGGCCCGGTTATCTTGCGAGTTTTTGCGCCATTGTGCGGGGTGTTTTGCCCCACAGCTTCCAGTTTTCTATGCCATGCCAAGGCTTTGCCGAGGGTGCTTTCGCTAAAGTTCGATTCAGTTCTGGTGCAACTCAGGCGCGCAATCTACAGTTGCTAAAGAATCGCCACATAGCGAAAAAGACATGTCTGTTAAACTTGGTATTGATGTCGAGTTGCACCAGTTGGCCATGCTGGCCCCTGCTGGCTATTCCATTGGGTTGCATATCAGGTTTACCGCACCCCTTTTCATGTTCCAAACCTATGATCCGGCTTGGCTCGATCATTACACCGAAAATGGCTATGTTCTGCGTGACCCGATGGTCGCTTGGGGTTTTTCAACCACCGGCACGATCCGGTGGAGCGACCCGTCACTGCCCGACCCATTCGGCCTGTTCAAAAAGGCCGCGGCCTATGGTTTGAATTTTGGCGCCACGGTCGCCTGTGGCCCTATCAAATCACGCACCATCGCATCCTTCGCCCGATCTGACCGCGAGTTCACCGATCAAGAGATCGCCGCCTGTGCCGCTATTGTGCATCGGTTGCATCACATGACGGAACCGCCCGAAGAGCTGACCAAAGCGCAGATCGAGGCGTTGAAATGTATTGCCGGGGGGGACCGGATCGCGGCGGCTGCGGCCAAATTGGGAATTTCCGAAAGCGCACTTAAGGCGAGGATCACCTCGGCGCGCATTCGGCTGATGGCGCGCACAACGGCCGAGGCGATCCAGCGGGCAAAGGACTATCGTCTGATGTAACCAAACCCCTCCTGCAAGGTTCGACTGCCATCCAACCTGATAGGAGCTGCCATGCTGACCACAACGCTTTCTTTTGCCAATTTGCACAACCATGGCGAGCTGTTCGCCAACATGCTGCGCGCCAGACGCGAACTTTTTATCGTTCATAACAAATGGAACCTGCCCGAGGCCATGGGCATGGAATATGACCAGTATGACACGCCCGCCAGCCGTTGGGTGGTTGTGCATGACGGCGAGGGTAAGGTGCTGGCTGGCAATCGCTTGACACCCACCACCACCGGCTGTGGGATTTACAGCTACATGATCCGCGATGCCCAACGTGGACTGTTGAACACCATACCGGCGCATCTTTTGTATGATGAGGCCCCCGTCGCGCCCCATATCTGGGAAAGCTCGCGGCTTTTTGTCAGCCATGATGTGCCGTCCTCGATCCGCCGTCGTGTGCATGCGCAACTGATTGCGCAATTGGGCGAAACGGTGCGGGGTTTGGGTGCCACCCATTGCCTCACGCTATTGGCCGCCACATGGCCTCGCTGGGCTGATCGGGTGGGTGTCAAGATGAAGGCGATGGGCCCGGTGATGGAGATTGACGGGATCGACAATCAGGTTGTGATGATGGACTTCAGCCAGACCGTGCATTGACGGCAGGGCTTCCGTCGATCCGCATCCGGGCGTAGTCTGGGCGGCATGGCTGATCTGTTTGACACCGCTGCTGCCCAACCTGTCCCCGGCGCGCCCCGGCCGCTGGCTGACCGTCTGCGCCCGCGCAGCCTGTCCGAGGTGATCGGGCAGGCCCATGTGCTTGGGCCCGAAGGCCCTTTGGGGGCGATGCTGGCAGCGCGCTCCTTGTCGTCCCTTATCCTTTGGGGGCCGCCGGGGGTGGGAAAAACCACCATCGCCCGGCTTTTGGCCGATCAGACTAATCTGGCCTTTGTGCAAATCTCGGCCATTTTTACCGGGGTGCCGGATCTGAAAAAGGTCTTCGAACAGGCCCGGATTCGGCGCCAGAACGGGCAGGGCACGCTGCTCTTCGTCGATGAAATCCACCGCTTTAACAAGGCCCAGCAGGACGGCTTTCTGCCCTATATGGAGGACGGCACGATCCTTCTGGTGGGGGCGACCACCGAAAACCCGTCGTTTGAGCTGAACGCCGCCCTTTTGTCGCGCTCGCAAGTCATCGTGCTGGAACGGCTAACGCCTGCTGATCTGGAACGGCTGACCCAGCGGGCCGAACAAGAACTGGGCCGGGCGCTGCCCCTGACGGGAGAGGCACGCGAGGCGATGATTGACATGGCCGATGGCGATGGGCGGGCGTGTTTAAACCTGATCGAACAGGTTGCGGCGTGGAAGGCTGAAAAACCCCTGACGCGCGAGCAACTGGCCAGCCGCCTGATGCGGCGCGCAACGAAATACGACAAGTCGGGCGAGGAACATTACAACCTGATCTCGGCCCTGCACAAATCCGTGCGCGGATCTGATCCTGACGCCGCACTTTATTGGTTTGCCCGCATGCTCGAAGGCGGTGAAGACCCGCGCTTTCTGGCGCGTCGCATCACGCGCATGGCGGTTGAGGATATCGGGCTGGCCGATCCACAGGCGCAAACCGTCTGCCTGGACAGCTGGCAGACCTATGAACGCCTCGGCAGCCCCGAAGGCGAGTTGGCACTGGCCCAAGCGGTGGTCTATCTCGCCCTCGCCCCGAAATCCAACGGCGTCTACACCGCCTACAAGGCTGCCCGCGCCGCCGCGCGCGAGACCGGCAGCCACCCGCCCCCCCTGCACATCCGCAACGCACCGACCAAGCTGATGAAAGAAATCGGCTATGGCGCGGGCTATGCCTATGACCACGACGCCGAAGACGGGTTTTCGGGGCAAAACTACTTTCCCGATGGGATGCGCCGCCCGATCTATTACGCCCCGCCTGAACGGGGGTTTGAGCGCGAACTCAAAAAGCGTATCGACTATTTCGCCAAGTTGCGCGCGAAACGTGAAAGCTGACACGCTGGAACCAAGGGTGCAAGCTGTGTGGCGGTTGACAAATCTGGCGTGCAGCCGCAAGGAAACGGCATGTTCTGGACGCTTGCCCAAGTTGCGATTGGCGGAGCCATTGGTTCGGTCTTGCGCTATGTGACTGTGGCCGCTTTTGGCGCGCCTTGGGCGGTGATGGCTGTCAATGTGCTGGGCAGTTTTGTGATGGGCTGGCTGTTCGTTGTTCTGGCCACGCGCGCGACGCTGTCGCCTTTGTTGATGGCAGGCGTCTTGGGTGGCTTCACCACCTTTTCCGCGTTTTCGCTGGATGCGCTTAGGCTGTGGCAGGCTGATCAACCCGTTCAGGCGGTGCTATATGTCGGGCTGTCTGTCGGCCTATCTCTTCTCGCGGTTGTCCTTGGGGCAGCCTTTGCCAAAGGAGCCCTCGGATGAGTGGCGTGAAACTTCTGACGGTCTCTGCGGATGAGGGCGAACAGCGGCTGGACAAATGGTTCAAGCGCCGCTTTCCCCAGATCAGCCAGGGCCATGTCGAAAAAATGTGTCGCACCGGGCAGATCCGCATCGATTCTGCGCGGGCCAAGGCATCGGACCGCGTGGCGCCGGGTATGGTCATTCGGGTGCCGCCCTTGCCCGATGCCGAAGCCCCGAGCCGCCCCGCCGAAGGCCGTGTCAACGCATCCGATGCCAAGATGATCCAAGACGCGGTTTTGTGGAAGGATGAGCATATCATCATCCTGAACAAGCCCGCAGGTCTGCCCAGCCAAGGCGGTTCAGGCCAAGGCGACCGGCATGTCGATGGCCTGACCGAGGCATTGAAGTTCGGCTATAAGGAGCGGCCAAAGCTGGTGCATCGTCTGGACAAGGACACCTCGGGCGTTTTGATGCTGGCGCGCACGGACCGCGTGGCGCGTGCCCTCTCCGAGGCCCTGCGCAACCACCATACCCGCAAGATCTATTGGGCCTTGGTTGCAGGCGTGCCGAACCCGCGGCAAGGGTCGATCAAATACGGGCTGATGAAGGCGCCCGGCCATGGTCGGGGCGGCGAGGGGGAAAAGATGCAATGCGTCCATCCCGCCAAGATGGCCGATTACCCAGATGCCAAGCGCGCCCACACCGACTTTTTCACCCTGTGGTTCCTTGGCACCCGCATGTCTTGGATGGCGCTGGAGCCGATCACCGGGCGCACGCACCAATTGCGCGCCCATATGGCCGAGCTGGGTCATCCGATCATTGGCGATGGCAAATATGGCGGATCGTCAACCGAGAATATGGGCGATGGTTGGGGCGCGGGTTTGGGCGGTGAGATCAGCCGCAAGCTACATCTGCATGCGCGCAGCCTGACCATTCAACATCCGATCACCAAAGCCAGCTTAACCTTTACCGCGCCTTTGCCCGATCACATGGCGAAGACATGGAAGCTGCTGGATTGGAAGGAAAATGACGTGCCCGCCGATCCGTTCGAGTTCCGCAAATGAGCAGTTGGAAGGCCAAACGCTTTTGGACTGCTGCCACGGCAGAGGCGTGTGACGGTGGCTATACCGTGCGTTTGGATGGCCGCCCGGTCAAAACGCCTGCCAAGGCAGTTTTTGTTGTGCCAACGCTGGCTATGGCACAGGCGTCCGCCGCCGAATGGGATGCCCAAACGGGCGTGATCAAGCCCGAGACGATGCCTGTGACGCGTGCGATCAATTCGGCCCTCGACAAGCTAACTCAGCAATTCGATGAGGTGGTCAACCTGTTGGCGGCCTACGGTGCCAGTGATCTGTTGTGCTATCGCGCGACCGGCCCAGAGGGGTTGATTGAGCGGCAAGCTGCGGGTTGGGATCCTCTGTTGCAGTGGTCCGCCGATACGCTCGGCGTGCCATTGGTGGTGACCTCTGGTATCGTGCCCATCGCGCAACCGGCAGAAAGCCTGACGCGTCTGCGCGATCAGGTGGCACGGTTCAGCCCGTTTGAGCTGGCCGCGTTTCACGATCTGGTGGCGATCAGCGGGTCACTGATCTTGGCCTTTGCGGTCACCCACGGACGGCTTTCCGGGGCAGAGGCGTTCGATCTGAGCCGAATCGATGAGACGTGGCAGGCCGAGTTTTGGGGCGTGGACGAGGACGCCGCAGCGCTTGAGGCGTCGAAGCGGCAGGCGGTTTTGGAGGCCGAGCAGTTCTACGCTTTGTGCCGGTAACAATCTTGCGCAATCCAATGGCCGCTCTTTCGGCATTGTGCGTGATACAATCGTCAAAATGACGACGGAACAGAAGCGCTCCGTTTTAGCGGATGTTTTTCTTGACCTTGGGCAAGACCGTGACAGATGATGCCCGACACTGGCAGCATTTTGCCACCCAGAACCCGCACCTGTCGCAAAGGCAGGGCGACCAACCCCTGCCCATCCGGGCAGACCCACAGGAAGAGGTAAGAATGAAAAAATCCGTGTTCCTCGGCACCCTCGCCGCAACCACTGTTCTGGCCGGCGCCGCTTTTGCTGGCACGCTGGACGATGTGAAAGCGCGTGGCGAGTTGATCTGTGGCGCGAACCCCGGTCTGACCGGCTTTGCTGCCCCCGATGCCAACGGCGTGTATCAGGGCTTTGACGCTGCGCTTTGCAAGGCGATTGCTGCCGCTGTTCTGGGTGACCAGAGCAAGGTCAAGTTCGTGCCCTTGACCTCTGAGACCCGCTTTACAGCGCTGGCTTCGGGCGAAGTGGACGTTCTGATCCGCAACTCGACCTGGACCTACTCGCGCGACAATGACCTGAAACTCGACTTCGTCGCCGTGAACTACTACGACGGTCAGGGCTTTATGGTGAAGAAGGACCTTGGTGTTTCCTCGGCCAAGGAACTGGATGGCGCCACCGTCTGCATCCAGACCGGCACCACCACCGAACTGAACCTTGCTGACTTCTTCAAGCAAAACAACATCACCTATACCCCGGTGACCGTTGCTGACGACTCCGAAGCTCAGCGCAACTATCTGGCTGGCACCTGCGACGCCTTCACCACCGACGCATCGGGCCTTGCCGCATCGCGTTCGTCCTTCCCAGATCCGGAAAACCACATCATCCTGCCGGAAATCATCTCGAAAGAGCCGCTCGGCCCGGTCGTTCGCCATGGCGACAACCAGTGGGGCGACGTCGTGCGCTGGACCTTCAACGCGCTGTTGATCGCGGAAGAAAAGGGCATCACCAAAGCCAACCTGGCCGAAGTCGAAGCCTCGACCACCGACCCGGAAGTCAAGCGCCTCTTGGGTGCCGAAGGTGACATGGGTGCAATGGTTGGCCTTGATAACGCCGCCTTCAAGAACGCCATTCTTGCCAACGGCAACTATGGTGAAATCTTCGAAGCCAACATTGGTGCGTCCACCCCGATCGGTCTGGCCCGTGGCCTGAACGCCTTGTGGACCCAAGGCGGCCTGCAATACGCAGCACCGTTCCGGTAAGCCTGAACAAAGGGCGCATCCCCAACCCGGGATGCGCCCGCCTTTTCTTTAGCCTAATCGCTTTGACCATTGGACAAGATCCAGACAGGCCGCAAAAAGACGGCCGCCGGTCGGCACAGGGGGTATAATGTCACTCGCATCAGAAGCGCCGAAAGAGTCCTTTCGGCTGTCCATGCTTATTTACGACACGCGCTATCGGTCTTACACGATTCAGCTGGCGGTGCTGATCCTGCTTTTGGCCTTTCTGGGCTGGATGACCGATAACACGATCAAGAACCTTGCCGAGCGTGGTAAGGACATCAATTTCAGCTTTCTGTGGCAGCGCGCCGGTTATGACATTGACCAGCAGCTGATCCCCTACACCAATGACAGCACCCATGGCCGGGCTGCGATCATTGGCCTTTTGAACACCCTGCTGATCGCCTTTATCGGCTGTATCTTTGCCACCATTGTTGGCGTTATCGCGGGTGTTCTGCGCCTGTCGAAAAACTGGCTGGTGGGCCGGTTGATGACCATCTACGTCGAGATTTTCCGCAACGTGCCCTTGGTCTTGTGGATCATCCTGATCTTTGTGGTCTTTACCGAAACCTACCCCCAACCGCGTGATTTCCGCGTCACCGATGAGATGGCCGCGGCGGGCGAGGCACCCAAGGCAACGATGCTTTTTGATGCCATTGCCATCACCAACCGGGGGTCAAACATCCCTGGCCCGGTGCTCGACCGCCCGCTGCCCACCATCGAAATCGCAACCGTTCCAATCAGCCTGTCCGGCGTGGCTTTCATCCTTGTGGTGATGGGGTCTGTCTATGTGAACCGCCGCATCCTTGCCCGGGCTAAGGCCATTCAAGAGGACACTGGCCTGCGGCCAACGACTTGGTGGCAATCGCTGTTGGTGTTGTTTGTCCCGGCAATTGCCCTTTTGATGGCGATGGGGTTCCATCTGGAATATCCAGAGCTGAAAGGCTTTAACTTTTCCGGCGGTTTGTCGGTGAACCATTCTTTCACCGCGCTGTTGGTGGCCTTGATCCTTTACACCGGGGCCTTCATCGCTGAAATCGTGCGTGGCGGCATTCAGGCCATTTCCAAAGGCCAATCTGAGGCGGCTTTTGCCCTTGGTCTGCGCCCCAGCCGCACCATGAACTTGGTGATCCTGCCCCAAGCCTTGCGCGTGATCATCCCGCCCTTGATCAGCCAGTTTTTGAACCTGACCAAGAACACCTCGTTGGGCATTGCGGTATCTTATCTTGACCTGCGCGGCACGCTGGGCGGCATCACGATGAACCAGACTGGGCGCGAGATGGAATGCATGGTGCTGATGATGGGCATCTACCTGACGATCAGCCTGCTGATCTCGTCGCTGATGAACATCTACAACAATTCCGTCAAGCTGAAGGAGCGCTAAGATGTCAGATCCTGCATTCATCCGCTCTGAAATGCTGCCGCAGCAACCGCCACCGATCACAGAACGTGGCGCGGTCAAATGGCTGCGCGAGAACCTGTTCTCATCGCCGTTCAATACGGTGCTGACCCTGATCGGTCTGGCGGTTGTCGTTCTCTTGATCCAATCCGCGCTGCCGTGGTGGCTCAACAGCGTCTGGAGCGCTGGGTCGCTCAAGGAATGCCGCGAGATTGTTTGGGCCAGCGCTGGCCCCGATGCGACAGGGGCCTGCTGGGCGCTGATCCGTGAACGCTGGCACCAGTTCCTGTTTGGCTTTTATCCTGCCGATCTTTACTGGCGGCCCGTTCTGGCCTTGGGCCTGTTGCTGATCTCACTTGCGCCGGTCCTCTATTATGGCCTGCGCAAGCCCAACCTGACGCTGGTTGGCACGGTATCAGCGCTGACCATGATTGCGCTGGCGATGTTGGACCATGACCCGACGCATCTTATGGTCTTCGCCTTGATCCTGACCGGGTTGACCGCGCTGTCGTGGGTGGCGCCAAAGCGGCTGATCATTTTGACGCTCATTTATCCGCTTTTGGGCTTTTGGCTGCTCTATGGCGGCTCGATCTGGGGGCCGATTGGTGTCGCCTTGGGGTTTGTGCTGCTGGTCTTGGTTTACATGGCGACCAAGTCTTTCCTCGGCGTCGTTGTCGCGACCGGGCTTGGCACGCTGGCCGCAGTCATCTGGTGGCTGTCGGTGCAAACCAGCGTCACCACGGCGCTGCATGGGGCCATGCCGCTGAATATGCAGGGGGTCAGTTCTGACCAGTTCGGCGGCTTTCTTCTGGCCTTTGTGATCGGTGTCACCTCGATCGGGGCGTCCTTGCCCATCGGCGTGCTGTTGGCACTGGGCCGGCGGTCTGACATGTTGCTCATCAAGACCCTTTGCGTGGGCTTTATCGAATTCGTGCGCGGCGTGCCGCTGATCACGGTTCTGTTCACCGCCACGCTCTTGTTGGGCTATTTCCTGCCGCCGCAGACCAATTTCGACGTGGTCCTGCGCGTCATCATTCTGGTGACCTTCTTCTCGGCCGCCTATCTGGCCGAAGTGATCCGGGGGGGCCTCGCGGCCCTGCCAAAGGGCCAATACGAGGCCGCTGATGCGCTGGGGCTGGATTACTGGCAGGCGCAGCGGCTGATCATCATGCCCCAAGCGCTCAAGGTGTCGATCCCCGGCATCGTCTCTACCTTTATCGGTCTGTTCAAAGATACCACGCTGGTTGCCTTTGTCGGTCTGATGGACCCCTTGAAAGGCGTTACCACCATCGTGCGGGCCGACACGGCATGGAAGGGCATCTATTGGGAGCCCTACATCTTTGTTGGCGCGATTTTCTTTGCCGTCTGCTTCGGGATGTCCAGATATTCCATGTATCTGGAACAGAAGCTGAAAACCGATCACCGTTAAGGAGCCTTGTCCATGGCAGAAGCAACCAAACAGATGCAGGTCTCGGACGAGGTCGCCATCAAGATCACCGGCATGAACAAGTGGTATGGCCAGTTCCATGTTCTGCGTGACGTCAATATGACCGTCAATCGCGGCGAGCGGATCGTGATCTGCGGGCCGTCAGGGTCGGGGAAATCGACGCTGATCCGCTGCATCAACCGGCTGGAAGAACACCAGTCGGGGCAGATCGTGGTGGATGGCACCGAGCTGACCAATGACCTGAAGAACATCGACAAGGTCCGCTCAGAGGTGGGGATGGTGTTTCAGCACTTTAACCTGTTCCCGCATTTGACCATTTTGGAAAACTGCACGCTGGCACCGATTTGGGTTCGCAAGACCCCCAAGCGCGAGGCCGAAGAAATCGCGATGCATTTTCTGGAAAAGGTGAAGATCCCCGAACAGGCCCATAAATATCCGGGCCAGCTGTCGGGCGGTCAGCAGCAGCGGGTGGCGATTGCGCGGTCCTTGTGCATGAAGCCGCGGATCATGCTGTTTGACGAGCCGACCTCGGCGCTGGATCCTGAGATGATCAAGGAGGTGCTCGACACCATGATCGCCTTGGCCGAAGAGGGCATGACGATGCTCTGCGTCACCCACGAGATGGGCTTTGCCCAAGCAGTGGCCAACCGCGTGGTGTTCATGGACCAAGGCCAGATCGTCGAGCAGAATGCGCCGAAAGAGTTCTTCTCGAACCCGCAAAGCGAGCGGACCAAGCTGTTCCTCAGCCAGATCCTCGGCCACTGAACCTCCTCGTCGCCTTCGGCGCTCGTCGGTGCGACGAGACGCCGAAGGCGTAGGAGGAGCTTTCAGACCACGATTTCGCGCGGCACGATGAAATCGGCCGTGATGCCTTGGCCAAAACCAACATCTGCCCAATTATCAGCGGTGAAGTCCACCACCAAGGTGGCCCCGGTGGGGTATTTGCGGAACTCTGGGTTGATCGGCGTGCGTGACACCAAGCGATGCGCAAACTCGGCGATGCCGGGATTATGCCCGATCATCATCACGGTATCGGTCTTGGCATGGCGCAGCACGGCCAGCATCACATCGGCGCTGGCGTGATAGAGCGAGGGTTTCAGATCCAGCACCGGCGCACCGGGCAGGGCAGGGGCAATGCCGGAAAATGTCGCACGCGTACGCACGGCATCTGAACACAGCACCTCACCCGGCACATAGCCGCGCGAGGCCAGCCACTGGCCCAAATCCGCCGCGGCAGCCTTGCCGCGTTCATTCAAGGGCCGGTCGTGATCACTCATCAGCGGGTCGTCCCAGCTGGATTTTGCGTGCCGTGTCAGGATCAAGCGCTTCATCTGTGGAACTGCCTCATGTGATAGGCTGACTGTTCTGGTATCCTTGCATAGGTTGCCGACACCGGGCAAGCGCGCCGCACAAGACAGCCCGAATTCATGCAATCTTGTCCAGAGGTTGAAAGCCAGTCATGGCAGGCGGGCACGTCATAACCTGCCTCGCCCAAGGCCCCGGCAGGACAGGCCGAAAGACAGGGTGCCGTGCAGCTCTCGCAGGGCTTTCGCACGGTGGGAGGAAAGGCGACGTTCTCTTTCAGCGCCAAAGCCCCGCGAAAGCTGACCATTAGCCCTTGATCTGCATGCACCAAAAGCCGCACTGGGCTGTCCCAGACCCGCCCCGTGCGCAGCGCCCATTGGTAGAACGGATGATAGGGCGGCCCGCCAAAGGGAAACAGCGCCTTGGCCCCCAGATCGCAGGCAATCCGGCCAATCACCCGGCGCGACCAGCGATCCACTGGATCGGGTGCGCCATCCCATTCGGGCTGCGCGGTGAGGTGCGGCCAAAAACCCGGTTCCTTTGGGCCGATCAGCAGCAATGTGCGCGTG
Organism: Tabrizicola sp.; assembly: GCA_965284335.1. Classification (GTDB taxonomy): domain Bacteria; phylum Pseudomonadota; class Alphaproteobacteria; order Rhodobacterales; family Rhodobacteraceae; genus Tabrizicola_A. The sequence goes on along the minus strand of OZ260076.1, from coordinate 2,493,529 downwards.
CCCGCAGGCAGCGCCGGATCGTCCATTGCCGAAAATCCGCCCAGAATCTCAAGCTGATGCGCCGCAAGCCGCGTTTTTATTTCCGAAAGGGCAGCATCAGCGCCCAACCCAGCCGCGAGGGTTTGTCGTCCTGCCATTGCAACCCCACCGTCATATCTTCATGCCCAGCCTCAGGTTTAGGCCGATAGGTGCCAAAAAGCCTGTCCCAAACCGACAGCGCAAAGCCATAATTGCTGTCATGCTCATGCCGGTGGATCGAGTGATGCACCCGATGCATGTCGGGCGTGACCAAAACCAACCGCAGAATGCGGTCAAACCACAGCGGCAGCTTAAGATTGGAATGGTTGAACATCGCTGTGCCGTTCAAAATCACCTCAAACAGCAGCACCGCAATCGCTTGTGGGCCGATCACATAGACCAAGCCAATCTTCAGCATCATCGAGACAAGGATTTCCACCGGATGAAAGCGCAGGGCTGTGGTGACATCAAAATCGCGGTCGGCGTGATGAACCCGATGAAAGCGCCACAGGATCGGAACCTTATGGGTCACCAGATGCTGCGCCCAGATCGCGAAATCGAGGATCAGAATCGCCAGAACCACCTCAACCCACAAGGGCCAATCCAGCGCGTTGAACAGGCCCCAGCCCATGCGCCATGCATCCACCGCCGCGCCAATTGCCAAGAAAGGCAAAAAGACCGCCAAAGCGCGCAGCGTAAGCGTGTCCAGCACCACGATCGACAGATTGGTAAACCAGCGCTGCCCACGCGGTTGGCGACGCGTCCGGCGCGGGGCAACTGCCTCTAACGCGGCGAAAAGACCAAACAGGCCCAGAAAAACGCCCAGCCGCAGGATCAGCTCGTATTCCATGGCACCTCACATTCGCTGTCTTGAACGTAAGGGCGCTGATCTGAAAAATCTAGCGCTTCACATGCGGCTTGATGCGGGGCGCGGTTGACCTGATCTGACTGCCCGCGCCGTGGTCGGTGAACAGTTCCAAAAGGCAGGCATTAGGCACCTTGCCATCCAGGATCGTCACCGCCCGCGTGCCCTTTTCCAAAGCCATCAGCGCGGTTTCGGTTTTCGGGATCATGCCGCCCGAAATGACACCGTCACGCGTCATCTGGCGAATTTCTTCAGGCGTGATCTGCGTCATCACCTGACCCGAGGCATCCTTGACCCCCGGCACGTCGGTCAGCAACAAGAGACGATCCGCCTGCAAGGCCCCGGCAATGGCACCCGCCGCTGTGTCGCCGTTGACATTGAAGGTCTCATTGTCCGCCATGCCCGTGCCAACCGGGGCAATCACCGGAATGATCCCGGCCTTGTAAAGATCGCGCAGCACCTGCACGTTCATCTCGATGGGGCGGCCGACATAGCCCAGTTCCGGGTCATCGGCCTCGCAGACCATCAGATCATCGTCCTTGCCCGAAATGCCCACCGCGCGGCCACCAGCATCCATGATCGCCTGCACGATCCGCTTGTTCACCAGACCCGACAGAATCATCTCGACCACCTGCACGGTGGCCTTGTCGGTCACCCGCTTGCCGCGCACGAACTCGGATTTGATCCCAAGCTTTTGCAGCATGTCGTTGATCATCGGCCCGCCGCCATGCACAACCACAGGGTTCACCCCCACCTGCCGCATCAAGACGATATCGCGGGCAAATTCCGCCATTGCGGCATCATCGCCCATGGCATTGCCGCCAAACTTCACCACCACAACCGCGCCCTCAAACCGCTGAAGATAGGGCAGCGCCTCGGACAACATCTTGGCCGTGGTCTTGGCGTCTTGGGCGGTGAGGGTTTGTTTTTCCATAGCGGCCTCCGATCTTTTCCGCCCCATAAGGCTTTTCCCACCCCCTGCCAAGCGTCGATTGGCCCATGCACCCACCTTGCGCATGCCGCGCATTGGCCTAAGGTCAGCGCGTAAATCCGGGCCTGCCTTTGGGCCAAACTGGAGGTTATCGTGTCGGAACAGAAAACCCTGCTGCTGACCGGGGCATCGCGCGGAATTGGCCATGCCACCGTCAAGCGCTTTGAACGCGAAGGCTGGCGGGTGCTGACCTGCTCGCGCCATCCGTTCGACCCTCGCTGCCCTTGGCCAAATGGCGAAGCGAACCATGTGCAAATTGATCTGGCCAGCCCGGATAAGACCATCGCGGCGCTGGAAGGCATCAAAGAAACGCTGGGTGGTAAGTTGCACGCGCTGGTCAACAATGCCGGCATCAGCCCGAAAGGGCCGGGCGGCAGCCGGTTGAACACGCTCGAGACCGATCTGCGCACCTGGGGGCAGGTGTTTCACGTCAATTTCTTTGCCTCGATCATTCTGGCCCGTGGGCTGCGGGATGAACTCTCGGCGGCCAAAGGTTCGGTCGTGAATGTCACCTCCATCGCCGGTAGCCGGGTGCACCCCTTTGCGGGTGCGGCTTATTCCACCTCAAAGGCGGCACTGGCCGCTTTGACGCGTGAAATGGCCCATGACTTTGGCCCGCTCGGCGTGCGCGTCAATGCCATTGCGCCGGGTGAGATTGAAACAGCCATCTTGTCGCCGGGAACCGATAAGATCGTGGAAAAGCTGCCGATGCAGCGGCTGGGCCAGCCGTCAGAGGTGGCCGACGCCATCTGGTTTTTGTGCTCGGAGCAGTCCAGCTATATCTCTGGCGCCGAATTGCAGGTGAACGGCGCGCAGCACGTGTGACGCCGGAGTTTGTCAAAACTCCGGACCGATTTCTTGCAAGAAATCGGCTTACTCCAGCGTCGCGATAATCGCCCTTAGGGTTTCAATGCCCTCGCCCTTTTCCGAGCTTGTCACCACAATCTCGGGAAAAGCAGCAGGATGCTTGGCTAATGCGGCCTTGACTTGTTCAATAACCGCCTCACGCTCCACCCGGTTGATCTTGTCAACCTTGGTCAGCACGGCCTGATAGGTCACGGCCGAGCGGTCCAACAGTTTCAGAATTTCTTCATCCACCGCCTTCACGCCGTGGCGGGCATCAATCAGCACGAAAGCGCGGCGCAGCGTTTGTCGCCCGGCAAGGTATTGCTTCAACAAAGCCTGCCATTTCGCCACAATCGCCAAGGGTGCCTCGGCATAGCCATAGCCGGGAAGGTCGACCAGATAGCGCTCTTCGCCCAAGGCAAAATAGTTGATCTCTTGCGTCCGGCCCGGCGTGTTGGAGGCGCGCGCAAGCGTTTTGCGCCCGGTCAAGGCATTGATCAGGCTGGATTTCCCAACATTTGATCGGCCTGCAAAGCACACTTCGCGCCGGTCCGCCGGGGGCAATCCCGACATGGCGACCACGCCTTTGACGAAATCAACCGGGCCAGCAAACAACAGGCGGCCTTTTTCGCGGGCTTCGAATTCCGGCTCATCGGCCAGTTTGAACTGCATCTGGGTCATGTCAGGCTCCATGCATCGCCCAGGGCGATGGTGCCGCTTTGGATCACGGTGGCGTAAACCCCAAAATCCTGGTGGCCAAAGGCGGCCTCAAGCGCGGAAAGGGTGTCGGCGTCGGTTTTTCCGGTGTCGGGGTTCACTTGGGTGGCGGTGCAGCGGGTGATGCGTTCTTCGATGCGCAAGATGGCCCCGCCGATGCGGATATCGCGGCCGATCCAGTTGAATTCGTCCCAAGCTGGGGCACCCTCGATCCAGAGATTGCCGCGCCAGCGATGCTGCGACAGCTCTTTGCCCATGCGCGCCGAGAGGTCGGCCAGCGAGGCCGTTGATAGAATGGCAACCGAGGGAAAATCGCTGTCGGTCATCCCGCGACCGGCCGTCACGATCTGCGTGGGCTGCGCGCGGGTTTCGGGGATCAATGGGCGCACCCAAGCCAGAAACCGGGGCAGGTCAGCGGCCTCGTCGGGCCGAAAGGTGATCTCGCCCGCGCTTGGATGGTGCAATGTGACCGTGGCCGTCGCCTCATCCAGCCTGCTGGTGATCGCCATCAACTCAGGCGCTTTTGCGCCACGGGCAAAGTTCATGCATGGGTTCCAGCCCGGCCCAAGCTTTGCCGCCTCATGGGCCACTGCCCAATGCCGATCATAGGGCAGACATTCACCCGCCAAAAGACGAACGGACGCGAGGGTTTCGCGTCCGTGTCCCTTGATCGGGTGGCGGCAGATTTGCACCAGCCGCCCCGTTCGGTTCCGTGCCGTCATTTTTTCTTGCTCTTGTCTGATACGGCCGCCGGTTTTTTCACGCTGGCCTTGATGTTGCCAAAGAAATCCGGACGGCTGCCATGGCTGGCCATGATCAGATATTGCTGAATGAAGGTGATGGTGTTGTTGGTGATCCAGTAGATGATCAGGCCCGACGCAAAGGTCGACATCATGAACATGAACACCCAAGGCATCCAAGCAAAAATCTGCTGTTGGATGGGGTCCGTGGGGGCCGGGTTCAGTTTTTGCTGCATCCACATGGTGATGCCAAGGATGATTGGCAGGATCCCGATAAAGATCATATGGGTCAGGCTGCCCGTCGCAGGCGCGTCCCATGGGAAAAGCCCGAACAGGTTATACAAGGACGAGCTGTCCGGCGCGGCCAGATCGTTCAGCCAGCCAAAGAACGACGCATGGCGCAGTTCCAACGTGACCGAGATCACCTTGAACAAAGCGAAAAAGATCGGGATCTGGATCAGGATCGGCAGGCAGCCCGCAGCGGGGTTGACCTTTTTATCCTTGTAAAGCTGCATCATTTCTTTTTGCAGCTTTTGCTTGTCCTCGCCCGCCCGCTCTTTCAGCGCTTCCATTTCAGGCTGCAATTCCTTCATCCGCGCCATTGAGACATAGGATTTATAGGCCAAGGGCAGCACCAAAATCTTCAGCACAAAGGTCAGTGCGATGATCGCAAGGCCCATGTTGCCGATGGTGATATTCAGCCAATGCAGCAGCGCAAAGATCGGTTTGGTCAGGAAATAGAACCAACCCCAGTCAATCGAGTCGATGAACCCGGCGATCCCGCCCTCGTTTTGATAGCCGCGAATGGTGTCCCATTCCTTGGCCCCGGCATAAAGCCGCGTCGTCACCTCAGCACTGGTGCCGGGCGCGATGGCCATGACATCATGGCGCACCTCGGCCTGATAGATGTTGTTCTGCGGAACAAATTTGGCGATTGATGTCCAAGGCTTGCCCTGTTCGGGCACCAGCGTGGTCATCCAATAATGGTCGGTAAAGCCGATCCAGCCATCCGTCGAGGCTGCCAGCTTTTCGGTCGGCAGTGTCTCGCCTTCGGGCAAGGGGAAATCGGCGAAATCGGCATAGTCCACCTCGCCAAAGGTGCCATCGGTGCGGCGCACCAGACCTTCATGCACGATATAGGTGTTTTGAAGCTTCGGCAGCCCATGACGTGCCACAATGCCGTATGGGGCCAGCCGCGCCTCGGCGGTGCCCGCGTTGTCCACCTTATCGGTGACGGTGAACATGAAATCCGCATCTATGCTGATCGTGCGGGTGAAGGTCAGTCCCTTGGTGTTTTGCCATTGCAGCGTCACCGGGGCATCGGGTGTCAGGTTCGCATTGCCGACGACCGCCCATTGGGTCTTGGCATCTGGCACATCGGCTGGCTCCAGACCATTCCCGGCCAACCAGCCAAACACGGCGTAGTAGGGATGCTCTTTGCCAACAGGTGACAAAAGCCGCACCTGAGGCGAGGTCGGGTCCACCGTTTCGCGATAGTCTTTCAAGGACAGATCATCAATCCGACCACCTGCCAAAGACAGGCTGCCCGACAGTTTCGGCGTGTCGATCACCAGGCGCGGGGCCTCGGGGGCGGGCTCATTGGTGGCGGTGGTCGCCGCGTCTGCGCCAAGGGTTGCGGTCGCGGCCTCTGGCTCGGCCGATGTCGCGGGCGCGGCGGTCTGCTGCGCCACGGGCTCGGCTGGGAACCATTGCGGAAACAGCATCGGCCCACCAACAAACCAGGCGAGGATCACCATAAAGCTGAGTGCCGTCGCAAGGATGAGATTCTTGTTCTGATCGTCCATCAGGACCCACCACCATTCCTGTTCAAGGTCAGCGGTGGTTCAACGCCAGGGGCGACAAAAGGTCAAGCGCTTTCCCCCGCTTTGGGCCAGGAAAGCGCGTCTTTCGCCGTTCGACCGGCCCCAAAACCGCGCGAACCTAGCGTGTGCGGTGCCCAATGCGCGGTGTGGCGGCAGGCCGGGCGCGGTGGCGTTCGATCCAATCCATCGTTTCATCGACCGGCATTGGGCGCGCAATCCCAAAACCCTGCACATCTCCACATCCCAATTGCGCCAAGATCGCGTGTTCGCCCGGCGTCTCGACGCCCTCGGCCAAGGTCTGCAAGCCCAAACGCTCTGCCATGGACAGAATGGCCGACACCATCTTTTGTTGGTCGCGGTCCTCGTCCACCTTTGTCACAAAGCTGCGGTCAATCTTGATGCGCCGCACCGCAAACCGCCGGATCGAGGTAATCGACGCGTGGCCCGTGCCAAAATCGTCCAGATCAACGCCGCAGCCCATGCGGGCCAAGGCCGCGATGTTTGACACGATCACATCATTGTCGGTCTCGGCCACCACATGTTCCAAAATCTCAACACACAGCCGTTTTGGTTCCAGCCCAAAGCGGTCCAGCTCCCATTTCAACCGCTCGGCCAATTTGGGGTTGCGCAATTCCGCGGCAGAAAAATTCACAGCGACAGACGGCACGCCCAGCCGCGCCCTGTCCCAGCGGTTCAAAGCCGTCAGCGCATTGAACAAGATCACCTCGCCCAAGCGTTCGGACAGGCCAGCATCCTCGATCATCGGCAAAAACTCGGCCGGGGGGATCAGCCCGCGTTCAGGGTGATACCACCGCGCCAGCGCCTCAAAACCGGTGATCGCGCCGGTGTCGGTCGAGATTTGGGGCTGAAAATGCGCGCGGATTTGCCCTTCATCCAAGGCCAGTTCCAACTCCTCGCGCAGCGCGTCCCGATCCGCCCGATGCCGGGCCATTTCGGGCGCATAGGCGCGGATCGCCCCCGGCCCATGGCGCGCCGCCTCATCCGCGGCGATTTGTGCGGCATCCAAGAGCGCCTTTCCTTGCGGCAAAGGCGCGCGCTGGGTCAGACAAAAGCCAACCGAGCCTGTGACATAAAGCCTTTGAGCATTCAGGGAAATCGGCACACTCAAGGCCGATTGCAGACGTGCCGCCAGTTGAACGACTGTTTCAAGATCCATCCGCCGCATCGGTGCCAGCGCAATCCCAAAACCGCCGCCTTCCAGCCGTGCGACGAGATCGCCGCTGCGCAAAACCGAGCAGATGCGTTCGGCACTGCGCGCCAAGACCTCAGTTTGGGCAGCGCGCCCATGACGATCAAGAATCTGATCCATGTCGTCGAACAACACGACCAGACAGGCCGTGGTCTTGCCCGAAATCGGCTCATCGCGCAGCGCCTCATCCAAGGCCCGCACCAAATGCGCCCGCAGGCCCAATCCCCCCAAAGCATCTGGCAAGGCCGCAGCTGCCGGCGTCTGCTGAAATGCCCCAGCCAAAGCAAAGACCAAAGGCGCCCCAAGGGCCACCATGACCAAAACCCGCTCGCCCCCATACCAGAACGCTGCCAGTGTCACGGCAGGCAGAAACAAGATCATCTCTGGCCGTCGCATCAAGCTTGCCACCGCGCGGGCGGGTCGGGCCAATCTGGCGGCAAGGGAATCATGCATGATCCAAGTCTCCGGCACTGCACCGGGACACCCCCGGCAGCCGAAAGGCTAGGCAAAGAGATTGATGCTTTTGTTAATCCGCATCCCGAAGTTGCGGAGGATTTTCACTAAATGTTCCCATTTCCCGCATCAACCCGGCAAAGTCGAACAACCCCGGATCGGCCAAATGCGATGGGCGCACATTCATCAACGCGCGGAACATCACCTGCCGTCGGCCCGGCGTGCGCGCCTCCCACTCATCGAGCAGCTTTTTCACCTGCGCGCGCTGCAAGCCTTCCTGACTGCCGCACAGATCACAGGGGATGATCGGATAGGCCATTGCGCGGGCAAAACGGTCGCAATCCGCTTCGGGAACAAAGGCAAGCGGACGATATAAATACAGATCGCCCTCTTCATTCACCAGTTTTGGCGGCATGCTGGCCAAACGCCCGCCATGAAAGAGGTTCATGAAAAACGTTTCCAGAATATCATCGCGATGATGGCCCAAAACCACGGCCGAACAGCCCTCTTCGCGTGCAATGCGGTAAAGGTTCCCGCGCCGCAGCCGAGAGCACAACGAACACATCGTGCCCCCCGGCGCGATTTTGGATGTCACCACAGAATAGGTGTCTTGATACTCAATCCGATGCGGCACACCCATGCGCGACAAAAACTCGGGCAAGACGGTGGCGGGAAAGCCCGGCTGGCCTTGATCCAGATTGCAGGCCAGTAAATCCACCGGCAGCAGCCCGCGCCATTTCAATTCATGCAAAACGGCCAAGAGCGTGTAGCTGTCTTTGCCGCCCGACAAACACACCAGCCAGCGCGCGCCCGGCTCGATCATGCCATAGGTCTCGATCGCCTCACGCACATTCTGGACCAGCCGTTTGCGCAGCTTACGAAACTCAGTCGATTTAGGCGCGCCGTGAAACAGCGGGTGAATGTCGTCGGAAAGCTCGTCGTCCAGCATGGCGGTCCCTCGCAGATAAGGGTTGCATCGCAGAAAGCGGGCGCGCGGGAAAGCCCTTTCCTCTTGGTCCAAATACTCCCCGCGGAGCGTCTGAGGCTGGCCGGGGGAGCCTCCGGCGGGAGTATTTGGGCCAAGAGGAAATGCGAAGGCAGGTTTTTGGGTTAGCGGGTTTTGTCGTGGTCGGGGTCGGTCCCCGGCACAGGATCATAGCCTTGGCCGCCCAATGGGTGGCATCGGCAAATTCGGTGGACGGTGAGATAGCTGCCCTTGATGCCGCCATGACGGTCGAGCGCCTCAAGCGCATAGGCCGAGCAGGTGGGTTGGAACCGGCAGCCATGGCCGACCCATGGGGACAAAAGCAGCCGATAGGCGCGCACGGGTAGGGCGACAAGATGGGCGAGCGGTGTCATTTGGCTTTGTGGATTTGCGCCAAAGCGCCTGTCAGATCTGCCAACAGGAGGGCAAAGTCGCGCAGTGGCGTGACGCCGGGTTTGGAGACAAGAACATAATCCCACCCCGGCCGCGCCGCTTTGGGCATGATTTGTCTTGCCACTTCACGCAAGCGGCGCTTGGCGCGGTTTCGCGTCACGGCATTGCCGGTTTTCTTTGATGCCGTATAACCCACACGCACAGTGGGATCACCATCGGCGCGGTCGCGCGCTTGAAGCAAAAAGCCGCCGGTTCCCAGACGTCGGGCCGAGGCGGCGCGCAGAAAATCGGGGCGGTTTTGCAAGGTTTTCATGCAAAACGAAACCGCCGGATCTGCGTTGGGTTCATCGGCACGATTGCCTTGGCCCTGCATATCCGGCGGTGTCATGTCTTTATCCATCATCAGGCCCCGAAAGGCCGAAGGGATTAAGCCGACAGCTTGTGACGGCCCTTGGCGCGGCGGGCTGCCAGCACCAAACGGCCGCCTTTGGTGGCCATGCGGGCGCGGAAACCGTGGCGGCGCTTGCGGACCAGGTTCGACGGTTGGTAAGTGCGCTTCATCGCGGCTCTCCATAAGACGGGTGCCCGAACCAAAGGATTCGAGGCCGGTAACTTGAAGCCCGGTCTTTACGCAGGCCCGTCCCGGCTGTCAACGCGACTCTGGGTTGGTTTTTGTGCCTTGGGCAAGATTTTTGCAACATTTGCGCGGACAAAGCCGGTCGATCCCGGCTGAATTGAAAGAAACCGGGCCAAAACTGCGGCTTGAGATTACGTTGGATCAACCACGCGTGAAGCTTTGCGCTGGCCTCTGGCTTTGCAGGGCGACCCTGGCGCATGGTGGCGCGATGAACATATCGCCCTCACCTCGCAAAACACCCTCTGTCGTCACGCCGCAACCTGCAACGCCGCATGTGCCGAGTAGGTTGCGCCATTTGCCATTCGCTTTGATTCTGGCGGCGGCTGCGGTGGGGGCGTTTGCTTTTCGCGACCTTCTGACCTTTGATGCCTTGGCCCAGCACCGCGAGGCGCTTTTGGCTTTCCGGGATGCCCATTACCTTTGGGCCAGCCTTGGCTTTGTCGCGGCCTATACCGCCATTGTTGCGCTGTCTTTGCCGGGGGCGACGATTGCCACCTTGGCGGGCGGGTTTTTGTTCGGGATCTTCCCCGGCACGCTTTACAATGTTTTAGGGGCCGCTTTGGGGGCGATTATGGTCTTTGCGGCCGCGCGGGTGGGGCTGGGCGCGGATGTCTCGGCCAAGATCGCGGCGCGCGGCGGGGCGGTTGCCCGGTTGCAAGAGGGGTTGCGCGTCAATCAATGGTCGGTCTTGCTGATGATGCGATTGGTGCCGGTGGTTCCGTTCTTTGTGGCCAATCTGATCCCGGCCTTTGCGGGCATCCGGCTTGTGCCCTTTGCGGTGACAACAATGGTTGGCATCATCCCGGGGGCTTTGGTGTTCACATCCGTTGGGGCGGGTTTGGCTGAGGTCTTTGCCCGCGGCGAAGCGCCGGATCTGTCAATCATCTTCACCGCCCCTGTTCTTGGCCCGCTCTTGGGTTTGGCGGCGCTCTCTGCCTTGCCGATGGTGATAAAGGCGCTTCGGCGCAAGGAGGCGTGAAGATGCAGGTTTTGACCCCTGATCTATGTGTCATCGGCGCGGGGTCCGGTGGGCTGTCTTTGGCGGCAGGTGCGGTGCAAATGGGCGCATCGGTGGTGCTGGTTGAAGGCGGTGAGATGGGTGGCGATTGCCTGAACACGGGCTGCGTGCCTTCAAAAGCTCTTCTGGCGGCGGGCAAGGCGGCGCAGGCCATGCGCAGCGGTGGCGCCTTTGGCATTGCCCCGGTCGAGCCGGAGGTCGATTTTGCCGCCGTCAAGGATCATGTCGCCAGCGTGATTGCCGCCATCGCCCCGCATGACAGCCAAGATCGTTTTGAAGGGCTGGGCGTGACCGTTCTGCGCGATTGGGCTGAGTTCACCAACCCCCGCGAGGTGCAGGCTGGCCAGACCTTGATCCGCGCGCGGCGCTTTGTGATTGCCACCGGCTCGCACGCCGCTGTGCCGCCGATCCCGGGGATCGAGGATCTGCCCTATCTGACCAACGAATCGATTTTTGCCCTGCGCGAGCGCCCGGCGCATCTGCTGATCTTGGGGGGCGGTCCCATCGGCATGGAAATGGCGCAGGCGCATCGGCGGCTGGGTTGCCGGGTGACCGTGATCGAGGCCGCCCGCGCGCTGGGCCGCGATGATCCAGACTGCGCAGCCGTGGTCTTGGCCAATTTGCGCGCCGAAGGGGTGGAGATTGTCGAAGGGCTGGGCGTTGTGCGTCTGCGTCAGGTGACAAAGGGGGTTGAGGCGGTGCTGGCCGATGGCTCGATCCTCACCGGCTCACATCTTTTGGTCGCCGCGGGGCGCAAACCGGCGGTTGAACGGCTGAACCTTGAGGCGGGGGGCGTTACGTTCACCCGCAGCGGCATCACCGTGGGCCGGGATCTGCGCTCGGTGTCGAACAGGCGCGTCTATGCGATGGGCGATGTCGCGGGGGGCCTGCAATTCACCCATGTGGCCGCCGCCCATGCCGGTGTTTTGATCCGTCAGATCCTGCTGGGTCTGCCTGCCAAGGCGGCGGCCTCTGCGCCTTGGGTCACCTATACCGAACCCGAACTGGCGCAGGTCGGCATGACCGAGGCTGAGGCGCGCGCCGCCCATGGGGATGCGCTGACGGTCTTGCGCACCGAGTTTGGCGGCAATGACCGCGCCATCGCTGAACGCAAGGGCAAAGGGCTGGTCAAGGTGATGGTGGTCAAGGGCCGCCCTGTTGGTGCCAGTATCGCCGGACCACAGGCGGGCGAGCTGATTGGCTTTTGGGCGCTGGCCATCGCCACGCGCGCCAAGATCGGCACTTTGGCCGGGCTGATCTTGCCCTATCCCACCTTGGGGGAAACCGCCAAGCGCGCGTCAGGGGCCTATTTCTCGGCCAAACTCTTTGATAATCCTATGCTCAAGCGCGTGGTTCGGCTGGTGCAGCGATTGGTGCCCTAAGCCCAGCCCCGAACCTCGGGATGTTTGAGCACAAAGGATGGGGCGAGACGTGACGCAAAAGAGGGGCAGGTTTCTGAACACCCTCTCGGGGCGTTTTTTGATCTTGACCGTGGCCTTTGTCATGCTGGCCGAGGTTCTGATCTTTGTCCCCTCAATCGCACGTTACCGCGCCGATTTCATGCTGCTGCGGCTGGAAAAGGCGCAGATCGCGTCTCTGGCTCAGCTTGCGGCCAGTGACATGGTCACCCCGGAACTTGAAGCCGAGCTTTTGGCCAATGCCGAGGTTTACAACGTGGTGTTGCGCCGTGATGAGGTGCGCCAGCTGGTGTTGTCCTCGCCCTTGCCCGCGCCGATTTCAGCCACCTATGACTTGCGGGATGCAGGCCCGTGGGAGTTGATCCGCGACGCGCTCATCTGCCTTGTTGATCCCAAGGATGATATTATCCGTGTCATCGGAAACCCGGTGCAGGAAGCAGGGTCACTGATCGAAATCACAATGGATGCTGTGCCCATGCGCGAGGCGATGCTGGATTACGGTCTGCGCATCCTGTTTCTGTCGGCACTCATCTCGATTGTGACGGCGTTCTTGCTGTTTTTGGCGGTGCAGCGGTTGATCGTCTCGCCCATCCGCCGGGTCGCTCAACATATGGCCGCCTATGCCGCCGCGCCCGAAGATGCGCGTTTGGTGATTGCGCCTTCGGCGCAGGTCGAAGAATTGCGCGCCGCCGAAGAGGCGATGCAGGCCATGCAGCGCCAGTTGACCGGCAGTTTGCGCCAAAAAGAGCGGTTGGCCCAACTGGGCAGCGCGGTTGCCAAGATCAGCCATGACCTGCGCAATATCCTCACCTCGGCCCAGCTTTTCGCGGACCGGCTTGAAGGTAGCGCCGATCCGATCACCGCACGTTCAGCCCCAAAACTGGTTGGCTCTATTAGCCGGGCTGTGGCCTTGTGCGAATCGACGCTGAAATTCGGTAAGGCCGAAGAGGCCGCCCCATCGCTGGCCCCTGTGGCCTTGGCGGCGCTGGTTGCTGATGTGGCCGAGGCGGAAGGTTTGGCCGAAAACGGCGCTGTGGCGCTGTTGGTAGATGTGCCGCATGGCCTTTATGTGATGGCCGATGCCGAACAGCTTTACCGCATCTTGTCGAACCTGATGCGCAATGCTCGGCAAGCGATCGAGGCCACGGGGGCCGCGGGCACGATCGAGGTTTCAGCACTCGACACCCCTGAGGAATGGCGCATTCGCGTGGGCGACACCGGGCCGGGTCTGCCCGAAAAGGCGCGCGAACACCTGTTCGAGGCGTTTCAGGGCGGCGCGCGCAAAGGCGGCACCGGGCTGGGCCTTGCGATTGCTGCCGAATTGGTGCGCGGCCATGGGGGTCGGTTGGAGCTGTCGCGCAGCGATGCCGAGGGCACAGAATTTGTCATTCATCTGCCGAAATCAACACCAACTCCCGCAGTCGCCGACTGACACTTCCGACGGAAACCCGCCGATCCATCGTTTCAAGATTACGGCACGCCGACAACATCGCGCGCCGATCTGCACGAAGATGGAGAAGATTATGTCGCTGCGCACTTGGGCCACCCCGCTGACAATGGGCTTTTTTCTGCTTTTGGCAGTGACGGGGGTGGCGATGTTCTTTCATATAGAGACGCCATTGAACAAACTGCTGCATGAATGGCTGGGCTGGGCGCTTTTGGCGGCGGTTGGGGCGCATCTTTGGTTAAATCGGCGTCCGCTGTCGGCCTATCTCAAACGCCCCTTGGCCCTGACAATTATGGGAGCGGCGATTGCCATTTTGCTGGCCTCTTTCATGCTGCCGACACCCGGTGCCGGGCCTGTCCCGGTTCGTGCAGCGCTTGGCTCGCTGGCACAGGCGCCGATCTCGACGCTTGCAAGCTTGGCAGGCACCGATCCGGCTGTGCTGTTAAGCAAACTCGCGGCCGATCATCCCGGCGCGCGCGCCGAACAATCCCTTGCCGATCTTACCGGGGGCGACGTTCAAGCCGCCTTGGGGCTTTTGGCTTTGGCCTATCCCCCAGAGGCCCCTTAGGCATAGAACCCCGCCCGGCCCTTCGCAGGGTGTCATAGACGCTATTCGCATCGCTCATGCCGAATTGCCCTTGCAAAGCCAAAACGGCGCAGCTAAACGCAGCGCCAAGACGGACCCGTAGCTCAGCTGGATAGAGCATCAGACTACGAATCTGAGGGTCGGGCGTTCGAATCGCTCCGGGTCCGCCACTCATCCCCTTGATGTTACCTTGCTTTCATGGCGTTTGCCCGAACATGGTCTGCACCGGTTTGCAACCGGTTTGTAAAGGATGTTGCCGGGCTGTGCTGAAACGCCAGATTTTCGGCCCGCGGCCCCGCCAAGGATACGCCGTGAGACGAGATCCAAGACGGCAGCAAAGCAGGGCCAGCCCTCTGCCGCTCAGATAGCCGCAGAGATGCAATAGAGATCCGTTGCCAGTTCCTAACGGATTGAGCGTCCGCACCCCGCCGTTTGTAATGCTCGGATTACGCCTCGCCCATAGTCGCTATTTGTCGACAAAGGGCGAGAGGCGGCTATTGGGGATGCTAGGACACCAGCGTTGCTTCGGTGGCGTCCCGCACATCGGCCTTCGTTACACCGTCCGCACATTCGACGATCTTCAGCCCCCCGGGGACCACATCAAGCACGCCAAGGTTGGTGATGATGCGGTCGACCACGCCCTTGCCGGTCAGGGGCAGGGTGCAGGCCTTCAGCACCTTGGATTCGCCATGCTTGGATGTGTGGTCCATGACCACCACAACACGGCCCACACCGGCCACCAGGTCCATCGCGCCGCCCATGCCTTTGACCAGCTTTCCGGGGATCATCCAATTGGCCAGATCGCCGTTCTCGGCCACTTCCATCGCGCCAAGGATCGCCATGGCTATCTTGCCGCCGCGGATCATGGCGAAGGATTGGGCGCTGTCAAAAAACGCAGTTTGCGGCAGTTCGGTGATGGTCTGCTTGCCCGCGTTGATCAGATCAGCGTCCTCGTCGCCTTCAAGCGGAAACGGCCCCATGCCCAGCATGCCGTTTTCCGATTGCAGCGTGACGCTGATCCCGTCGGGGATGTAATTCGACACCAGCGTCGGGATGCCGATGCCAAGGTTCACATACCAGCCGTCTTGCAACTCTTGTGCTGCACGGGCGGCCATCTGGTTACGGTCCCAACCTTTGGGTGCTGTGTACATCATGCGTTCTCCCGCTTGCGGACGGTGCGCTGTTCGATGCGCTTTTCGTGCTGGCCTTGGATGATCCGGTGCACATAGATGCCCGGAAGGTGGATGCTGTCGGGGTCAAGGCTGCCGAGCGGCACGATTTCTTCGACCTCGACCACGCAAACCCTGCCGCAGGTCGCGGCGGGCGGGTTGAAATTGCGGGCGGTCTTGCGAAACACAAGGTTGCCCGACGGATCGGCCTTCCATGCTTTGACGATCGACAGGTCGGCCACAATGCCGCGTTCCAGAATGTAATCCTGCCCGTCGAAGTTCATCACTGGCTTTCCTTCGGCGATCACGGTGCCAACTCCCGTTTTGGTGTAGAATCCGGGAATGCCCGCGCCGCCAGCCCGCATCCGTTCGGCCAGCGTGCCTTGTGGATTGAATTCCAGCTCCAACTCGCCCGAGAGATACTGGCGCATGAATTCGGCATTCTCGCCCACATAGGATGAGATCATTTTCTTGACCTGACGGGTTTCCAGCAGGACCCCAAGGCCAAAGCCATCAACGCCCGCGTTGTTTGAGGCAACGGTCAAATCCTTCGTGCCCGCATCGCGTATGGCCGCGATTAACAGTTCTGGAATGCCGCACAGGCCAAAGCCGCCGCTGGCGATGAACATACCATCAAAGAGCAGCCCATCCAGCGCCGCCTTTGCGTCTGTGTAGATCTTTTTCATGCCGCAGCCCTCAACCCAAGAATCTTCCGTGCCTGGGCCGCTGTTGCGACGGGACGTTCGTATTTGGCGCACAGGTCCACCACCCGCCGCACAAGGGCCGCGTTCGACGGGGCCAGCGTGGACTTGTCCAGCCGGACGTTGTCTTCCAGCCCGGTGCGGGCATGGCCGCCTGATGACACGGCCCAGTCGTTCAGTACGATCTGGTTCGGGCCAATCCCCGCCGCGCACCACGGCGCGTTTGCCCCGAACAGGCGATGCACGGTCTTGATGTAATAGTCGAACACCTCACGGTCGGCGGGCATGGCGTTTTTGACGCCCATCACGAATTGCACATAGGGCAGGTCGGTGATCTGGCCCTTTTTCCACATCTCATGCGCTTTGAGGATGTGCGACAGGTCAAACGCCTCGATCTCGGGCTTGACGCCATGGGTGACCATTTCCGCCGCCAGCCAATCTACGAGGTCTGGCGGGTTTTCGTAAACCCGCGTGGGGAAGTTGTTTGATCCCACCGACAGGCTGGCCATATCGGGCACCAAGGGGAGCATACCACCGCGGGCCTGACCCGCACCGGACCGCCCACCTGTGGACAGCTGCACAATGATACCGGGGCAGTGCTTTTCCAGCCCCTCTTTCAACGCCGCGAACTTGTCAGGGTCAGAAGAGGGCGTCTCATCTTCGTTGCGTACATGGCAGTGCGCGATGGTGGCACCCGCCTCGAACGCGGCATGGGTGCTTTCAACCTGTTCGGTGATCGTCACCGGCACGGCGGGATTGTCCGCTTTGCGCGGCAAGGATCCGGTGATGGCAACGCAGATAATGCAAGGTGTGGTCATGATTTCCTCGGCGGATCGGGGGGCAACAGGGCAGCGAGTTTGGGGCATGCCGCCCCCTTGCAGGTTTCGCAGCGGTCACACATCGGCAGGTACCTTCATACGAGTGAGCGCATCTGCGAAGAACGGGCGGAACCCGATGGGATGTTCGGACATCGGGAAATGGCCCAACTCCTCCATCACGGTGCAAGTGGCGCCCGGAATCGCTGCGGCGGTGCGGCGCGCATCCTCCGGGGTGCAGGTAAGGTCATAGGCGCCGACCAGCAGGTGAACCGGTGTGTGGGCAGTGTCGATCTGGGCCAAGCGGCCGATCAGGCTGTCATCGCGGGTGTAGAACGACAGATCGCCGCGAAACACGCCGGGGCCGGATTGCATGAACATCCACAGCGTATTCCAACGTTCGGCCTTCGGCGCGAAGGGGCTGATGTTGGCCGAAACCAGCGCCGCCCCCATCTCGCCACCATGGGCGTCGGGGCGGTGGAACCAGTCGATGTCATACCAAGCGGGCTGGAAATCCGAAGCCTCGATGGCGATAAAACCGCTGAACGCATCGCCGTGCAGGGCAGCCAGTTGCAGCGCGATGCGCCCACCCATCGAACAGCCTGCAAGGATCGGGCGGTCAAGGCCAAGCGCGCGGGCCAAGGCCAGCACGGTTTCCATGTAGGCTTCGGTTGTCAGGAGGTATTCTTCGGTCTGAAAGCCCTCGGGCGGCAGGGATTTTCCGTGCCATGGCATGTCAAAGGCAAAGAACTGGTGTCCGGCGGTCAGCTCTGCATCGTTCAGGATGTGCCGCCATTGCCTCGTATCGGCACCTGCAGTGTGCAGGCACAAGACCGGCGTCCCTTGCCCTGCGATTTCAACATAGATGCGCTGGCGGCGGCCCTGCACGGTTATGGTCAGATAGCGGCCGGTGATGGGCTCAAAGCTCATGCCAGTTCCTCCGTGCGGGATTCAGCGCGGGCGAGGCCCATGAATTCCTTGAAAAAGCGCAGGTTCTTGACCAACGCCAGAATGTCGCCTTCGATCCGGCCGCGGCCGATCTTGACCAGACCGAAGATGTCGTGAAATCCCGGTTTCGGGATGGGCTGCCAGAACTGCGCCAAGGCGTCGGCGTCGGTGCGGAAGGCAAAGCGCCACGGCGTCTTGCGGCTGGGCCCTTCAACGATTGTCTCAAGGCGACCATCGAGGAAGGTCAGGTAGAACTCTGCACTGTCCACTTCAAGCAGCACCGTGTCGCTGAACAGCCGCCCCAGACGAAGCAGATGCGGGGTGTCGTGCAGCCTTTGCTGCATCTGGGCCAATATGGCACGCATGTCGGTGTCCTCCTTGTTTCGGTCGGGCTTGCCCTGGTCAGTTGTGTGTCCATGCCCCGGATGGGGCGCTGACCCTGAAAAAGCGCGCAACACCGCATTGCCGCAATGACGTTCAGGGTATCCTGCGATACCCTAGGCCCTGCAATGCCAGCGAATGGCGGCTGGGGTATCGGGCTATACCCCTGCGGTCATTGGCGAGGGGGCAGTTGGTGTGAATAGTCGGCCCATCAGCGGGAGGGAGAGGCCAGCAGGTCAACCCGCGACACGATCATCAGCTTGCCCGGAGGAGGGACACCATGAGCAAAGTCACCATCGACAACGTCACCGATGTGGTCATCGGATCACTTGGCCAGAACGGCGAGATCACGCCGCGTCAGCGCGAAATCATGACGGCTGCGATCAAGCACCTGCACGGCTTTTGCAAGGACGTGACCCTGACCCATTCCGAATTCATCGACGCCTGCATGTTCCTGGGCCGTGCCGGGGCGATCTGCGATGACAAGCGGCAGGAGTTCATCCTGCTGGGTGACATTTTGGGCATCGAAGTGCTGTGCGACATGCTGACCAACCCGGTCACCGGCACAGAGTCGGAATCTACCGTGCTGGGCCCGTTCTACCGCGAAAACCCGCCCGTGCTGCCACATGGCGCTTCGACCGCACAAAAGCATTTCGACAACGAAGAAACCGTGTTCATGGAAGGCTATGTCAAGGACACCTCGGGCAAGCCTCTGGCCGGTGTCACGCTGGACATCTGGGAAGATGCACCAAACGGCCTCTATGAAAACCACGATCACGATCAGCCCGACTACAACCTGCGCGGCCGGTTCGAGACGGATGAAAATGGCTACTTTGCTCTGCGCGCCGTTCGTCCGGTGCCCTATCCGATCCCGGCCGACGAGACTGCAGGCGAGTTGCTGCGCTACATGGGCCACCACCCGAACCGTCCAGGCCATTTGCACTTCATCGTGGCACGCGATGGCTACCGCACGCTGGTCAGCCAGATCTATGACCGCTCGTCCAAATGGCTGGACAACGACTCGGTCTTTGCGGTTAAAGACAGCCTCGTTGGTGATTTCGTTCCCGCAAAGCCCGAACACGGCACCGACCTTTACCTGCGCTTTGACTTCACGCTGAAGGCCGAGGCTGCATCGAACGCGCTTGCCGCCGAATAAGCGTATTGTTCTCCCTGTCGGACCTTGCCGCGCCCCTTAACCGGGGTGCGGCTTTTTCTCTTGGGGTCAGAGGGTTCGCAGGATACCAAAGGCAAAGGGAGGAGAGGCCAGTCCATGAACATCAAACAGCTGGAATATTTCATCGCATTGGCCGAAGAGCTGCATTTTGGCCGCGCGGCGGAACGTCTTGGCATGGCGCAGCCGCCGCTGAGCCGTCAGATCAAGCAGATCGAGGATGATCTGGGCGCGCTTCTGTTCAACCGGGGCCGCAATGCCATCACCATGACTCAGGCGGGAGAGCGGCTTTATGCCCGCGGCACCGCCATGCTGGCCGAATTCAACGACATCAAGCTGGAAGTGCGCCGGATCGGTCAGGGCGCAGAGGGGCGCTTGCGGGTCGGGTTCGTGGGATCTGCCACCTACGGGATCTTGCCCACCGTGCTCAAAAGCTTTCGGGTGGCTTACCCCGAGGTGAACCTCTCGCTGATCCCGATGAACAATGCCCAATTGCATCGTAGCCTTATCCGGCGCGAGATCGACATCGCCATCGCCCGCCCGGCGCTGGACGATGCCGAAATCACCACGCGAAAGCTCGGGGATGAGCCGTTGGTTCTGGCAGCCCCCGATACGCTTGATTTGCCCAAGGGAGCGGTCGATCTGCGCCAGTTGTCGGGTGAGGCTTTCGTGCTGTACCCCGAGTTTCCTCGGCCATCCTTTGCAGATTTCGTGCTGAACACCTGCGCGGGTCTGGGCATCGAGATGACGCGGCGGGTGTTCACGATGGATTTTCAGACCGCCATCGCGCTGGTCTCGGTGGGTGAAGGCGTAGCCATCGTGCCGCAATCCGTGGGGTCGGTGCAGCGCACAGGTGTGCGGTTTCATGAGATCACCAACCCGCTCGCCCAGACCGGCGTTTCGGTCAACCACCGGCTGGACGAGCAAGGCGTTCATGTGCGCAATTTCGTTGCTATTGCGCAAAAGGTCGCGCGAAAGACGTTCTGATTGTCAGCCTAATGCGCGTCGCGCGATCAGGCATCGGAATGTGGCCGGGATCAGATAGCTTTCGTCCGGCTTTTGGAACGGCGCCAGTGCTGCGGCATGCGCCGCCGTGACGGCGTCTTCGCCCGCCCGCTCTATCGCGGCAGCTGCCACGCCTGACGAATTCAGCCCGCGCAGGGCCGTTGCAAGATTTGGGTACTGAAACGGGCTATCAACGTCGATCACTTGCTCTGGTTTTAGTCCGGAACCTTCGGCAAAACCGGTCAAGGCGGCCCGGTCTGACAAGGCGAAAGGCCCCGGTGCGTTCGCGGGTGGGGCAGGCAAAAGCGGTCGCAGGGCGGTGATCACGCTGGCGGCTGGCATGTGCAAGGGCTCGCCCCATGTCACCACAACCACCGTTCCACCGGGCCGAACCACCCGTGCGGCCTCGGCCAAGGCGCGGGACGGATTTGCCGCGAACTGAAAGGCGTTGAAGCCAGTAACGACATCAAAGTCTCTGTCAGGATAGGGCAGGGCCTCAAGATCGCCCTTTTGGAACTCCCCGGCTGGCACACGGTCGGCGGCGATGTCCAGCATCGGCCCAGCTGCATCAATCCCGCAGACCACCGCACCAGACCCGGCGGCAAGCTGCGCAAACAGTCCGGCGCCGCAGCCCACATCAAGCAGACGCAGGCTTGGTTCCGGGTCAAGCGCCGCTAGCACCGCATCATAGACTGGGCGCACCATGGCCTCTTGCACGTCGGCCCAATCGCGGGCGCGCTGGCCCCAAAGCCGGGCGTGCAAGGTTTCGGTTGTCATGTCAGACACCCAACCAGCGATGTTGAAGGTCGGTGTCGGCGCGGATGGCAGCAGCGCTGCCCTGCCAGACCACCTGGCCACGCGAGACCAATACGACATCGTCAGCCAGACTGGTGGCAAAGCCAAAGTTCTGTTCCACCAGCACCATCGACAGGCCCTGATGCTTCAGATCCGCCAGCTTGTCATGGATCAGCTTGACGATGATCGGGGCCAGCCCCTCGGTCGGCTCGTCCAGGATCAAGAGGCGCGTGTTCATGAGCAAGCCGCGCGCGATGGCCAACATCTGCGCCTCGCCGCCCGACAATTGATCACCGCCGTTGTCCAGACGTTCGCCCAGGCGGGGGAATAGGTCGATCACCCGGCCCAGCGTCCAGCCACCATTCGGGCAGGGAAAGCGGCGCGCTGCCAGATCAAGGTTTTCGCGCACGGAAAGTGAACGGAAGATGTCCCGCGTTTCCGGCACATAGGCGATGCCCATTTTGGCTATATCAAACGGCGTCATACCGCTGATCTTACGCCCGTCAAAACTGACCGAGCCGCCCTTGGCAGGCAGCAGGCCCATGATGGTTTTCAGCGTGGTCGATTTGCCCGCGCCATTGCGGCCAAGGATTGCCAGCACGCGGCCTGGTTCGGCCCGCAAGCTAAGGCCGTGCAGCACCTGCGTTTCGCCATAGCCCGAAGAAACATCTGTCAGATCAAGCATCGTCCCACGCCCCCAGATAAATGTCCTTGAGCAACTGGCTGTCGCGCGCAGCGCCCGGCAGGCCGTCAAATACCACCTCGCCGTAGTTCAGCACGGTGATGGTGTCGGCCACGTCAAAGGCCAGATCCATGTCATGTTCGATGATCAGAACCGTCAGATCGCGCGGCAGCGCCTTGAGCAGGCGATGAAAGCCCTTGGACATTTCCGGCCCCACGCCACTGGTGGGTTCGTCCATCAGAATGACCTTGGGCCGGGTCGCCAGCGCGATCCCCACCTCCAATTGGCGCCGAATGCCATAGCTGACGGCGTTGACGGGCATGGCAAGATAAGGCGCAAGGTCCACCTGTGCCGCCACCTCTTTCACCGTTTCGCGCACCTCAGCGCTTTGCAGCGGGTCGCGCCACAAGCCCTGGCCCTTGCCCAGTGCCACAGCGGCGGCAAGGCCTAGGTTTTCGCCAATGGTCAGCCCGTCGAACAGCGTATTTTTCTGATAGCTGCGGCTCAGGCCCAGACGGGCGCGGTCAGCTACGCGCAGGGCGGTGACATCGGCCCCATCAAGGTGGATGCTGCCGCTGTCAGGTGTCAATTCACCCACCAACTGATTGAACAGTGTGGTTTTTCCTGCCCCGTTGGGGCCAAGGATCACCCGGCGTTCGCCCTTTTCGAGTTTCAGACTGACGCCCTTGGTAACATGGATCGGGCCGAAGGATTTGGTCAGGTTGCGCGTTTCAAGCATCTGCGTCAGCCTTTTGCAAAACAGGTTTCGGTTTGCGCGCCGCGATGCGCGCCTCGACAAAGCCAAAGACGCCATTCGCCCGGCTCATCACGACGGCAATCAGGATCAGGCCCACGATGGCGTGCCAGTAGGGGGTGAGGGCCGAAATCTCGTGCTTCAGCACCACGAACAGCACCGCCCCCACAATCGGCCCGACCAGCGTGCCAAGGCCGCCAAGGATAACCACCACAAGCGCCTCGCCCGAAACGGTCCAGGACAGCAGGCCGGGCGAGATGTATTGCGTGTGTTGCGCGGCCAGACAGCCCGCCAGCCCGGCCAAAGCGCCCGAGATGGCAAAGGCCGTGGCCTTGGCGCGCCAGACCGTCAGGCCAAGGGCGCGCAGACGTTTTTCGTTATGATGCAGGCCGACAAGGCTGCGCCCAAGGCCTGACCGCAGGGTGCTTGCTGCCACCAGATAGGTCAGCGCCACCATGGCGATGGCATAAATTGCAAAGGCGCGGCTGTCGGTCAGGTCGATCCCAATAGCGGACAGGTCGGGGCGAGGGGCCCCAGACAGGCCGTCATCACCGCCGAACAGCGGCGACTGGAACACAAAGCTGTAAGCCATCTGCCCAAAGGCCAGCGTGGCCATGATGAAATAGATGCCGATGCTGCGCGCACAAATCGCGCCGATGACAAAGGCCAGCCCTGCCGACAATGCGACCGCCAGCACCATCGCGGGAAAGGCGCTTAGCCCGGCCTCATTTGCGGCGACGGTAAAGGCATAGGCACCCACACCCAGAAGCGCGCCATGGCACAAGGACACCATGCCGCCGAACCCGGCAACCAGATCAAGGGCGATCACAAGGATGGCAAGGATCGCGATCTCGGCAAGAATCTCCAATCCGAAAAAGCCTGCGACAAAAGCATATGCGAGGGAGCCGATGGCCAGCAAAGACAGGGTGGTCAGACGCAGTGGAGTATGTGTGAACATCGGATCACCCTTTCGCGGGCAAAAGGCCCTCGGGTCGGATCACAAGAACCGCCGCAAGAAGCGCGTAGATGAGGACAGAGTTGAACGTTGGCATCAGCACCGCGCCAAAGGTCTGAACAAAGCCAAAGATCAGCGACCCGGCGACAGCGCCTTTCAGGCTGCCTAGCCCGCCGATCACGATGACGATGAGGGTAGGGATCAAGATTTGCAGGCCCATGTCAGGGGTTACTGACAGAACAGGTGCAGCGACAGCCCCGGCAAGGCCCGCCAGCGCGCAACCGACGACGAATACCAGAAAGAACATCCGTTCCACGTTGATGCCAAGGCACGCGGCCATCTGGTCATTGTCCACCCCGGCGCGGATCATCGCGCCCACTTGAGTGCGGGTCAGGACCAGTGTCAGCGCGGCCAGCACCGCCAGACCGAGTGCGATGATGAACAGTCTGTAGATCGGGTATTCCACGCCCAGCAGTGCCAATTGGCCTTCGAATACTGCAGGCACCGCGATGCCGATCGGCAAATCGCCCCAGATCAACCGGGTTGCGTCCACGGCCACAAATATCAGACCAAAGGTGATCAGAACCTGCGCCATCGGACCCGCCCGGCGTTGCGACCGGATCAGGGTGAAATAGAGCGCCGCGCCCAAGGCAGCTACAGCGAGCGGTGCCAGAAAGAACCCGCCCCAATAGCCAAGAACACCGGCCAGCGACGCTGCCATATAGGCACCGAACGCGTACAGCGAGCCATGGGCAAGGTTGACGAAATGCATCAGCCCGAAGATCACAGTCAGGCCGACAGAAAGAAGAAACAGGAGCATCGAGAGCTGAAGCGCGTTCAGCGTCTGCAACACCCAAAATCCGAGGTCTGTGCTCATGGTGAACTCTCCGGGGCTGGTGGGGGCCGCCGCGCGGCCCCCGATTGCATCAGTTGGCAGCGGAAGGCATTGCGCAGCCGTTCACCGGATCAGCCTCGGCCGGAAGAGTGGCCAGAACCTTTTGCGTCAGCCCATCCGCCCCGGCGATGGTTTCATATACGTGGATCGGCTGAACGATGTTGTTGGTGGCCGGATCAATGCGCAGCTCGCCACGCGGACCAGTAAAGCTGACCTTCGGCAAAGCTGCGGCGAGGGTTTCTCGGTCGGTCGCACCGGATTTTACCGCCTCAACCAAAGCACGCGCGCTGTCATAGCCCTGCACCGCATATTCCGACGGGATGCGCCCGGTTTTGGCTTTGAACGCCTCAACCAATGCAGCATTCTCCGGGTTGTCGAGGGTTGGCACATAATGCAGGGCGGTGATGACACCCTCGGCCGCCGACCCTTGGGCATTCACATAGAGCGACGAGGTGAGGAAGCCCGAGCCATACAGCGGCAACTCGGCCTTCATGCCAAAGCTGTCATATTGCTTGACGAAAGAAATCGCTTCACCCCCGGCAAAGAACACATAGACAGCATCGGCGCCGCTGGCCTTGGCATTGGCAAGGAACGGGCCGAAGTCCTGGGTTTTCTGGAAGGGAGGCCATTCCTGGCCGACAACTTCGCCGCCCGCTGCGATAAAGGCGGTGGTGAAGGCGTCGATCATCTGGCGGCCTGCGGCGTAATCGGGGGCGATGGTGAAGACCTTTTTCACGCCCTGATCGACCATCCATTTGCCCATCGGCCGGTTGACCTGTTGGTTCGAAAAGGAAATCCGGGTGATAAAGGGGCTGCATGCCTCGCCCGTTGCTTCATCGTTCCCGGCATTGGCCACGATCAGCGGCACACCTGCACCATCGACCGTGTCGCGGATAGCCCCCAGCACGCCAGAGGAAACAACGCCCACCAGCACGTCAACCTCGTCCTGGAGAATAAGTTTTTTGGTCTTTGCCAGACCGACGGGTGGCTTTACCTCAGTATCTTCGCGGACGATCTCGAACGTCACACCAGCCTCAGCCCCGAAAGTGTCCAGCCCAAGGACGAAGGCATCGTCGATATCTTGCGCAAGTGCTGCAAACACACCGGAATACGGCAACAGAACGCCCACCTTGATGTCTTCCGCAAAAGCGGCCGAAGACATGGCGGTGCTGATGGCAAGCCCGGCAAGGGCTGCTTTAAAGGTCGCTTTCATGGTCTCTCTCCCGTTGTGGCACCTCTCCCCGGCGCCGTGATGTGATGGGCGTCAGCCCAGATCGCCCCCACCCACCGGTATCGTGACCCCGGTCAGGTAAGAGGCGTCGTCGGATGCCAGAAACAGGATCACCCCTGCCTGTTCATCCAAAGTGCCGTATCGGTGCATCAGGCTGGAATTGACCGTCTGATCGACGATCTGTTGATACCAGACCTTTTCCTGTGCCGATTGTTCGCCAGGGTTGCGGGGTACCGCGCGGGGCGGGGCCTCGGTTCCGCCGGGTGCGGTGGCAACGACGCGGATACCGCGTTCGGCAAGTTCCCAGCCAAGGCTGGCCGTGATCGCATTCACCCCGCCTTTGGCCGCCGCATAAGGCACACGGTTAAGGCTGCGGGTGGCGATGGAGCTGACGTTGACGATTACGCCTTTGGACACGGCCAGCATGTGCGGCAGCACCGCATGGCAAGAATAAAGCGTCGGGAACAACGACCGGCGCACCTCGGCGTCGATCTGGGGCGCTTCGTAGTGTTCGAACGGTTTGGCCCAGATGGTGCCGCCCACATTGTTGACCAGCACGTCAATCCGGCCAAAGGCAGCAACCGCGTCTGCCATGGCCGCTTCAGCGCCCGAGTAGGTTTCCAAATCCGCCGAAAGATAGACCGCCTTTCCACCCGCTGCCGTGATGGCATTGGCGACTTCACCCCCGATCGGCGATCGGTCGATCACAGCGACCAATGCGCCTTCAAGTGCTGCACGCTCAGCCACGCGCCGGCCAATGCCCTGCGCCGCCCCGGTGATGGCAAAAACCCTGTTCTTGAACCGCATCACGCCGCCGCCTTGGTTTCCGAAGGGTTGAACTTTTCGAAGAGGAATGAGGCGGGTGTGACGCCAAGGCTGGCCATGTGGCTGCGCACCGCCTCGACCATCGGCGGTGGGCCGCACAGGTAGACATCGGCTGCACCGTCCCAAAGGTCGGCGGCGGTCAGATGGTTGGTGGCATAGCCTTTCAGCGGATGATCGGCTTCGGGGTCGGCGACGATGGTGGTCAGGGTCAGGGACGGGATCTGGGCCACCAGCGCCTGCAGACGGTCCATTTCGACCAGATCGGCAAGTTTGGTCACAGCATAGACCAGACGGATCGGCTGGTCAGTGCCGGTCGTTGCGATCAGTTCCAGCATCGACAGGAAGGGCGCAAGGCCGGTGCCGCCTGCCAGAAACACCTGCGGGCGGGTGACAGGTCGCAGGTAGAACGCGCCCATCGGCCCGGTCAGGTCCATCGCATCGCCAGCTTGCGCGCGGGCCAGATACCCCGACATCAGCCCGCCCGGAATATTGCGGATCAGAAACGAGGCTTCATCGGCCTGTGGGTGGCTGGAGAAGGAATAGGCGCGCGTCTGGTCGGTGCCCGGGACCTGCACATTGACGTATTGACCGGGAAGAAAGCCCATCCCAGCCGCCAGTTTCACCCGCAGCCGGTAGGAGGTATCCGACAGCGCCTCGACCCCGGCAACCGTGGCGGCAACGGTCTGGGCCCCTGTCTTGCAGGCAAGCGACGAGGCGGGAATGGCGATCACACAATCGGATTTGGGCATCATCTGGCAGGTCAGCACCATGCCCGCGGCTGCCTCTTCCTCGGTCATCGCATCTTCAAGGTAAAAGCCAAGCTCAAAATCCCCACGCTCGGCCTTGCACTTGCATGTGCCGCAGACCCCGTCGCGGCAATCCATCGGCACGTTGATCTTTTGCCGAAAGGCAGCGTCGGATACTTTCTCGTCGGCGTCGCAGTCGATGATGCGGGTGACGCCGTCTTCGAAGTTCAGGGCAATCTTGTAGGTCATGGCTCCTCCTCTCCCCGGCGGGCCTCCTCCTCAGGGGCCGCGCCGAGGTGCCGTTGCAGGACGGCGTCTGGTTGGGTCAGATGTGATAGACGTCGATCACATGGTGGATACGGTCGTTCTTGAGGATCACCTTTTTCGAGGTGATCAGCGGTGCGCCGCTGGCGGTGTCGACCGTGTAGAACGAGGTGCCCCAATAGGTGTCGGTGGTGCCGTAGCGGTAGTTATGGGTCATCCAGTTAAACCGGATCTGCACCTTTGATCCGTCGCGCGACAGCACCTCTACGTTGGTGATGTTGTGGCCGGTGCGCGGCTCTGGCAGCGAGGTGGCCGAGGAACGGTCGGTCTTGATGCGGAACACCCGGTCCTCGATCCCGCCCCGGTTGGGGTAATAGATCAGCGACATTTCATTCGCCGGATCTTCGGTCAGGGTGTCATAGTCATCCCAGGCTGGCATCCAGAACGGACAGTCGGGGTGATAGAACCCGATCCAGTCGTCAAAGCGGCGGTCGTCCAGCGCGCGGGCCTCGGCATAAAGAAAGGCGCAGATTGCCTCGTAGGACAGGGTGGTTTCGGTCACGGCGTTCATCTGTCTTACTCCGCTGCGATCTTGGTTGCGATTGCGGCGCGCTCTGCCTCGACGGCGGCGGCCATGCGTTCGGTCCATTGGGTGTGCTGGATGACGAAGAGGCCCTCATCCTCGGTGCGTGCGCCGGACAGGATCGGTTTCATCCCGATGCGGTCGGCTTCCTCATCTGCGCCGGTGATCCACTGTTTGGCCCCGCGGGTCAGGTCGTTCCACTGCGCGGTGGGGGCAGCGGCGTAACCCATTTGGGTCGCACGGAATTCTTCCAGGTCATCCGGCGTCGCCATGCCGGAGGCGTTGAAGAAATCCTCATACTGGCGGATGCGGCGGGTGCGGGCTTCCTGGCTCTCGCCTTTCGGCGCGATGCAGTAGATCGTCACTTCGGTCTGATCGACCGAGATCGGGCGGAACACGCGCAGCTGGCTGGAGAACTGGTCCATCAGGAACAGGTTCGGGTAAAGGCACAGGTTGCGCAGATAGCCGATCATCCAATCGGCCTTGGCCTCGCCATACTTGGCCACCAACTCATCGCGACGGGGCGCCAGCGGACGGTTCGACGGGTCGGCCCATTTGGTCCACAGAACCAGATGGCCGTTGTCGAAGGAATAGAACCCGCCCTTTTGCTTGTTCCATTTGCTGGCATCGACGGATTTGACCTCGTCCTTGCCCTCATCGGCGCGGTGGCTGGTGGTGGCGACATAGTTCCAATGCACGGCGGAGACGTGATAGCCGTCAGCGCCGTTTTCGGCCTGCAGCTTCCAGTTTCCAGCATAGGTATAGGTGGACGATCCGCGCAGAACCTCTAGGCCCTCATCGGACTGATCGACCACCATGTCGATCATCACCTTTGCCTCGCCCAGGTAGTCCGACAGCGGCATCACATCGGCGTTCAGCGAGCCAAACAGGAACCCGCGATAGGATTCAAAGCGCGCCACCCGCTTCAGGTCATGGCTAGCGTTCTTGTTGAACTGGTCGGGATAGCCCGCACCCTCGGGGTCTTTCACCTTCAAAAGCTTGCCGGTGTTGTTGAAGGTCCAGCCATGGAAGGGGCAGGTAAACGTGGCCTTGTTCTGGCGCTTGTGGCGGCACAGCATCGCGCCCCGGTGCGAACAGGCGTTGATCAGGGCGTGCAGCGTTCCGGTCTTGTCGCGGGTGATCATGATCGGCTGACGGCCGATATGGGTGGTGAAGGTGTCGTTGATGTTCGGGATCTGGGATTCGTGGGCCAGATAAATCCAGTTACCTTCCCAGATATGCTTCATCTCCAGCTCGAACAGTTCGGCGTCGGTGAACATATCGCGGCGGGCGCGGAAAATGCCCTCCTCGGGGCGGTCCTGCACGATGCCGTCAAGGCGGCGGCTGATTTCGTCGAGTCCTGCGTCGGTAAACATCGTATCCTCCCTTAGGTGCCCGATGGGCAAATCTCTCCTGTTCGCTGAACCGAGGTTCAACGCCCTTACCCTCCCTCCGAAGGGGTGTTATTCGCCCGCGATGGCCTTAACCGTGACCGTCCGGTCGCGGCGGTAGAAGTTCACCTTGTCATCGTCGAGGCTGACCCCGAAGCCCGGCCCTGTGGGCACGGTCACCGAGAAATCCTTGTATTCCAGCGGCGTGGCCAGAATTTCGTCCTTGAGCAGCAGGGGCCCGAACATCTCGGTCCCAAACTGCCAGTCCGGCACGGTGGCGAAAAGCTGGATTGCGGCGGCGGTGCCAAGGCCGCTTTCCAGCATGGTGCCGCCGTAAAGATCGATCCCTGCCGCGCGGGCGATCGCGATCACGTCAGACGCCGGTTTCAGACCGCCCGACTGGCAGACTTTTACAGCGAAGACGTCGGCAGAGCGGTTGGCGGCCACGCGCATCGCATCGGCCGGGCCTTGCAATACCTCATCGGCCATGATGGCAATTTCATACCCGTCGGTCAGCGATTTCAGCGCCGTCAGCTTGTCACGCGCCACAGGCTGTTCGATCAGGATGCAGCCAATCTCTTGCAGGCCGCGCGCACCATAGCGGGCTTCGGTCAAGCTCCAGGCTTGGTTCACATCCACGCGGATGGTGCCACGGTCGCCCACGGCGGCGGCGATGGCGGCGACATGGGCGATGTCATGCTTGACGCTGCGCTTGCCGATCTTCAGTTTGAAGTCGCGGTGGCGGCGTGCGTCCAGCATCGCCACAGCCTCATCCGCGTCGGTCTGGCTGTTGCCGCTGGCAAGCGTCCAGGCGACGGGCAGGCGGTCATGAATGCGCCCGCCGAACAGTTGTGCGACAGACAGGCCAGTGCGGCGGCCAAGGCCATCCCACAAGGCACATTCCACGGCAGCGCGGGCAATCGGGTTGCCCTTCACGGCCTTTTCCATATGCGCGCTTGCTGTAGCGATGCCGTCGGCGTTCATCCCCACCAGCGCAGGTGCGATATAGGCGTCAATCGCCAGCTTGACGCTTTCCACGCTTTCCGGGCCATACGACAGCCCGCCAATCGACGCGCCTTCGCCTAGGCCTTCAGACCCGTCCGAAAAGCGGATGCGCACAAGCACGACTGACTGGGTCAACATCGTGGTCATCGACAAAACATGTCCCCGCACGGTGGGAACGTCGACGATGATGGCTTCGATACGATCAATCTTGGTCACGGCATTGGCCTTTTCTTCGGGTCTTTCGATGACCTGAAGATGGCATTGGCGGGGGCCGTTGGTCCAATACCGATGCGGTCTGGTGCGATACCCAAAGCGCCCATCGCCCCGTGCGCACAGCATCGACCCGCGCAGTATCGAGCTGGTGCCATGGCTGGCACCTGTCAATGTGATGGCTGGCAAAGACTGAAGCATCGTCGACCCTGTTGCGCGGCAATATAATCTCATTGCGCAACTATTGCATAAAGATACTATACGACGCAAGATGGTGTCTCAAAGAGGCGTGCCCCAAACAAGCGCCTATGGATGGACCCTATGCCCAACACCGGTTTTCCCAGCAAACGATTGACATATCTTCTGGAAATCATCGCCAACGAAGCCATCGCCGGGAATGATGCGATATTCCTGCGAGAGCTTGGCTATTCGATCCGCGAAGTTCGCGTGCTGCGAATCGTCGATGATAACCCTGGCATCACCTTCGTTGATGTCTGGGACAAAAGTGGTCTTGAGCGCAGTCTGTCATCGCGCATCTTGCAAAAGTTGCTTGGCGACGGTCTGCTTGTGCGAACCTCATCCGATACCGACGCGCGCAAATATCATCTCACCACCAGCAAGGCCGGCAAAGCCCTTCGTGAGCGCGGCAGGGCCGTATCTGATGCGCTTGAGGGGCTGTTGTTGGGCACCTTTCCACCCGAAGATCGCCAGCGGTTGTTTGAACAGATTGAACGGCTTGGCCAATGGGTTCGGTCTGACGACTATAAGCGCGCCTTGGAAGTATATCCGGCGGCAAAGACCGACCCAAAGCCCTAAGATGGTCGAGCACAGCCCTGTCTTGACGGCTGTGCGGTGTGCCGAAACAGGGCGTCCGGGTATGACCTGATACCTTGTTTGGAATGCGCAGCCGCGAATAGTTGCATCACAAGAATATTTGTGGACGCAACGAAATGACGGCTTCTTTTCGATCCTGGCATGACGCGCAACAGGCGCAGAGCCTTGAGTGGTTCCGGACGCTGCATGCCATGCCGGAAACCGGGTTCTCGGAGCATCGGACGGCTGCCTATGTGGCGTCTGTTCTGCGCGGGCTTGGGCTTGAGGTGATCGAAGGCCTTGGCGGCACGGGTCTGGTCGGGCTGCTGCGCGGCGCGCGGGCAGATCGGGCGGCACCCTTTATCGGGTTGCGGGCCGAGTTGGATGCTTTGCCGATGGCCGGGCCTTCGGATGGAACAGTACAGACCACCGAAGGACCGCGCTATCATGGCTGTGGCCACGACGGCCATATGGCATTCCTGCTGACAGCGGCAGCGTATCTTGCCGCAAAGCGCGATCTGCCGGTCAATGTGGCCTTCATTTTCCAACCCGCAGAAGAATTGCTGACAGGTGCCGCAGCGATGATCGCTGACGGACTCTTGGACTTGGTGCCAATGTCAGCAATCTACGCGCTGCACAATATTCCCGGCCTACCCACAGGGTCGGTGGGGGTGGCCGAGGGCGCAGCACTTGCGTCTTCGGATGAAATCCGCGTCACGGTAACAGCGCAGGGCACGCATGGTTCAGCCCCGCACACCGGGCAAGACGCCATTCTTGCGGCGGCCCATTTCCTTGGGCTGTGCCAACAACTTCTGACCCGCAGGACGGACTCCCGCGACAGCGCTGTCTTGTCCTTTGGTCAAATCGAGGGCGGCCACGCCCCCAATGTTCTGCCCGATACCGTCCGGATCGGTGGGTCGTTGCGCAGCCATTCCGAAAAGGCGCGGAGCGAGGTGCACGGTCTTATGAAAGCCGCGGGCGAGTGCACCACGCTAGCCTTCGGCACGCCTGTCGACGTGAACATCACCGCGAAAGTGCCGGTCTTGATGAATGACCCCCGCTGCGTTGCCACTGTGCGCGATGCGGTGATCCGCACCTTGGGTGCGGACCGACTGATTGCGAACCCGCGCCCTGTGATGGCGTCCGAAGATTTTGCCTTGTTTCGGCAGCACCTGCCCGGCGCCTACGTCTTCGTCGGTCAGGACGGGGCTTACTGCCACCATCCTGATTACCGCTTTGATCCCAGCATCATTTCGGTTGGCGCAGCCATTCTTGTCGAACTCGCACTTTCCGCCGCCGGGCAACCGCCCATCGGCTGACCAAGACAACCTATCGCACATTCAAGGGAGGAACTCGCGATGAACCTGAAAACCACATTGACCGCCGCAACCTTGGGGCTTGGCCTTGGCTTCGGCGCCGCACAGGCCGAAACTGTCCTGACCGTATCAAGCTGGGTGCCGCAGACCCACTTCATCTATACCGACATTCTGGTGCCCTATGCGGAAAGCGTCGCGACCGCGACCGAAGGCCGCGTGACACTGAACATCATGCCTGCGCCGCTTGGTGCGCCGCCGCAGCATTTCGAACTGGCCCGAACGGGCGTGGCGGACATCACCTGGGGCAACTTCACCTATGAACCCGAACGCTTCACCGCGATGTGGTTCGCCGAATTTCCGTTTGTCGGAACGGATGCCGAAGCGTCCTCTGTCGCCCTTTGGCGCACCTATGAAAAGCACCTTGCCGACAATCCCGCCTTCGACGGGGTGGAAATGCTGGGTGTCGGGCTGTTCGGTGGCGGGCAGATCCATCACGGATCGAAGCCTGTGATTACGCCCGAGGACATGGCCAACCAGAAGGTGCGCATCGGCGGGCCGATCCAGGCCCAGATCATGGAATCGCTGGGTGCTGTGCCCGTCGCGGCCCCTGCAACCAAGGCCTATGAATTGCTGGAAGGCGGGGTCATCGACGCTTCGCTGCATTCGGTGGAATCAGTGATGAACTTCCGTCTGGAAGACTCGCTTAAGCAGCATACAATCGTCCCGAACGGTCTTTATGACAGCAGCTTTTTCATCGTGATGAACGAGGCCAAGTGGCAAAGCCTGGATGAAGCTGACCGCACCGCCATCGCCGCCGTCTCGGGTGAGGCACTTTCGCGACTTTGGGGCCAGCAGTTCAACGCCCAGCATGAAAAGGCGATGACGCTGTTCACCGAAGGTGGGCACGCGTTCAACGAACCTTCGGCCGACCTGATGACCGCAATTACAGCCGTTTCGGACAAGATGATCGCTGATTGGACCGTTGCTGCCACAGCTGCAGGCGTCGCCGACCCCGCCGCGATGCGTGCCGACTACCTCGCCGCCTATGCTGAGCTCAGCGCGAAATGACGCCAAATGCCCGGCGCACTGCGCCGGGCCTATTCGCCGGGTCTTGGGAGGGGC
Organism: Tabrizicola sp.; assembly: GCA_965284335.1. GTDB lineage: Bacteria > Pseudomonadota > Alphaproteobacteria > Rhodobacterales > Rhodobacteraceae > Tabrizicola_A. Next base: position 2,459,605 of record OZ260076.1, on the reverse strand, counting down.
CACAACATGCAATTCGCAAACACAATACGACGTATGGTCGAAACCGTCCTCGTCTGCCTGATGTCGGCCATGGTCGCCCTGACCTTTGCTGACGTGATCGGTCGCCGCCTGCTTGGCACGCCCATTTTCGGCGCGCATGACTTGACGGAACATCTGATGGGGCTCTTGGTCTTTACCGGCCTGCCGCTGGTGACGCTGGCCGCCATGCACCTGAAGGTTGATCTGTTCGACAAGTTCCTGCTGCAACCGCGTCTTGCGTGGTGGCTGAAGGTCACGGTCTTTCTGATGGCGCTGGTCTTTGCGCTGATGGCATGGACGCTGGCCCGCAAAGCCATCGATGCAACCGCCTTTTCCGAGGTGAGCCAGGGTCTGAACATCCCCCGCGCGCCGCTTTACGGCTGGATGGCCGTCTGTGCCGCCCTGTCGGCGCTGGCGGCACTTTACACCGCCTTTGCGGCACCCATGTCCGTCGCCCATGATCAGGAGGAAGTACTGTGATTGTCGGTTTCATTTCCATGGCCGCAGTGATCCTGCTGGCCTTGCTTCGCGTGCCCTTGGGTATTGCGCTGATGTCCGTGTCGCTTGCAGGTCTGGCCTACATCACCAGCACAACCACCGCGCTGACGCTGTTCCCGATGACCGTGTCGGAGGCCGTGCTGTCCTATGATCTGGCCATCGTTCCGATGTTCATCCTGATGGGCAACATCATTTCGCGCACCGGCATTGCACAAGACCTGTTCCGGGCGGCCAATGCCTATCTGGGGTCGGTGCGGGGCGGCTTGTCGCTGGCGACGATGGTCACCTGCGCGGGCTTTGGCGCTGTCTGCGGTTCCAGCTATGCCACGGCGGCCACCATGGCCAAGGTCGCCTATCCCAGCATGCGCCGCTACGGCTATTCTGACGGGCTGGCATCGGCCACCATCGCAGCGGGCGGGACGCTGGGCATCCTGATCCCGCCGTCGATCATCCTTGTCATCTACGGCATCATCACCCAGACGAATATCGGTGATCTGTTCGTTGCAGGCGTCCTGCCCGGCCTTCTGGGCTTGGCGCTTTACATGCTGGCGGTCGTTTGGGTCGCATGGCGCCGCCCCGAAGAAGCACCACGCGGCGAACCTAGTAGCTGGAGCGACCGGATTGCGTCGCTGCGCGGTATCTGGCCGTTCCTGTTCTTGTTCGCGCTCATCATTGGTGGGCTTTACGCTGACCTCTTCACAGCGACCGAAGCGGCAGGGATCGGTGCTGGCATGGCGGTGCTTGTAGGCTTCTTCCATGGCCGCCTGACGCTGGCGATGCTGCGCAAGGTGATCCTCGAAACCGCCTATACCTCGATCTCGCTGTACGTCGTGCTGTTCGGCGCCATGATGCTGTCGAAACTGCTGACGATGTCGGGACTTTCTGTCGGCATCCTTGGACTGGTCGAAGGGATGGGGCTGACGGGTTACTGGCTGATCCTGGCGATCGTGCTGATCTTCCTTGTGCTGGGCTGCGTGCTGGACTCGATGGCTATCATCCTGATCTTCGTGCCCCTGTTCGCACCGGTGGTCGCCACGCAGGGCTTCGATCTGACCTGGTTTGGCATAATTGTTGTGGTGGTGACGGAGATCGCGTTGATAACGCCGCCAGTGGGGATGAACGTCTTTGTGCTGAAGGCGGTCCTGCCCCATGTTCCGGTCTTGCGGATCTTTCGTGGCCTGGTGCCCTTTATTGCGGTGGATATCGTCCGACTGGGTCTGTTGGTGGCATTCCCCGCCATTTCGCTCTGGCTTGTGACGCATGTCTGAGGTTGCCCCACAGGCCGCAGACATTCTGCGTGCGCTGGATCTTGCATCGGTGGTCGTCTTTGCGGTCACCGGTGCGCTGGTGGCCTCGCGCAAGCAGATGGATATCGTGGGGTTCCTCTGGCTTGGCGTTGTAACCGGTGTCGGCGGGGGCACGTCACGAGACCTGCTGCTCGGCGCCCCGGTGTTTTGGGTGGTGGATGCGACCCCACTGGCACTTTGCCTCTGCGCGGCCGCGATCGTTCACTTTTCGGCGCATCTTGTGGCGTCGCGCTATCGCATCCTTCTTTATCTCGACGCGTTTGGCATGGCGCTGGTGACCACGGTCGGCACGGCCAAGGCGCTTGATATGGGTGCCGGACCCCTTGTCGCTGTCGGGATGGGGGTCATCACCGCAGCCGTTGGAGGCATCCTGCGCGATCTGCTCGGGCAAGAACCCTCGATCCTGCTTCGACGGGACATCTATGTCACCGCCGCGGCATTCGGTTCGATCGCACTTCTTGTTGCCGACGGCCTCGGCCTTTCCAGATTGGTCGCAACAGGTATCGCAATTGGCATTGGGTTCGGCGTTCGTGCCGGCGCGCTTCGTTTTGATCTTGTCCTTCCTGTCTTTCGCCCAAGGCCCGGGCGCATTCCGGGACAACGTGGTGAAGTCGAATAACCACGTTGGCCAAGCAGGCCTGAACTGAAGCGGTTGAGGGCTGCGCCACGTCACATTCTCGGGGCCGATTGGCGCAGTCCCACGGCCATGGAACGCAAGTCCTCAACCTGCTGCGATGGTGGTCCACCCGCCGCCAGCTTGGCACCTTTTGGATATGCCGCCCGCAAAAGCCAAGGCGCGGTTCTATGCGAATCTGCTCAAGCCCGTTATGCTTTCGTAATCACTGGACAAAACATCATCTGAAAAGCCCGTGGGCGTTCAGACCAGAACCCATGACGGTGCATTTCGTGCCATCGATGCTGGCACGACTTGGCCAATCGCCAATGCCAAGAGCACAGCGTTCTTGATGCGCCATAAAACGACACAGCGCGCCGCAAGAGCGCGGCAATAGGGGATCGCACCCGGCCCAAGGGTCACACTTTCTGAACCGCCAAAAGTTTTCCGAACTGCGACGCAAAGGAGATCACCATGAACCGACTGTCTGGAAAAACCGCCATTGTTACCGGGGGGGCCGTGGGCATTGGCCGCGCTTGTGTCACGCGGATGGCCGAAGAGGGGTGTCAGGTCGCGATCTTTGACATGCTGCAAGGCGAGGGCGAGACCTTGGCCGCCGACCTTACGGCGCGCGGCCTTGCCGCCGCCTTTTGGCGCGTCGATGTGACCGATGAGACCGCGATGAAAGCGGCGATAGACGAGGCCGCGCAGCACTTTGGCGGCTTGCAGGTGATGGTCAACAATGCGGGCATCTCGGGCAGCCCCAAGCCCACCGATCAGGTGACCGAGGAGGAGTGGGACCGGGTGCAGGCTGTGAACGTCAAGGGTGTGATGTTTGGCACAAAACACGCGATCCCGCATCTGCGCGCCGCAGGGCGCGGGTCGATTATCAACCTGTCGTCGATTGCTGGGTTGATCGGCGTCGGCAATCTGGCCGCCTATCACGCCTCGAAAGGGGCGGTGCGGTTGATGACCAAAAATGATGCGGTCACTTACGCGCCCGAACAGATTCGTGTGAACTCGATCCACCCCGGCTATATCTGGACGCCGATGGTGGAAAACCACCTGCGCGCCACCTCGCCCGACCTTGAGGCCGCAAAGGCGGCCGCAGGATCGGTGCATCCCATCGGCCATATGGGCGAGCCCGATGACATCGCTTGGGCGGTGGTGTGGCTTGCCTCAGAGGAGGCAAAATTTGTCACCGGGGCTGAAATTGCGATTGATGGTGGCTATACGGCGCGTTGATGCAGATGAAAGACCCCCATTCCCGCCCTGCCGCCGATTGTCTGGCGGATCTGAACGCCCGTCCCGAGGGCCTGACGGCCACAGAAGCCGCCGAACGGTTGGCCATGCATGGCCCAAACCGTCTGCCTGAAACGCAGGCGCGGGGGCCGCTTTTGCGGTTCCTTGCGCAGTTCAACAACGTGCTGATCTATGTGCTGCTGGCTGCTGCCGTCGTGACCGGCACGCTGCAACATTGGATCGACACCGGGGTGATCATGGCTGTGGTCTTGGCCAATGCGGTCATCGGCTTTGTTCAAGAGGGCAAGGCCGAAAGCGCCATGCTGGCAATCCGGCAGATGCTGGCCCCGCGTGCGGCTGTGCTGCGCGAAGGGCGGCGGGTGACGGTGAACGGGGCAACGCTGGTGCCCGGCGACATTGTCCTGCTTGAAGCTGGCGACAAGGTTCCCGCCGACCTGCGCCTGATCGAGGCGCGGGGCCTTGCGGCGCAAGAGGCGATCCTCACAGGTGAATCCGTGCCGGTTGACAAGGCGACAGCCCCGGTCGCGGCAGATGCGCCCATTGGCGACCGCCGGTCGATGCTGTGGTCTGGCACGCTGGTCACGCAAGGCACCGCGCGCGGCGTGGTCACCGCGACAGGTCCGGCCACGGAAATCGGCCGCATCGGCGGGCTTCTGGCCGGGGTCGAGCAGTTGACGACACCCCTTGTCGCGCAGATGGACCATTTCGCGCGCTGGCTTTCCTTCCTTATCCTTTTGGTCGTGGCGCTTTTGCTGGGCTGGGGGGTCTTTGTTGGCCACATGCCCTTTTCTGATCTGTTCATGACGGTTGTGGCCATCGCCGTTTCGGCCATTCCCGAAGGCCTGCCCGCCGTAATGACCATCACGCTGGCCATCGGCGTGCAGGCCATGGCGCGGCGCAATGCCATCGTGCGGCGGCTTCCGGCCATCGAATCCATCGGCTCGGTGTCGGTCATCTGCACTGATAAGACCGGCACATTGACCCGCAATGAAATGGTTGTCGCCCGGGTCGAGACGTCCGCAGGCCGCTTTGACATCACCGGAGAGGGCTATGCCCCGCGCGGCGACATCTCGCCGCCCGGCGATTTGTCGGCGCTCGCCCTTGCCGCTGGCCTGTGCAACGATGCGGCGCTGCACGACCGAAATGGGGTCTGGACCGTTGAGGGCGACCCGATGGAGGGCGCGCTTTTGGCCTTTGCGGGCAAGGTCGGTGCCCCACTTGGCGCTTCGCGTCTTGACGCGATCCCCTTCGACAGCCGCCACCGCTTTATGGCTGTGCTGACCGACGGTCCCGCTGGTCGGCTGATCCATGTCAAAGGCGCGCCCGAACGGGTTTTGGGGATGTGTGGCGATCTGGACTATGCGCTTTGGCACGACCGGGCCGAAGCAATGGCCCGTCAGGGCCTGCGGGTGCTGGCCTTGGCCGAACGGCCCACAACCGGCGACAAGATCGACCCCGCCGCCTTGGAAGGTGGGTTGACCTTCACCGGCCTTGTCGGCCTGATCGATCCACCCCGCCCCGAGGCCATTGCCGCCGTCGCCGAATGTCGCGCGGCAGGCATCCGGGTGAAGATGATCACCGGCGATCATGCAGGCACCGCCGCCGCGATTGCCGCGCAGATCGGTTTGCAGAACCCCGATCGTGTGCTGACAGGGGCCGATCTGGACAAGCTTGATGATGCCCAACTTGCGCTTGAGGTCGCCTCGGTCGATGTCTTCGCCCGCACCTCGCCCGAAGACAAGCTGCGCCTTGTGACAGCATTGCAGGCAAGTGGTCTTTCGGTTGCCATGACCGGCGACGGGGTGAACGACGCCCCCGCCCTGAAGCGCGCCGATGCGGGCATTGCGATGGGCCTAAAGGGATCTGAGGCCGCGAAAGAGGCTGCTGACCTCGTGCTGGCCGATGACAACTTTGCCTCTATCGCGGCGGCTGTGCGTGAAGGGCGCACCGTTTATGACAATCTCAAAAAGGTGATCAGCTGGACCCTGCCCACCAACGCGGGCGAGTCCATGGTCATCATCGTTGCCTTGATTGCCGGCATGTCCCTGCCGATGACCGCGGTTCAGATCCTGTGGGTCAACCTGATCACCGGCATCACCCTTGGTCTGGCGCTCGCCTTTGAGCCGACCGAGAAAGGCACGATGGCCCATCCGCCCCGGCGACGCGACGCGCCGATCCTGTCGGGGGAACTGGTTTGGCATGTGGTCCTTGTGGCCACTCTGTTTCTTGCCGCAGTCTTCGGGATGTTCACCTATGCGCTCGACCGCGGCTATTCCTTGCCGCTGGCGCAAACCATCGCCATGAACACGCTGGTGGTGCTGGAGATCTTCCACCTTTTCTTTATCCGCAACATCCACGGCACATCGCTGACCTGGGCCGCGGCACGGGGAACAAAGGTGGTCTGGACCGTCGTCATCGCCATCACCGCCGCACAGTTCGCGATCACATATGTGCCGGTGCTGCAAACCGTCTTGGGAACTGAATCTGTGGCCTTGCTTGACGGGATCTTGATCGTCGGCATTGGTGCCGCCTTCTTTGCGATTATCGAAATCGAAAAGCAAATCAGGCTGGGCCTGCAAAGGCGGTGAGGGGCGTTCAGTGAGTTAGAGGCCCCGGACCATCCCAGCTTGGCCTTTGTGCGCCCTTAACCCGCCAAGCTCCCGGCTGCGGTGGGGCTCGCGCAGAGTTGCAGCGTCACCCCAGCCGCTGCCATGGCGGCGGCCACTTCGGGCGGGGGCGGGGCATTGGTGGCCACCAGATCCACATGGTCAAACCCCGCCACCCGGATGAAGCCGCGCCGCCCGAATTTGCTGGCATCGGTCACCACCACGCGCCGCTCGCCACAGGCCAGCACCATGCGGGCAAATTCCGCCTCTTGCAGGTCAAAGTCCATCACCCCCGAGGCATCCACCGCCCCTGCCGAGATGATCGCATGTTGCACGGCAAAGCTCCGGATGAACTCCAAGGCCGAGGCCCCCAGTGCAGCCCCGCTGTCGCCGCGCAACTCGCCCCCCGCCATGAACACCCGGTTGCCGTTCACCGTGGCCAAGGTGCGGGCGATGTCCGAGGAATTGGTCACCACCGTCAGCCGCCGATGGGTCAAAAGTTCACGCGCCAGAAAGCTGGTTGTGGTGCCGGTATCCAGCATCAGGCTGTCGCCATCGCCGATCTGTTCGGCCATGGCGCGGGCAATGGCGCGCTTGGCGCCCGCGTTCTCGCGCATCCGACGGTCAAAGGGCGCCTCGCCTGTCTGGCCCGCCAGCCCCACCGCGCCATGAACGCGCACCACCGCCCCCGCCTCGGCCATGGCGCGCACATCGCGCCGCACCGTTTCGGCCGAAACCCCAAGGGCCGTGGCCAGCGCAGCCAAGGGCAAGGCACCCTGCGCCTCAAGAATCCCCAGAATCGCCCCGTGCCGTTTGTTGAGCATTCCGGTCTGCAACCTTATCTGATTTGTGGAATTTCGCACTCATTCTGACCGAAACTTGTCAATAACTCAATGATGCGGTCAGGTTTTCCACATTTATCCTGATTTCTTGTTGACTCACGCCCCCATGGTGGCGCGTAATTTTCATCAGAAGAAAAGGCGCAGGCGCGCCCAGGCTTGACCGCGTCCCAAGCGCCGCAATCACCCAACTGGCCCGCCGAATGACCGGCAGGCCCCCATCAGGGAGTGTCACATGCGCCTGTCTCTTACCCTTGCCGCCATGCTTTGCGCCTCAACTGCGATGGCTCAGGATTCGACCGACCCGATCAAACTGACCCTGCACGACTGGACCGGTCAGCTCATCACCACCCAATTGATGGGCGAGGTGTTGAAGAAGGGCGGTTATAACGTGGAATATGTGCAGGCCGATTATCTGGCCCAGTTTGCCGGTCTGGAAACCGGCGATCTGCATGTCGCCATGGAGATATGGGAAACCACCGGGCGCGATGCGATGGATGCCTCCACCGCGACCGGCAATGTCGAGGTGCTGGGCCCGACTGGAATGCAGGCCAAGGAAGAATGGTGGTATCCGCTTTACATGAAGGAAAAATGCCCCGGTCTGCCGAATTGGGAGGCCTTGAAGGACCCCGCCTGCGCCGAAGCCTTCAGCACCGCCGAAACCGCGCCCAAGGGGCGCTATCTGGGCGGGCCCGTCACATGGGGCGGATTTGATGAGGAGCGCATCGCAGCCCTTGATCTGCCGTTTGAGGTGATCCACGCAGGCACCGATGCGGCGCTCTTTGCCGAATTGGAATCCGCCTATCAGCGTCAGGCCCCTGTGATGCTGTGGATCTATGCCCCACATTGGGCCCCCGCCAAGTTCGAAGGCGAATGGGTGGAGTTTCCCACCTATGAGGCCGCCTGCTACACCGATCCGGCTTGGGGTGGAAACCCGGATGCCGCGCATGATTGCGGCAAGCCCTTTGGCGATATCTGGAAGGTCGGCTGGTCGGGCGTGAAAGACAAATGGCCCGGCGCGCATAAGGCCATTCAGGCCTTTACCATCGACAATGCCGCGATGGGCCAGATGATCACAGAGGTGGATCTCAACGGCAAAACCATCGAGGCAGTCGTGGCTGACTGGATGGCCGCCAATGAGGCCACCTGGAGCGCTTGGATCGCCAAGTAGGCAGGCCATTCCGTGGCCTTTCCAAAATCACCCCGAGGCGACCGCGCGCCTCGGGTCGGGTTAAACCGGGTTCTTGAATGTCTGACGTGACCGATACGCTTGTTTGCCGCGACCTGTGGAAGGTGTTCGGCGCCCGCGCGACCGAGGCCTTTGCCGCGTCGGGGGGCGATGCGGCGAGGCTGGCTGCCCTTGGCCTTGTGCCCGCCGTGCGCGCGGTGGATCTTACCGTCCGGCGCGGCGAGATCTTTGTCATCATGGGGCTGTCGGGATCAGGCAAATCCACTCTGGTGCGGCTGATGTCGCGGCTGATCGAACCCACCGCCGGGCAGGTCTTGTTCAACGGCCAAGACCTCTTGACCGCGAGTGAGGCCGAGATGACCCAGATCCGGCGGCACAAAATGGGCATGGTGTTTCAGCACTTTGCGCTTTTGCCGCATCTGACGGTTCTGGAAAACGTGGCCTTTCCCTTGGATATTCAAGGCATTCCCCGGCCCGAGCGTGAGGGGCGCGCCCGCGAGATGATCGCGCTCGTGGGCCTTGCGGGCCGCGAGGGTGCCTATCCGCGCCAATTGTCTGGCGGTCAGCAACAGCGCGTGGGCATTGCCCGCTCGCTCGCCGTGGAACCCGAACTGTGGTTCCTTGACGAGCCTTTTTCCGCCCTTGACCCCCTGATCCGGCGCGAGTTGCAGGATGAATTCATCCGCCTGCAATCGCGGCTGCAAAAGACCATCATCTTCATCACCCATGACTTTGACGAGGCGATCCGGCTTGCCGACCGTATCGCCATCATGAAAGACGGCCAGATCGAACAGATCGGCACGCCGCAGGATCTGGTCCTGCACCCGGCCACCGATTATGTGCGCGCCTTCACCGGGGCGGTGGCCAAGGCCAAGGTGGTGCGGCTGGCGTCATTGGTCTCCCCCGGCCCGGTGCCCGCCGGTCTGGCGATCCTGCCCGCCCGCGCCACGGTGGCCGAGGCGGGGCAGGCCTTTCTCGACGGTCAGGCGCAGGTGGGCGTCGAGGAACAGGGCACGCCCATCGGCACCGTGGCGCGCGAAGATGTGATCCGGCTTCTGCTCGGGGGTGAGGCGTGATCGGCGCGGGGTCCTTGCCTGCGCTGGCAGAGCGCAGCCGCCTGATCTGGGGCCTCGCGCTCGCCCTTGGGGCGGCGCTGTGGCTTTGGGGGCAAACCTTTTTGCCCTTTGCCTTCGATTACCCGAAATCGGCGCAAATCCCCGCCGCGCGCTGGATTGGCGGCGCGATTACCTGGGCGGTGAAAGAGGCCGCCATTGGCCCCATCGCCTTTGCCGATCTGACGCGCGCGTTTTCGTCGCTCATCGACATTCCCTATCAGGCGGCCCTTGGCCTGTTGGCCGATGGGGTGCAGCGTCAAGAGGCGGGGCAAACGCTGCAACTCGTGCCGCCGCTGTCATGGCTGGCCGTCATCGCCCTCATGGCGCTTTTTGCCCATTGGGCGGGCGGGGCAGGGCTGGCCGCGCTGGTCGCGGCCTGTTTCGTCTTTGTCGCGATTTTTGGCCATTGGCATGCCACCATGGTCACGCTCGCCTCCATCGTCGTCGCGGTGCCTTTGGGTGTGGCCGGGGGCTTGGGCCTTGGCATCCTTGCGTGGCGCCACCCGTGGTTTGACCGCGCGCTGCGCCCGTTTCTCGACCTCATGCAGACCATGCCAGTCTTTGCCTATCTGGTGCCGATCCTGATCCTCTTTGGCTTTGGCCCCACGGCGGCAGTGATTGCCACGCTGATCTATGCCACCCCGCCGATGACCCGGATCACCACGCTTTCCCTGTCGCGCGTGCCCTCCGAGACCCATGATCTGGCCACCATGACCGGCTGCACCCCGCGTCAGCACCTGTGGCGCGTGCTGGTCCCCTCGGCGCGTGAGCCTTTGCTGGTGGGCGTCAATCAGGTCATCATGTTGTCGCTGAACATGGTCATCATCGCCTCGATGATCGGGGCAGGGGGGCTGGGGTTCGAGGTGCTGAACGCGCTCAGGCGGCTGGATTTCGGCACCGGGCTTGAGGCGGGGTTTGCCATCGTCGCTCTGGCCATTGCGCTGGATCGCCTGAGCCAAGCCGTCGCGCATCGCAGCGCTGGCACGACCCTGAAAACCGGCCTTGCCCGCCATCCCTATCTGTTGGCCGCCCTTGTCTTTGCCCTTGGCGCGGGGCTGATCGGCCTTTTGCTGCCCGCCGTGCAAACCTACCCCGAGGCGGCGCAGCTTTGGACAAGCCCCTTCTGGGCAGCGCTGGTGCAATGGATCAACATCACCTTCTTTGACACGCTCGAGGCGGTGAAGAACGCAATCCTGACTTGGGTCTTGATGCCCACCAAACGCTTTCTTCTGGGCCTGCCATGGCTGGGGGTGGTCGCCCTTTTGGGCCTTCTCGGCTGGCGGCTCGGGGGGCTGCGCCTTGGGCTTTTGTGCGCGGGCCTGTCCTTCCTGATCGCCGCCACCGGGCAATGGGAAAAGGCAATGATCACCGTCTATCTCTGCGGTATCTCGACCCTTGTCGCCATGGGGCTGGGCCTGCCCATCGCCATCTGGGTGGCCGAGCGTGACCGCTGGTGGTCCGTCACAAGGCTGATCATCGACACGCTGCAAACCCTGCCGAGTTTCGTTTACCTCATGCCCATCGTCATGCTGTTCCGGGTGGGGGATTTCACCGCCATGATCGCGGTGGTGGCCTATGCGGTGGTGGCCTCGGTCCGCTATACGGTGCTGGGCCTGCAAGGGGTGGACCCGCGCCTGATCGAGGCGGGCCGCGCCATGGGCTGCACGCCTTGGCAGATCCTGACGCGCATCCGGCTGAAACTGGCGCTGCCGGAAATCCTTCTGGGCCTCAATCAGACCATCATGTTCGCGCTTTCGATGCTGGTCATCACCGCCCTCGTCGGCACCCGCGATCTTGGCCAAGACGTCTATATCGCGCTGACCAAGGCGAACCCCGGCAACGGGCTGGTGGCCGGGCTGGCGATTGCCTTCATCGCCATCATTGCTGACCGGCTGTTGTCCGCCGCCGCCCGGTCCGCGCGAGAGAAACTCGGATTAGAGGGCACCACATGATCGCCGCCATGATCCCCGACACCATCCGCGGCTTGCCCTGCTGGCAGGGCGAGATCACCGCCGAACCCCTGCACGGCGGGCTGTCCAACGAAAGCTGGAAGGTCACCGACGCGGCGGGCGCCCATGTTGTGCGCTTTGGCCGCGACTACCCGTTTCACCACGTTGACCGCGCGCGTGAGGTGATGACCGCCCGCGCCGCCCATGCCGCAGGCTTTGGCCCGGCGGTGGAATATGCCGCCGCCGGCGTCAGCGTCGGCCAGTTCATCCAGGCCGCCACCTGGACCCCGGCCGATCTGCGCGCTGCCCCCCACCGGGTGGGCGCGCTCTTGCGCCGCTTTCACCATGAGATGCCGGCGCAGGTCAGCGGGGCAGGTTTTATCTTTTGGCCCTTCCATGTGATCCGCGACTATGCCCGCACCATTGCGGCGGGCGGCAGCCCCTTTGCCCCCGGCTTGCCCGATCATCTGACCCTTGCCGCCAAGCTGGAGGCCGCGCAAATCCCCCTGCCCATCGTCTTTGGCCACCATGACCTGTTGCCCGCGAATTTCCTCGATGACGGCCATCGGCTCTGGCTGATCGACTATGAATACGCGGGCTTTGGCACCGCGATGTTCGATCTGGCGGGCGCGGCCTCAAACGCCGGCATGGATGGGGCGGAAACCGAGGCGCTGCTGGTCGCCTATCTTGGCCACAAACCCGACGCCGCCTTTGCCCGTGCCTTTGACGCCATGCAATGCGCAAGCCTCCTGCGCGAGGCGATGTGGGCCATGGTGTCAGATCTGCACCTGTCAGCCCCCGGGGCCGACTATCGCGCCTATGCGGCGGAAAACCTTGAAAAACTGGCAGCCAGCCTTTCCCACTTTACCAAAATGCACGGGACCCTTTGACATGACCCTTCCGACCCAAGCCCAGATCATCGTGATTGGCGGCGGCATCATCGGCTGCTCCACCGCCTATCACTTGGCGCGCGATCACAAGGCCGATGTGCTGCTGCTCGAACAGGGCAAGATCACCTCTGGCAGCACATGGCATGCGGCGGGGCTGGTGGGGCAGCTGCGCTCATCAGCGTCGATCACCAAGGTGCTGAAATACTCGGTCGATCTATACAAAGGGCTCGCGGCCGAGACGGGGCTCGATACCGGCTGGAAGATGACGGGCTGCCTGCGTCTGGCCACCACGGCGGACCGCTGGACCGAATACAAACGCCTTGCCACCACCGCCCGCAGTTTCGGGATGGATATGGAACTGATCAGCGCCGATGAGGTCAAGCATATGTGGCCCCTGATGGACACCTCCGACCTCATCGGTGCCAGCTGGTTGCCAACCGACGGGCAGGCAAGCCCCTCGGACATCACCCAGTCACTCGCTAAGGGCGCGCGGATGCATGGCGCGAAGATCGTTGAAGGTGTCACCGTCACCGGGTTCCGGATGGACGGCCGCCGCATCACCCATGTTGAAACCGATCAGGGCATCATCGCCTGCGACAAGGTGGTGAACTGCGGCGGCATGTGGGCGCGGCAATTGGGCGCCATGGCCGGGGTGACGGTGCCGCTGCACCCGGTGAAGCACCAATACATCATCACCGAAAAGATCGACGGTCTTTCCCCCGACGCCCCCACGCTGCGCGACCCCGACCGGCGCACCTATTTCAAGGAAGAGGTGGGCGGTCTTGTGATGGGCGGGTATGAACCGAACCCCCAAGGCTGGGTCACCGGCGACATTCCCCCGAACTGGGAATTCCGCCTGTTCGACGATGATTTCGACCATTTCAGCCAGCATCTGGAACAGGCCATCGCCCGCGTGCCCGCGCTGGAAAAAACTGGCGTCAAGCAGATGATCAACGGGGCCGAAAGCTTTACCCCCGACGGCAATTTCATCCTTGGCCCGGCACCCGAATGTGAAAACATGTATGTCGGCGCGGGCTTCAACGCCTTTGGCATTGCCTCCGGCGGTGGCGCGGGCTGGGTGTTGGCCGAATGGGTGATGCGCGGCGAGGCGCCTTTGGACCTCTGGGCTGTGGATATCCGCCGCTTTTCGGGCCTGCACCGTGATCGTGACTGGGTCGCGACCCGCACGCTCGAGGCTTATGGCAAGCATTACACCGTCGCCTTCCCGCATGAAGAATATGACTCGGGCCGCCCCCGCATCACCTCGCCGCTATATGCGCGGCTGCAAGCCAAGGGCGCGGTGTTTGGATCGAAACTGGGGTGGGAGCGGCCGAACTGGTTCGCCCCTGCGGGGATGGAGCCGCGCGACCACTATTCGATGGGCCGCCAGAACTGGTTTGGCCCAGTGGGCGAAGAACACGCCCATGTCCGCGCCCATGCTGGGGTGTTCGACCAGTCGTCTTTCGCCAAATACGAACTTTCCGGCCCCGGCGCGGCGGATGCGCTGGAAGCCATCTGCGCCAACCGCGTGGCGCGCGAGGTGGGGCGGCTGACCTATACCCAGCTTCTGAACTCGCGCGGCGGGATCGAGGCCGATCTGACCGTGGCGCGGCTGGCCGAGGACCGGTTTTACATTGTCACCGGCACCGGCTTTCGCACCCATGATTACGGCTGGATCGCCGATCATCTGCCGAAATCGGGCGTCACGTTTGAAGATGTCACCGAAGGCTGGGGCACGCTGTCGCTCATGGGCCCGCGCGCGCGCGACATTCTGGGCCGCGTGGCGGCCGAGGATGTGTCAAACGCCGCACTTCCCTTTGGCTCGGCCCGTATCCTGACCATCGCCGGGATCAAGGTTCGCGCCCTGCGGGTGACCTATGTTGGCGAATTGGGCTGGGAGCTGCATTGCCCGATCACCGATCTGGGCACGGTTTACGATGCGCTTACCGCGGCAGACCCGGCCCTGCGCCCGGTCGGCTATCGCGCGCTGGAAACTCTGCGGCTGGAAAAGGCCTATCGGGCCTGGTCGTCCGATATCACCCCCAACGATACGCCTTTTGAGGCGGGTCTTGGCTGGGCGGTCAAGCTGAAATCCCAGACCCCCTTCCTTGGCCGCGCGGCACTTGAGGCGGCGGCAGGCAAGCCCCTGACCAAATCTCTGATGACCTTTACCGTCGATGATCCGGCGGCCGTTCTGGTCGGGCGCGAGACGATCCTGCGCGACGGGCAGGCGGTGGGCTATCTGACCTCGGGCGGCTATGGCTATACGCTGGGCAAAAGCATCGGGCTTGGCTATGTCCGCCACGAGGCCGGCGTCACCGAGCCTTGGCTTTCGGCAGGCAGATATGCCCTTGTTATTGCGGGGCAAGAGACCCCAGCCAACCTGCATCTTAAGCCTCTTTTCGACCCTGACGCGCTGCGTATCAAGATTTAGGTTGGACGCTTTGGCCCGCGCGCCCTGCCGCGGGCCTTTTGCTCGGCAGTTTGGCCTTGGCTTGGTATGTCCGGGGCCAAGCTGCGCGTTTGGCAGCCCCGAAAGAGCGCGCGTCGGTGCGAGGTGGCGGAGATAACCCCAGACTACCGATGGCGACGCATGGCCGTTTGGCGGCATGATTTCAGAACGGAATATTCCAGCACTCGATGAAAAGCCGCATACAGCCTTGGGGGTGATGCGTGCGTGGTGCTGCTCTCCCGTTAAAATATCCAGACAACTGGACCTCCGAGATTTAAAAATAAAGGGTGACAATTTTTAAATTCACGAAGAATTCGATTTCTGCATTTTGATTTCACGAAAATATAAGCTATTAATTGACTTCGAAAATATGGGGCGTCGATTGAAATCGCGCGCGTACTTTTCAAAGCCAAATTGAAATTATCGTGGTGTCGGAATGCTAGATTCTCTCAGGGCTTTCTTGCCAGTCATGGCATTTGGCATATCGCTTCTTGCACCACCTGCTCAGGGCCAGATTCTTGATTCGATTTCAAAGAATGGCGTTCTGTCTGTTTGCATCTGGCCCGATTACTATGGAATCAGCTTTCGTAACAAAAGAACTTCCGCGTTGCAGGGTGTCGATATCACGCTTTCTCAGGAGTTGGCGAAGGATCTTGGTGTTGAGATCGCCTATATCGAGACGGACTTCAGCAAATTCGTCAATGATATCGAAAAGGGTCGCTGTCACATCGCAATGATGGCCGTTGGTGTAACGAAGGCCCGCGCCGAGCGTGTCGCCTTTTCCGAACCCTACATGCGCAGCGACCTCTATGGCATTACAACAAACTCAAACCGCAGAATTAAAAATTGGAATGACCTCGATCAATCCGGGAATCGCGTTGCGGTGTTAAAAGGCACCGTAATGGAGCCATTTATGAAAGATTACCTAAAGCGTGCAGAGCTTGTCGTGACAACCAAGCCTGGGGAGCGTGAATTAGAGGTCGAGGCAGGCCGCGCTGATGTCTTTATAACCGATTATCCTTACAGTCGCCGGATGTTGGAAAACACCGACTGGGCCCGACTGGTTGAACCGACTTCGACGATCAATTTGACCGATTATGCCTATGCCGTTCCGCAGGGAGACGCTGAGTGGTTGGATCGCGTCAATCAGTTCGTGCGCAGTATCAAGAGCGATGGTCGCTTGCGGCTCGCAGCCGAACCCTTTGGTTTGTTGCCAATTATTGTCACAGATTAAGCTGTGCTTCTTAATAGCGACATTCAGATTGATCCAATTCGGTCTCGCCGGGTTTTCGCGGCGTTCACGATTGGCGCATTGATTATCATTTGGGGATCATACTTCGTAACGAACTATACCATTCGCAAGGGGCTGGAGCGTGCGCTTGTCCAGAACGTGCAAAGCACGGCGTTTTTGTTAGAGGATCATGCCTCGCGTTCTTTAGATACCGTTATGGCGAAACTTAAACTGGCGGCATCAATCACCGAATGGAACACGATTTGGACGGAACGCCTCTCATCCGAGAGGCTGCGGGACCTGATCTCTGACACACCAATGCTACGCAGTTTGTCATTGGTGGATTGGTCGGGTCGGGTAATTGCGAGCTCAGATGATTTTAGTCTGGGTCTGATTGTGCCTTTTGAAAAACTGCCGACGCCGACGCGGCTAGATGATGTTGTCTTTGGAGAAAATCTTCCGTTTCGTGATCTGAATGGATTGGTGGACGGGCGTGCAGAGGCCGATCTCAGCCTATGGCTTGCGGCGCTTAGTGTAGAAATAGATGGAACGCGACTGCGTTGGATCGCCGGAATTAACCCCGGTTATTTCGAAAACTTTTGGGCGCGCGTCGACGATTTAGGCGATTACGAGTTGTCGCTGTTTGATTTTTCGGGGCGACATATATTTGGCCATAATCGTCTTACCGACGAAGCGGAGTTGGTTGAAACCGCCCTTGGACGTGCTTTGCAGTTTCAAGATATCGGCAGCCTTTCACTCGGCCAAGATGAGCGGTGGAAATTGGCGTATCGCGGCAGCCCAAATCATCCGGTCGTCCTTGGCGTTATTGGCGATCGTGATCGCAGTTTTGCCGAGGACATGATGGAGGAGTTCCAGCGCGTTTCCGCAGCGCTTATCGCCAGTTTGACACTGCTTCTTGTGATGTCCGTCATTTACCGCGTGTATACCCGCTACGAAGTATCAGTGACGGAGATGCTTAATCAAAGCCGGGCGATCAGTGCCCATCTTATGGTCTCGGAAGCAGATTATGACGGGAATATCGTTGCCGCGAACCAGGCTTTCATTGACCGCACCGGATATACCGAGCCCGAGCTTCTTGGCAAAAATTATCGGATATTGAACAGTGGTCTTTATGATGCCATATTCTATTCAAAGTTGTGGAACGCTGTAAAATCAGGCCGAATTTGGAAGGGCATCCTTCGCAACATCGATAAAGACGGCAATTATTTCTGGGTAAACGCAACAATCGTGCCCTTCAAGGATCCTTGGGATCGTGTCTTGCGTTTTGTGTCATTGCAAAGCGACATCACAGAAGCGGTAAAAATGGGCCATGAGCTGCGTGGTGAACGACGTTTGCGGCGGCAGTTGTCAAAAGTGAACCAGAATCTCATGACCGAAGCCAATACGGACATGCTGACAGCCGTTGCAAATCGGCGTGGCTATGCTGAATTTGGTGCCCGCGCGATTGAGGCCTCACGGGACTCTGGCCGTCCAATTTCAGTTTTGATGCTGGACCTCGATCATTTTAAGAACGTCAACGATACCTACGGGCACGTCATTGGCGATGTCGTCTTGCAGGAAATGGCCCGGCGTTGGTCACGGCAATTGCGATCATCGGATCTTTTGGCGCGTTTGGGCGGCGAGGAGTTTTGTGTCGTTTTGCCTGACACGACTGCCGAGCAGGCCGAATTGGTGGCCACCAAACTGCTGAACGTGACGCGCCAAAAACCTGTTACGTTTTCGTCGGAACATGACGTGCCACCGCTGCCCATCACGGTGAGCATTGGTATCGCTGGCGTGGAGCGGGTCAAAACTGAAGATATGGATGACCTGATCGCCGCGGCAGACGAGGCGCTTTACAATTCGAAGCGCAACGGTCGGGACCGCATTTCTATTGCGGGACGAGATTGGGGCATCTGAACTCTATTGAGCGATAAATAAAAAGTTCAGAAGGCAATCGGTGCCAAGATAGGCAGCAATAGGATCTTCCTTTCGTCCGAGATTAAAATCCGGCACAAAAGGCGGGCGATCCAACCACAGCCATGAAACGTCAATTTGCTTGGGTTGTGGCCAGACCAAGTTCAGCGTCAGGCCATTTGCCCTTCCCAAGCCAAAATTCCGCACCGGCAGGCCGATAAGATTGGCCGAGTGCAACCCGCTGCTCGGCCTTAAACTGAACCTAGGTCAGCGCCTGACCGGCCCGCCTATTCCCCACGCGGGAAGCGTTTGTTTTCTTCCAGCACGTTCAGGTCCATGTGGTTGCGCATATAGCGCTCCGAGGCGAGTTTCAGCGGCTGGTGATCCCAAGGATAATAGGCGCCGTTGCGCAGCGCCTCATAGACCACCCAGCGCCGGGCCTGAGATTGGCGCACCTCGGCATCATAGGCGGCCATGTCCCAGCGCGCCTGCGCCAGACCACGGAAATGCGCCAGCACCTCGGCCGCGCGGGGGTCATCGGCCAGATTGAGGCTTTCATCGGGGTCATTCGCCAGATCGAACAGCATGTCGGGATCGGCGGGGCAATGGATGTATTTCCAAGCGCCCTGCCGTAGGCAGACCATGGGCGTGATCGTGCCCTCGGCAGCATATTCCATGGCGACGGGGCTGGTGCGCTCGGCCCCCTTGGCTAGGGGCACAAGGGATTCCCCATCGGTCCAAGGCATCACCTCTGCCATCGAAATTCCGGCCAGATCGCAGAGCGTCGGCGTCAGGTCGATGGTCGAGACCGGCGTGGTGATGGTCGCAGGCGCGAGCCCCGGCGCGGCGATCATCAGGGGCACCCGGGCCGAGCCTTCGAAGAAGTTCATCTTGAACCACAGGCTCTTGCGGCCCAGCATCTCGCCATGGTCCGAGACAAAGACCACGATCGCCTCTTGCCGGCTGGCCTCCAGCACCGCGAGGATCTCGCCGATCTTGTCGTCGATATAGCTGATATTGGCGAAATAGCCCTGACGCGACCGGCGGATATGGTCGGGTGTCACCTCCATTCCGCGCCAGTCGCAGGCGTCCATCAGGCGTTTGGAATGGGGGTCCATGTCCTCATAGGCCAGCCCTGCGGGCGGCTCGAGTTCGGGGATGCCTTCGTAAAGGTCCCAATACTTGCGCCGCGCCACAAACGGGTCATGCGGATGGGTAAAGCTTGCGGTCAGGCACCAGGGGCGCGGATCAAGCCCGCGCGACAGATCGTAAAGCTTCTGCACCGCCTGATGGCAGACGTCATCGTCATATTCCAGCTGGTTGGTGATCTCGGCCACCCCCGCCCCGGTGACAGAGCCCATGTTGTGATACCACCAGTCGATCCGCTCTCCCGGTTTGCGGTAGTCGGGCGTCCAGCCGAAATCGGCGGGGTAGATGTCGGTGGTCAGACGTTCCTCGAACCCGTGCAGCTGGTCGGGCCCGACGAAATGCATCTTGCCCGACAGCGCCGTGTAATAGCCCGCCCGGCGCAGGTGATGGGCATAGGTCGGGATGTCGGAGGCAAACTCGGCGGCATTGTCATAAACCCGCGTGCGGCGGGGCAGGGCGCCCGACATGAAGGCTGCGCGGGCGGGCGCGCAAAGCGGCGAGGCGGTGTAGCTGTTGGCAAAACGCACCGAACGCGCCGCAAGCTTGCGCAGGTTCGGCACATGCAGGAAATCGGCCGGTCCGTCGTCAAACAGGGTGCCGGTCAGCTGGTCCACCATCAGGATCAGAATATTGGGGCGTTTGGTCATCTGGGCCTCGCAATCGGTTTGCCCATCGGTGCCGCGCGGCTTGTCCATCGGCAAGAGGCTTTTTCGGCTGTGGGGCGGCAGGTGTCGTTATTGTCCGTAGAAGCGGCGAATTCGTGTCGCCTTTTGCCGATTTCCGTTGCCTCATGGGGCGGGGAGAACTGCCATGGCCATACGAACCGAATTTCCGCATCAGGTGGTTGAAACGCCTGACATGGGCATCGTGCTGTCAGACGGCTGCCGCCTCTCGGCGCGGGTCTGGATGCCAGAGGACGCGGCCCGCAATCCGGTGCCGGCCATTCTGGAATATATCCCCTATCGCAAGCGCGACGGAACCCTGCCGCGCGACGAGATGATGCATCCCTATTTTGCCGGTCACGGCTATGCCGCCGTGCGCGTCGACATGCGCGGCTGTGGCGACAGTGAGGGGATGATCACCGACGAGTATACCGAGCAGGAACTGCGAGATGCCGAGGAGGTGATCGCTTGGCTTGCCGCCCAAGGTTGGTGTTCAGGCAGCGTCGGCATGATGGGCAAAAGCTGGGGCGGGTTTAACTGCCTGCAAACGGCATTCCGCCAGCCGCCGGCATTGAAGGCCGTGGTGTCGGTCTGTTCGACGACTGACCGCTTTGCCGATGATATCCATTACAAGGGCGGCTGCCTTCTGGGCGAGAATTTCGGCTGGGGCGCGGTGATGCTGTCCTATTCCTCGCGTCCCGCCGACCCGGCCCTGCGCCCCGACTGGCGGGCGGACTGGCTGAAGCGGCTTGAGGCCGAACCCTGGCTCGCCCCGCGCTGGGCCGGGCATCAGCCGCGCGATGCCTATTGGAAACACGGGTCGGTCTGCGAGGATTACGCCCGCATGACCGTGCCGGTGCAGATCTGGGGCGGCTGGGCCGACAATTACATGAACACTGTGGCGGCGCTGGTCGCCAATTGCCGGGGGCCGGTGAAGGGCATCGTCGGCCCTTGGGTGCATCAATATCCGCATACTGCGGTGCCGGGGCCTCAGGTCGGGTTTTTGCAAGAGGCGCTGCGCTGGTGGGACCGTTGGCTGAAAGGCATTCAGAACGGGGCCGAGGATGATCCGGCCTATCGGGTCTATCAGCTGGACAGCGAGGCCCCCGACGCCAGCGCGAAACACCGCGCTGGGCGCTGGGTGGCCGAGCCGGCATGGCCAAGCCCGCGCGTCACGCGGCAGACCCTGCATCTTGTCTCCGCCGCCGGGGGGCCGTCTGCCCCCCGGACCCCCCGAGGATATTTGAGCCACATTGAAGGCGAGGTCCTGGCAGAGATTGCCACGCCGCAGCATCTGGGGATGCAGACGGGGGAGTTCTTTCCGATGGGGCTGAATGCCGAGATGCCCGGTGATCAGGCCGGGGATGATGCGATGTCGGTCTGTTTTGATGGCGAGGTTGTGACCGAGGCGCTGAGCCTTGTGGGCGCGGCGCGGCTGCGGCTGCGGCTGGCATCGGACAAGCCTTTGGGCTTTGTGGTGGCGCGGCTGTGCGATGTGGCGCCGGATGGATCGTCAGTGCGCATTGCCCATGGCATGCTGAACCTGTGTCACCGCGACAGCCGGGAGACGCCTGCGCCGATGGTGCCGGGGCAGGTGGTGGATGTGGCGTTTGACATTGACCAGATGGCCTATCGGCTGGCCGCGGGCCACCGCTTGCGGCTGGCCTTGTCGAACAGCTATTGGCCCTTTGTCTGGCCCTCGCCCGAGGCGGGGCGGCTTTCGGTGATGGCTGGCAGTCTTGATCTGCCGGTCCATCAGGGTGCTGGAGCCGAATGGGTGCCGCCTGCGCCTGAACATGCCAGCCCGTGGAAGCACAAGGTGCTGCGCGCTGGTAAGACCACGCGCAAAATCGAGACCGACCTCATCACCGGCACCGTTTCCTTGGTCATCCGCGACGATCTGGGCGATGCGGAGAACCTGACCCATGGCCTGCAAACCGGCGAGACCATGAGTGAGCTTTGGGAGGTCCATCCTGAAAATCCCCTCTCCGCCCGCGCGGTGCATACATGGGAACAGCGCCTGTCGCGGGGCGATTGGTGCGTGCGCACCGAGGCCTGGGCCGAGATGACAGCGACGCCAACCCATCTGCGGATGAAGGCCCGATTGCGGGCCTTTGAGAGTGACAAGATGGTGTTTGAACGGGATTTTGACGACCATGTGGCGCGCAAATTTGTGTAACGGGCCGGGTGGCAAGAATCCTTGCCATATGAGGGCCGTCGCGGTTTAGTGGGTTCAAATCAACGAGAAGGCACCGGCGAATCCGGGCCAAAGCAGGGAGAAAAACATGTCAGATCAACTGGACCAGATGATTGCGCGCGTGCGCAAAGGTGCGATGACGCGCCGCGAATTCGTGGGCCGCACCACCGCAATGGGCCTTTCCGCCGGTCTTGCTGGCGCGCTCTTTACCAAGGCGGCCCATGCCGAAGAGCCGAAAAAGGGCGGCATTCTGCGCGCTGGCATCGCCGGTGGCGAAAGCACCAACTCGCTTGATCCGGCATTGGCTGCATCGGACGTGCCTTACATGATCAACCGCACCTGGGGTGAAACCTTGGTCGACGTCGATGCCAATGGCGCCGTCGAAATGCGGATTGCCGAAGAAGTGTCGTCGAACGCCGATGCGACCGAATGGAAGTTCAAGATCCGCGCGGGCGTGGAATACCACGGCGGCGGCACGGTGACCGCAGAGGACGTGGTTGCCACGTTGAAGCGCCACACCGACGAGAAAGCTCAGTCGGGCGCGCTTGGTATCGTGCAGGGCATTTCCGAGATGTCGGCCGAAGGCGACATGGTCACACTGAAGATGGTTTCGGCCAATGCCGACCTGCCGTTCCTGATTGCGGACTATCACTTGGCCATCCAGCCCGGTGGTGGCTATGACAATCCGGCTGCCGGCAACGGCACGGGGGCTTATAAGGTCACCGCCAGCGAGCCGGGCGTGATCACCACGTTCGAGCGTTTTGCCAACTACTGGGATTCGTCGCGCGGCCATGCGGATGCGGTCGAAATCCTGACGATCAACGACGACACCGCGCGGACCGCTGCCATCCAGTCCGGTCAGGTTCATATGATCAGCCGCGTGGATCCCAAGATCGTCTCGTTGCTGGCGGGCAATACCGATGTCGTGATCGAGCAGGTTGGTGGTCCCGGCCACTATGTGTTCATCATGCATTGTGACAAAGCGCCCTTTGACAACAACGACCTGCGGATGGCGTTGAAAATGGGGATCAACCGTCAGGAATTGGTGGACAAGATTCTGGGCGGCTATGGGTCGCGCGGAAATGACTTCCCGATCAATGGCGCATATCCGCTGTTCGATGACAGCATCCCGCAGCGTGAATATGATGCCGCCGCCGCCGCAGAGTTCTACAAGAAGTCCGGCCATGATGGCTCGCCCATCATTTTGCAGGTTGCACCGGGTGCCTTCCCGGGCGCTGTGGATGCGGCGAACCTCTTTGCCGCCTCGGCCAATGCCGCGGGCATCCCGCTGCAAATCAAGCTGGAGCCCGATGACGGCTACTGGTCAAACGTCTGGAACGTCGCACCGTTCTGCGCCTCGTATTGGGGTGGCCGTCCGGTTCAGGACCAGATGTATACCACCGCCTATCTCTCCACGGCCGATTGGAACGACACAAAGTTCAAGAACGCCAAGTTCGACGAGCTTTTGTTGGCGGCCAAGGGCGAGCTGGACGCGGCCAAGCGCAAGGGCATCTACTCGGAAATGGCCCATATCCTGCGCGACGAAGGCGGCTTGATCTGCCCGATGTTCAACGATTGGGTCGAAGGTCGTCGCGTCGAAGTCAGCGGCTGGATCGCCGATCCGCAGGGCACTTTGATGAACGGCACCGCACTGAGCAAGTGCTGGCTGAACGCCTGATCGCGAGACCAAGGTGCATCTCGTCTTGAAACTGGTGGTCCAGCGCATTGCGCTGGGCCTCCTTTTACTCCTCGCGGTTTCCGCAGTGATCTTTCTCGGCGTCGAGGCGCTGCCGGGAGACACAGCGCAAGCTATTCTTGGACAGTCCGCCACGCCCGTGGCGCTGGAAAACCTGCGGGCCGAAATGGGCCTCGACCGCCCCCCGCTGGAGCGGTATTTCAGCTGGCTCGGGGGTGTGCTGACGGGTGATCTTGGCACTGCCTTGTCCAACAAGGCTGATATCGCACAGTCGATCAGCACACGTTTGGGCAATACGCTTTTCTTGGCGGCGGCTGCGGCGGTGATCGCTGTGCCCTTGGCCATCATTCTGGGCATTGTGGCTGCCCGCTATGTCGGCCGCTGGCCGGACAAGCTGATCTCGGGTGTGACATTGACCACCATCAGCCTGCCCGAATTTGTGGCGGCCTATTTTGTGATTTTCCTGCTGACGCAGGTGTTCCCGATCTTTCAGCCTGTGTCGATGGTGCTGCCGGGCATGGGCTTTTGGGACAAGTTGCAGGCCGTCGCGTTGCCGGTGATCGTGCTGGTCATGGTGGTGCTTGCGCATATGATGCGCATGACCCGTGCCGCGATCCTGAACGTCATGCAATCGGCCTATGTCGAAACCGCCGAACTCAAGGGCCTTGGCCCGATGGAGGTGGTCTGGCGCCATGCCTTGCCGAATGCCATCGCGCCGGTTGTTTCGGTTGTGATGCTGAACCTTGCCTATCTGGTGGTTGGCGTCGTCGTGGTCGAGGTGGTGTTCAGCTACAACGCCCTTGGCAAATACCTTGTCGATCATGTGACCAAGCGCGACCTTCCCGTCGTGCAAGCGGTGGGCCTGATCTTTGCGGCGGTCTATATTTTCTTGAACATGGCGGCAGATATCATCTCGATTCTGGCCAACCCACGCCTGAGGCACCCGAAATGAGGATACCACTCTCTGCCCTATTGGGGCTGGTGCTGACCGGCGGATTTCTGTTCATCGCCGTCTTTGCCCAAGTCATCGCCCCCTATCCCATCGACAGTACCGTCGGCGGCGTCTGGGACAGCCCTTCGGCCACGCACTGGCTGGGCACCGATACCATCGGCCGCGACATCCTTTCGCGGCTGATCTATGGCGCGCAGGTCACCATCTTCGTGGCTCTTGCCGCCTCGATCCTGTCGTTCTCGCTGGGCTCATTCCTTGGCTTTCTTGCCGCGGTGCGCGGTGGCTGGGTAGACCAAGTCCTGTCGCGGATCGTTGACCTTGTCATGGCCGTGCCCTCGCTGATCGTGGCGCTTGTCATGCTGTCGGTCCTGCCCTTGAACCTGACCGTGCTAATCCTTGTGATTGGTGTTTTGGACAGCACCCGCGTCTTCCGGCTTAGCCGCGCGGTTGCCGTCGATATCTCGGTCATGGATTATATCGAGGCCGCCCGTCTGCGCGGCGAAAAACAAAGCTGGATCATCTTCCGCGAAATCCTGCCCAATGCGCTCTCGCCCTTGGTGGCCGAGTTCGGCTTGCGCTTTATCTTCGCGGTGCTCTTCATCTCAACGCTCTCGTTCTTGGGCTTGGGCATCCAGCCGCCGCTGACCGATTGGGGCGGCATGGTGGGTGAAAACAAAGGTGGCCTTGTCTATGGCAAGTCTGCCGCTCTTGTTCCGGCTGCGGCCATTGCGCTGTTGGCCATTTCGGTGAACCTTGTGGCCGACTGGATATTGTCGCGCACCTCCAGCCTGAAAGGGGGCCGCGGTGGCTGATACATTGCTTTGCTTCAACAACCTGAAGATTGAGGCCACCGCCTATCCGCCTGGGGAGCCACCCCGCCATGTGGTGCTGGTGGATGGGGTGACCGTCTCTGTCGAAAAGGGCCGCGTTCTCGGCCTGATCGGTGAATCTGGTGCGGGCAAATCCACCATCGGCCTGTCGGCCATGGCCTTTGGCCGTGGTGGCGTGCGCTTGACGGGCGGCGAGATTATGCTCAACGGGCGCAACATCCGCACTGCCGATGCAGCTGCGTTGCGAAACCTGCGCGGCAAAGAAGTCACCTATGTCGCCCAATCCGCCGCCGCTTCGTTCAACCCGGCGAAACGGCTGATGGAACAGGTGATCGAAACCTCGGTCAGTCATGGGGTGATGACCAAGGCCGAGGCCGAGGCCCGCGCTGTCAGCCTGTTTCGCCAACTGTCGCTGCCCAATCCTGAAACCATCGGCGAGCGCTATCCGCATCAGGTCTCTGGCGGGCAATTGCAGCGCGTGATGACGGCCATGGCGCTGTGCCCCAAGCCCGATCTCGTGATCTTTGACGAACCGACGACCGCGCTTGATGTGACGACGCAGATCGACGTGCTGGCCGCGATCAAACGGGCGATCCATGAAACCGGCGTGGCCGCGCTTTACATCACCCATGATCTGGCCGTTGTGGCACAGGTGGCCGACGATATCCTCGTGCTGCGCCACGGCAAGATGGTGGAATACGGCACCACCGACCAGATCATCAACGCCCCGCGTGAACCCTATACCCAGGCCCTCGTCTCGGTCCGCTCCATCGACCATGTCGAGAAATCGCCCGCCCCCCCGGTCCTGTCGGTGCAAAACGTCACCGCCCGCTACAAGGGCACCAATTTCGACGTGTTGAAAAACGTCACCGTCGATGTGGCCGCGGGTCAAACCCTTGCGGTCGTGGGCGAATCCGGTTCGGGCAAGTCCACGCTTGCCCGCGTGATCACGGGACTGTTGCCCCCCTCGGCGGGCCGTATCCAGTTTGCCGGACGCACGCTTTCGGCCGACCTCGCGGGCCGCAGCAAGGACGACCTGCGCGAACTCCAGATGATCTACCAGATGGCCGACACCGCGATGAACCCGCGCCAGACCGTCGGCACCATCATCGGCCGCCCGCTGGAGTTTTACTTTGGCCTGACGGGCGAGGCCAAACGGCTGCGGATTCAGGAACTTCTCGACCAGATCGAGATGGGCGCAGGCTTTGCCGACCGCTACCCGGCCGAGCTTTCGGGCGGGCAAAAGCAGCGCGTCTGCATCGCCCGTGCCTTGGCCGCCAAGCCAAAGCTCATCATCTGCGACGAGGTGACCTCGGCGCTCGATCCGCTCGTCGCCGACGGCATCCTCAAACTGCTTCTCGACCTGCAAGCGCGCGAGAATGTGGCCTATCTCTTCATCACCCATGACCTTGCCACCGTCAAAGCCATCGCCGACAAGATCGCCGTGATGTTCAAGGGCCAAGTGGTGCGCTATGGGCAAAAGACCGATGTGCTGACCCCGCCCTTCGACGATTACACCGATCTTCTGTTGTCCTCGGTCCCTGAAATGGAACTCGGCTGGCTGGAAAAGGTGATCGCCAACCGCAAGATGGCCGCGGCCGACAACTGATTTCCTCTTGGCAAAAATACTCCCGCCGGAGGCTCCCCCCGTGGCCTCCGGACCCAAAGGCGGCAGACCATGACCCAACGCAAACTCCTTCTCATCATCCTTGATGGCGTGCCCTACCGCAACTGGCGGCGGCTTTTTGGCAATCTCGAAGGCTGGGTCGCCAATGGCGACGCCACCGTGCACCGCATCCGTGCGGTGCTGCCCTCGACCTCGGCCTCTTGCTATGCCTCGATCCACACCGGCGTGCCGCCGCAGGTCCACCGCGTCTGGGGCAATGAGGCGGTTTACCGGCTTGAACAACCCGACATCTTCTCCGAGACCACCAAGGCGGGGCTGAAAACCGGCGCGGTGACGCACAGCTTTTGGTCTGAATTCTTCAACCGTGCCCCCTTCGATCTGGTGCGCGACATCGAATATGATGAACCGGGCGGCCCCATCACCCATGGCCGGTTCCACACCATGACCGGCTACGGCAACATCAACCAGATGACGCCCTCGGATGTGGACCTCTTCGCCACGCTCACCCGGCTATGCGAGGTGCATGGCATCCATTACGGCATCCTGCACACCTGCACGCTGGACAGCATGGGCCACCGTTTCTACCACGACTGCGAAGAGATGGATAACGCCTGCTACATGATGGACGCGATGCTCGCCCCCTTCCTGCAGCGCTGGCGCGACAAGGGCTATGAGGTGATCGTCACCGCCGACCACGGGCAGGACGAACGCGGCCATCACGGCGGCACCGGCGAATTGCAGCAGGACGCGGCCTTTTACTATTTCGGCGACAGCGAGATGCCCGCCAAGGATGTGATCCTCGACCAACTGGCGCTGGCGCCCTCGATCCTCACCCGCCTTGGCGTGCCGGTCCCGCCGACCATGAAGGCCAAACCCTTCTTCACCGCCTGAGCCTCCTCGTGCGGCTTCGCCTTCTCGTCGTCCGAGGAGGGGCGAAGCCGACGACGAGGGTCACGCGGCGTAGCTTGACCCTTCCTCGTCCAAGATCGCCTTGATTTCCCGCAGATGTGCCTCGGCAAAACCGGGGTAGGCCTCCCACTCCTGCGCGGTCTTTTCGGCAATCGCATCGGGCAGCACCCGCAGGGGCTGGCCGGTTTGCAGCGCGCGGATATAGGTCTCGGCGGCACGCTCGAAATAGTAAAGCCGGTTGAAGGCCTCGGCCACCGTCTGCCCGACCACAAGCACCCCGTGATTGCCCATCACCATGGTCGTCACCTTCGGATCGGCCAGCAGCGCCGCACAGCGCGCGCCCTCCTCCTCAAACGCCATGCCGCCATAATGGTCATCCACCACATGGCGGCCAAAGAACATCGCGGTGTTCTGGTCGATCGCGGGCAGGCGCGAATCAGCCAGACTCGCCAGCACCGTGGCGTGGATCGAATGGATATGCAGCACACAGCGCGCATGGGACAGCGCGCGATGGATGCTGCCATGCAGCCCCCAGGCCGTGGGGTCGGGCGCATCGGGCCGGGTCATCGTCGCCGGATCATTGGCGTCAATTTCAACCAGGCTTGACGCCGTGATCCGGCTGAAATGCCGCCCATTGGGGTTGATCAGGAAGCGCGAGCCATCCTCATTCACCGCCAAGGAAAAATGGTTCGTCACCGCCTCATGCATGTTCAACCGCGCCGTCCAGCGAAAGGCGGCGGCCATGTCCACGCGTTCGGCCCAATGCGTCATATTGGCGGACCTGTTAGGCAAGGGGGCATTCATAGCGTCTCTCCTTTGGCAAAGCGGGAAATCGTGGCGACGATGCGGTCAAAGCTGGCAGCGGCGCGCGGCACGCTCGCCCGGGCGCGCAGATAGCCATGGACAAGGCCCTTTTCCTCGACCCATTCGGCCTGCCCTCCGGCGGCGATGATCCGCGCGGCATAGTCACGCGCATCATCGGCCAAGGGGTCACATTCCGCGCCAATGGCAAGGGTCGGTGGCAGCCCGGTGAAATCGGTATCGCGCAGCGGATAGACCGTTGGGTCATCCTCGGGCGGCGGGCCGCCGTGGCGAATATCTTTGTAAAACAACACGTCATCGCGCGTCAGCATCGGCGCATGGGCATGGGTGATATAGCTGCCCACATTCACATCACCCCCAAGCCCGGGATAGATCAGCACCTGGCCCAGGATCTTCACCCCCGCCCCGCGAAGCGCGTGGGCGGCCGCGGCGGCCAGATTGGCCCCGGCACTGTCTCCGGCCAGCACGACCGGGCCTTTTGTTGCCAAGGCCCGAACAACCCCGCAGGCATCGTCGAAAGCGGCCGGGTGCAGATGGTCGGGCGACAGCCGATAATCCACCGCCACCACCGTCAGCCCGGTGCGGGCGCGGATCTCGGCGCAAACATCGTCATGGCTGTGCAACCCGCCCACCACATAGCCGCCGCCATGCAGATAGATCACCACCGGATCCGCACCGGGATAAATCCGGCACGGCACCCCGGCCACCGCCTCATCGCGCGCGGTCACACCCGGCGGATAGCCCTGAAAGAACACCCGGCACATCCGATCATAGATCGCACGCTGATCGGCAATGGTCAGCGAGGCGGTGTCAGGCGGATAGGCGGCATTGGTCGCCTCAATAAAGCTCCAGGTCGGGGCGTCGATAAGGCTTTGGTAATCAACGGCTGTCATGGTGTTGCTTAGACCTCTGCCGATCTTGGTGATCGGCGCGCTGCCATCATGGCGGCAAAGCCGGAACCCGGCAATGGCCAAGGATTGGCCAATCATAATCCCAGAACTGTCGAGAATTGTGCTCAATTTTGGCACAATTCACCTTCATTACTTGTCTCACAGATATCAAAGGACCAGTGCCATGAACCTTTCCAACTCGTTCGACCGCATGGAAGCGACGGTTGTCGGTTTTGGTGTCAACACCTTGCTGGTTTCTGCCGCCAAAGACCAAACGCCCTTGGCCCATAAGCTTCAGGCTTTGGGCTGCCGGCTGGAAAGCTGTGATGAAATCTATTTCGCGTTGGATCGTATTTTGGACGGTCCGCAAGATTTTGAGCTGATCGTCATTGATTGCGACAGTCTTGGTGGCCTTGCCCATTCCCGCCGGCTCCATGCGCTGTTGCGTGCGGCGGGGCGTTGTATTCAGGTGATTCTGGTCAGCCGGGAATGTGATGCGCAGCATTTCCCGTTCAACCGCTTTGACCCGACCGAGCTGCGCGCGCCGCTCAGCGCGATTTCGCTGCGGGTGGGGTTTGAACATGCCATGCAGGAGCGGCTGTTGATGGCGCGGGCGAGCTGAGGTTTTGCAAACGCAGCCCTTCAAGCATCGTTGACAGAACAGGCGCGGGAAAACCCGCGCCTTTTGGCGTTTTGCTATCTCTTACCGGATGAGAGGTTTCAGCCGCCTTACGCTGAATGTCAGCCCCAGTCCGCCGACAAAATCAATTGAGGCGCAAGGGGGCCGCGCGGGCGGCGGGCGCCCAGTGACAAGGCGATCAGCACTCCGGCCAAAGCCATGCCGATCAAGGACCACAGCCCCAGCGCCAACAGCCAGCTTGCGTTGAACAGCACCAGCGCCATGACCGCCGAAACAAACCCCGTCATGCCCCCGAACATCACCGCAATACCCGCCATGGCCAAACTCCTTGTGAGATGACCCTTTTTCTTGCCCGATTTGGGCGCAACAAAGGCCAAAGCACGGAGATTTTGGGGGCCCCCTCAGAACCTGCGCCGCGCACGAAGTGCGGCCCCGATTGTGCCATCGTCGAGATAATCCAATTCGCCCCCCACCGGCACGCCTTGGGCAAGGCTGGTGATTTGAGCTGCTGAGCCCGCCAGCGCATCGGCAATGTAATGGGCCGTCGTTTGCCCGTCGACCGTGGCGTTCAGCGCCAAGATCACTTCGCGCACGCCCTCTTCTGCCACTCGCGCCGTCAGCCGGGGGATGCCCAATTCATCGGGTCCCACGGCATCCAGCGCCGAAAGCGTGCCGCCCAGCACGTGATAGCGCCCCCTAAAGGCCTGTCCCCGCTCAAGCGCCCATAAATCCGCGACATCTTCCACCACGCAGATTTCGCCAGTGGCACGGGCCGGATCGGCGCAAATCGGGCAAATCTCGGCGGTGCCGATATTGCCACAGATGATGCAATCGCGCGCATTCAGCGCCACCGTGGCCATGGCTTGGGCCAAGGGGGCCATCAATTGCCCCCGCTTTTTCAAAAGCGCCAAGACCGCGCGGCGGGCAGATCGCGGCCCAAGCCCCGGCAACCGCGCCATCAATTCGATCAGCGCCTCGATATCGCGGGTGCCGTCCATGGCTTAGAACGGCAGCTTGAAATCGGCAGGCAGGCCAAGGCCAGCCGCCAGCTTGCCCATTTCCTGTTCGGTCCGCTGCGCCGCTTTGGCTTGGGCATCATGGATGGCGGCCAGAATGAGATCTTCGATCACCTCCTTTTCGCTGGGAACAAGGATCGACGGGTCAATGTCCAGCCCGGTGATCTGCCCCTTTGCGCTGGCACGCGCCTTGACCAGACCTGCCCCGGATTCACCCACCACCACAATCTGGGCAAGCTCTTGCTGCAACTCACCCATCTTGGCCTGTGCCTCCTGCGCGGCCTTCATCATCTTGGCCATATCGCCAAGCCCACCCAAACCTTTCAGCATCTCGTCACCTCTGTTGTCAGGACCACAAGATATGCGCCCACCGCGGCAGGATCAAATTTCTTCGAAGAAATTTGCAAATCTTTTCCAGAAAAGGGTTGGTGCCAACCCTCAGGCGTCCTCGAAGGGATCCCATTCATCTTCCACCTCGGGCAGGGCCTCGGCCTGTGCGGCGGCGGCCATCGCTTCGGGCGTGCGGATATCGGCAATCTTCGCGCCGGGAAAGGCGGCCAACACGGCCTGCACAAGCGGGTTGGCCAAGGCCTCGGCCCGCGCGGCATTGTCCTCGGCATCGCGCTGTGCGGCCAGCGTTGCAGCCCCGCCCTCATTCACCACCGAGATGCCCCAACGCGCCCCGGTCCAGCCCTGCAGACGCTGCGAAAGCCGCGCGGCAAGGTCGGGCCGGGCCAAGGGGCTTGGCTGAAACTCGATGCGCCCGGGGGCATAGCGCACCAGCTTCACCCCATCCTCGACCTCTTTCAGCAAGAGCATATCACGCTTGTCGCGGATCAGATCGACGACATGCTGAAAGGTGGGCAAATGAAGGGCAGGGGCCTCGGCCAGCGCCGTGGCCTGTCCATATGATGAAGACTGGGCCATCATGGTCGGCCCGCGCATTGGGGCATGGGCTGCCCCCATCATCGGAGCATGAACCGTGCCGCCATAATTGCCGCCGCCGGGCGCGCCACCCGCCATGCCGCCGCCCGGCGAAGGGGGCGGGGCAGATTGCGATTGCAGCTTTTTCACCAGCGTTTCGGGATCGGGCAGATCGGCCACATGGGTCAGCCGGATCACCGCCATTTCGGCCGCCATCATGGCATTGGGGGCCAACGCCACCTCTTCAATGGCCTTGAGCAGCATCTGCCACATCCGGCTCAGCGCCCGCATCGGCAGGGCGGCGGCCATCTCCAGCCCGCGGCTGCGCTCCTCTGGCGGGGTGGTCGGGTCCTCGGCGGCGGCCGGGGTGATCTTGATAACCGAAATCCAATGGGTGATCTCGGCCAGATCGCGCAACACCGCCATCGGATCGGCCCCATCGGCATATTGCGCCGAAATTTCCGCCAAGGCCTCGGGCGCGGCACCCCGCATGATCATGTCAAACAGATCCAGCACCCGGCCCCGATCGGCCAGCCCCAGCATGGCGCGCACTTGATCGGCGCTGGTTTCCCCCGCGCCATTGGAAATCGCCTGATCCAAAAGCGAGGTCGCATCCCGCGCCGAGCCTTCGGCGGCCCGTGTGATCAGCGCCAGCGCGCCTTCGGTAATCTCAGCCCCTTCGGCTTTGGCGATCCGGCTGAGAAGCCCCATCATCACCTCAGGCTCGATCCGTTTCAGATCAAACCGCTGGCAGCGCGACAAGACCGTGACCGGCACTTTGCGGATTTCGGTGGTGGCAAAGATGAACTTCACATGGGCGGGCGGCTCTTCCAGCGTTTTCAACAGCGCGTTGAAGGCGGCGGTCGACAGCATATGCACTTCGTCGATGATATAAACTTTGAACCGCGCCGAGGCCGCCCGATAGTGAACGGAATCAATGATTTCGCGGATATCGCCCACCCCAGTGCGAGAGGCCGCGTCCATCTCCATCACATCGACATGCCGCCCCTCGGCAATGGCGCGGCAGGGCTCACATGTGCCACAAGGCTCGGTGGTCGGCCCGCCGGTGCCGTCAATCCCGACACAGTTCAGCCCCTTGGCGATGATCCGCGCCGTGGTGGTCTTGCCGGTGCCACGGATGCCCGTCATGATGAACGCATGCGCAATGCGGTCGGCGGCGAAGGCGTTTTTCAGCGTGCGCACCATCGCCTCTTGGCCGACCAGATCGGCAAAGGTCTCGGGACGGTATTTCCGCGCCAGAACCTGATAGGCTTGCGCCGGGGCGGAATTTGCGGCCTCTGTCATCTTGCCTCGCGGGATTCGTGTGGTGTGAAGACTAGGCGCTTGGGGGGACAAGGTAAACTGGCGATGCAGGTGGCAGAGATTGAGGTGCCGGGCGGGGCGCTTGGCCTGTGCCCGATGCCGGGGCGGACGGGCGATTATGCGGGCGATCTCGCAGCGGTGCTGGCCTGGCGGCCCGGTCTGGTGGTGACACTGGCCGAGACGGGCGAGCTGGCCGCGCGGGGGGCGGCGGGCCTGCCCGCCGATCTGGCGGCGGCGGGGGTGGACTGGCTCCACCTGCCGATCCCGGATTTCGGCACGCCCCCAGCGGCCCTGCGCCGCGATTGGCCAGCGATGTCTGCCCGTTTGCGGGCGAGCCCCCGGGTTTTGGTCCATTGCATGGGGGGCTGTGGCCGGTCGGGCATGATCGCGCTGCGGCTGATGATCGAGGCGGGCGAGCCGCCCGAACCCGCCCTGACCCGCCTGCGCGCGGCCCGGCCCTGTGCGGTGGAGACCAAGGCGCAGATGCGCTGGGCGATGGGGCTTGAAATGCCCGACCATCAGCCCCAAACCTAAGAAAAGACAGGAGCTTTCCATGGCCAAGATCGCGATTCTCACCGTCTCGGACCGCGCGGCGCGCGGCGAATACGAAGATCGGGGCGGCCCGGCCTGCGAGGATTGGCTGCG
This sequence comes from Tabrizicola sp., assembly GCA_965284335.1. Taxonomy (GTDB): domain Bacteria; phylum Pseudomonadota; class Alphaproteobacteria; order Rhodobacterales; family Rhodobacteraceae; genus Tabrizicola_A. The sequence continues at coordinate 2,425,436 of OZ260076.1, read as the reverse complement.
CCGTGTTATCACCACGCCGGTGGACATCCACCGCCGCATCACCCCTGATGGCCGCGCCGAGGTGGCCGCCGCGCTGACCGATCTGGCCGACACATGGGGGGCCGGTCTGATCCTTGCCACCGGCGGCACGGGCCCCTCTCCCCGCGACCAGACGCCCGAGGCGATGGCCGATGTCATCACCTTTGACCTGCCCGGCTTTGGCGAGGCGATGCGCGCGGCCAATGGCAAGGTGGTGGCGACCGCGATCCTGTCACGCCAAGGCGCAGGCGTGCGGGGCCGCACGCTGATCATCACCCTGCCCGGCAGCCCGAACGCCATCTCGACCAGCCTTGAGGCCGTGTTTGCCGCCGTGCCCTATTGCCTTGACCTCATCGGCGCAGCCCGGATCGAGACGGACCCGAGCATTATCAAGGCCCATCGCCCCAAGGGTGCATAGTCCCCGCCCCCGGGGTTCCACCCCCATGCCATTGGTATCTCGGACCAATGGCGATCCCAATGGCAAACCCCGGAGTATTTTGAAAAGGCGCAAATCGAAAGGCGCGCGGTTTCTTGGATTTGCGCCTTTCCAAATACTCATCTTTGCGCCCTCAGGCCCCTAGGCCCTCGCCCCGCAGAACCTGAACCCCGTTGATCTGCCAGCCCTCGGGCGTCTCGATCATCTGATAATCCAGAAGATGCGTGCGCCCCATCTGGTCGGTGATCATCACGCGCTGCCACAGCAGGCCTGACACCTCACGCAGTTCCAGCATTTTCACCGCGCCGGGGCGGTGCACCATCGGATAGCCTTGGGTCACCATGCGGCCAAAGTTTTCGGGGTTGCCGAAGATGCCCTTGATATTGGGCGAGGCGAAGGTGAAGGCGGTGGCGAAATCATCGGCCTGAAAGGCCTGCAACTGCCGCTCGATGGTGGATTGAATCGGCGCCTCCTGCGCGGTGGCAGGAAAGGCAAGAAACAGACAGGCAAGCAATGCGCGCATGGAAACCTCCCTCTGATGAGAGAAAAACATAGCGCGGTTACCAAAAAGGAAAGGACGGGGGCGCATAGGCCCCCCGGCCATGATTTTTAGGCTTTGGCGATCAGCGCGCCCGACAGCCCCTTGTCGATCAGCGCGATGGTCTCTTCAACGCCGTAAAGCGCGATGAACCCGCCAAAGCGCGGGCCTTCCGAGGCGCCCAAAAGCACCTCATAGAGAGCCTTGAACCAGTCGCGCAGCGGCTCGAACCCGTGGTCCTTGCCCACGGCAAAGACCATGGATTGCAGGGCCTCGTCATCCAGCCCGCCGTCCCATGCGACAAGCCGGGCGCGCAGGTCCTCGATCGCGGCGCGTTCCTGATCGGTGGGCAGGCGGAACACCCGTGTCGGCGCGATCTTGTCGGCGAAATAGCGCACGGCAAAGCCTGCGGCGGCGTCGAGATCGGGGTTGGCTTCGGGCGAGGCATCGGGGGCGTAGCGTTTGATAAAGCCCCACAAGCCCTTGGCATCCTTGGCCCCGGCAACAGAAGCCAGGTTCAGAAGCATCGAGAAGGGCACCACCATTTTCGACGCGGGCGGGTTCCCGTGGTGAATGTGCCAGACGGGGTTGTTCACCTGACCGACCACATCTTGCGTCGGGTAGGCGCGCAGCTGCTGGTGGTATTCATCCACCGCGCGCGGGATCACATCGAAATGCATCCGCTTGGCGGTTTTTGGCTTTTGATACATGAAGTAAGATAGGCTTTCGGTGGCAGCATAGCTCAGCCATTCGTCGATGGTCAGGCCATTGCCCTTTGACTTTGAAATCTTCTGGCCCTGATCGTCGAGGAAAAGCTCATAGGTCATATGGTTGGGTTTGCGCCCGCCCAGAACCTCGCAGATGCCGTCATAGATCGGCGTGTTGGTGGAATGGTCTTTGCCATACATCTCAAAGTCCACATCCAGCGCGGCCCAGCGGGCGCCGAAATCGGGCTTCCATTGCAGTTTGACATGGCCGCCCGTCACCGGCAGCGTCCATTCGCGGCCGTCCTCATCGTCGAAGGTGATGGTGTGGTTCTTCGCATCCACATGTTTCATCGGCACATAGAGGACGCGGCCGGTTTCGGGGTGGATCGGCAGGAAGCAGGAATAGGTCTGCTGGCGCTCCTCGCGAAGGCTCGCCATCATGATTTTCATAATGGCATCATAGCGTTCGGCGGCAAGGCGCAGGGTGTCATCGAAGCGGCCAGACTTGTAGAACTCGGTGGCGCTGATGAATTCATATTCAAAGCCGAAGGTGTCCAGGAACCGGCGCAGCATGGCGTTGTTGTGGCCGCCAAAGCTGTCGAATTGGCCATAAGGGTCGGGCACCGAGGTGAGCGGTTTTTGCATGTGCTGGCGCAGCATGTCCTGTTGCGGCACGTTTTCGGGCACTTTGCGCATACCGTCGACATCGTCGGAAAAGCAGATCAGCCGCGTCGGGATGTCCGAGATCACCTCAAACGCGCGGCGGATCATGGTGGTGCGCGCCACCTCGCCGAAGGTGCCGATATGGGGCAGACCCGAGGGGCCATAGCCGGTTTCAAAAAGGACGTAACCCTTTTCAGGGTCTTTCTTTTCATAGCGTTTGAGAACGGCGCGTGCTTCTTCGAAGGGCCAGGCTTTCGACGTCATCGCGGCATCACGGAGTGCGGTCATGGTCAGATCCTCAAACGCCGCCGAAATCCGATATCTGGCGGTTCATTGTGCCATATTGCCATGGGCGCGGGCCGTCAATAATCTCGCCGCAGATGCAAAGGGAATAACTCATGTCTGATACGGCGCCGATGTCGGCACAAGATGCCTTGGTTGCGGTGATGGTGGCGGCCAGTGCCAGCGACCAGAATATCCGCACCGCCGAGCTGGTGGCCATTCAGCGCATGGTCAATCATATGCCGGTTTTTGCCGATTATGATGCTGACCGGATCCGTCGCGTCAGTCAGGTTGTCTTTGATTTATTTGAAGAAGAAGACGGTTTGGACGCGCTTTTCGGCCTGATCCGCGACGCCTTGCCCGAGCGGTTGAATGAGACAGCCTATGCCTTGGCCTGTGATGTGGTGACGGCGGATGGCAACCACAGTCAGGTGGAATTGCAGATGTTGGAAGAGGTGCGCGAGGAGTTGGGGATCGACCGGCTTCATGCGGCGGCAATCGAATGGGGCGCGCGGGTGCGGCATATGACGCCGTAACGGATCAGCCGTTTGACGCCTGTTTTGGGCGTCGGGTTTGCGTCTGGTCTTTGTCGGGTTCGCGTCGGGTATCCGTCCCGACAGCGTCTGGCGCGGGATGATGAGCGGCTTTTGGCGTGAAAGGCCATGAAAAAGCCACCCGGATTTGGGGGCTTTTTGTTGCGCCACGCGGTGGGGGGCCTTCAGCCTTCGCCACCCGGACGGGGGGCTGCGCCGTTCATCAGGTCGCGCGCTTGGGCCACCCATTCGTCGCGTGTCACGCGGCCTTTGAAGCCTTCGAGGTTGTCATCGACCCAAGCGATCTCTTTCGCCGTCCATGCGGCGATCTGGTCAAAGTGGAAATAGCCGAGCTTGTGGCAGAGCTGTTCCAGTTTGGGGCCGATGCCTTTGATGAGTTTCAGATCATCGGGCGCGTCGTTGCGGGCCTTGGTCAGACTTTTTGGTTTGTCAGCCGCGCTGGGGGTGGGTTTGGGGGCGGCGGGTTTGGGTGCGGCGGCTTTGGCGGGTGGTGTCGTGGTTGCTGCTGTTGGTGCCGCTGCTGTCGTGGATTGCGCGGCAGAGGGTCTGGCGGTGGGTTTTGAAGCGGCGGATTTGGTGGAGGCAGTCTTTGCCGCCTCTGCTTTTGCGGCGTCAGCTTGGGCCGTCTCTGCTTTGGCAGCCTCGGCTTTGGCTGCGGCAACCTTTGCGGCCTCTGCCTTTGCGGCCTCAGCCTTTGCACTCTCTGCCTTGGCCGCGTCGCTGGTGGCGGTGGATTTTGCCGCTGCGATGTCAGATTCAAGTGCGGTGATGCGGGCGGATTGATCGCGGCCTTTGGCGGTGCAGCGGTCAAGCTCGGCGCGCAGGCGGTCGGCCTCGGCTGTGTCGGTGCTGGCGCTGGTTCGGCCCCAGATCAGCCAGCCCGCCAAAAGCCCGAGAAGGGTTGCAAGCAGCAGCAAAAGCCAGATTTCGCCCAAAAGAAAACCCCAACGTTGAAACATGCCTTACTCCTTAATCCTGTGGGTTGGTCATTCAGACCATTCAATCGTGGTGCGCCGGTTGGCGGCGCGGCCGGTGTCGGTGGTGTTGTCGGCAATCGGCTGGGCATCGCCAAAGCCCACGGCGCGCAAGGCGGCAGGCGGCACCCCGCGCGCGATCATCTCGCGGCGCACGGCGGTGGCGCGGCGCTGGGAAAGGCCAAGGTTGGCGGCCTGATCACCGACATTGTCGGTATGCCCGCCAATGAGCGCCTTGAGCCCGGCCTCTTCGGCGCAGCGCGCCATGATGGCGGCCAGATCGTTGATGACGCGCAGGGCTGAGGCGTCAAGCTGATCTGAGCCGGTGACGAAATTAATCGTGCCCGAGGTGAGCACGGTTTCAGCCGCCGATTGGCAGCCTGCAAGGGACAGATCCACCTCTGGCACGGCCAGCCAATAGCCGCCCATAAAGCGTTCATCCGCCCCGGTGGCGGCATTGTTGCGCCGCGCGCCGTTTTCGCCGCTGGCGGTGATGGTGGTGACCGCCACATCGGCCCCGGAAAATGCGCCTGCCATGGCGGTTTGCAGGGCGGCGCTGTCCACCCCGGCCTGCACGCCGATGGCGAGGGTTTCGCCATTGCCGTCGCGGGCATAGGCCAAGGTTTCGATCTGGCCGATCCAGTCTTTCAGCGCGGCAAAGGGGCTGGCGTCTGCCGTGTCGCCCATCAGCGCGGTGGTGATGGTGCCGCCGATGCTGCCAAGGCCCATGGCGGTGGCGATGCTGGCCAGATCCAGACCTTTGGGCAATTTGCCCGCCGCTGTGGCCCCGGTGCTGGCGCTATAGTCCAGCGTCCATGCCGGCGCTGTGCCGTCATCCAAGAGGGTGATATCTTTTGTCACCTGCCCGGCGGGCAGGGCGGCGAGGGCGGCGGTGATTGCGGCACCCTCAACCGGGGTGTTGGCCTGACCTGTGAGCGTCAGCGTGCTGTCTGACAGGCTGAGCGTGCCGGTGGTCATATGGCCCAAGGCGGCAAGCCCGGCTGATGCCAGATCGCCCCAGCCTTGCGGCGCGCCCGAGGCCAGCACCAAGCCTGCCGCGCTGTCGCCCAAGGTGGGGGCCAGCGTGGTGCGCAGCGCCTCGGTCGGGATGTGTCCGGTGGCGGTGAGTGCATCAGCGGTTTTATCGGCGGTGAGGGTGAAGGGGCTGACGGTTTCCAAAACGGTCAGATCGGTGGTCACGGTTCGGCGCGCGGGCAGGGCGCGCAGGGCGTTTGTCAGCGCCTCGGCCTCGGCTGGGCTGTCGGCGATGCCGCTGAGGTGAATGTCGCGCCCCGAGACGGTGACGGTCGCGCCATGGATCGTGCCTGTCACCGCATCTTGGGCCAATTGGCGCACATGGTTTTCGATGCGCGGGGCGTGATGGCTGTGCGCCCACCAGCCCAAACCGAACAGCCCCACCGCCAGAACACCGATGCCGATTGCCTTGCTCATAATGAGCCCCCCGCTTTACCCCAAACCGAGGCGAGGATGGCTGTCGAAAGGATAGGGATCAAGCAGAAGTTTCGGATTTTGTCACGAAAGTATGGCTCGGGTCAGGCCCGCCAGTGCAGCACCCTGCCGCAGATCGCGGGCAAGGTGATGCGCCCAGCGGCCCGTGGCGGTGCCGATATCGGGCACTTGAACCACGGTGCAGCCCGCGCGATGGGCGGATTCGGCCCCGGTTTCGCTGTCTTCGAAGGCAAGGCAGCGGCTGGGGGCGACGCCCAGCCGCTCGGCGGCCAAGAGATAGGGTTGGGGGTGGGGTTTGGGCGTGGTGACATCGGCAAGGGTGATGATGATGTCGAAACAGTCATAAATCCCGGTGCGGCGCAGTTTGTGATGCGCCTCGTCGCGGCCCGAGGAGGTGACCAGCGCCATGGGGCGATGGCGGGCGTGCAGAATGTCGAGTGCGCCGGGTTTGAGGGGCAGATCGCGGTCGATCTCGGCCACAAAGGCGGCGCGCCAATGGGCTTGCAGGCCGGTTTGGTCAAGCTGCGGGTGGGCGGCCGAGATGATGGCGGCAGAGGTGGGCAGATCAACCCCGACCAGCCGCTGCATGAAGCTGGCGTCAACCGGGTGGCCCATGGCGGCAAAGGCGGCCATGCCGGTGGCCATGGCGACGGATTCGGTGTCGATCAGCGTGCCGTCAAGATCGAAGAGCAGGGCGTCATAGGGCATGGCGGGTCCATCTGTGCGCGGGGATGGCGGGGGCTTAGCCGATCACAGGTGCAGGCGAAAGCGCAGAAAGCCGGTGGCTTGCAGGCCCAAGGGTTCAAGGCGGGTGGGGTGGTGGGTGGGCAGGTGATGCCGCGCACCCGGCCCGGTGTCGAAGATCACCGAGGTGCCGGGCAGGGGCAGAAAGCCCCAATCGGCCTGCCACTGGGTTGGACGCTCGGCCCGCGTTGGGGTAGCAGGGGCAAGCTGGCCCATCGCGCGGATATGGTCGTTTAGGACTTGGCGCAGGGGGCGAGCGTCTTCGATCAAGATCGCGCCGGGATCGGTGCCGGCAAACCCCGCCCCGCCACTGGCGCGATAGCTGTTGGTGGCCAGCACAAAGCGGTCGGTCGCGCGCAGGGGTTGGCCTTTGTAGCTGAGGGCGCGGATGCGGCGGGCGCTGGGGTTCACCAGATGCCCAAAGCTGTCAAACCGCGCAGGCTGCGACAGGTCGATGCGATAGCAAAGCCCGTGGATCATGTCGAAGTTATAGGGGGCAAAATCGGGGTTGATCAGCGGGCTGTCCCAGCTGCCGGGGGTGATCTGGTGATAAAGGCTGACCGAGCGTTCCAGCCAATCGGCCAGATCCGCCCCGGTCATCCGCAGCGCAACGGGGCAGTTGGGGTGGATGTAAAGATCCGCGATATGGCGTGTGCTGACCGGGCCGGGGGGGATGTCGGTATAATTCGATGGCCCGCCGCGCCCCCCTGCCTTGAAAGGGGCAACGGCGACCAAGAGGGGCCAGTCTGCCTCGGGCAAGCTGGGGGAGAGGCTGCGCGCAATATATCGCGCCTGAGATTCGGCCAGCAGGTTTTGCACCGGGCAGGGGCCGATCAGGCTGAAATACGAGTGCAGCGCATGGGGCGTGTGGCCGACGGGCTGGGCCGCATGGGCGCGCAGCCGCGCAACATCCTTGGCCACCAGCGCCGACAGATCGGCGTCGGGCGGCACAAGGGGCGAAAGCTGCCCCTCGGGTCCGGCGCGCTGGGCCACGGGGCGCAGCGCGATGCGGTGGCCGGTGACCTGCCAGCGTCCTTTTCCATCCCCCGATTTTGGGCCAGCGCAAAGCTCTAAATCCAAGACCCCCAGATGCGAGCCGAAAAAGCCCGGCATCATCAAAGGCGCAGTGCCGGGCCGGGTTTCGATCTTGTCCAACGGGTAAAGCTGATGGGTATGGCCCGCGATCACCGCATCAATGCCGGGCATCACCGCCAGCGCCTGCGAGATGTTTTCGTCGTTGCTGTCCGGCTCGGCGCTGCCAAGGCCCGAATGCGAGAGGGCAATCACCAGATCGGCCCCGGCGCGGCGCAGGCGCGGCACCGCTTGACGCGCGGCTTGCAAGATGCAGCGCGCGGTCAGTTTTCCGGCCATATGGCGCCGTTCCCAGACGGTGGTTTGGGGTGGCAAAAAGCCAAGGATGCCGATGGTGACGGGGTGGCATTTGCCCGTGGCATCGGGCAAATCGCGCCTGAGCAAAAGCTGACGCGGCAAAAAGGCCCGTCTGCGCCCACCCGGGGGTGGGATGCGGTCAAGATTGCTGGTCACGACGGGAAAACGCGCCTGCCGCAAGGCGCGCAACAGGGCGGGCAGGCCCTGACTAAATTCGTGATTGCCCAAGGTCACCGCGTCATAGGCCAAGAGATTCATGGCCGTGATCATCGGATGCGGGGCCTTCGATGGGGAGGGCCGCCGGGTTCGCGGCATTGGCTGAGCGGTTGGCGCGGGTGCGGCGGTGCTGGCCAAGTCTTGGGCCAAATCTGTGGCCAAGTCTGTGGCCAGATTTTCGGCCAGATCATCGGCCAGCGGGTTGCCGTTCAGAAAATCGCCATTGTCCAGCAACAGGCTGCCGGGCCTTTCGGCGCGGGCGGTGGCGATCAGGCTGGCCAATTGCGCAAGGCCACGGTCGGGCGCGGGTTGGTCTGTCAGGTCATCCCAAGGCAGGATATGGCCGTGCAGATCGGTGGTGGCCAAGATGCGCAGGGTGACGCGCGGCAGATCGGGCGGCAGATCGGGCATTTGCGCGGTCATTGGCCGCGCCAAAACGCGTTTGCCGGGATGAGATGCGTCATGCCGTGTCCTTTTGCCGTATTCTTGCTGCGCGGTTTTGGTCGCAATGTCGTGTTCGTCGTATCCTTGTCGTCCCTGTTCAGCCCAGCCTTGGAGGGCTGCCAGCCGCCCTTATGTGCTGCCTTCGCCGTTGCGCCGGAGGGGGCTTTGACCAAAGCGGCTGTGTTTTGGCGCGCGTTAACTTTTGTTACCTTGGCCGATTTCATCCCGTTTCACGATGACTCTCTTAATGGTTGTATTTTTGATGTGAAAGTCGCGCAAGACCTGATCGTGGGTTTGGCGCATTTGGCAAATTGCCTTGGGCCGATGTGTCGTGTCAGATGTGGCGCGGCGCGTGGGGCGGCCCATGGGGCCGATCAAGGTCAGATGGGTGAAGTTCTGGCAGATGCGGGCATTGGGAATCGGGGCGGTGGACAGATGATTTTTGGCGACTCGGGCTTGGACAGGGCGGCCAGTTTGCGCAGCCAGCCGCAGGCTTTGGCAGAGTTGGAGAAAACCGGCCGGGTTTTGCCCTTGTGGCGCGGAAAGCCGATGTTTGCCGAGGGCGGCGGGCTGGTTTGGGTGCCATTTGGTCACGCACTGTTGGAGGCGGCAGGCACGCTTGTCTTTTTGGGGTTGGAGGCGGATGGGCAGGCCAGCTTTGCCGCCGATCTGTCGGCATGGGAGCCGGAAAGCGGGGCGGGGGCAGAGCAATCGTTCTTTGACCAAAGCCGCCAGCCGCATCCGGCGCTGGGCGCGGCATCGGCCTTTGAGGATTTGCGCAATGCGATGATGCGGCTGACCCCGCGCGAGGCGGAATTGGCGGCAAGCGCGCGGGCGGTGTTGCACTGGCATCGCAGCCATGGCTTTTGCGCTGCCTGTGGGGCGGCCTCGCAGGTGGTGCAGGGCGGGTGGCAAAGGCTGTGCCCGGCCTGTGGGGCGCATCATTTTCCGCGCACCGATCCGGTGGTGATCATGCGCATCACCCATGGCAACCGGGTGCTGTTGGGCCGCAATGCCGTTTGGCCCGAGGGGATGTATTCGCTGTTGGCGGGGTTTGTAGAGCCGGGCGAAACCATTGAGGGCGCCGTGCGGCGTGAGGTGTTTGAGGAGGCGGGGGTGCGCGTGGGGGCGGTGCGCTATATCGCCAGCCAGCCTTGGCCCTTTCCGGCCAATCTGATGCTGGGCTGTCAGGGTGAGGCGGTGAGCGAGGCGATCACCGTGGATGCGGCAGAGTTGGAAGATGCGCTGTGGCTGGATCGGCAGGGTCTGTTGCAGGTTTTTGCCGGGCAGCATCCAAAGATTCGTCCGCCGCGAAAAGGTGCGATTGCCGAATTTCTTCTGCGCAACTGGCTTGCAGATCGGGTGGATTGACCCCACTTTGCTGGCCAAGGGCGATTTCCCGGCGACGATTAAATTTCACATCATTTTTCATCATTTCTTTCAGGGCAGATAAGCACAGCATGAAACTTGCCAGCAAAAAAGACGTGGAAGCCCCCATCGCCAAGGTCTGGGCTGTGGTGACCGATTTCGAATCATGGGAACGCTCGGCCATGCGGCGGGGGGTGGAGGTGGCGCGCACCGACAGTTTGCGCGCGCCCGGCGTCGGCATGGCGTGGCATGCGCGCTTTGCTTACCGCGCCAAGCAGCGCAAGGTGGATCTGACGCTGACCGAGATGGCCGCACCGGGTGCGATGGCGATGGCGCTTGTCTCGCCCGCGGTTGAGGCGACGACGCGGATCGAGTTGATCGAGATGAGCGCCAAGCGCACGCGGATTCATGTCACGACCGAGATCAAGCCGCGGTCATTGGGGGCGCGGTTGTTTTTGCAATCGTTGCGGTTGGCGCGGGCCAAGGTGGACCGCAAGTTTGACGCCCGCATCGCGCAGTTTGCCGCCGAGTTGGAGGCCCGCTCCAAGCTGCCTGTGCGTCCCGATGCGGCGGGGGCCTAAGTCCCCATTGCCGCAGATTGTGCCGCCGATCGGTTAGCCGCGCACGCGGTCAGAGGGGTAGACGCCAAGGATTTTCACCTGTGTAGTGAAATAGGCCAGCTCATCCAGCGCCAGTTTGACATTGGCATCATCGGGGTGGCCTTCGATGTCGGCGTAAAACTCGGTCGCGGTAAAGGTGCCGCCGACCATATAGCTTTCCAGCTTGGTCATGTTGACGCCATTGGTGGCAAAGCCGCCCATCGCCTTGTAAAGTGCGGCCGGAATGTTGCGCACCCGAAAGGTCAGCGTGGTGACCATGCGCTCGGCCCGGCGGGAATGGTCGGCGTGGCGCGACATCACCAAAAAGCGGGTGGTGTTGTTCTTTTGGTCTTCGATATGGCGGGCCAGCACATCAAGGCCGTAGATCTCGGCGGCGAGTTCGCTGGCAAGGGCGGCGCGGGTGGGATCGCCCGCCTGAGCCACCTCACGCGCGGCGCGGGCATTGTCAGAGCTGACCACCCCCTTGATGCCATGGCCGCGCAGGAACTCTGCGCATTGCGGCAAGATCACCACATGACCATGCGCCTCGCGCACCTCAGACAGGGTGGCACCCCGCACCCCCAAAAGGTTGACATGCACGCGCACAAACGCCTCGTCCACGATATGCAGCCCAGCCTTTGGCAAAAGCGAATGGACATCGGCCACGCGGCCATAGGTGGAGTTTTCCACCGCCAGCATGCCAAGATCGACCTCGCCCGCGCGAGTCATCTCGACCACATCTTCGAAGGTTTGGCAGGGGACGGGGGTAAAATCGGGCCGCGCCTGCGCGCAGGCCTGATGGGAATAGGCCCCAAGTTCCCCTTGAAATGCGATGCGACCGGACATTTTGCCACGCTCCCGTGTCGATTTGGCCCGATTAGGGCGATTGGTCGCGCATGTACACCTTGAAACCGATGGGGGGAAGCGGATAGATAGCGCGCAATCCAGCCCAAAGGGAAGGCAAGACATGTTCGATACGATGACCTTGACCAAAGTGACCGGAGCCGTGTGTGGCTCGCTTTTGGTATATATGTTTGCAAGCTGGGCATCGGACGCGCTCTATGCCACCGCTCCGGCCGCGCATGGCGATGAGCCGGTGGCCCAAGCCTATGTGATTGACACCGGCGCCGAAGAGGCCGGCACCGAAGTGGCCGAAGAAGGCCCGGCCTTTGCCGATCTCTTTGCTGCTGCCGATGCGGCTGCGGGCGAAAAGGTGTATGGCAAGTGCAAAGCCTGCCACAAGCTGGATGGCTCGGACGGCACTGGCCCGCATTTGAACGGCATCGTGGGCAAGGCCAAGGCCGCCTCGGCAGGCTTTGGCTATTCTGAGGCGCTGTTGGCCATGGCATCAGACGTCTGGACGCCGGAAAATCTGGATGCGTTCCTGACCAACCCCAAGGGCTATGCGCCGGGCACCAAGATGTCTTTTGCTGGCCTGCCCAAAGCGGATGAGCGCGCCAACCTGATCAAATACCTTGAGGCGAATCCCTGAGATCGGGCACGTCTTGACGCGAGATCGGCCGCCTTTGGGCGGCCTTTTTCGTGGCTGGGTGCAGGCTTCACGCATTCGCGCCTTGTGAGGGGGCGGGGGGCAGACTAGATTCGTCTGCAAAGGTCCCGAAAAGGGATGCGTTCAAGGTTCACAGGCAAGCGGAGGTATCGGACATGGCGCGCGAAACGGTCTTGGCATCGGTCCTTGCGGCGGATGCGCCCCCCAGCTTTTCCCGCCAAGTGCGGGCCACGCTGAGCGCCTCGCTCATGGGTTTGGCTGCCACGCTTTGGGCGGTGCAGGCGGAAGGCCAAGATCAGACGGTGATCACCGCCCATGGCATTTCCACCTTTGGCGCGCTGAAACTGCCCGCCGATTTCCCGCATCTGCCCTATGTCAACCCAAACGCCCCCAAGGGCGGCGAGATCAGCCAATGGGCGCCCGGCACCTTTGACAGTGTGAACCCCTATACGATCAAGGGCGCGCCGGTGGCTTTGTCGCAGATCTTTTACGAATCCATCTTGGCGGGGACTGCCGATGAGGTGGGGGCGGCCTATTGTCTCTTGTGCGAGACGATGGAATACCCCGAAGATCGGTCTTGGGTGATTTTCAACCTGCGCCGCGATGTGACCTTTTCCGACGGCAGCCCGATGACGGCCGAGGATGTGGTGTTCAGCTATGAGCTGTTTCGCGACAAGGGGATTGCCGAGTTCCGCAGCGTGTTCAACGAAAAGTTCCAGTCGGTTGAGGCGCTGGACAGCCACCGGGTGAAGTTCACCTTTACCCCCGGCACGCCGTTTCGCGATATGCCCGCCAATGCGGGCGGGCTGACGATCATTTCCAAGGCCGATTATCTGGCCAACAAGCGCGATCTTGAGGAAAGCGGTCTGACGCCCTTCCTTGGCACCGGGCCTTATGTGTTGGAGAGCATCCGCCCCGGTCAGCAGGTGGTGTATAAGCGCGACGAGGATTATTGGGGCGCAAATCACCCCTTGGCGATTGGCCAGAACAATTTCGACCGCATCCGGATTGAGTATTTCGGTGATGATGCGGCGGCTTTGGAAGGGTTCAAGTCGGGCGTCTATACCTTCCGCAATGAAAACTCGTCAAAGAACTGGGCCACGGCCTATGAGTTTCCCGCCGTGCAGAATGGCCAGATCATCAAGGCGACGCTGCCTTCGGGGTCGATTGCCAGCGGACAGGCGTTTTTGTTCAACCTGCGGCGCGAGAAGTTCCAAGACCCGCGGGTGCGTGAGGCGATTGGGTTGATGTTCAACTTTGAATGGTCGAACCAGACGCTGTTTTATGGGCTCTATGACCGGATCAATTCGGTGTGGGAAAACACGGCCATGGCGGCGCAGGGCCCGGCCGGTCCCGAGGAGACAGCGGTTTTGCAACCGCTGATCGACGAGGGGTTGTTGCCCGCCAGCATCTTGACCGATGCGGCGGTGATGGCGCCGGTGTCAACGCCGGATCGGGCGATGGACCGGGGCAATCTGCGCGCGGCCTCCGCGCTCTTGGACGCGGCGGGCTGGACTGTGGGCGAGGGCGGGATGCGGCGCAACGCGGCGGGTGAGGCGTTGAAGGTGGAGTTCATCGAGGACAGCCCCGCCTTTGAGCGTGTGATCAGCCCCTATGTGGAAAATCTGCGCGCGCTGGGGGTGGATGCGCAACTGGTCATGGTGGATTCTGCGCAATTGGTGCAGCGCATCGACCCGCCGAGTTTCGATTTCGATATCATCGTCGGCAATGCGGTGAATGGCGGTTATGAGCCGGGGGCGCAGTTGAAACAGGCTTGGGCCACGGTGACGCGCGACAATTCCAGCCGCAACCGCATGGGCTTTGCCCATCCGGCGGTGGACCGGCTCTTGGACAAGGTCGAGGCCGCATCGACCCGTGAAGAGCTGGATGTGGTGGTGCAGGCCTTGGACCGGGTGCTGCGGGCGGAAAAGATCTGGGTGCCGCAGTGGTATAAGGCGACCCATACGGTGGCCTATTTCGACATGTATGAGCATCCCGAGACGCTCCCGCCCTATTCCTTGGGCGAGTTGGAGTTTTGGTGGCACAACCCGGAAAAAGAGGCCGCCTTGCGCGCGGCTGGGGCGCTGAAGTAACCGATGGGCGGCTATATCCTTCGGCGGCTGTTTTTGGTGATCCCGACCTTGTTCGGGATCATGCTTATCAATTTCGCGCTGACCCAGTTTGTGCCCGGCGGCCCCTTCGACCAGATCGAAGCGCGGCTGGAAGGCGGCGGTGATGCGATTGAGGCGGTGACGGGGGCCAGTGGCGAAGACCCCGGCATGGGGGCGGGCGACAGCGGCTATCAGGGCGCGCGGGGGCTGCCACCTGAGTTTCGCGCGAAACTTGAGGTGGAGTTCGGCTTTGCCCGGTTTACGTGCCCCGAGGGGTTTGAGGGCAATCTTTTGGCCCAAGCGCAGGCCTGCGAAAAGGAGATGATCCCGGCGTGGGAGCGGTTCACCATTATGATGGGGAAATTCCTCCGCTTTGACTTTGGGGAAAGCTATTTCCGTTCGGCCTCGGTCACCGATCTGATCCTTGAGAAAATGCCGGTGTCGATCACGCTGGGCCTGTGGTCGACGCTGATCGCTTACCTCATTTCGATCCCGCTTGGCATTCGCAAGGCGGTGCGCGATGGGTCGGCCTTTGACAGTTGGACAAGCGGCATCATCATCGCGGCCTATGCCATTCCGGGGCTGTTGTTCGCCATTCTGCTTTTGGTGCTGTTTGCGGGCGGGTCTTATTGGAAGATCTTCCCCTTGCGCGGCCTGACCTCTCCGGGGTGGGAGGAGATGACGATGATGGGCAAGGTGTTGGATTACCTGTGGCACATCACGTTGCCGGTGGTGGCCTCCACCATTTCCTCTTTTGCCACGCTGACGCTTTTGACCAAGAACAGCTTTCTCGATGAGATCAAAAAGCACTATGTCATGACCGCCCGCGCCAAGGGGTTGTCGGAGCGGCAGGTGCTTTATGGCCATGTGTTCCGCAATGCGATGCTGATCGTGATCGCGGGCTTTCCGGCGCTGTTTGTGTCGGTGTTCTTTGGCGGGTCGATCATCATTGAGACGATCTTTTCGCTCGATGGGCTGGGGCAGTTGGGGTTCAAATCGGCGGTGGAGCGGGATTATCCGGTGATCTTCGGCACGCTTTTCGCCTTTGGCCTGATTGGCCTTGTGGTCGGCATCCTGTCGGACCTGATGTATGTCTGGGTTGACCCCCGCATTGATTTCGAGCGGAGACAGTGATGCGGCTGTCGCCCCTGAACCAGCGCCGCTGGCGCAATTTCAAGGCCAATCGGCGGGCCTATTGGTCTATGTGGATCTTTGCCGTGCTGTTCGGCCTGTCGCTCTTTGCCGAGCTTTTGGCCAATGACAAGCCGCTTTTGGTCAGCTATCGCGGCGAGATGCACACGCCCTTCCTGCGGTTTTATTCCGAGCAGGATTTCGGCGGCGATTTCCTGACCGAGGCGAATTACAAATCGACCGAGGTGCAGTGCCTGATCGTGACGGGCGGGCTTTTGGAGTGTTTCGACGACCCCGATGGCATCACGGCGGCGGTCAAGGCGGGGAGTTTTGACGCCACGACCGAAGGCTTTGAAAAAGGCTGGATCGTCTGGGCGCCAATCCCTTATTCCTATAACACGATCAATGACTTGCAGGGTAAGGCCGCCCCTTCGGCACCCAATGCCGACCATTGGCTGGGCACTGATGACGCCAGCCGCGATGTGCTGGCGCGGGTGATCTATGGCTTCCGCCTGTCGGTGGCCTTTGCGCTGATGGTGACGGCGCTGACCTCGGTGATCGGTATCGCGGCGGGGGCGGTGCAGGGGTATTTCGGCGGCCGGGTTGACCTGATCTTCCAGCGGTTTTTGGAAATCTGGGGCGGCATCCCGATGCTGTATGTCATCATCATCATCTTCGCGGTCTGGGACCGAAGTTTCTGGCTGTTGGTCGCGATCATGGTGGCCTTTGGCTGGACCAGCCTGATTGGGGTGGTGCGGGCCGAGTTCCTGCGGGCGCGGAATTTCGAATATGTGCGGGCGGCGCGGGCCTTGGGCGTGCCGGACCGTACGATCATTTTCCGCCATGTGTTGCCCAATGCCATGGTGGCGACGCTGACGATGATGCCCTTTATCGTGACGGGCACCATCGGATCACTCGCGGCACTCGACTATCTCGGCTTTGGCCTGCCGCCGGAACTCCCCTCGCTTGGGCAACTCTCGCGCCAGGCGCAGCAGAATTTGCAGATGCCGTCCTTGGCCTTTGTCACCTTCTTTACCTTTGCCATCATGCTCTCGCTTTTGGTCTTTATCTTTGAAGGCGTGCGCGATGCCTTTGACCCGAGGAAAACCTTCCAATGACGGTGGTTCTGGATGTTCAGGGGCTGAATGTCAGCTTTCGTCAGGATGGCCGGGTGATCCCGGCGGTGAAGGGCGTGTCGTTCACCGTGGCCAAGGGGGAGACCGTGGCCTTGGTGGGCGAAAGCGGATCGGGCAAGTCGGTGACCGCGCTGTCGACGGTGGGGCTTTTGTCGGACAATGCGCAGGTGTCGGGGTCGGTCACCTATTTGTGCCGCCAGATGATTGGCGCGTCTGAGCGGGATTTGCGCGCGGTGCGCGGCAATGACATCAGCTTTATCTTTCAGGAGCCGATGACCAGCCTGAACCCGCTGCACACGATCGAGCGGCAGATTTGCGAGAGCCTTGCCCTGCATCAGGCGCTGGAGGGGGAGGCCGCGCGGGAGCGCGCGCTGGCGCTTTTGCTGAAGGTGGGCATCCGCAATGCCGAAGAGCGGCTGAGCGCCTATCCGCATCAGTTGTCGGGTGGGCAGCGTCAGCGGGTGATGATTGCGATGGCGCTGGCCAATGGGCCGGAACTGCTCATTGCCGATGAGCCGACGACCGCGCTGGATGTGACGGTGCAGGCGCAGATCTTGGATCTTTTGGCCGAGTTGAAGGCGGCCGAGGGGCTGTCGATGCTGTTCATCACCCATGATCTGGGCATTGTGCGCCGCATTGCCGACCGGGTCTGCGTGATGAAGGGCGGCGAGATTGTCGAGGCCGGGCCGACGGCTGAGGTGTTCGCCAACCCCCAGCATCCCTATACCCAGACACTGTTGGCGGCCGAGGCCAAGGGGCGGCCCGAACCTGTGGCGGCGGATGCGCCGGAGGTGATTGCGGCCGAGCATCTGAAGGTGTGGTTCCCGATCCAGCGCGGGTTTCTGCGCAAGACCGTGGGCCATGTGAAGGCGGTGAATGATGCAAGCCTGTCGGTGCGGGCGGGTGAGACGCTGGGGATTGTCGGCGAAAGCGGGTCGGGCAAGACGACGATTGCGCTGGCGCTGTTGCGGCTGATTGCGTCCGAGGGGCGGATCGCGCTTTTGGGGCGCGAGATTTCCGGGCTGGAGGGGCGGGCGCTGCGCGGCATCCGGCGCGATTTGCAGATCGTGTTCCAAGACCCGTTCGGGAGCCTCTCGCCGCGCATGACGGCGGAAGAGATCATTGCCGAGGGTTTGGGGATTCACGGGCTGGAGCCGGGTCGGGATCGTCGCGAGATGGTGGCCGAGATCATGACCGAGGTGGGGTTGGACCCCGCCACCATGACCCGCTATCCGCATGAGTTTTCCGGCGGCCAGCGCCAGCGCATCGCCATTGCCCGCGCCATGATCTTGCGGCCGAAACTGGTGGTGCTGGACGAGCCGACATCGGCGCTGGACATGACGGTGCAGGTGCAGATTGTCGAGCTTTTGCGCGACTTACAGCGCAAATGGGGGCTGGCCTATATTTTCATCAGCCATGATTTGCGCGTCATCCGGGCCTTGTCACATAAGGTTCTGGTGATGAAAGATGGCGATATTGTCGAGGCGGGTGCTGGAGAGGCGCTGTTTGCCGCCCCGAAAACCGATTACACGCGCGCCCTATTTGCGGCCGCCTTTGGGGAGACGGTATGAAGGTTCTTTTTGTCCATCAGAATTTTCCCGGCCAATTTTTACATCTTGCCCCAGAACTGACGCGCCGTGGCCATGAGGTGCGGATGCTGACCGATGCGGTCAATACGCGTAAATTTTCAACCGATGGCTTTCGTTACAAGTTTGAACAGGCCGCGGTGGACCCCGCCGCCACCCGGTTGGGGCGTAATTACACCACCATGTCGGACCGGGGCGTTGTGGTGGCGCGGGCCTGTCTGCAACTGCGCGAACGTGGTTACATGCCGGATGTGATCTTTGGCCATTCAGGCTGGGGCGAGACCTTGTTTTTGAAAGAGGTTTGGCCCGAGGCCAAGCTGATTGTCTATGCTGAGTTCTATTACAAAGGGCGTGGGGCGGATGTGGGGTTTGACCCGGAATTCAGCACGCCAAGTTTCGATCAGGTGATGATTGCCCAAGGGCGGACCACGCATCTCGGCCAAGCGCTGTTGCATGCCGATGCGGGGCTGTCGCCGACCGCGTGGCAGGCCTCGACCTATCCGCCTGTGCTGCGCGAGGGGATCCGCGTGATCTTTGACGGGGTGGATACGGCGGTGATGCGGCCCGACGATCAGGCGCAGGTGACCTTGCCGAATGGAAAGATCGTGAAGGCGGGGGATGAGGTTTTGACCTTTGTGAACCGCAATCTGGAACCTTACCGGGGCTATCACATCTTTATGCGCGCGCTGCCTGCGGTGATGAAACAGCGCCCCGAGGCGCAGGTGGTGATCGTCGGTGGCGATGAGGTGAGTTATGGCGCGACGCCCAAGGGGGGCAAGGGGTGGAAAGAGGTTTTCCTCAATGAGGTGAAGGATCAGCTGGATCTGACCCGCGTGCATTTCATGGGCAAGGTGCCTTATGCGACCTTTGTCAGCCTGATGCAGGTTTCCCGCGCCCATGCCTATCTGACCTATCCCTTTGTTTTGTCATGGTCGATGCTGGAGGCGATGGCGGCGGGCGCGCATGTGGTGGGGTCTGACACGACCCCGGTGCGCGAGTTGATCCGCGATGGCGAGAACGGCACGCTGGTGGATTTCTTTGATGTGAAAGCCTGGTCCAAGGCGCTGACCAAGGCACTGGCGCGGCCTGAGAAGTTTGACGACATCCGCCGTGCAGCGCGGCAGACCATTTTGGAAGGCTATGATCTAAAGTCGATCTGCCTGCCCGCGATGGTGGAGTTTGTGGAGGGCTTTGGGCCGAAATAGCCGGGCAAAGAGTGTCTCTTTGCCCGGCCCCGGTCGTTAAAGGCTTTGCCAAAAGACCGTCATTTGCCAGATGATCGGCACGCCTGCCAGCAGCATGAAGGGAAAGGTGATGCCCAAGGACGCGGTCAGATAGACCGAGGGGTTCGCCTGCGGGAAGGTCGCGCGCACCGCCGCTGGGGCGTCGATATAGCTGGCCGAAGCGGCCACCGCGCCCAAGACAAAGGCCGACCCCATCGGCAGCCCGGCCAAGGTGGCCAGACCGCTGACGATAAAGCCGTTGACCATGGGCATGGCCAGACCAAAGGCCAGCA
Organism: Tabrizicola sp.; assembly: GCA_965284335.1. GTDB lineage: Bacteria > Pseudomonadota > Alphaproteobacteria > Rhodobacterales > Rhodobacteraceae > Tabrizicola_A. The sequence goes on along the minus strand of OZ260076.1, from coordinate 2,406,044 downwards.
TCCGACCGCCGACCTTGGCGAAATCCTTAAGCTGCCGGGCGGCGGTCATGCCCATTTCCAGCAAAAACAGCACCAAGACACCGCGGAAGAGATCAACGAAAAACGGCTCGATCCGCGCGAAATTCGCCTCGCCCGAGGCGGCGCCGATCACAAGGCCACCGCCCAGCAGCAAAAGGCCACGGCCGCGCAGGGTTTCCATGAGGATGGTGCCAAGGGCGGCGCCTTGGGTGCCATTGGCCCGCGACAGGCCAACCCGGCCGTAAAACAGCGCGGCGAGGATGCCCAGTTCCATCAGCGCGACAAGGCCGGTGACATAGCCCTCCATCGGGCTGCCCGCGCCTTCGGCATAGGCGCGGGCCACGACGAAGGTGACCGAGGAGACCGAGCCGTAAAGGGCGGCCACCCCTGCGGCATCGACGATGGACAGCCGGATGACGTGGCGCGCAACCAAAAAGGCCAGAAGTGGCACCGCCAGCACGATCACCGCTGTGACCGTGACCGCGCCCAGCATATTGCCCAGATCGACGCTGGCCAATTCCCGCCCGCCTTGCAAGCCAATGGAAAACAACAGAAAAATCGCAAAGATGCGGATGACGGGTTCGGGAATTTCAAGGTCTGAGCGGATCAGCGTGGCGATGATGCCCAAAAGGAAGGCCATGGTGATGGGGGAAATCAGGTTTTCGATCAGGAGACTGTCCATCTTTTGCATCTCTTTGGTTGGGGCATGGTGCCGGGGCCTTGTGCCCAAGGGGGTTTGAAAAGAGAAACAGGAAGTTTATCTGTGATTTATCAATTTTTCCGATAGGTCTGGCGATGCATGATGTGGATACGGCGGTGCTGCGCACCTTTTTGGCGCTGGCCGAGACGGGCAGTTTTTCGCGCGCAGGGGCTTTGGTGGGCCGGTCGCAATCGGCGGTGTCCGAGCAGATCCGCAAGCTGGAAGAGATGTGCGGGCGGGTTCTGGTCGAGCGGACCACGCGGCGGGTGCAGTTGACCACGCAAGGCGAGCAGTTTTTGCAGCATGCCCGGGCGATGGTGGCGCAGGCCGATGCGATGCTGGCGCGGTTTCGCGCGCCGGATCTTGAGGGCGAGGTGCGCTTTGGCAGCCCCGAGGATTTTGCCTCGGCCTATTTGCCCGATATTCTGGCGGCCTTTGCCGTGGCCCATCCGGCGGTGGAATTGCATGTGACCTGCCAGTTGACCCTGCCTTTGGTCGAGGAATTTGAGGCCGGGGCGCAGGATTGATTATTGTCAAGCAAGACCCCGAACAGCGCTATGCCGGGGCTTTGCCGCTGTGGCGCGAGCGGTTGGTGTGGGTGGCGGCCCCGGGCCTTGTGACCGCCTTTGCCGAAGCGCGCGAGGGGCGCGCGCTGCCCTTGGTGCTGAGCCCCGCGCCCTGTGTTTACCGTGCCCGCGCGACGCGGACGTTGGAGCGGGCGGGGGTGCGCTGGCGGGGGGTCTTTGCCTCGCCGTCCTTTGCCGGGCAGGCGGCGGCGGTGCGGGCGGGCTTGGGCTATGCGGTGATGCCGCGCGCCATGGTGCCGCAGGAATTGGCGGTGCTGTCAGATTGGCCCGAACTGGCCGAAGTTGAGATTGCGCTGTTGGGGCAATCGCGGCTGTCACCGGCCACGGCGGCCTTGGCCGGGTTCATTCAGGCCAAGGTTGCGCGGCGTTAGGGAAGCTTCAGCATAGCGGACGTTAGTCCCCACTTTTCTTCTTGCCCGGAATCAAGGCGCGAATGCGCCGCCGGGCCGCGCCCGACCTCCCCCCGGGAGGGCGAGTCTGCAACGGTAGCCAGCAGAAATTCGGGGGAAGAACTTGAACCATAAAGTGCCTAGAACCAGCGTTGGCGCGTCCTCCCGAGGTCGGGCGCGGCCCTCGGATCTGCTCTATGGCAAAGCGTGCTTTGTCCTAAAACGCGAACCTTAAGGCCATCTTTCCCTTAAATCGCCGCCGAATGTTGCGCCTTGGTTTGGTCATAGGCGTCAAAGGCGCGGGCGATCATGCGGGTCAGGGGGCGGCCCTGTGGCAGGATCGACAGGCCGTTTTCATCCAGTTTCACCATGCCGGGGAAGGCATCGGCGGCGTTGCGCAGCATGCCATCCAACCGATCCGCGCGGACGGGGAAGTTTGCCAAGATCTCGGCCCGACTGACGCGGAAATCGCACATCAGCGCCTCGATGATCCGCGAGCGCAGGGTGTCTTCGTCCTTGAACACATGGCCGCGATGGGTGGAAAACTGCCCCGCGCGGATGGCTTTGGTGTAATCCGCGGTGCCGCTGACGTTTTGCGCAAAGCCTTGGGGGAAGCGGCTGATGGAGGAGGCGCCAAGGCCGATCAGCACCGGCGCGGTGTCGTCGGTATAGCCTTGGAAGTTGCGCCGCAGCGTGCCAGCTTTGGCCGCCTTGGCCATGCTGTCGGTGGGCCGCGCGAAATGGTCGATGCCGATTTCGTCATAGCCGTCCCAAGTGAACAATTGCCGCGCGGTTTCAAAGAGCGCCAGCCGTTCTTGCGGGGTGGGCATGGCGTCAGACGGGATCATCTGCTGGCGGCGGCTCATCCACGGCACATGGGCATAGCCGTAAAGCGCCACGCGGTCGGGGTTCAGCGTGAGGAGTTTTTGCACCGAATCCGAGATGCGGGCATTGGTCTGGAAGGGCAGGCCATACAAAATATCGGCGTTCAGGCTGGCAATGCCGCGGTCGCGGATCATGTCGGCGACCTGCTTTGTCAGCTCATAGCTTTGTTCGCGGCCAATGGTTTTTTGGATTTCTGGGTCAAAATCCTGCACCCCGATTGAGGCGCGGTTCATGCCAGAGGCGGCCAGCGCATCAAGGCGGGCGGCGTCAATCTCATTGGGGTCAATCTCGACCGAGAACTCGGCCCCTTCGGCCATGGGCACGACATCAAACACCGCCGTCGCCAGCTCGCGCATCGAATCTGGGGCCAAAAGCGTGGGCGTGCCGCCGCCCCAATGCAACCGGCTGAGCCGCACACCTGCGGGCAGATGCCGCTTGAGCATCGCGATTTCCGCTTTCAAAACCTGCGTATAGGCCAGCACCGGCGCATCAGACGAGGTGCCTTGGGTGCGGCAGGCGCAGAACCAGCAGAGCCTTCGGCAAAAGGGCACATGCAGGTAAAGCGAGATCTCGCTGCCCTCAGGGATCGCCTCGATCCAGCTGACAAAGGTTTCCGGGCCCACCCCGCCCGCAAAATGCGGTGCTGTCGGGTAAGAGGTGTATCGTGGCACACGGGCGTCAAAAAGCCCTAGCCGCATGAGTTGCGATTCAACGGTCATTCGGGTAGGCTAATCTTGTCCGGGTCTGCGCACCTTGACGCAGATCAATTGGAATATCGCCGGCATGTCGCAAATGGAACTACAGACCTTGTCCCACGAATGCGGATCATGCCCGATCCGCCATCGCGCTGTTTGTGCCCGTTGTGAACCCGATGAGCTGACCAAGCTGGAGCAGATCAAGTATTACCGCAGCTATGAGGCGGGACAGACGGTGATCTGGTCGGGGGATCGGATGGATTTTGTCGCCTCGGTTGTGACCGGGATCGCGACGCTGACCCAGACCATGGAGGATGGGCGGCGGCAGATGGTGGGGTTGTTGCTGCCATCGGATTTTGTCGGCCGTCCGGGGCGGATGGTGGCGGCCTATGATGTGACGGCGGCGACCGATCTGGTGATGTGCTGTTTCCGCAAGAAACCCTTTGAAGAAATGATGGTGCAGACGCCGCATGTGGCGCAGCGTCTTTTGGAAATGACGCTGGATGAATTGGATGCGGCGCGCGAATGGATGCTTTTGTTGGGCCGCAAGACGGCGCGGGAAAAGATCGCCTCTTTGCTGTCGATCATCGCGCGGCGCGATGCCAGCCTAAAGCTGCGCTCGGCCACGGGCCATGTGACTTTTGATTTGCCGCTGACGCGCGAAGAAATGGCCGATTATCTGGGCCTGACCTTGGAAACCGTCAGCCGCCAGATGAGTGCCTTGAAAAAGGATGGCGTCATCGGCCTTGAGGGCAAGCGCCATATACTGGTGCCGGATTTCGATCGGCTTGTCGAAGAGGCGGGCGATGACAGTGACGGCGGCTTTTTGGTCTGAACTGGCCGGGGCCTGAGATGCCGAGATATGAAAAGGCGCCCGCGTGGGGCGCCTTTTGCTTTGGCTTTGGGGGCGTGCCGCCTTATTTGAAGGCACAGCCGCTTTTGATGCCCATCATGCGAAACACCGAGGCCGCCGGGCAGAACCCGGTGAACGAGGATTGAATGAGGTTTGCGCCGATGAAGACGGTGAACCACATGAAATAGGGGCTGACGAATTGGGTCAGGATCACCGACAAGAGCACCATAAAGCCGGCGAAGAGGGTGACAGAGCGATCAAGGTTCATGGGGATCTCCAAGGATAGGGGTCAAGCTTGCACTGGTGATAGCATGGGGTGAAAATAAATTCAAGAGTTGGAATTTGTTTACCCGCAGCCGTCGCCTTTCCGCTTTCCCCCGCCCCAAGCTTCCGCTACGAATTAGGCCATGACATGGAACCTGCCCAATGCCTTGACTGTGTTGCGCCTTTTGGCGGCGCCCGGTGTTGCGGTGATGTTTTTGTATTTCCACCGCCCTTGGGCCGATTGGTTTGCGCTGACCTTGTTTATTCTGGCGGCGGTAACCGATTGGTTTGACGGCTATCTTGCGCGGCTGTGGCGGCAGGAATCCAAGTTCGGCGCGATGATGGATCCGATTGCCGACAAGGCGATGGTGGTGATCGCGATTATGGTGATCACCGGCTATAATGGCATGGATCCTTGGCTGATTTTGCCCGCCACGATCATCTTGTTCCGCGAGGTTTTTGTCTCGGGCCTGCGTGAGTTTTTGGGGGCTGCGGCCGGGACGTTAAAGGTTACGAAACTGGCCAAGTGGAAAACCACCGCGCAGATGGTGGCGATTGCGGTGATGTTTTTGGGCACGGGGTTGGAATATCTGAACGGTGTGGCCATGCAGGGCATGACGCCGGAAGAATATGCCCAAGCGGTGAGCGCGGGGTTGGCCGATCCGATCCGCGCCTGTGGCAAGCGTGATTGCGCGTCGCTGGCGGGTGATGTGGGGCTGGTGCTGATGTGGATCGCGGCGGCGCTGACGGCTTGGACGGGGCTCGACTATTTCCGCAAATCGCTGCCCTTCCTGAGGGATGACAGATGATCGACGTGCTGTATTTTGCATGGCTGCGCGAACGCATTGGCGTGAACCGCGAGCGGGTGGAGACCAAGGCCGCAACGGTGGCCGATCTGGTGGCCGAGTTGGAGGCGCGCTCTGAGGGGCATGCGCTGGCCTTTGCCGACAAGACCAGCCTGCGGGTTGCGGTGGATCAGGAGCTGACCAGTTTTGCCGCCCCCTTGGCCGGCGCGCGGGAGGTGGCGTTTTTCCCACCGATGACGGGCGGATAAGATCGGGGGTCATGGGATGCGGCTTTTGGTGCAAGAGGCGGCGTTTGATCTGGGGGCAGAGGCCAATGGTTTTGCCGCCTCGCTTTCTGGGTCGGGTGCGGGGGCGATTGTCACCTTTACCGGCGTGGTGCGCGACAATGGCGGAACGCTGCGGGCGATGGAGATCGAGCATTACCCCGGCATGACGGAAAAGGCGATTTCGGCCATCATGGATCAGGCCATGGCGCGCTGGTCCTTGGCCGATGCTTTGGTCATTCACCGCTATGGGGTTCTGGCGGCGGGAGAGCCGATTATGATGGTCGCCACCGCTGCGCCGCACCGGGCCGATGCCTTTGAAGCGGCAGAGTTTTTGATGGATTACCTCAAATCCCGCGCGCCGTTTTGGAAGAAGGAAATCGGCGCCAAGGGGGCCGATTGGGTGGCGGCGAAAGACAGCGACGAGGCCGCGCTGACCCGCTGGTAGGCGCGAATTTCGCAAGGGAGGGGCCAGGATGCAGGGCATCCGTCATCTTTCCATGGGCTTGATGTGGCAGATGCCGGTTCCGGTGGCCTGCTCGCTTGCCGTGGCGGCGCGGGGGCTTGCGATCAGCTGCGGGCAATGCCCGCTGGATGATGCGGGGCAGGTGCTGCATCCGGGTGATGCGGCGGCGCAGGCGGGGCTGGTGGCCCGGATGATCCAAGGGCTGCTTGGCCATCTGCCCGGCCATCAGGCGGGCTTGCTGGTGGTGTATCACGATGTCGAGGAGGCCAACGAGGTGCTTGCCCCCCTCGCCACCGCCTTTCCGCGCGCGGTTCTGACCCCGGTGCGCCTGCCGCATTTTTACTATCCCGGCATGCGGATTGAGGTGGATCTTTACGCCTTTGCCGACCCAGTCACGATTCAGCAAGGCCCTGAAATCTCGGTCATTTCCGGCAGCGCGCTTGAGTTTGCCGCGCTGCATACGCCAGATATGTCGAGAGTTCCCGCGCTGTTGGCGGGGCTTGACCAGACGCGGCTGCTCTCGGCCCAGTGGTTCGCGGCGGGGGCGGGAGGGTGGGAGTTGGATCCGGCGGCTCGGGTGATTTTGCCTGAGGGGGCTGGGGTTTCGGCGGTGCTGAGTTTTGGGCCCGACCCGGTGCAGCTGTCGCGCGGGCCGGGGGGCGCGCTGTGCCGGGCGAGTGGGGATTTCCTGTGGCTTTCCGCCCAAGGCCAAGGCCCCGATCTGGCCGCTGCCGCGCATCAGGCGATGGATGCGCTTTCGCTGCAATCCCTTGAAAACACGACCATTCTCAAGGCCACCACCCATTATGTCGGCGGGCCGGGGCCGCAGGATCTGCACGGCAATCTTGCCGTGCGCCATGCCCGCTTTCCCCAACCCGGACCGGCCTCGACCGGGGTGCCGGTGGCGGGGCTGGCGGGCGGCAGCCTTGCCATCGACATGCTGGCCCTGCGGGATTGACCCGTCCCGCCGCCGTCCCGCCCGCGTCCCGCCGCCGTCCCGCATCCGTCCCGCATCCGTCCCGACAGGGGGAACGGGCGGGTAAGGCGGCGTCAACCCCTCCCACGGCAGGCTGATTGGACCAAACCCAGAGGTCCGCCATGCCCCCCAGCAAAGCCCAAACCGAATTCGCCTTTCACCAGCTTGGCCAAGTCCTGCGCGATCTGGAAACCGATCTGCGCTGGAACCTTGACGGCTCGGTCCGCATTCCCGATGCGTGGCATGAGATCGCCCAAGACCGCCAGCAGCCGCTGAAAACCAAACTGACGCTGCGGCTGGATGAGGATGTGGTGCGGTTCTTTCGCAGCATGGGGCAAGGCCATCTGACCCGGATGAACGCGGTCTTGCGGGCCTTTATGCTGGCGCGTCTGGCCGAGGTGGTGAAGGCCGAGGCGCGCTATGCGATGAGCCCGAAAGAGGTGGAGGCCCGGGTGCGCGAGGAGGTCTTGGCCGTGCTGCGGGCGCAAGAGCGGGCAAGGGAAGCCGCCGAGGACCGGCTGGCAGGCAAGGGCGAGGCGGCCGAGCGGCTCCGCGCTGCGCGGGCCTTGTGGGAGGGGAAGGTGGGGGGGTGAGGGGGGGATGTAACGGCTAGAGCTTAAAGATCTCAACCCATTCCTTTTGAATTCTTGATGCAATTCTTTTCGGTTCGTCAGGTGCGCCAAACCGATCAAACGATCTTGCAACACTTCCTTTCCACTCAGGTAAGCTCTTGATATCGTCCAAGGAAATGGGACTGCAAGAAAACAGTGTATGTGCTAGCCAGACTGTCAACCCGTGGTCAAAATGAGGATTTATTTCGTTATTAGCATACTCAACCGTTTTATCCTCTGATGCCCCCAAGAAATTTCGGATTTCATTCTCAGATGCGGATGCAGAACATAGCTTCTTATGCAGCTTTGGATCAATTACCGATGCGACAATTAGCATGCAGAGTGTGTCAATCCAGCCTGCAAGATAGTTTGTCTTTGAAACCTCATTTGGCACTAGTGCAATCTTTGAGCATATTCGCCCAACGTCTCTCAGCGAAACATACATGTTCTTTGAAACATGCTCGATCAAGGCCAGACATCTTTTTGAAATGTTTTCTGGCAAACTCATTTGAATGACTAGATCTTTGGCGTAACGCGTAACAACATCTTCACGGCCTTGCGCACCAATCATGCGAGGTAACGAAAAAGAAGCACTAATAAACTTTCGCAGGTAGCTTTCGGCGTCGATACCTGTTCCGTAACGCGCTTTTACACTGTCTTCTAGTGCCGCCCCGTTTACGCCTAAGATGAAGTGAACTCTCGGCGCTGAGAAGAAATGCTTTATGACTTCTAGAACCAAAAGAGCATAGTCGGGTCGACACCTATCAAGCTCATCAACGACAATAACAATCGGACCATCAGACTTTTGCGTGAAATCAACTAACAGCTCTTTGAATGAAGCTACCGCTTCACTGCGATCTTTTTCAGCCTCCCACAAATTCTGTGCGGCGCTGCTTGCCTCATCCCGTGCAGCATCAATGATAACATCGCCGATTTCACCAAGATGCCTCTGAGCACCGAAACTAGCTACAGCGAGTGCTATCCCAAATGATGGTTTCGCGAGCTTAGCTGCAATGACTTTCCATTTTTTTATTGAAGGCTTCTGATCCTCGGGTATGCGACCACTCACTGCGGTTATGATTGCTACAAGAGGGTCTGATAAATAATCGCTCTCAAATGCGTCAAAGTAGACAGTAATTGCATTTCCGTTGTTTTCTTTTGTGTGTGCAGTCACCCATCTCTTTAGGAAGTAGGTTTTTCCTGAGCCCCATTTGTCATCGAGCGCTAGAACCATTGGGCTTTCAATTTTTTCAACTAATTCAGATAATTGCTTCGAAATTGACGTTCTTTCCAAAAGATCAATTTCAAATCCAGTTTCGTAAAGAACAACGTCTTTGTCTTGAGGAAAGAGCTTCATTTCAATACCGTCAACTACTGGTGTTTTTAATGCAGACAAGATGCTATCACCACTTTGAGGGGATTCAAGTCTGAGACTTTGCTCGCGCTACGCCGCGTGCTCCCCCCACCCCCAGCCCCTCCCCACGAGGGGGAGGGGAGGAGCCTGGGCTGACGTCTTGCGCGGCGGGTTGGGGGCTTGTCCCCTTCCTTCCTTGACTCCCCCGCCGTTCTCGCCTATCCGCAGCGCTGAATTCCCCGGAGGCCCATGCTTCCGGTCCTTTGCCCATCGCGAAGGATCGCCATCTGCCAGCGCGTTGCGCCCGCAGGTGTCGTTTCGCTTTGGGGCTTTGGGACTGCCGACGACGGCCCCAGATGGGGCTGACCCCTTGATGCCCCGATGGGGCGAAACCGCAAAGGTGCGCTGATGTTTGAGAGCCTGTCCGAACGCCTCGGGTCTGTCTTTGACCGGCTGACCAAGGCTGGTGCGCTGTCTGAGGCGGATGTGGAGGCGGCGCTGCGCGAGGTGCGGGTGGCGCTCTTGGAGGCCGATGTCTCGTTGCCGGTCGCGCGGGATTTCATCAAGGCGGTGAAGGGCAAGGCCACGGGGCAGGCGGTGACGAAGTCGGTCACGCCGGGCCAGCAGGTGGTGAAGATCGTTCACGACGAGTTGGTGCGGGTTCTGGCGGGCGACGGTGAGCCGGATGCCTTGAAGATCGACAACCCGCCGAGTGCGATTTTGATGGTGGGTTTGCAGGGGTCGGGGAAAACCACGACCACGGCGAAGCTGGCCAAGCGGTTGAAGGAAAAGAACGGCAAGAAGGTTCTGCTCGCGTCTTTGGACACCAACCGTCCGGCGGCGATGGAGCAGTTGGCGATCTTGGCGGGTCAGGTGGGGGTGGATTCCCTGCCGATCGTCAAGGGCGAGACGGCGGTGCAGATCGCCAAGCGGGCGAAAACTCAGGCCACCATGGGTGGTTATGATGTGCTGTTCCTCGATACCGCCGGTCGTTTGCACATCGACGAGGTGTTGATGGACGAGGTGCAGGCGGTTCGGGACATTGCCCAGCCGCGCGAGACCTTGTTGGTGGTTGACGGGTTGACCGGCCAAGATGCGGTCAATGTGGCGACCGAGTTTGATGGCAAGGTCGGCATCTCGGGCGTTGTGCTGACGCGGATGGATGGTGACGGGCGCGGCGGGGCGGCGCTGTCGATGCGGGCGGTGACGGGCAAGCCCATTCGGTTTGTGGGTCTGGGCGAGAAGATGGACGCCATAGAGACCTTTGAGGCCGAGCGGGTGGCGGGGCGTATTCTGGGGATGGGGGATATTGTCGCCCTCGTCGAGAAGGCGCGCGAGACCTTTGAGGCCGAGCAGGCCGAGCGGATGGCCAAGCGGTTCGCCAAGGGTCTGTTCAATATGAACGACATGAAGGGCCAGCTTGAGCAGATGATCAAGATGGGCGGCATGCAGGGGCTGATGGGGATGTTGCCGGGCATGGGCAATATGGCCAAGCAGGCCGAGGCGGCGGGGTTCAACGACAAGATGTTGCGCCACCAGATCGCGCTCATCAATTCGATGACCAAGAAGGAGCGGGCCAATCCTGATCTGCTGGCCGCATCCCGCAAAAAGCGGATCGCGGCGGGGGCGGGGCTTGAGGTGTCAGAGCTGAACAAGCTTTTGAAGCAGCACAAGCAGATGGCCGAGATGATGAAGAAGATGGGCAAGGGTGGCATGATGAAACAGGCCATTCGCCAGATGATGGGCAAGGGGGGGTTGCCTGACCCGTCGAAGATGAGCCCGGCTGAATTGGAAGCTGCGGCCAAGGGCATGCGCGAGGGTCTGGGCTCGGGTGGTGGTTTCCCCGGCATGCCGCGCGGGCTGACCCTGCCTTCGGGCCTGTCGGGGATGATGAAGAAGAAATGATCGCGCCGACCCTGCATACGGGCCGTTTGAGCTTGCGGATGCCCCGGCTGGACGATTTCCAGCACCGGGCGGCGTTCTATGGCTCGGAGCGATCGGTATGGGAGGGCGGCCCTGTGTCGCGCATTCAGGCGTGGCGGATTTGGGCATCCGAGGTGGGTCAGTGGCCGCTGATGGGCTATGGGCCGTTTTCAGTGGAAGAAAACGGCGTCTATGTGGGTGAGGTGGGGATTTACCACGCGGCCGAATATCCCGAGCCGGAACTTGGTTGGTTCGTGGTGCCCGAGGCTGAGGGGCGCGGGATTGCCGCCGAGGCGGCGCGCGCCGTGATGGCTTGGGCGCGGGATGCCTTTGGCTGGGATGAGATCACCAATATCATTGATGCCGGCAATGCGCGGTCTATCGCGCTGGGCCTGCGCTTGGGCGGGCGGATTGACGCGAGCCGTCCGGGGATTGATGCGGGTGATGTGGTGATTGTGCATGACCTGTGGGCCTTGGGCCACGATTTTTCGTCGAAAAATCGGGGTGTGGCGGCATGACTTGGGCGCTTCCTCCGACGGGCAAGGCCGCCGATCTGATGACGGGTTTTGTGGCTTTGGTGCCGGTTGTGACGACCGAGCGTTTGATCTTGCGCGCGCCGAAGCTGGCCGATTGGCCGGCCTATGCGGCGGTCTTTACCAGCGATCGGGTGCAGTTCATCGACGGGCCGTTCTCGGAGGCCGAAGCTTGGGCCGATTTCTGCGAGGGGATTGCGGGCTGGATGCTGCGCGGGGCCGGGATTTGGACCATCACGGCCAAGGGGGCGGATGCGGCTTTGGGCTGGCTTTATCTTTGGCAGGAAAAGGGTGATCCCGAGCCGGAAATGGGCTGGGTTCTGACCGAGGAGGCCGAGGGCAAGGGCTTTGCCTATGAGGCGGCGCGCGCTGTGTTGCCCCATGCCATGGCGCTTTATGGCAAGGGTGGTTTTGTCAGCTATATCGACGCGGGCAACGCGCCTTCGGCGCGGTTGGCGGTGAAGCTGGGCGCTAAGCGTGACCCCAAGGCCGAAGCCGCATATGGCGAGGCTGATTTGCATATCTATCGCCACACGGGAGAGCCGCTATGACCGACGCCACGGCCCGCGCCGCCGAGATCTTGAAAGAGCATCGCCAGTCGATCGACCGGCTGGATGCCATTTTGGTCTATACGCTGGCCGAGCGGTTCAAGCATACGCAGGCGGTGGGCAAGCTGAAGGCGGCGCATGATTTGCCGCCCTCGGACCCCGCGCGCGAGGCGCGTCAGATCGAGCGGTTGGAAAGGCTGGCCGAGGAGGCCAATCTTGACCCCGAATTTGCCAAGAAATTCCTGACCTTCATCATCGGTGAAGTCATCAGGCATCACGAGAAACTGCAGAAATAACCCGAACAGGTGGGGTGTAACCCCACCCTACCAAAACCCAAGGAGACTACTCATGTCGTTGAAAATCCGTCTGGCCCGTGGTGGCAGCAAGAAGCGTCCGCATTATTCCATCGTGGCTACCGACAGCCGTATGCCGCGCGATGGCCGCTTTTTGGAAAAGCTGGGCACCTATAACCCGATGCTGGCCAAGGACGACGAAAAGCGCGTTGTGATGAACCTGGACCGCATCAAAGCGCTGTTGGCCACCGGCGCCCAGCCGACCGACCGCGTTGCACGCTTCTTGGAAGCGGCGGGCGTTTTGGCCAAGAAGGCCCGTTCGAACCCGAAAACCGGCACCCCCGGCAAGGCCATGGCAGAACGTGCGGCCAAGAAGGCTGCGCGCTCGGCTGAGCCGGCTGCTGAGTAAGCTTTGTTGTCGATCATTCCCGGTTTGGGTCTGATCCGCCGGTCCATTACGATTGCCTTGTGTGGGGCGTCGTTTTGGGCCGGTGTTCAATTTGCGGGGGCTGGTCAGGCCAGCGCCTGTCGGGCGGCCGGTGGCACATTTGATGCGCGCGGCTTTTGTCTGGCCGCACCGCCCTGATTTGGGGGATGCGCGCGCCCCCCGCGTCTGACGGTTTTCATCTGAGCCTTGCCAAGAGGAGCCTGTGCCATGCCCGCTGAACGGATCTGTGTTGGCGCGATTACCGGGGCCTTTGGTGTGGCCGGTGAGGTGCGTTTGAAATCCTTTTGCGCCGAGCCTGCGGCGATTGCCGATTATGGCCCTTTGTTCACCAAGGATGGCAGTCGCAGTTTTGTGGTCAAGCTGACGCGCCCTGTGGCGGGTGGCTTGGGCGCGCGTATCACCGGGGTGAAGACCAAGGAAGAGGCCGACGCGCTGCGCGGGACCGAGCTTTATGTTGACCGTGCGCGGTTGCCCAGCCTGCCGGATGATGAGTTTTACCATTCGGATCTGATTGGGTTGCAGGTTTTGGACACCGGCGGGGTGGATCAGGGCCGGGTGGTGGCGGTGCACAATCACGGGGCGGGCGATATTTTGGAAATTGCTGGCCCCGCGCGGAAATCGGCGCTGATGCTGCCCTTTACGCTGGCGGCTGTGCCGACGGTGGATCTGGCGGCTGGCCGGGTGATTGTCGATTTGCCGGAAGGGCTGGACTAACGCTGTCTGCCGCGCCACGATACCTGTGGAACGTGTAAGGGGTGAGGCATGACGGCACGGTTGCGCTTGCTGCGAGGGGCGACGGCGCTTTTGTATTTTGGGCCGCTTTTGGCCGGGATTGGTGGCTTTGGCTGGCGCGTGGTGCCGCTGTTCCTGATGATTTTCATGGCATGGCTGTTCGTCCTGCGCCCCGAGCAATGGCCGCGCCGCTGGGCGGATTGGCGTCGCCCTGAGGCTTTGATTGCGCTGTTGACCCAAGGGGTGGTGCAATTGCTGCTAGTGGCGGTGAGTTTTGGCATCGGGCGCGGGATTGGCGGGGTGCTCGGGGTGGTGCCGCCCTTTCCCTTGATGCTGCCGGTGGCGATGTCCTTTTTGTCGATCCCTTTGGCGCGGATGATCTGGAACCCTTGGGGGGCCGATCCGCCGCTGGATGCGGCCTTGGCCGAGGCCGAGGCGTTGGAGGATCAACCAAAGCCGGATTTGCAAGAGCAGATTGCCATCGCCACGCGGATGCTGGCCGAGTTGGGCCGTGTGCCGCAGGATGCCGAGCCGGGCCTGTTGGCAGGGCATTTGCAGGCCATGGCGGCCCATGTGCCGCAGACGGCCTTGCGGGCGGCTTTGATGGATGCGGTTTATGACGGGTCTGCCGGGGCGCTTGGTCGTCGCGCGGCGATTGTCCATGCCACTGATCCGGTGGTGGCGGCGGCGCTGGCGGGGTCGGCCTATCCGATGGCGGTGTTTCATGCGCTGTCGCAGCCTGAGGATCTGGCGCTGTTTGCGGGGCGCTGTGCCGAGCTTTTGGCGGCTGATCCGGGCTGTTTGGCCGATTGCCCGGATGCCGGGGATGTGGCGCGGCGGGCGGGTCAGGTGCCTGCCGTGGCGCGGGAGTTGAGGGCGCTCGAGGCGGGTTTGACGGCGGCGGCGGCGGGAACGCACTAGGATGCGTATCGTGCTGCATGGCGGGTTTCACAAGACCGGCACCACCAGTTTGCAGGTCACGCTGGAGGCGCATCAGCCGGCGCTCTCGGGCTTTGCCCATATCGAGACGCCGCATGGCACGCCGCATCTGTCGCGCGCGACCGAGGCGGCGCGGGGCTATTGTGTGACGCCGGACCTTGGGGCGCTTGGCCGGGGCATGGCGGGCTGGGTGGCGCGGTTGCCCGCGCTGGAGGGGCGGCATCTGATGGTGTCGTCCGAGGATTTCGTGGGCCATATCCCGGGCCGCTTTGGCGTGGTGGATTACCGCGCGGCGGTGGTGACCATCCCGGCGGCGGTCGATGCCTTGGTGGCGCGGTTTCCACAGGCCGAGGTGCAGGTGCTGTTGACCCGCCGCGCGGCGGGGCCTTGGTTGAAGTCATTGCATTGGCAATTGGCGCTGCACCCCGATCTGATGTTGAAACAGCGCCGATTCTGCAAGGAATTCGCCGCGGCTGCCGATTTTGAGGCTGTGATTGCGCCCTTGCGGGGTGCCTTGGCGGGCAAGGCCGCGCTGCATGTCGTGGCGATGGAGGATCTGACGGCGCGGCGCTTGGGCTTTGTCGAGGCGGTCTATGATCTGGTGGGTCTGCCCGATGATCTGCGCGCCGCCCTTGCGCCGACGGGCGCGCATAACCGCCGGTCTTTTGAGGGGTTGGCCGATCAGTTTGTCATGCTGAACCGGGCCAAGCTGCCGCATGATGAATTGGGCGAGACCAAGATGGCGATGCGGTCGGTGATGCGGATGTTGGAGGAGGATCGCTGATCGCCCCTTTCGCGGCGGGGGGCGGGGGGCTAGAAGCGGATGACCCTGTTGCAAATCCTGCCCTTTCCAACCCGACCGAGGCCCGCGCATGAGCGAGACACCTGAAAAGCCAAAATCGCATGGCCGATTGCAGATCAGCGCCAGCATAAAGCCTCGGGTGCTGATGGAGGAGCCGATGCTGTTGAAAGGCGCATGGGTGGCGCGGGTGGTGACGCTGTTTCCCGATGCCTTTCCCGGCACGCTGGGCCTGTCGCTGACCGGCAAGGCGCTGGATATGGGGCGCTGGCGGTTGGAGCCGATTGATCTGCGCAGCTTTGGGATCGGCAAGCACCGCACGGTGGATGACACCCCGGCGGGCGGGGGCGCGGGCATGGTCTTGCGCGCCGATGTGGTGGATGCGGCATTGCGGGTGGCATCAGACGGCACGCCGCGGGATCGGGCGCGCTGGCCGGTGGTCTATCTGTCGCCGCGCGGGCGGCGGTTTGATCAGGCCATGGCGCGGGACTGGGCGGCGGCGGATGGGGTGACGCTGCTCTGTGGGCGGTTTGAGGGCGTGGATCAGCGCGTGCTAGATCATTGGGACATTCAAGAGGTGTCTTTGGGCGATTTCGTGCTGACGGGGGGCGAACTCGCGGCCCAAGCGATGCTGGATGCCACGGTGCGGCTGTTGCCGGGGGTTTTGGGCAATGCCGAAAGCACCGAGGAGGAAAGCCACAGCCACGGGCTTTTGGAGCATCCGCAATATACCCGCCCGCAAGAATGGGAGGGGCGGGAGATTCCGCCCGTTCTGACCAGTGGCGACCATGGCAAGATTGCCAAATGGCGGCGTGCGGAGGCGGAAAAGCTGACGCAAGAGCGGCGGCCGGATTTGTGGGCCAAGCGTTAGGGGCCAAACTTTGGGGGCCACTCGTCGAGCACTTCGTGCACTCCTCGTTGGGGGGTGTTCGCGACGCGTGCACGCAGTGTTCGAGGAGCGGCGGTTGCCGCCCCTTGACCCACCCGGCCACAGACCCTATACGCGCCCCTGTCCGGGGCTTTCGCCCTTTGGACGCGATTCCCTTTTCCTGTCTGCCGGGGCCTTCATCCGGTTTTGGGGTTTGGGGGCGCCCACGAACAGGCAGGCGGCATCTCTGGCGGGCTTACAGATGTAGGGACCCGGTGAAGACCAGAAGCTCTGACGCGGCATCACCTCTGCGGACCCACCGCAGGCATATGGAGACAGGCATGAACCTGATCGCACAACTCGAAGCCGAGCAGATCGCTGCGCTTGGCAAGACCATTCCGGATTTCAAAGCCGGCGACACCATTCGTGTGGGCTATAAAGTGACCGAAGGCTCGCGTTCGCGCGTGCAGAACTACGAAGGCGTTGTGATCGGCCGCAAGGGCGGCGCGACCATCTCGGCCTCGTTCACCGTGCGCAAGATTTCGTTTGGCGAAGGCGTGGAACGTGTGTTCCCGCTGTATTCGACCAATATCGACAGCATCGAAGTGGTGCGTCGTGGTAAGGTCCGTCGCGCCAAGCTGTATTACCTGCGCGACCGTCGCGGCAAGTCGGCGCGTATCGCCGAAGTCACCAATTACAAGCCCAAAGCCGAATAAGGAG
This sequence comes from Tabrizicola sp., assembly GCA_965284335.1. GTDB lineage: Bacteria > Pseudomonadota > Alphaproteobacteria > Rhodobacterales > Rhodobacteraceae > Tabrizicola_A. Next base: position 2,389,374 of record OZ260076.1, on the reverse strand, counting down.
TGCGACCATGAAGCAAGGTATTCACCCCGACTATCACACCATCGACGTCAAAATGACCGATGGCACCGTGTTCCAGACCAAGACCACCTGGGGCAAAGAGGGCGATCAGATGGCTTTGGACATCGATCCGTTGTCGCATCCGGCATGGACGGGTCAGACCGCCAAGCTGATGGACACCGGCGGCCGCGTGTCGAAGTTCAAGAACAAATACGCCGGTTTGGGTTTCTAAGCCTTTTGGCTTTTCGCCCTTTCCTGTTGCGAAATCGCGGGGCGCCTTCGGGCGCCCTTTGCTTTTTGGCCCCTTTGCGTTCTGGCCCCGTGTTGGGATGGGCTTTTTCTGCGGCAAGGGTGCTTGCGTCTGGGCGGCTTGCCTTTCCCCTTGCGAAGGGGTGTTTCCTTCGATAGCCCGGGCATCCTATAGTTTGCCGGGCCTTGCCAAGGGGTCCGAGAAGGGGGTGCGAGGTGGCGCATATCATCGTTGTCGGAAACGAAAAGGGTGGGTCGGGCAAATCGACCACTTCGATGCATGTGGGCACCGCCTTGGCCCGGTTAGGCTTTCGGGTGGGCTGTCTGGATCTGGATCTGCGGCAGAAAAGCTTTGCCCGTTATATTGAGAACCGGCAGGCGTTTTTGAAACGCGCGGGGCTGGATCTGCCGAGCCCGGTTTACACCGATCTGCCGGAGTTGGAGGCGGGGAGTCTCGCGCAGGGCGAAAACGCCTTTGACGCGCGGTTGTCGGCCGGGGTGGCCGCGCTGGAGGCCACGAGCGATTTCATCATCATCGATTGCCCCGGCAGCCATACGCGGCTGTCGCAGGTGGCCCATTCGCTGGCCGATACGCTGATCACGCCGTTGAATGACAGTTTCGTGGATTTCGACCTATTGGCGCGGATTGATCCTGAAACCGGCAAGGTCAAAGGCCCGTCGATCTATTCGGAGATGGTGTGGAATGCACGGCAGTTGCGCGCGCAGGCCGGGCTAAAGCCGATTGATTGGATCGTGTTGCGCAACCGTTTGGGGGCGCAGGCGATGCATAACAAGCGCAAGGTGGGCGCGGCTTTGGAAGACCTGTCGCGGCGCATCGGCTTTCGGGTGGTGCCGGGCTTTGCCGAGCGGGTGATTTTCCGCGAGCTCTTTCCGCGCGGGCTGACGGTGTTGGACCTGAAGGACACCGGGGTGGATGTGATGAACCTATCCAACGTCGCCGCCCGCCAAGAGGTGCGCGAGCTTATGAAGTCTTTGCGTCTGCCGAATGTGACGGTTGATTTCTGAACAGCGGGCACAGGCTGCGCGCCCGCGCCTCACGGGTGCCAAGGCGCATCAGGCGCAGATCGAAGGGATCGGTGCTGTCTGATTTTGCGCTGACAAGGCCGAAGCGTTCGAGGAGTGGGATCAGGTTGGTCATGGGGCTATCCTTGGGGTGGCGCAATCTGGAGATCACCTTGGGGGTGAAGCCGGGCAAGAGCATGACAGCTTTGCGGTGAATTGCGGCACAGCTTTGGGGTGGCTGCGCCGTGCCGGGCCAAGCCCGCTTGAGCTGGCGGGGGCCGCGTGGCAAAACCATGGCGGATCAGGCTTGGAGGCGATGATGGGCAATCCGCTTTATGCGGCGCTGTTTTACCCTTTGGCGCAGCGCGACAGCGTGGTGTTGGAGCTGGCGGAGGGGCGGCAGATCGGCGGGGCCGATTTTCATGCGATGATCGCGCAGGCGGCCCATGCGCTGCGCGCCTGCGGCGTCGAGCCGGGCGACCGGGTGGCGGTGCAGGTGGCAAAATCGCCTGAGGCCTTGGCGGTCTATGCGGCCACGGTGTCAATCGGGGCGGTGTTTTTGCCGCTGAACACCGCATATACGGCGGCGGAATTGGGCTATTTTCTGGGGGATGCCCGGCCACGGGTGTTTTTATGTGATCCGGGCACGGCGGCGGGTTTGGCCGAGATGGTTAGGGCCGAGGCCGCGCGGCTTGAGACCTTGGACGGGGTGGGCGGCGGCAGTTTTTCCGCGATGATGGCAGGTGCGCCCAAGAGCTTTGCGCCAAGCGACCGCGCGCCGGGTGATCTGGCGGCGATCCTTTACACCTCGGGGACGACGGGCCGGTCAAAAGGCGCGATGCTGAGCCATGAGAACCTTTTGTCAAATGCCCGGGTGCTGGCCGAGTTGTGGCAGTTTACCGACCGCGATGTGCTGCTGCATGCCTTGCCGATCTTTCACACCCATGGCCTCTTTGTGGCGAGCAACGTTAGTTTTCTGACCGGGGGGCGGATGATCTTTCTGCCCGGCTTTGATCTGGAGCGGGTTTTGGCCCTGTTGCCGCGTGCCAGCGTGATGATGGGGGTGCCGACCTTTTACACGCGGCTGTTGGAGGAGCCGCGGTTTGACCGCGATCTGGTGGCGCATATGCGGCTGTTCGTGTCAGGCTCCGCGCCCTTGCTGGCCGAGACGCATCAGGCCTTTGAGGCGCGCACGGGCCACCGGATTCTGGAACGCTATGGCATGACGGAGACCAATATGAACACCTCGAACCCCTATGCGGGCGAGCGGCGGGCGGGGACGGTGGGATTCCCGCTGCCGGGGGTGGAGTTGCGGATTATGGGCGAGGTGGGCGAGGTGCAGCCCGGTGAGGTGGGCGGCATCGAGGTGCGGGGGCCGAATGTGTTTCTGGGCTATTGGCAGATGCCGGAAAAGACGGCCGAGGAGTTGCGCCCGGATGGCTGGTTCATCACCGGTGATCTGGGGCGGGTGGATGCGGATGGTTATGTGCAGATCGTGGGGCGGGCCAAGGATCTGGTGATCTCGGGCGGGTTCAATGTCTATCCGATTGAGGTGGAGATGGCGCTGGATGAGCAGCCCGGCGTGCTGGAAAGCGCGGTGATCGGGCTGCCGCATCCGGACTTTGGCGAGGCGGTCTTTGCGGTGCTGGTGGCGCAGAAGGGGGTCACGCTGGATGCGGGCGCGGTGCTTGCGGGCTTGCGCGAGCGGCTGGCGCGGTTCAAGCAACCCAAGGCCGCCGTGGTGGTCGAAGCCCTGCCGCGCAATGCGATGGGCAAGGTGCAAAAGGCTGAATTGCGCAAGCGCTATGCGGGGTGGTTTCAGGGCTGAGCCGCCTCCTCGGGCGCCTTCGGCTTCTCGTCGGGGGGCAAGAATTGGGGGGGGCAAGAGGGGGGCTGTCGGCCCCCTCGCGCGTGCCGCGCTCACCCCCCGAGGATATTTGCGCCACGTTGAAGGGCCGGGAAGGGCGAAGAGGGGCGAGGTCACCGATGCGCCAAGGGGGCAGTTTGCCCCGCCCCTCATGTGTGCCGCGTTTAGCTCCCCAAGGTTTGGCCAAGAGGAAGATCAGGGTCGGCAAGCGGATCGAGATCGGTGAGTTCGGTTTCGAGGAATTTTTCGAAGGCGTCGAGATCGACGGGTTCGAATTGCCCAAAGCCTTGCATCCAGACGAAGGCGGCGCGCAGCGCGTCGGGTTCCAGTTTGCACCAGATCACCCGGCCGCGTTTTTCGCGGCTGATGAGGCCGGCCTCGGCCAAGATGCCAAGGTGTTTCGAGATGGCGGCGAGTGAGATGTCGAAGGGGTCGGCCACATCGGTGACGGCCATGTCATCTTCCAAAAGCATGGCCAGGATCGCCCGGCGGGTCGGGTCGGCGAGGGCGGCGAAGGTGGTGTCGAGCGATGGGGCCATGGGCGACTATTGCGATGGGTGGGGGAAATCGTCAACCGAATGGTTGAATGAGGGAAATGGCGCTTTGGGCCGTGCGGGCGCGGTTGCTTGGGCTGCGGCATTTCGTAAATCATAAATATTTCAGTGCTTTAGCGCTTGGGGGTGCGGTGTTTAGGTGGGTTGACTCAGAAGGTGGGCTTGCGTAGGTCTGCGCCAACTTCTTCGGGGGCTTTGGGCCATGGTGACGGAAGCCGACCGCGCGCGACTTGAGGCGCTGGAAAAGCGGATTGCTGTGGCCAAGCAGGCGGTGGATCCGCCGCGCAGCGCGACCGAGGAGCAGTATACGCAGGCGCAATTGGCGTGGCGTATGGTGGTTGAGATGGTGGCCGGTCTGGCGATTGGCTTTGGCATCGGATACGGGCTGGACCATGTCTTTGGGACCATGCCGCTGTTTTTGGTGCTGTTCATTCTGGCGGGGCTTGCGGCGGGGGTGAAAACCGTGCTGCGCACGGCCCGCGAAGTTGAGATGCGGCGGACCGCGGAGGCGGTTCAACAAGGGGATGACGGACGTGGCGACTGAAGCAGCAGGAAACGGCGAAGGACTGGTGTTCCACCCGATGGACCAGTTCAAGATCACCCGCCTTTTCGGCGAGGGTTCGATCGAGTGGTACACGCCGACCAATGCCACGCTGTGGATGGCCTTGGCCATTCTGACGGTGTTTGCGATTTTCGTGATCGGCTCGCGCGGGCGGGCTTTGGTGCCGAGCCGCATTCAGTCGGTGGGTGAGATGGCCTATGGCCTGGTCTATAAGATGGTTGAGGATGTGGCGGGCCATGATGGCGCCAAGTATTTCCCGGTCATCATGACGCTGTTCTTGTTCATTTTGACCACCAATATGCTGGGTCTGATCCCCGGATCCTTTACGCCCACCAGCCACATCGCGGTGACAGCCGTCTTGGGCTTTGGCTTTTTCATCTTTGTCACGATCTTGGGCTTTGCCAAGAATGGCGTGAAGTTTCTGGGCCTGTTTTGGATGTCGGATGCGCCGATGTTCTTGCGCCCGATCATCGCTGTGATCGAGGTGATCTCGTATTTCGTGCGTCCGGTCAGCCATTCCATTCGTTTGGCGGGCAATATCATGGCCGGTCACACCGTGTTGAAGGTGTTTGCCGCCTTTGCGCCGGTGGTGCTGATGTCGGTTGGCGTGGGTCTGGTGGTGACACCGCTGTCGATCCTGGCCATCACCGCGATCTATGCGCTTGAGGTGCTGGTGGCCTTCATCCAGGCCTATGTGTTCACCATTCTTGCCTGCGTCTATCTGAAAGATGCGCTGCATCCGGGTCACTGACCCGCAGGCCAGACTAACAATTCCAATTCCATCGTAAGGAGAAAAGACATGGAAATCGAAGCCGCAGCCGCAATGGGCAAATTCCTTGGCGCCGGTCTGGCCGCTCTGGGTTCGGGCGTTGCCGCCATCGGTGTTGGCAATGTTGCCGGCAACTTCTTGGCGGGCGCTTTGCGCAATCCGTCGGCCGCTGGTTCGCAGACCGCGACCCTGTTCATCGGTCTGGCCTTCGCAGAAGCCTTGGGGATCTTCTCGTTCCTCGTCGCCGTTCTGCTGATGTTCGCAGCCTAATCTGACCTTCGCATCCTTACGGTCAGGGATGCGGGGCGTGGGCAATCGGCCCCCCCCTCGCATCCCTGAATTTCCCAAAGGGTCCGACGGAGGACAAGAGACATGGCGACCGAAACGACAGCCACTGACGTGGCAAACGGGGCCGCGAAAACCGCCGAGGCAGGGATGCCGCAGCTGGATTTCTCGACCTTTCCGAACCAGATGTTCTGGTTGGTGGTCACGCTGTGCGTGATCTACTTTGTGCTGTCGCGCGTTGCGCTGCCGCGCATCGGCTCGGTTCTGGCCGAGCGCAAGGGCACCATCACCAACGATCTGGCCGCAGCCGAAGAGCTGAAGCAAAAGGCCGAGGGTGCGGAAAAAGCCTATAATGAGGCGCTGGTTGCGGCCCGTGCCGAGGCGGCCAAGATTGTGGCGGCTGCAAAGGCCGATATCCAGAAGGATCTGGACAAGGCTTTGGCCAAGGCCGATGCCGAGATCGCCGCGAAATCGGCCGAATCCGAGCAGCGGATCAGCGAAATTCGCGCTGGTGCGATGGAGGCTGTGACCGAAGTGGCCAAGGATACCGCCAAGGAATTGGTGGCCGCTTTGGGTGGCAAGGCCGATGCGCGCAGCGTCACGGCGGCGGTGACCGCCGCGTTGAAAGGGTAAGGCCATGAAACATTTGATCCTTCCCCTTGCCCTTGTCAGCGCCAGCCCGGCCTTTGCGGCGGGTGGCCCGTTCTTCTCGCTGCGCAACACCGATTTCGTGGTCTTGCTGGGCTTTTTGGTTTTTGTTGGCATTTTGCTGTGGGCCAAGGCCCCTGCCAAGATTGCTGGCATGCTGGATGCCCGCGCCGAGCAGATCAAGGCCGAGCTGGCCGAGGCGAAAGCCTTGCGCGAGGAAGCCCGCGCTTTGCTGTCGTCTTACGAAAAGAAGCAAAAAGAAGTGCAAGAACAGTCCGAGCGGATTGTGGCGGCGGCCAAGGAAGAAGCATTGGCTGCGGCCAAGCAGGCCAAGGATGATCTGAAGGTTTCGATCGCACGCCGTTTGGCTGCGGCGGAAGACCAGATCGCCAGCGCCGAAGCCTCGGCTTTGCGTCAGGTGCGTGAGCGCGCGGTGGCGGTTGCGGTGGCTGCGGCGGCGGATGTGCTGGCCAAGCAAGCCTCGGCCGAGACGGCGGCTGCGTCGATTGACGACGCGATTGCACAGGTTGAGGCCAAGCTGCACTAAGGCTGTGGCACAGGCCCAAAGATCAAAACCCCGGACCGTTGGTCCGGGGTTTTTTCAATGCCGGTTCTTTTCATGTTCCAAACGCTGGCGGGCAATCGCCTCGTTGCGGATGGATTTGATCTGGTCGGACATGGACTGTTTGACATAGTCCATATGCGCCTCGACGGCCGCACGGGCGGCTTGGGGATCCCGCGATTGCACGCCTTTGTTGATGGCGCGGTGCTGGTCCAAAAGCAGATCACGCGTCGTGCGGTTTTTGAACATCATTTGGCGATTGTAGAACACGCCTTGGCGCAAGAGGTCATACATAGACCGCATCATATGCAGCATGACGACATTATGGCTGGCTTCGATGATGGCCATGTGAAAATTGGCGTCAAGTTCCGCCTCGTCGGTGGGGTCACGCTTTTGGTGGGCGGCTTCCATCTTGCGGAAAATGGTGTCGATCACCTCAAGATCGGTGTTCGAGCCGAAATATGCGGCGCGTTCGGCGGCCAGACCCTCCATGTCGCGACGAAAGGCGACGTAGTCGAACACCGCATCTTCATGGGTGGAAAACAGGTCGATCAGCGCGGGCGAAAAGGCCGATCCCAAGACATCGGCCACAAAGACCCCGGCATTGGGTTTGGCGATCAACAGGCCACGGTCCTGCAATTCGGCAATCGCCTCGCGCAGGCTGGGACGGGAGACGCCCAGACGCTCGGACAATTCGCGCTCGGAGGGCAGCCGCTCGCCGGGGCGCAGGATGCCGCGCAGGATCAGGAGTTCCACCTGTTGCACCACGCTGTGTGACAGCTTTTCCGCTTCGATCTTCTGGAACGGCATGGCCCCCTCCGGCAATTGGTTCAAACATATGACCAATTCGGCGGAAAGTTCAATGACGAAGGGCCGGAGGTTTCCCCTCCGGCCCAAAATTTTCCTGACAGTTGAGCGTGGCTCAGCGCGTCGGGCGGATGATGATTTCCACCCGGCGGTTCATTGCGCGGCCTGCGGCGGTTTGGTTGGTGGCAACGGGGGCATCTTCGCCCCGGCCGATGGTGGCGATGCGGCCTGCCGGAACACCCGAGGCGCGCAGCACATTGGCCACGGCAAAGGCGCGGCGCTGCGACAGGTCTTGGTTATAGGCGGCCTCGCCCACGTTGTCGGTGTGGCCGATCACCTCGATGGTGGAGTTGGGGTAGCGCACAAGGCTGTTGGCCACGGCGCGCAGATCATTGGTCAGATTGCCCGAGAGCGTGGCGCTGTCGGTGGCGAACAAGAGGTCTTGCGGCATGTTGACCAAGAGGTAGCCGCCCATATTGGTGACCGAGATATTGGCATTGAGCGAGCTGCGCAGTTCGGCGGCCTGACGGTCAAGATCCGAGCCGATGGCCGCCCCTGTTGCCGCGCCCACGGCACCGCCCAGAAGCGCGCCTTTCAATTCATCGCCGTCACCCGACACCGCGATGCCCGCCGCAGCCCCAAGGATGCCCCCGATCACCGCGCCGCTTTTGGTGCGGGCGTTGGGATCATCGGGATAGGCATTGGGATCAACGCAGCCCGACAGGGCAAAAGCGCCAAGGGCTGCAAGAATCAGGGGGGTCTTTAGGGTCATCATCGTGCCTCATTCACTGTGATACGGACTGTGCCGCCTTGGCTGCGGTATAGCAGGGTTGGCTGTGTTATCCCATAGCGGCGGTGGGCTGTTGCGGGTTTATGCCCATCACTGTGCCGTGTGCTGGGGCGGGCTGAGGTCTTCGGCGGCCTCGGCGCGGGCACTTTCCCATGCCAAAATGGCGCGTTTGACGGGCAGGCCCCAGTGATAGCCGCCCAAGGCGCCAGATTTGCGCAAGGCGCGGTGGCAGGGGATGAGATAGCTGATCGGATTGCGGCCCACGGCGGTGCCGACGGCGCGCACCGCTTTGTCATGGCCGATGGCCCCGGCGATTTGCGAATAGCTGGTGACATGGCCCGAGGGGACCGACAAAAGCGCCTCCCAGACCTTGATCTGAAAGGGTGCGCCGATCAGATGCAGCGGGGTCTGGCCGCCGCCAAAGGCGGCCTGTGCCAAGGGGGCGATGGCGGTATCGTCGCGGACAAAGCGGGCGGCGGGCCAGCGGCGCATCAGGTCTTGGGTGGCGGCCTCCTCCCCCATTTCGGCGGCAAAGCCCATGCCGCAGATGCCGCGCTCGGTGGCCATCACCACCACCTCGCCAAAGGGCGAGGGGGCAAGGCCCCAGCGGATGATCAGCCCCGCGCCGCCCTTGGCATAGTCGCCGGGGCTCATCGCCTCCCATGTGGTGAAAAGATCATGCAGGCGGCCGGTGCCGGACAGCCCAGTCTCATGGGCGGTGTGCAAGAGGCTGAAGCGTTGCGCCAGAAGATCGCGTGCGTGGTCGAGGGCAAGGTATTGCTGATAGCGTTTCGGGCTGACGCCGACCCATTGGCTGAACACGCGCTGAAAATGCGCAGGTGACAGGCCGATGCGGGCGGCGAGCGCCTCAAGCGTCAGGCCGGGGCCGGCGGCATCCATCTCGCGCAGGGCGCGGGCGATGGTGGCGTAGTGATAGCTGTGCTTGGTCATGGGGATCTCCTGCGCCGCAGTTTAGGGGAAGCGGGGGGCGCAGGCGACCCGGATCTTGCGGGAAGGCTCTTCCGGGCCCGTGCCGGGCCTGTCGTCGCGAGGGCCGATGCGCGGGGGTGGCAAGAGCAGTTGCAGCAGGGCGGGGGGATGGTGCATAGATCGGCGATGGCCAAGCAGCTTTCTTATCCCGCGATGCAGCGCATCTTTGCCCGGTTTCAGGAATTGGAGCCTGAACCGAAGGGCGAGTTGAACCATGTGAACGCCTTTACCCTTTTGGTCGCGGTTGCCTTGTCGGCGCAGGCGACCGATGTAGGGGTGAACCGGGCCACGGCGCGGCTTTTTGAGATTGCCGATACGCCGGAAAAGATGCTGGCCTTGGGTGAGGAAGGTCTGATCGAGCATATCAAGACGATTGGCCTGTTTCGCAACAAGGCCAAGAATGTCATCAAGCTGTGCCAGATGTTAATCGACGACTATGGCGGTCAGGTGCCGTCGTCCCGCGCTGCCTTGCAGCGCCTGCCCGGAGTGGGGCGCAAGACGGCGAATGTGGTGTTGAACATGTGGTTTCACTACCCCGCGCAGGCCGTCGACACCCATATCCTGCGCATCGGCAACCGCACCGGCATTGCCGTGGGCCGCGATGAGTTGGCCATTGAACGCGCCATTGAAGATCATGTGCCCGCCGAGTATCAGCAACACGCGCATCACTGGTTGATCTTGCATGGCCGCTATATCTGCGTGGCGCGCAAACCCAAATGCGGCATTTGCCCCATTCGCGATGATTGCCAGTTCGAGGATAAGACGGAATGAAAAAGTATCAGGTTGTTGGCATCGGCAATGCGATTGTCGATGTGATCACGCAGGCGGATGAGTCTTTCCTTGAGATGATGGGGATCGAAAAGGGCATCATGCAGCTGGTCGAGCGTGAGCGGGGCGAGATCCTTTATGCCGCGATGAAAGACCGGGTGCAGGCGCCGGGCGGGTCGGTGGCCAATACGCTGGCGGGGCTGGGCAATCTGGGGCTGAAAACCGCCTTTATCGGCCGGGTGCATGACGATGCCTTGGGCCGGTTTTATGCCGAGGGCATGGCCGCTGATGGCACCGATTTCGTCAACCCTCCGGTGGCGGGGGGGAATTGCCGACCTCACGATCGATGATCTTTGTGTCGGGCGATGGCGAGCGGTCGATGAACACCTATCTGGGGATTTCCTCGGAACTTGGCCCGCAGGATGTGTCGGATGATGTGGCGGGGGATACCGATTATCTCTTTCTTGAGGGCTATCTTTACGACAAGCCCAAGGGGAAAGAGGCGTTCGAGCGCGCGGCAAAGCTGTGCCAAAAGGCTGGTGGGCGCGCGGGGATCGCGCTGTCGGACCCGTTCTGCGTGGACCGTCACCGGGGCGATTTTCGCCGCTTGGTGAAGGATCTGGATTATGTGATCGGCAATGAGCATGAATGGTCGAGCCTTTATCAGACTGATCTGGAGGCGGCCCTTGCCCATGCCGTGCAGGATGCGGGGCTTGTGGTGTGCACGCGGTCGGGGGATGAGGTGATCTTGGCACGCGGGGATGAGCGCGTGGTGGTGCCGGTGCGCCGTGTGGTGCCGGTGGATGCCACCGGCGCGGGTGACCAGTTTGCCGCCGGTTTCATCTATGGCATGGCCACGGGGCAGGGCTTGGCGCAGGCGGGCCGCATGGGCTGTGTGGCGGCGGCTGAGGTGATTGGCCATTATGGCGCGCGCCCTGAGGCCGATCTGAAGGCGCTGTTTCGGGCGCAGGGACTTTTGTAAGGGGCGAGACGATGGATTACGCAGCAGCAGGCAATGCGATTTCGGCGGGCAAGCAGCCCAAGCACAAGGTTGGCAAAAAGGGGCTTGGGGCCGAGAAGAGCCCGAGTGGTGGTCGGGCCACGAAGGAAGAGCTTTTGGCGCGCATGAAGGCGGCGGCCGAGGCGAAGAAAAAGGGCTGAGGGGGGCTTGGCTCCTTCCGTGGGGCTTTGAAGTTTGATCTGTTGGGCGTGGGTGGCCCCCCACCCCCGGCCCCTCCCCACGAGGGGGAGGGGAGGTGCCTAGCGACCTAGGTATTTGTGAAGGTCCTGCCCAGGCCCCTTGCATGATGTTGGTGCCAGACCTGACAGACCAGCCGCTTCCCTCCCCCCTTTGTGGGGCAGGGAGAGGGTGGGGGGCTTGCGCGGGGCGTTTCGGTTTTCCTCTGTGGTGAAGCACGGCGAGAGTTTGGCAAGGTTTGGCGTGGGTGGCCTTCCGCCCCTGACCCTCTTCCCACGAGGGGGAGGCGTTGGGTGTTTTGGGGCTGCGCGTGAGTGACGCTGGCGGTTTTTTGGGAAAGCTTTGAGGTTTGAGCGGTTGGGCGTGGGTGAGCCCCCCACCCCGAGCCCCTCCCCACGAGGGGGAGGGGAGGCGTCGGCTGGTTTGGCTTCAGGATGCTGGGCAGATGGCGTGGCTTGACGGCGGGGCGCTTCCCTCCCCCCCTTCGTGGGGGAGGGAGAGGGTGGGGGGCTTGCGCGCGGGTGTCGGTTTTCCCCTGCGGTGGGCCACGGCGAGAGCTTGGCAAGGTGGGGCGCGGGTGGCCCTCCGCCCCTGACCTCTTCCCACGAGGGGGCGGCGTCGGCTGGTTTGGGGTTGGGCGCTGGTGACGCTGGCGGGTTTTTCGGAAAGTTTTGCGGTTTGAGCGGTTGGGCGTGGGTCAGCCCCCCACCCCCAGCCCCTCCCCACAAGGGGGAGGGGAGGCGTCGGCTGGTTTGGGGCTGCGCGCGGGTGACGCTGGCGGGTTTTCGGAAAGCTTTGAGGTTTGAGCGGTTGGGCGTGGGTGAGCCCCCCACCCCCAGCCCCTCCCCACGAGGGGGAGGGGAGGCGTCGGCTGGTTTGGCTTCAGGATGCTGGGCAGATGGCGTGGCTTGACGGCGGGGCGCTTCCCTCCCCCCCTTCGTGGGGGAGGGAGAGGGTGGGGGGCTTGCGCGCGGGTGTCGGTTTTCCCCTGCGGTGGGCCACGGCGAGAGCTTGGCCAGGTGGGGCGCGGATGGCCCCCCACCCCCAGCCCCTCCCCACGGGGGAGGGGAGGCGTCGGCTGGTTTGGTTTCGGGATGCGGGGCGGATGGCGCGGGTTTGACGGTGGGGTGCCTCCCTCCCCCCCTCTTCGTGGGGGAGGGATGGGGAGGGGGGCTCCGCTTAAGGCTTATCGCGCCGTGTCGCGCAGGCGCCAGGCCTTGAGCGCCTCGCCCGGCAGGATGGCGGCGCAGGCGACATAGCGCGGCACGAGGCGGCGGTGGGCGCTGATGGCGCGCCAGAGCCATTCCATGGCGATGGCGCGCACCCAGCGCGGGGCGCGGGTCTGGCGGCCCGAGATGAAATCAAGCCCCGCGCCGATAGAGGCAAAGCCGACGTTCGGGGCCAGCTCGCGCCCTAGGGCGGCGAAATGCTCCTGCTTGGGTGAGCCAAGGGCAACAAGGCAGAGGCCCACATCGCGGGCGGCAAGTTCGGCCAAGACGCGGCGGGCCTCCTCGCCCCTTGGGTCGAAATCCATCTGCGGCGCATGGCGCATCACCACCACAAGGCCGGGGATCTCGCGCATCAGCTGATCGGCCGAGGCGGCGAGTGTTTCCTCCGTGCTGCCGACCATGGCGACGCTGCGGCCCGCGCGGGCGGCGACCCTCAGCATCGGGCGGATCATGTCAGAGCCTTGCACCAGCTGCACCGGGCGGCGGGCCAGTCGCGACAGCCAGACAATCGGATTGCCATCGGCGCAGATCATCTCGTGCTTGGCATAGGCGCTGTGGTAATCGGGCAGGCGGTGCAGCTTGACGATGTGATCCAGATTGATCGTGGCCAGCGCAAACCCTTGGCCCGCGCTAAAGCGCTGGTCCAAAGCGGCCATCAGCGTTTCGGGGTCGGGAATATTGACGGTCATCACCGCCGGGCCGAACTGAAATTGCACGTCAAAATCACCTGATACGTCAAATGCCGCTGTGCCTAGCACAGGCCGCCCTTTCTGCCGAGAGGGATCTTGCACAAGCCCGCCCTTGCCTTGGTTTGCCCGCAATGCTGCGTTAGCATGCTGGGTGACTGCGCAGCATTTCGCGTGGTAAAGACCCTGCGACATTTGAAAGCCAAGCCCTTTGCATAGCCCGAATATCATTGCCTTTGCCGTGCTGGCGCTGTGGCCGTTTGTGGTCTGGCAGCTGTGGCGGCGGCTGGATTCGGGCCGCGCGCTGATTTGGACGATCCTTGGCGGCTATCTGATCTTGCCGCCCCTGACGGCCATTAATCTGCCGGTGATTCCCGATTTTGACAAAGTGTCGGTGCCCAATCTGATGGCGCTGGCCTGTGCGCTGTGGATGCTGCGCGACAAGATCAGCTTTGTGCCGCAAAACCCCATCGGCAAGGCGTTGATCGTGGTCTATGTGCTGTCGCCCTTTGGCACGGTCTTGACCAACACCGACCCGCTGATCTTTCGGCAGGCGATGATCAACGGGATGCGAATTTATGACAGTCTGGCCTCGATTGCCTATCAGGTCATCGCGCTGTTGCCGTTCTTTTTGGCCCGGCGCTATCTGGGCACGCCCGAGGGGTTGCGCGCGATTGTGGCGGCACTGGTGGCGGCGGGCTTGGCCTATTCCTTGCCGATGCTGGTTGAGGTGGTGATGAGCCCGCAGATGAATGTCTGGGTTTACGGGTTTTTCCAGCATGATTTTTGGCAGACCGTGCGCTATGGCGGTTACCGCCCGGTGGTGTTCTTGCCCCATGGGCTGTGGGTGGCGTTTTTCGCCTTTATGGCGCTGGCGGCGGCGGTCACCACCTTTCGCCATGTCTCGGCTGAGGCGCGGCCCAAGGCCTTGGTTGTCTTGCTCTATCTGGCCGCCATGTTGGTTTTGTGCCGCAGTGCGGGGCCGATTGTCTATGCCTTGGCGGTGACGCCGCTGATCTTGCTGATGCCGGTACGGGTGCAGCTTTTGGCGGCCATGGCGATGGCGGTTTTGGTGATCAGCTATCCGGTGTTGCGCGGGGCGCATCTGGTGCCGATTGATCAGATCTTGGCCTTTGCCGATACCCTGTCGCCCGACCGCGCCTATTCTCTGCGCTTTCGCATTGAAAACGAAGAGATTTTGCTGGCCCGCGCGCAAGAGCGGCCATGGTTTGGCTGGGGCGGCTATGGGCGGGCCTTTACCCATGATCCGATCACGGGGCGGCAATTGAACATTGCCGACGGGGCTTGGGTCATCTTAATGGGCACCTATGGTTGGGCGGGCTATGTGGCTGAGTTTGGGCTTTTTGCCCTGCCTCTGCTTTTGCTTGGCCGTGAGGCGTGGCGTCAGCCCAAAGCCGTGCTTTCGCCGTGGCTGGGGGCGGTGGCGCTGATCTTTGGGGCCAATCTGATTGATCTTTTGCCCAATGCCACGCAGATCCCGTTCACTTGGCTGATGGCGGGCGCGCTTTTGGGCGAGGCCGAGCGTTTGGCGGCCTTGAACCGCGCGGCCAAAGGGGAACGTTTGCGGATGTTGAACGATGCCAAGCCCGTCAGGACGGTGATCTGATGCGGGTGGATATCGGTGTTTTTGCCCATAATGAGGCGGCTGGCATTGCGGCCATGGTGGCGCGGCTCGGGGTGCAGGACATGACGGGGCTGGACGCCCGCATCGTGGTTTTGGCCAATGGCTGCACGGATGCGACGGCTGATCTCGCGCGTGCGGCAGGGGCCGAGGTGGCCGATTTGGCTGAGGGCGGCAAGTCACGCACTTGGAACCGCTTTGTGCATGAGATTTCGCGCCCAGATGCGCAGCTGTTGATCTTTGTCGATGCCGATATTGATTTTACCGCGCCGGACTGTTTGGCGCGGCTGGCGCGGGGTCTTGCCGCGCGGCCGGAGCTTTGGGTGCTGAACAGCCAGCCGATCAAGGATATTGCGCTCGGCGGCGAAGGTCTGGGGCCTTTGGACAAGATCATCGCGGCGGCGGGGGGCGGCTTGGATGATTGGAAGACCGCGATCTGTGGCCAGCTTTATGCCATGCCCGCCGAACGGGCGCGGCGGTTTCATTTGCCCATCGGCCTGCCGGTCGAGGATGGGTTCTTGCGCGCCATGGTGTTGACCGATGCGCTTGTCATGCCAGAAGATTTTTCGCGCATTGATGGGCTGGAGGGGCTCTCGCATATCTATGCCAGCGAGCGTGGCATTGCGGGCCTGATCCGCCATCAGACGCGGATCGTCATCGGATCGGCGCTGAATTTCGCTGCCTTTGAGGTGCTGCGCGCGCTTCCCGAAGAGGCAAGACGGGCCGAGCTTGCTCGGGCCGCGGCCGATGAGGGGTGGTTGGCGCGGGCAGGTCGTGCGCGGTTGCCGCGCTGGCCCTTTGGCTATGTGCCGCTGCATTTTGCCACCAAACGCCTGACCCGCGCCTTGGCGCGGCGCTCTTGGCCGATCCGGCCAAAGCGGGCCTTGGTGCTGATCTTGGGCTTTGGCTTTGATCTGGTGGTCTATCTTTTGGCACAGCTGCGCATGGCGCGCGGCACGGGGGCGGGGCATTGGTAGCCTTTTGCCGCCTTTTCGCCTTGGTGCGGGTGGATTGTCGATCAAAAGCGCTTTTTGCACAGGAATGCCGCGCGAGCGTATGAGATTTGCCGCAATTCTGCTAAAGTTCAGGTGTTTGAATAAACCTCTTTCGGTCGCATGTTTTTTTCGGGTTGGGCATTGAATGACGAATGATGCGCGGATGGCCGCTGTCAGCGACACCGATATTGCCATTGTGGGCATGGCCGCGCATTTGCCGGGGGCGGGGGATGTTGCCGCCTATTGGGCCAATCTGGCCGCAGGGGTGGAATCGATCCGCGTTTTGACCGAGGCCGAGCTTTTGGCCGCAGGCGAGCCGCCCGCGCGGATTGCCAAGCCCAATTATGTGCCTGCCGCCGCCGTGCTGGATGGGTTTGAGACCTTTGATGCCGAGTTCTTCGGCTTTTCCCCGAAAGAGGCGGCGATCCTTGACCCGCAGCACCGCCAATTCCTTGAGGTGGCTTGGGAGGCTTTGGAGAACGCTGCCCATCCGCCGGAAAATTTCAAGGGCGCGATCGGGGTTTATGCCGGCTGCGGCATGGGGTCGTATTTCTATTTCAACCTCTGTTCGAACCCCGATCTCGTCGATCAGACCGGCATGTTCCTGTTGCGCCATACCGGCAATGACAAGGATTTTCTGGCCACCCGCGTCAGCCATATCTTTGATCTGAAGGGGCCATCGATCAACGTGCAGACGGCCTGTTCGACCTCGCTGGTCGCGGTGCATTATGCCGCGCAGGCGCTTTTGAATGGCGAATGTGACATGGCGTTGGCGGGGGGGGTGACGGTTGAGCTGCCCCATGCGCGGGGGTATCTGTTCACCGAAGGCGAGATCCTGTCGCCCGATGGCCATTGCCACGCTTTTGACCACCGCGCGCAAGGCACGGTGTTCGGCTCGGGCGCGGGCTGTGTGGTGTTGCGCCGGGCGCGGGATGCGATCCGCGATGGCGATCATATCTGGGCGATTATCAAGGGATCAGCGGTCAACAATGACGGGGCGGCGAAGGCCGGGTATCTCGCCCCTTCGGTCGATGGCCAAGCGCGCTGCATCGCCGAGGCGCAGGCCGTGGCGGGGGTGGAGGCGGAGAGCGTTTCATATGTCGAATGCCACGGCACCGGCACCTATTTGGGCGATCCGATCGAGGTGGCGGCGCTGACGCAGGCGTTTCGCGAAACCACCGATGCGGTGGGGTCTTGCCGGATTGGCAGCGTGAAAACCAATATCGGGCATCTGGATACGGCGGCTGGGGTGGCAAGCCTGATCAAGGTGGCCTTGCAACTCCATCACCGGAAACTCGCGCCAAGTTTGGGGTTTGAGGCCCCGAACCCGGCGATTGATTTTGAAACCTCGCCCTTCCGGGTGAATGATCGGCTGACCGATTGGCAGGCACCTGTGCTGCGGGCCGGGGTGAATTCACTGGGCGTGGGGGGCACCAATGCCCATGCCGTGCTGGAAGAGGCGCCGCCCCGTGCGGCGTCTGAGGAGAGCATTTTTCCGTTCCAGCCCCTTGTGATTTCGGCCCGGTCCAAGGCGGCGCTTGATGGCCAAGCCGCGCGGCTGGCCGCGCATCTGCGCGCCCACCCGGAGCAGCCTTTGGCCGATGTGGCCTATACCTTGAAGGAAGGCCGCCGCGCATTTGAAAAGCGCCGGGTGATTGTGGCGGGCAGCCATGAGGAAGCGGCAAGCCTGTTGGAAGGGGCCGACAGCCGCCGGGTGTTCACCCATGATTTCCTGGGTGAAAACCCCGAGGTGGTGTTCATGTTCCCCGGTGGTGGGGCACAATACGCGGGTATGGCGCGGGATCTCTATGAGACCGAGCCCGTCTTTGCCGATTGGATGGACAAGGGGCTGGCGGTGTTGGAGCCGCAGCTGGATTACGACATCCGCGCGCTGTGGTTGCCGGAAAAGGGGGCAGAGGCGGCAGCGAATGAGGCGTTGAAAAAGCCTTCTGTGCAATTGCCGCTGATTATGATCACCGAGTTTGCGCTGGCGAAGCTTTATGAAAGCTGGGGTGTCAGCCCCGCCGCGCTGATCGGTCATTCGATGGGCGAAAACACCGCCGCCGCGCTTGCGGGGGTGTTGAGTTTTGAGGAGTGCATTGGGCTGGTTCTCCTCCGCGGGCAGCTTTTCGACAGTATCGCGCCGGGGGGGATGCTGTCGGTGCCGATGGCCGAGGGGGATTTGCGGCCCCTGTTGACGGGCGATCTGGATATGGCCTCGGTCAATGCGCCGGGGCTTTGTGTGGTGTCCGGCCCCGATGCCGCCTTGATGGCTTTGGCCGAGAGCCTGGCGGCGGAGGGGGTGGAGACGCAGCGCGTGGCGATTGATATTGCCGCGCATAGCCGGATGCTGGAACCGATTTTGGGCCGCTTTGGCGCGTATCTGCGCGGGCTGCGGCTGAACCCGCCCAGCCTGCCGATCATTTCGAACTCGACCGGGGTGGAACTGACGGCGGCGCAGGCGATGGACCCTGACTATTGGGTGCAGCATCTGCGCAATACGGTGAATTTTCAGGCCGGGATGGCGACGCTGATGGCCGAGCCGGGGCGTGTCTATATGGAGATGGGCCCCGGTCGGGCGCTGTCCTCGCTGGCGCAGGCCAATGGGGTGGCCTCGGGCCAGATCGTGCAGGCGCTGCGCCATCCTGAACAGGCGATGGCCGATGATGCCTGGCACATCGGCACGATTGCGCGGCTTTGGGCCTGTGGCGTGGCGGTGGATTGGGAGCAGATCTGGGCCGGCGCGCGGCGCAACCGGGTGGTGCTGCCGAGCTATGCCTTTCAGAAAAAGCCCTATTTCATCGAGCCGGGCAAGGCCGCGACGGTGGAGGCCCGCGCCTTGCCAGCGCGGATTGCGGAGATGTCCAACTGGGGGTGGAAGCCGCATTGGAAACCGGTGTCGGCGGGGTTTGAGGCGGCTGATCTGGCCGAGGCGGCGGCGCAGAACTGGTTGATTTTCCTTGATGATCAAGGCGTAGGGGCCGCCACCGCCAAGGCCCTGCGCGCGGCGGGGCATGAGGTGCGCTCTGTGCGGGCGGGCGATGCCTTTGGTCGCGAGGGCAACGATTATGTGCTGGCCCCAGAGCGGGGGCGTGAGGGCTATGATGCGCTGATCCGCGATCTGATGGCGCATGGCCACAGCCCCAACCGGATTGCGCATTTCTGGGGCGTGACGCGGGGCGAAAGCTTTCGGCCGGGGTCAAGCTTCCTGCACCGCAATCTGGAGCAGGGGTTTTATTCGCTGATGTTTCTGGCCCAAGCCATGGCCGAGGAAAACCTGCCGCGCCCCATCCATCTGACGGCCTTTACCACGGGCGCGGCGCAGGTGAAGGGCGAGGTGCTGGCCTATCCAGAGAAGGCCACGCTTTTGGGGCCGATGCGGGTGATCCCGCGTGAGGTGCCGGGGGTGACGGTGTCGCTGTGCGATCTGGAACTGCCGCCCGCGCCGCGCCGGGGTTTGGCGGATTTGTCTGATCTGACCGCGCGGGTGCTGGAGGAGTTGTGCCAAGACCCCGGCGAGCGGGTGGCCGCGCTGCGTGGTGCGCGGCGCTATGAGCAGGGGCTAAAGCCGCAGGCCCTGCCCGAAGGTGGCTTTGCCCTGCCCGATGGGGCGCATGTGCTGATTACGGGCGGTTTTGGCGGCATTGGCCTGACCGTGGCCGAGGATCTGATCCGCCGCTTTGGTGCGAAGATCACGCTGATTGCCCGCCGTGCGCTGCCTGACCGCGCGACTTGGGGGCGGTATCTGGCCGCCCATGACCCCGCTGATCCGATCAGCCGCCGGATCTTGGCGCTGCAACGGTTGGAGGCGTTGGGCGGCCAAGTGATGGTTGCCCCGGCGGATGTTTGCAACATGGAGGATATGGCGGCTGCGGTTGCTGCGGGCGAGGCGCGCTTTGGCCGGGTGCGGGCGGTGATCCATGCGGCGGGGGTGGTGGAGGATGGGCCCTTGATGCTGAAAACCCCGGCGGCGGTGGAGGAGGTCTTTGCGCCAAAACTGCACGGCACGCAGGTGTTGCACCGGCTGTTCCCCGATGGGGCGATTGATTTGATGGTGGTGTTCTCCTCGACCTCGACCGTGACGGGGCCTGCGGGGCAGATCGATTATGTGGCGGCGAATGAGTATCTCAACGCCTTTGCCAAATCGCGCGCCGGGGGCAAGACCAAGGTGGTTGCGCTGAATTGGGGCATCTGGACCGGGGTTGGCATGGCGGCCGAGGCCTTGGCCGAGCGCACGGGCCGGGTGGCGGCACCGATGGTGCCGGTCACGGCGCCGATGCTGGATGAGGCGGGGTTTGATAGGCTGGGCAACCGGATGTTTGCCGCGACCTATGGGATGGACCGCTGGGTGCTGGACGGGCATCGCACCAAGGCGGGCCAAGCGCTGATCCCCGGCACGGGCTATTTGGAGATGGCCGCCGAGGCGATGCGCGCCCAAGGTGAGATGGGGGCGTTTGAGCTGCGCGATCTCTATTTCTTTCGGCCCTTGGCCGTGGCGGATGAGGAAAGGCGCGCGGTGCGGGCGCGGCTGATGCGCTCGGATGAGGGGTATGAGTTTGATCTGCGCTCTGAGGTGGCGGTCAGGGGGCGCAAGGGCTGGCAGCTGCATGCTGAGGCGCGGGTTGTGCCGATTGCCGATGCGGCGCGGCAGATTGATGTGGCGGCGATTGCGGGCCGCTTGCCTGCGCCTGAAACCGGCGAGGGGCTGGTCAGCCCACAAGAGGCGCATCTGAATTTCGGTCCGCGCTGGCGGGTGCTGCGGTCGCGCAGCGTGGGCGCGGGTGAGGGGTTGGCGCGGCTGGCGCTGCCTGCGGCGTTTCGGGCCGAGGCGGGGGCGTGGATTTTGCACCCCGCGCTGATGGATCTGGCGACGGGCTGGGCGATGGGGCTGATCCAGGGCTATCGCCCCGATCATCTGTGGGTGCCGGTGTCTTATGGTTTGGTGCGGGTGTTGCGCCCCCTCCCGGGTGAGATTGTCAGCCATGTGGTCAGCGCCGCCGACAACCGGGCCGAGGGGGCTACGGCGACCTTCAATGTCACCTTGGCCACGCCCGAGGGCGAGGTCTGCGTCGAGATTGAGGGGTTCTCGATCCGGCGGCTGGAGGGGGCTTTGGCCTTGCCGCCACCCGACCCGCGTGAGTTGACCTTTGACGATGATCCGAAAGAGGCCAAACCGCTGTCGCCTGCCGAAGAGCGGTTGATGCAGGCCTTTTCCCAAGGCATCCGCCCTGATGAGGGGGCAGAGGCGTTTGCGCGCGCGGTGGCTTTGGGCCAGTCGCAGATTATCGTGTCGTCGCTGGATTTGCCCGCGCTGGTGCGCCAGACCGCCGAGGCAGAGGCGGCCCGTGCCGAGGGGCAATCCTTTGAGCGCCCCGATCTCGACACCGCCTATGTCGCGCCGCGCAGTGATATTGAGCGCACTTTGGTGGGGTTCTGGCAGGATCTGTTGGGCGTGGGCCAAGTGGGGGTTGAGGACAGTTTCTTTGACCTTGGTGGTCACAGCCTGATTGCGGTGCGGCTTTTTGCGATGGTGAAGAAAACCTATCGGGTGGAGTTCCCGATCTCGATCCTGTTCGAGGCGCCGACGGTGGCGGGTTGTGCCGCGCTGATTGCGGCCGAGGTGGGGGAGACGGGCGACAGCGCGGCGGATGCGCCCCCGCGGCCTGTAGCACCTGCGCGGCGGTTCACCCATCTGGTGCCGATGCATCAGGGCGAGGGCGGACCGCGCCAGCCGTTTTTCCTTGTGGCGGGGATGTTTGGCAATGTGCTGAACCTGCGGCATCTGGCGCAGCTCATTGGCGGGGATCGGCCGTTTTACGGGCTGCAGGCGCGCGGGCTTTTGGGCGACAGCGCCCCCCATCAGACCCTGCCCGAAGCGGCGGCGGATTACATCGCCGAGATGCGGCAGGTGCAGCCCCATGGTCCCTATATGCTGGGCGGGTTTTCGGGGGGCGGGTTGACCGCGTGGGAGATGGCGCGGCAATTGGCCGAGGCGGGCGAGGCGGTGTCGGTGCTGGTGCTTTTGGACACGCCCTTGCCGATGCGTCCGGCGCTGAGCCGGGCCGATAAGGCGGCGATCAAATGGGCGGAATTGCGGGCCGAAGGGCCGGGCTATTTGGCCAAATGGGCGCGGGCGCGCTGGGCTTGGGAGAAGCAAAAGCGCCAGTCCAAGGCGAATGCAGCCAGCCCCGTGCAGTTCCATAATGCCGCGATCGAGGCGGCCTTTCGCCATGCGATTTCGGTCTATGATCTGCCGCAGCGGCTTGGCCCCACGGTGCTGTTCCGCCCGCCTTTGGACCGCAAATGGCAGGTGACGGGGGGCAAATGGGTGTCGGCGGCCAAGGAATATGTGTTTGACGACAATGACCTGACCCGGTTCGCCCCAGCGCTTGAGGTGATCGAGGTGCCGGGTGACCATGACAGCATGGTGCTGGAGCCGAATGTGCGGGTGCTGGCGGCCAAGCTGAAATCGGTGATTGCCCGGGTTGAGGGGGACAAGACCAATGTCATCCCGCTTGCCACGGCGGCGGAGTAGGCGATGGCGCGTTTGCTGACCGTCATTCTGAACTGGCGCACGCCGGAGATGACCTTGAAAGCGGTCGAGGCGGCCTTGGCGGCGCTGGACGGCATCGCGGGCGCGCTGGTGGTGGTCGACAATAACTCGGGCGATGGGTCGTATGAGCGGATGGCCGCAGAGGTGGCGGCGCGCGGCTGGGACCGGGGGCCGCAGGCGGTGAGGGTGCTGCAATCGGGGCGCAATGGCGGCTTTGGCGCGGGCAACAATTTCGGCATCCGTGCGGGCCTGCCCGATGGGTCGCGGCCCGATTACGTCTATATCCTGAATTCCGATGCATTTCCCGCGCCGGATGCCATTCGCGCGCTGCTGGATCATCTTGAGGCGCACCCCACCACCGGTTTTGCGGGCAGTTTCATTCATGGCCCGGATGGCACGCCGCATCGCACGGCCTTTCGCTTTCCCTCGATCCTTGGGGAGTTCGAGCAGAACATCCGCTTTGGCCCCGTCTCGCGGCTTTTGGCGCGTCATATCGTGGCGCAGCCCTTGCCCGAGGCGACCACCCGTGTCGATTGGCTTGCCGGGGCCAGCCTGATGATGCGGCAATCGGTGCTGGATGAGATCGGCCTCTTTGACGAGCGGTTTTTCCTGTATTTTGAGGAGACCGACCTTTGCCGCCGCGCGGCCCTTGCGGGCTGGCCCACCGATTATGTGCGGCAAAGCCGGGTGGCGCATATCGGGTCGGTCAGCACGGGCATGAAGACATGGGCCCGTATCCCGCAATTCTGGCTGGACAGTCGTTTGCATTATTATGTGAAAAATCATGGGGTTGCCTATGCCATGGGCGCGACCATGGCGGCGCTGGTGGGCGGCGCGCTGTGGCGCGCGCGGCTTGTGATCCAGCGCAAGGATCGGGGCGATCCGTCGGGGTTTTTGCGCGACATGGTGGCGCATGGGGTCGCGCGGGGGCTGCGTGCCATGCGGCGGCCATTTTCGGCGGCAAAACTCTCGAAAACCCGCCCTAACCGTTAAGTGCCGCAGCCTTGGCGCTGCAAGGAGTGTTAAATGACCGTGTTTTCCTCTTTGCTGATTGGCAATGAAACGCTGACGCGTGAATCTGGGCAGATGCTGTTGGACCGGGGGCATCGGATTTCGGCGGTGGTGACCCACAGTGCCGAGGTGCGCGCTTGGGCCATGGGCGCGGGCCTGCGGGTGGAGGCGGCGGGCGATTGGGGGGCGCTGGCGGGGCTGTCGGTGGACTGGCTGTTGTCGGTGGCGAACTTGGCGGTGATCCCGGGTGACGTGCTGGCGATGGCGCGCAAAGGGGCGGTGAACTTTCACGACGGCCCCTTGCCGCGCCATGCGGGGCTGAATGCGCCGGTCTGGGCGATTTTGGCCGGAGAGGCGCAGCATGGCATCACCTGGCATCTGATCGAGGGCGGGGTGGATGAGGGCGATATTCTGGAGCAGCGCCTCTTTGACATTGCCCCGAACGAGACCGCGCTGACGCTGAACACCCGCTGCTTTGAGGCGGGGATGGAGAGTTTTCCCGCGCTGGTGTCCCAGTTGGAAACCGGGCTGCGGCGGGTGAAGCAGGATTTGACAAAGCGCAGCCTGCACCGGCGCGATGACCGGCCTTTGGCCATGGGGCGGATTGATTTTGCGCAAGGCCCTGAGGCGGTGGTGCGGCTGGTGCGGGCGCTGGATCATGGGCGCTATTGGAACCCTTTGTCCACGGCCAAGATTGCCACGGCGGGTGGGGTTTTGAACGTCGGCAGCGCCGATCTGGCCGAGGGTGCGGGCGTGCCGGGGCAGGTTTTGTCGGCCGGGCCCGAGGGGCTGGTGGTGGCCTGCGCGACAGGGGCGGTGCGGCTGAACCGGTTGAGCTGTCAGGTCAAGGGTGGGGCGATCTGCCCCTCGACCGTGGCAGATGCGCAGTTGCCTGCACTGACGGGACCCGAGGCCGAGGCGCTGACGGCGGCCTTGGCGGCGGTGGTGCCGGGGGAACCTGCCTTGCGCGCGGCGCTGAAGCGGATGAGCCCGGCGCAGGTGCCGGGGGTTGCGGCTGTGGGGGCGGGGCCTGTGTGGCAAAGCTTGCCCCTTGCGGGCGATCTGGACCTTCTGGCGCTGGCGGCGGGGCGGGCCTTGGGCCAGCCGGTGGTGGATTTCGCGCGGGCGGGCAAGGGGTTGCCGGGCTATCTGAGCGATTGGGTGCCGGTGACGGTGGCGGTCGAGGGCAGGATTGCCGAGGCGCGGGCGGCGGTGGCGGCGGCCCTTGATCGGGCGGCGCGGACGCCGGGCTTTGCGCTGGATCTGATGACGCGGGATGCGGGCCTTCAAGGGCTTTCTGTGCCGCAGATTGCCTTGGGCGATGCGCCTTTGGCCGGTTCGGTTGTCACGCTGAGTTGGGCGGCGTTTCACTATGACGCGGCGCGGCTGACGGAGGATGCGGCGCGCGCCTTGGCCGGGCGCATTGCCCATGTGGCGGCGGAACTGGCGCGCCTGCCGGGCGAGACGCCGGTGGCCGAGGTTTCGGCGCTGTCAGAGGCGGAGCGCGATCTGGTCTTGCACGGGGTGAACGCGACGCTGGCCCCGCGCGATTTGCAGACGATCCATCAGGCCTTTGAGGCGCAAGTGGGCCGCACGCCTGACGCGGTGGCGCTGGTCTGTGAGGGCCAAAGCCTGACCTATGCGGCGCTGAATGCGCGGGCCAACAAGGTGGCGCATGTGCTGACCCAAATGGGGGTGACGCCCGGCACGCTGGTGGGCCTGTGCTGTCGGCGCAGTCTGGATCTGCTGGTGGGCGCCTTGGGGATTCACAAGGCGGGCGGGGCCTATGTGCCGATGGACCCGGCCTATCCGGCGGATCGGATTGCGCTGTTCATCGAGGATTCGGCCTGCCCGGTGGTGGTGACGCAATCGGGCATCGCGCTGCCGCCGCATGGTGCGCAGGTCTTGGAGTTGGATACCGACGGGCGCATCCCGGATGCAGCGGCGACGAACCCCGAGACGGGCGTCAGCCCCGCCGATCTGGCCTATATGATCTATACCTCAGGCTCCACCGGGCGGCCCAAGGGGGTGATGGTTGAGCATCGCAATGTTGCGAATTTCTTTACCGGGATGGACAGCCGGATTGGCCCTGAGCCGGGTGTCTGGCTGGCGGTGACGTCGCTGTCCTTCGACATTTCGGTGCTGGAGCTCTTTTGGACCTTGGCGCGCGGCTTCAAGGTGGTGATCTCATCGGATGAAAACCGCGCCCTGGTGTCGTCGGGGCGGATTGCCAGTGCGCAGAAGATGGAGTTTTCGCTGTATTACTGGGGCAATGACGACGGGCAGGGGCCGAAGAAATACGAACTTCTCTTGGAAGGTGCGCGCTTTGCCGACAGTCATGGCTTTTGCGCCGTCTGGACGCCGGAGCGGCATTTTCACGCCTTTGGCGGGCCTTATCCGAACCCCTCGGTGACCGGGGCCGCCGTGGCGGCGGTGACGAAGAATTTGGCGGTGCGGGCGGGGTCTTGCGTGGTGCCTTTGCATCATCCGGTGCGGATTGCCGAGGAATGGGCGGTGATCGACAATCTGACGAATGGCCGGGCGGGGATTGCGGTGGCCTCTGGCTGGCACCCGGATGATTTCGTGCTGCGGCCCGAGAATACGCCGCCGGCCAACCGCGATGCGATGTTTGCCGCGACCGATCAGATCAAAAGGCTGTGGCGGGGGGAAAAGGTGGAGTTTCCCACGGCGAATGGTGGCAACTTTGGCGTGATCAGCCAGCCGCGCCCGGTGTCGGCCGACTTGCCGATCTGGGTGACGACCGCCGGAAACCCCGCCACATGGCGCGAGGCGGGGGAGATTGGGGCGAATGTGCTGACGCACCTTCTGGGCCAGTCGATTGACGAGGTGGCGGGCAAGATTGCCATATATCACGAGGCCCTGCGCAAGGCGGGGCATGATCCGGCCAAGTTCACCGTGCCCTTGATGCTGCACACCTTTGTGGGCCGCGACCGTGAGCAGGTGCGCCGCACCGCCGAGGGGCCGATGAAGGCCTATCTTGGCGCGGCGGCGAACCTCGTGAAGCAATACGCTTGGGCCTTCCCGGCCTTCAAGCGCCCGCCGGGGGTGACGGACCCGATGCAGATCGACACGCGGCAATTGTCGGCGGATGAGACCGAGGCGATTCTGGATTTTGCCTTCCAGCGGTATTTTGAAGACTCGGGCCTTTTTGGCACAGTTGAGGATGCGCTGGCGCGGGTGGAACAGCTTAAACGCATTGGTGTGACCGAGGTGGCCTGTCTGGTCGATTACGGCATTGCGCCGGAAAAGGTGCTGGAGGGGCTTTACCCCTTGGCCGAGGTGGTCAAGCGCGCCAATTCTGGCGGGGGGGTGGAGGAGGGGGATTACTCTATCGCCGCGCAGATCATCCGCCATGGGGTGACGCATCTGCAATGTACGCCCTCGATGGCGCGGATGATTGCGATGAATGACGAGGCGCGGATGGCGCTGGCGGGGGTCAAGACGCTGATGGTGGGGGGCGAGGCGCTGCCGGGGGCTTTGGTCTCTGACCTGCGCAAGGTGACGGCGGCGCGCATCCTGAACATGTATGGGCCGACGGAAACCACGATCTGGTCATCGGTGAATGAGGTGGAGGGGGTGGAGCCGATTGCCAATATCGGCACGCCTTTGGCCAATCAGCAGGTCTATGTGCTGGATGAGGCGATGGCCCCGGTGCCGCCGGGCACGGCGGGCGAGTTGTGGATTGGCGGCGACGGGGTGACGCGGGGTTATTGGCAGCGGCCGGACCTGACGGCGGAGCGGTTCCGCCCCGATCCCTTTGTCACGCCTGACCGGGCCTGCCCTTGGGGGGCGCGGATGTATCGCACCGGCGATCTGGTGCGGTTGCGCGCCGATGGGCGGCTGGATTTCCTGGGCCGGGCGGATTTTCAGGTAAAGATGCGCGGCTATCGCATTGAGCTGGGCGAGATCGAGGCCGTGTTGGAGGCGCAGCCCGGTGTGACGCAGGCGGTGGTTTTGGCGCGCGAGGACAGCCCCGGCGATCTGCGGCTGGTGGCCTATATCGTCGGGGCGGCGCAGGAGGCGGCCCTTCGGGCGGCGCTGGCGGCGGTCTTGCCCGAGCATATGGTGCCGTCGCATGTGGTGACGCTGGCGGCCTTCCCCCTGACGCCGAACCGCAAGGTGGACCGCAAGGCGCTGCCCGCGCCCTCAGCTGCGCTGCCGGTGGCCGAGGCCTTTGTGGCCCCGACAAGCGATATCGAGGCGCAGTTGGCGGCGATCTGGGCGCGGATTTTGGGCGTGCCGAAGGTGGGGGCAAAGGACAATTTCTTTGCGCTGGGGGGCCATAGCCTTTTGGCGGTGCAGGCCCATCGCGAGATCAGGGCCGAGTTGAACGCGCCGAAACTGTCGATCACCGACATCTTCCGCTTTCCGGTGCTGTCGGCGCTGGCCCGGCATCTGGATGATCGGCCAAAGGTGGCGACGGTTGCGGCCGCGCCAGTTGCCCCGGATGCGCCCGCGGCGAATGACCGGGCCGAGGCGCGGTCAGAGGCCATGGCGCGGCGCATGGCGATGCGGGCGCGACGTGAGGCGGTTTGAGGCAGGCTCATCGTCGCGCGTGCCGCGCGCTCTTCGCCGCGTTGCGCCGAGCTTTGGGCGACAGATGCAAAAAAGTTGATGCAAGTTTGAATAGCTTTGCTACTTAATGTCGCAGGTGCCGCAGCGCGCGGCGGCAGGGCAGCGAGGGAAAGCCATGAAAAAACTTATTGCACTGGTCTGCATGATCAGCTGGGCGGGCTTTTGGTCTTTCGGGTATCTTGCGCTGTCGGCCAGCAATTTTGACGATGCGCAGGTTATCGTGGCCGCGATTTTGGCCTTTGCTGGGCTGGTGAGCGGGGTTTTTGCTTATATGTGGCTGGCCCGGACCTATCCGGTTGCCTATCAGCGCGTGAGCCAGCACGGCTGATTTGACCGGCGGAAGGTCCTTTCGGCTAAAGGCATAAAAAAGGCCCCTTTCGGGGCCTTTTTCTATGGTCTCAGGCCGACAGCCCGCCTGCAAGGTCAGGCATGTCGAGGGCCGAAAAGCCGTAATGGCGCAGCCAGCGCAGGTCGCTCTCGAAAAAGGCCCGCAGGTCGGGGATGCCGTATTTCAGCATGGCGATGCGGTCGATGCCCATGCCAAAGGCAAAGCCCTGCCATTCGTCGGGGTTGACGCCTGCCGCGGCCAGCACCTTGGGGTGGACCATGCCCGAGCCGAGGATTTCCATCCACTTGTCGCCTTCGCCGATGCGGAGTTGTCCGCCGACGTTGGAATAGCGGATGTCCACCTCGGCCGAGGGTTCGGTGAAGGGGAAATGCGAGGCGCGGAAGCGCAGTTCGACCTTGTCCACCTCGAAGAATGCGCGGCAGAATTCTTCGAGCGTCCATTTCAGGTTGGCCATTGAGATGTCGCGGTCGATCGCCAGACCCTCGACCTGATGGAACATCGGGGTATGGGTCTGGTCCATGTCCATGCGGTAGACGCGGCCCGGGGCGATGACGCGGATGGGCGCGCCTTGTTCGGTCATGGCGCGGATTTGCACGGGGCTGGTGTGGGTGCGTAGCACATGGGGCGGGCGGTCGTCGCCCGCGTCGCGGTGCATGAAGAAGGTGTCATGTTCTTGGCGCGCGGGGTGTTCGGGCGGGATGTTCAGCGCGTCGAAGTTATACCAGTCAGATTCCACCTGCGGGCCTTCGGCCACGGCAAAGCCCATATCGGCGAAGATGGCGGTCAGTTCCTCCATCACCTGAGACACCGGGTGGATGGTGCCACGCGGGCGGGGGCGGCCGGGGAGCGTCACGTCCAGCCATTCTTCGCGCAGGCGGGCATCGAGTGCGGCATCGGCCAGACCGGCCTTCTTGGCGCGGAGGGCGGCGTCAATTTCGTCTTTCAGGACGTTCAGCATGGCACCTGCGGCCTTGCGCTGATCGGGGTCCATTTTGCCCAAGCCCGCCATCAGCGCGGAAATCTCGCCCTTTTTGCCAAGGGCGGCGACGCGCAATTCTTCCAACGCAGCCTCGTCTTTGACGGTGGCAACCGCCGTCAGATATTTGGCCTTCAGATCGTCAAGCCCGTCCATCACGCGCCTCCTTTGGGTCGCGATGGTGCTAGCGGGAAGGCCCCGCCGATGCAAGGGGCTAGGCCGCGCGGCGCAGGGCGGCGGTGGATCAGATACGGGCGGTTGGCTTGGAACCGATAGGCTTGGGGCAGGGTGCCGGTTTTCAGCGCCATGTGTGGCAGGGTAAGCGGGGCCTCGGCGGTGAAAAGCCGCGCGATGGTGGCCTGATCTTCGGGCGTGACGGGCAGGCGTGCCTCGGTTGACGAGAGGGCCAGACGCTGATGCAGGTGAATGCAAAAGGCGCGGGCGGCGCGGTCGTCCATGGCGGGCGGGGCGTAGATATGCAGCCCCGCTTTCAGCGCGCGGGCCAAAAGCAGCAGGCCTGTTGCGCGGTCCATATCGGGTTGCTGGGCAATCCAATGGGCTGCGATCAGCAGGTCAATCGTGGCATCAGGGGCGTCGAATTCGACGCTTTGGGCAAAGGCATGCCAGACCTTGGGGCCTTGGCCTTGCATCCAGGCTTTCAGCCCATCGGGCAGGGCAACAGCGCCCGGTTCAACAGATTTACGCATCACATGACCTCCTGTCGGTTCATGTGACCAGTCGTTGTTTACAATCGCGGCACAATTGCGGTGGATTGGGGGAATTTTCGCAACAATTGATGTGTCGTCCATTGAACTGCCCCCACCCCCATCCCCTCCCCACGAAGGGGGAGGGGGGGTGACAGGTTTGACCTGTTGGGCGTGAGGACCGGCCTTTGACAGCCCAATGCCTCCCCTCCCCCTTCGTGGGGAGGGGATGGGGGTGGGGGGCGGTTTTGGGGGCCTGCGATCTTGGGGGTCTGCGTTATTTTTTCGGATTGTCCGCCGGTGCGCCGCCCTCAAAGCGGTTGCCGTGGCGATAGTCGCAAGGGGCCTCTTGCATCTGTAAATGCAGGCCCGTGCCGGTATAGGCATGGGCGCGGGCGAGGTCTTCGTCGAACTCGATGCCAAGGCCGGGGGCCTCGGGGGGGATGATATAGCCGTCTTCCCATTTGATCGTGTTCTTGATGAGCGCAAGGTGGAACTCGCCACCCGTTTCAATGGTTTCCGCGATCAGAAGGTTCGGGATCGAGGCGGCCAGATGCACGTTGGCCGCCCATTCGACGGGGCCTGCATAAAGGTGCGGGGCCATTTCGGCGTTGAAGATTTCCGCGATGGCCGAAAGCTTTTTCGCCTCCATGATGCCGCCGAGACGGCCCAAGGCGGGTTGCAGGATCTTCACCCCGCCTGCGCGGAGAAGCGTGCCGAACTCGGCCTTGGTCGTCAGACGCTCACCCGTGGCCAAGGGAATGCGGACGTGGCGGGCGACTTCCGCGAATTCCAAAAGGTTGTCTGGCGGGATCGGTTCTTCATACCACAGCGGGTTATAGGGCTCGAGCTCGCGGCCCATGCGGATGGCGCCGGGGGTGGTGAACTGGCCGTGGGTGCCGAAGAGAAGGTCGGCCCGGTCGCCCACCGCCTCGCGGATTTTGCGGCAGAATTCCACGCTGCGGGTGATGTCGGACATCGCCGGCTCATGCCCGCCGCGGATGGTATAGGGGCCGGCGGGGTCGAATTTCACCGCCGTAAAGCCCATGTCCACATAGCGCGCGGCGGCTTGCGCTGTCATGTCGGCATTGACCCAAAACTCGGCCGCATCCTCGCCGGGCTGGGGGTAAAGATAGGTATAGCTGCGGATCTTTTGGTTGATCTTGCCGCCAAGGAGCGCCCAGACCGGCCGGTTCCGCGCCTTGCCCAAGATATCCCAGCAGGCGATTTCAAGGCCAGCAAAGGCGCCCATGACGGTGGGATCTGGGCGCTGGGTGAAGCCCGAGGAATAGACCCGGCGATACATCAGCTCGATGTCTTCGGGGCTGGTCCCCATCATGTGGCGTTCGAACACATCCTCGATCACCGCGCGCATGGCCTTTGGCCCGACGGTCGAGGCATAGCATTCGCCGTAGCCCACGATGCCGTTGTCGGTGGTGAGCTTGGTAAAGATCCAATAGCGCCCGCCCCAGCCCGGCGCGGGCGGGGCGACGACGAAGATTTCCAGATCACGCAGTTTCATGGGGCATCCTCCGCTTTAGCGGACAAGCTGGCCTGTTGGCCGGTCAATGGCCCGTCAGCTTGCGACAAATCATGTCGGATTTTCGATGCGCTTGATCATTGCGTCCAGCGTTTGTGCCAGCGCCTTTGGCATCGACAGATGCGGGCAATGGCCCGAGGCCAGCTCCTCCTGCGCCATGCCTGCGGCCATCTGCCTTTGCCAATCGGGGGGAAGGGCGCGGTCGTCGCGGGCGATGAGGGCGGCGCGGGGGGTGTTGGGCAGGGGGCCGGGAAAGGGCGTTTCCTGCGGGCGGATCGGTTCGGGGCCCATCTGGGGGGTAAAGTCGTCGGTGTCGTGGAAGAAAAGGTCGCGGCAGCGGGCGGGGTCGAAGCGATAGCTTGTGCGATCGGCGCTGATCTGGAAGGCGCCGCGCATGGGCTGCAAGGGGGCCGCGCGGCGCAGATCGGCCAGCGATTTGCCGGGCTGGGGGATATAGGCGGCAAGGTAGATCAGTCCCTGCACCCGGCTCGGGGCGAGGGCGGCGGCAAGGGTGATTGGAAAGCCCGCCGCCGAATGGCCAACCAAAATGGCCCTGTCGTCGATCGCGGCAAGGATCGCTTCGGCATGGTCTTGCAGGCGGGTGTCGGACCCGTCGCGGCCGGGCAAGTCAAGCGCGCGGGCGCGGTGGCCAAGGGCGGCGAGCGCCGGCGTCAGCCGATCATAGGCCCAAGCGCCAAAGCCGGAGCCGGGGACCAAAAGCACCTCAGCCATGGCCGATGCGGGTGAGGAAGGTGTCAAGAAGGGCGGTGAACTCGGCAGGCTTTTCCACCATCGGCAAATGGCCTGTCCCCCGCATCAAGGCCCAGTCATGGCCGCGAATAAGATCGGCGGTTTCGCGCACCAGATCGGGCGGGGTGGTGCCGTCATTCATGCCCGCGATCACCAATGTCGGCAGGGTGAGGGCTGCGGTGGTGGTGTAGAAATCCGCCCCCGCGATGGCATGGGCGCAGCCGATCCAGCCTTGGGGGTTCATATGTTCCAAGATAAAGCGGATGCGCGGCATCTGCGCCATATCGCGCCAGTTTCGGCCAAAGATCCGCTCCATCGCGCCGGGGGCATAGGCGATGAGGCCATGGGTCGCCACCTCGGCAGCGCGGGTTTGCCACAGGGCGGGGCCGCCGATTTTGGCCGCCGTATTGGCTAGAACCATGGCGCGCACCAGATCGAGCCGCTTGGTCGCAAGCCCCTGGGCCACCAGCCCCCCCATGGAGGAGCCGACCACAACCGCCTCGCGCGCGCCGAAATGGTCGAGCACCCGTTCAGCGTCGCGGATCAGCGCGCCCATGGCATAGGGCGGGGCGGGCACGTCGGATTTGCCATGGCCGCGCGCGTCAAAGCGGATGCAGCGAAAGCGGGGGGAAAGGGCAGCTACCACATCGTCCCAGATCGACAGATCGGTGCCAAGCGCGTGGCACAACAGGATGGGCGGTGCATCCGCAGGGCCGCTTACCTCGACGTTCAGGCGGATGTCAGACAGATAGATCAACGGCATGGATCACTCGGAAAAGCGGGTCAGGATATCGGCAAAAAGCCCGGCATCGACATTGCCGCCCGAGGCGGTGCAGATCACCGTTTGTGGCATATCGGAACGGAACAGCGCCGCTGCAAGGGCCACGGCGCCGCCGGGTTCCAAGACGATGCGCAGGTGGTGGAAGGCCAGCGCCATGGCGCGGCAGGCTTCGTCATCGGTGACGACAAGGCCGGGGCCGCAGAGGCGGTGCAGGATGGGGAAGGTCAATTCGCCGGGGCTGGGGGTGACTATGGCATCGCAGATCGAGCCTGCGGTGGCGGCGTTCCTTTCGCGCTGGCCAGAGATCAGCGAGCGGGCGGTGTCATCAAACCCCGCCGGTTCGCAGGGCCGCACCGTCAGGTGCGGCGCGCGGGCTTCGAGCGCGAGGGCAATCCCGGCGGTCAGCCCACCGCCGCCGCAGCAGGTGAGGACGGTGGCGGCGTCAATTCCGGCCTCTGCGGCCTGTTCGGCGATTTCAAGGCCAACGGTGCCTTGGCCCGCGATGACCTGCGCATCGTCAAAGGGTTTCACCAGTGTCAGCCCGCGCGAGGTGGCCAGATCGGCCCCAATCGCGTCGCGGTCTTCGGTTGCGCGGTCATAGAGCACCACCTCGGCCCCATAGGCGCGGGTGTTGGCGATTTTCACGGCAGGCGCATCGGCGGGCATCAGGATGACGCAAGGTAGCCCGTGGCGGCTGGCGGCAAGGGCCACCCCTTGGGCATGGTTGCCTGAGGAATAGGCCATCACCCCGCGCGTGCCGGGTGGCAGGGCCGAGACCGCCGACCAGCCACCGCGAAACTTGAAGCTGCCGGTCCATTGCAGGCATTCGGCTTTGACGAAGATCCGGCGGCCCGCGATGCGGTCAAGCAGCGGCGCGTTCAAGAGTGGCGTGCGGCGGGCGTGGCCGGATAGCCGGGCGGCGGCGGCCTCGATCAGGGCCAGCGAGGTCATGGTGCGGCCCCTTCCACCGCCGTGACAAAGGCGCGCAGGGCGGCGATGGATTCGGGTTCATCCAAGAAGGGAATATGGGCGCGGTCGGGGACATTGGCAAAGATCATGTCCGGGCGACGGCGGCGCATCTCATCGGTGCAGGCCTGTGACAGAAGGTCGGAATTTGCCCCCCGGATCAGCGCGACGGGCAGGCCGGTGGTTGCGTCCCACAAGGGCCAAAGGTCCACCGGCGGGCCTTGGAAGGCGGCCAGAAAGGCGTCACGCAACGCGGGGTCATAGGTGATCTGCAACCCGTCGGGAGTTTGCGTGTAATGCTTTTGCGCCTCTTCCTGCCAGCGGCTTGGTGGCACATTGTCAAAGCCCGGCATCATGCGGGGCATCCGCGCGGCAAGATCGGCAAGGGTTTTGCTGGCCGGGTTGCGGCCCACATAATCAAAGATCCGCTCGAGGCCGGGGCGGTGAATTTCAGGGCCAACATCGTTGAGGCAAAGGCCCAAAAGCCTGTCATGCGCCACGGCGGCCAGCATCATCCCGATCAGCCCCCCGCGCGAGGTGCCAAGGATCGCGGCCTTCGCGACGCCCAGATGGTCCAGAAGTTCGAGCGCGTCCTTGCCCTCTTGTGGCACGGTATAGCTGGCAGCGCCGGTCCATTGGCTTTCCCCCCGGCCGCGGTAATCCATGCGGATCAGCCGCAGGGGGGGCAGATGCGGGATCATATAGTCAAAATCGGCCATGGTGCGGGTCAGACCGGGCAGGCAGAGAAGTGGCAGGCCCGCGCCCTGATCGGAATAGGCCAGACGGGTGCCATCGGATGTGGTGAAAAACTGGGTCATGCGCGCCTCTCTTTGCGGGATTAACCTTGCATGCGCGCGGCTCGGGGAAAAGGGGGCGCGGTGGGGTGGCGCGGGGCCTGTGTGGGGGCCCATGTGGAGGCCTGTGTGCCGTCCATGCTTGCACCAATTGCCCCATCCGAATAGATGCAATGGGCAAAAGACGAGGGAACCGGATGGCCGAGGCAATCGAAGAACGGGCAAAGTCGAAACGCGTCGGCGCGCTGGGTGCGCTGTGGCCGTTTGTGAGGCCCTATCGGTCTTTGGTGGTGCTGGCGGCGGTGGCACTGTTGCTGACCTCGACCGTGTCTTTGGTGCTGCCGATGGCGGTGCGCCGTGTGGTTGACAGTTTCGGCGCGGGCGACATGACGCTGTTGGACACCTATTTCGGGGCGTTTTTGCTGATCGCGGCGCTTTTGGCGCTGGGCACGGGCGTGCGCTATTACTTTGTCACCCGGCTGGGCGAGCGGGTGGTCGCCGATATCCGCCGTGCGGTTTTTGACAAGGTGATGGGCATGAGCCCGGCGTGGTTTGAGCGCATTATGACGGGCGAGATTGTCAGCCGGATCACCACCGATACCACGCTGATCCTGTCGGTGATCGGCTCCTCCGTCTCGGTTGCCTTGCGCAATCTTTTGACGCTGGTGGGGGGGATTGTGCTTTTGGCGCTGACCTCGGCCAAGCTGGCGGGTTATGTGCTGTTGCTCGTGCCGGTGATCGTGGTGCCGATCATTGTGCTGGGGCGGCGTCTGCGGCGGTTGTCGCGGGAAAATCAGGATTGGATTGCCAATTCCTCGGGTAAGGCGACCGAGGCTTTGGGCGCGGTGCAAACGGTGCAAAGTTTCACCCATGAGGGGGCGACGAAGGCCGAGTTTGGTGCGGTGACAGAGCAATCTTTCCTGTCGGCCAAGGAACGGATTGCCACCCGTGCCGTGCTGACCGTGATCGTGATCTTTTTGGTCTTTGCCGGGGTTGTTGGCGTTCTTTGGCTCGGCGCGCGCGATGTGCGCAATGGGGTGATGACGGCGGGCGAATTGGTGCAGTTTGTCATCTATGCCGTGTTGGTGGCCGGTGCGGTGGGGTCTTTGTCGGAAATCTGGGGCGAGTTGCAGCGCGCTGCGGGCGCGACCGAGCGGCTGGTTGAGATCATTCAGGCCGAAGATACGGTGAGCGATCCGGCGGAGCCAAAGGCGCTGGCCCAACCGGTTCGCGGGGCGATTGCCTTGGAGAATGTGGTGTTTCATTACCCCTCGCGCGCGGATTATCGGGCGCTGAATGGCGTTAGCCTGAGCGTGGCGCCGGGCGAGACGGTGGCGCTGGTTGGGCCGTCGGGGGCGGGGAAATCAACGGTGCTGCAACTCTTGATGCGGTTTTACGATCCGCAATCGGGGGTGATCCGGTTGGATGATGTGCCGCTTGGCGATCTGAACCGGGCCGAGTTCCGCCGCCATCTGGCGCTGGTGCCGCAAGACCCGGTGATCTTTGCCGCAAGTGCGATGGACAACATCCGCTTTGGCCGCCCCGGTGCCAGCGATGCCGAGGTGCGCGAGGCTGCGCAGGCGGCCGCCGCGCATGAGTTTATCGCCGCCTTGCCGCAGGGCTATGACACATGGCTGGGCGAGCGGGGGGTGATGCTGTCGGGCGGACAAAAGCAGCGCATTGCCATTGCGCGGGCGATTTTGCGCGATGCGCGGGTGCTGCTTTTGGACGAGGCCACCAGTGCGCTGGACGCCGAAAGCGAACGTGCGGTGCAAGAGGCGGTGGACCGTCTGGCCGTGGGTCGCACGGTCTTGGTGGTGGCGCACCGCTTGGCCACGGTGAAAAAGGCCGATCGGATCGTGGTTTTTGATGAGGGCCGCGTGGTGGCCACGGGTCGCCATGATGATCTGGTGGCCGAAGGCGGGCTTTATGCGCGGCTGGCCAAGCTGCAATTCACCGACGGCGCGGCCTAAGGGGGAAAACCGCCGGGTTTTTCCCCCTGTCGTGAAAATTGGGGCATGACATGTCTTTCCATTCGGTCAAGACTGGCCTTTTTGCAGTCGTGACATTTTGAAGAGGGAAGATTGACATGGGATTTTGGAGCTTTCTGACAGGGTCGGGCAAAGAGGTGGCCAAAGAGGCCGCCGAGCCCACTGCCGAGGCGTTGAAAAAGGAAGTCGCCGATCTGGGGCTGGACACCAAGGGTGTCGAGATCAAGGTTGAGGGTGACAAGGTGACCATCGAGGGCAGCGCCGCCACGCCCGAAGAGCAGGAAAAGATCATCCTTGCCGTGGGCAATATCAAAGGCGTGGCCAGTGTCGAGGCCGAGGTGAAAGGCCCCGAGCCGGTGTTCTACACCGTGAAAAAGGGCGATACCCTGTCGGCCATTGCGCAGGCAACCATGGGCAAGGCCAGCCTTTACACCGCGATTTTTGAGGCCAACAAGCCGATGCTGTCGCATCCCGACAAGATCTATCCCGGCCAGATGCTGCGCATTCCTGCCAAGGGTTGATATGCCCCGATGGGCCCGCAGGGGGATCTGAGTGGGCTTTTTGGCCATTTGGCACCTCATCTGTTATCTTTTGCGCGCCCGCGTCCGGACAGCCCGGCGCGGGCGTTGCCCTATGACGCAGCGTTCCGCGCGCGCGCTTTTCCTTGGCAAAAGCGGCAATCCTACGCAGACTTGCCCCTTGGGGAGCGCCCGGCAGGGCCAAGGAGGAGGCGATCATGGGGTCATTTGCATCACGGGCCGATCTAAAGGCGATCGAGGCCGAGGCCGCGTGGGACGACCGCGATCTTCCTCGGTCCATGTATGAATTCCTGAGCCGGACCAAGGCCGCGCATGGGCCGCGCCCGGCCCTGTCGTTTCAATTGCTGTCCGCGCCGGGGTCAAAGGCGGAAACCCTGACATGGGATGTGCTCCATGGCCGGGTGACGCAAGCGGCGAACCTTTTTCGCAGCCTTGGGGTAGGTGAGGGCGACGTGGTCGCCTATGTCATGCCGAATGCGGTGGAAACGGCGGTCACGCTTCTGGGCGGCGCGGTGGCGGGGATCGTGAACCCGATCAACCCGCTTCTTGAGGCCGAGCAGATTTCGGCCATCCTGCGCGAGACCAAGGCCAAGGTGGTGGTCACGCTGCGCGCCTTTCCGAAAACCGATCTGGCGCAGAAGGTGGCCGAGGCGGTGAAGCACGCGCCCTGCGTCAAGACGGTGCTGGAGGTGGATCTTTTGCGCTATCTTGGCGGGGTCAAGTGGCTGATCGTGCCGCTGATCCGGCCGAAAAACCCGGTGGATCACAGCGCCAATGTCCGCGATTTCAACGCCGAATGTGCCCGCCAGCCGGCGGATCGGCTGACCTTTAAGGATGGCACGGCGGACCGGGTGGCGGCGCTCTTTCACACCGGCGGCACCACGGGCATGCCCAAGGTGGCGCAGCACAAGGTGTCGGGGATGATCTATAACGGCTGGCTTGGGCAGCGGCTGTTGTTCCAGCCCAGCGATGTGGTGATCTGCCCCTTGCCCCTGTTCCATGTCTTTGCCGCCTATCCGATCCTGATGTCGATGATCGCCTCGGGCGGGCATGTGGTGTTTCCCACCCCGCAGGGCTATCGCGGCGAGGGGGTGTTCGACAATTTCTGGAAGCTCGTCGAACATTGGAGGGTGAGCTATATGGTCACCGTGCCGACCGCGCTGTCGGCGCTGATGCAGCGGCCGGTCAATGCCGATGTCTCCACCCTGCGCGGGGCGTTTTCCGGCTCGGCGCCCTTGCCGATTGAGCTGTTCAATAGGTTTGAAAAGGCCACGGGCGTTCAGATCGTCGAGGGTTATGGGCTGACCGAATGCACCTGCCTTGTGTCGATCAACCCGCCCGATGGTGCCAAGAAGATCGGGTCGGTCGGGCTGCCGTTTCCCTATTGCGAGGTGAAGATCCTTGCGCCTGACGGGGCGGGGGGGCTGCGCGATTGTGCGGTGGATGAGATCGGTGAGATCTGCGTTTCTAACCCCGGCGTTTTTGCCGGCCATACCTATACCGAGGTGGCCAAGAACCGCGATCTTTACGCCGGGGATCGCTATCTGCGCACCGGCGATCTGGGGCGGCTCGATGGCGATGGCTATCTTTACATCACAGGTCGCGCCAAGGATTTGATCATCCGGGGCGGGCATAACATCGACCCCGCCATCATCGAAGAGGCGATGATGGGCCATCCGGCAGTGGCCTTTGTCGGCGCCATCGGCCAGCCTGATGCCCATTCGGGCGAGGTGCCCTGCGCCTATGTCGAACTGGTCAAGGGCGCCGCGGTGAGTGAGGCCGAGTTGATGGAGTATGCCGCCCAGCACATCCACGAACGCGCGGCACTGCCCAAGCATATCGAGGTTCTGCCCGAATTGCCGAAAACCGCCGTGGGTAAGGTGTTCAAGCCCGATCTGCGGCGGCGCGCGATTGTGCGGGTCTATGATGCGGCCTTGGCCGAGGCGGGCCTTGCCGCCCGCGTGGCCGAGGTGGCCGAGGACAAGAAACGCGGCCTGGTGGCGCGGGTTGCCACGAGCGGGCCGGTGGAGGATGCGGCGCTGGCGGCGGTTCTGGGCCAGTTTCCCCCGGCTTGGGAGCGGGTGGGGTAAGCCTTCGGGGGGCTGTGGTTGCCCCCCACCCCCAACCCCTCCCCACGAGGGGGAGGGGAGGCGAGGGGTTTGTTGATGGGGTTTCATCTGGAGGCCGTGCATCTCACTCCGCCAGATGTGGGGCAGGGTTGGCGAAAGGTTTGCGGGTGAAAGACTGCTGCCTCCCTCCCCCCCTTGTGGGGGAGGGCTGGGGAGGGGGGGCTTGCTTGGCCGTTGCAGTCTTAAAGGATGCCAGCCCCCTTCCCGCCCGCGTGGGCGATCTGCTTGAGGCGGGCTTTGCGCTTGGCGCAGGCCCCCCACCCCCTCCCCACGAGGGGGAGGGGAGGCGACAGGTTTGCGGCTGGGGTCAGCGGGTGAAAGACTTGCGCCTCCCTCCCCCCTTGTGGGGGAGGGCTGGGGAGGGGGGGCTTGCTTGGCCGTTGCAGTGTCAGCGGATACCCGCTCCCCTTCCCGCCCGCGCGGGCGATCCGTTTGAGGCGAGCGTTGCGCTGGGCGCAGGCCCCCCACCCCCATCCCCTCCCCACAGAGGGGAAGGTGACAGGTTTGCGGCTGGGGTCAGCGGGGGAAAGACCGGCGCCTCCCTCCCCCCTTTGTGGGGGAGGGCTGGGGAGGGGGCTAAAGCTGATCGGTATCCAGCCAGATCGTCACCGGCCCCTGATTGACCAGCGCCACATCCATATCGGCCCCGAACACCCCGGTTGCGACCGTGATGCCTTCGGCGGCGATGCGGGTGATGAAATGCTCATAAAGCCGCTTGCCCTCATCGGGGCTGGCGGCGGGGCTGAAGCCGGGGCGGTTGCCGCGCAGGTCGGCGGCGAGGGTGAACTGGCTGATGATCAGCGCGGCGTTGCCTGCGTCCTTGACCGAGAGGTTCATCTTGCCCTGATCGTCCTTGAAAATCCGCAGCTTGGCGATCTTGGCAGCCAGCTTGTCGGCCTGCGCCTCGGTGTCGCCCTGCATGGCGCAGACAAGGATCATCAGGCCGGGGCCGATCTCGCCCACGGTGGTGCCGTCCACCGAAACCGAAGCACGGGTGACACGTTGCAGGACGGCTCTCACAGCTCATGCCTCCACGGGGGGTTGGCGCCGGGGCGCGATACGGTGACGGCGGCGGCGCGGGTGCCGAGGGTGAGGGCCGCGTCCAATTCGGCGTCGCTCAGCGCGGCAAGGCGGGCTTTGGTCAGGGCCCCCGCCACATGCAGGGAGGCAAGCGCGCCTGCGTTGAAGGTGTCGCCCGCCCCGACCGTATCGGCGACGGTCACCTTTTCCGCCGCGACAAAGCGGTTCTGGGTGGCGGTGATGGCGCGGGCCCCTGCGGCACCTTCTGTGATGAACACCACCTTCGGCCCCTTGGACAGGATTTGACGCGCGAGCGACTCAACCTCGCCCGCGCCCATCAGCCAGTGCAGGTCCTCATCCGAGAGCTTCACGATATCGGCCCGCGCGATCATCCCCTCGATGCGCGCGCGGTAGGGGGCTTCCTTCCCGGCGATAAAGCCGGGGCGGATGTTGGGATCAATCATCGTCACGCGGGTCGTGGATTCGCGGGCCTGCAGCGCGGCATAGGTGCTGGCGGCGGGGTCGTTGACCAAGGAAATCCCGCCAAAAAACAGCGTGCCCACCTCGGCCGGCAGGTCGGGCAAATCTGCTTCGGTCAGCATCAGCCCGGCGGTGTTTTCGTCGTAAAAGGCATAGCTCGCTTGACCGTTCACCAGCTTGACAAAGGCCACCGTGGTGGGGCGGTTCGACCGGGCGAGATAGCGGGTGTCGACCTTGGACGCGGTCAGGGTCTCAGCCAGAATCTCGCCCAGCATGTCGGTCGAGATGCCCGAGAAAAAGGCCGAAGGCGCGCCCAGACGCCCCAGCGCGATGGCGGTGTTGAACACCGCCCCCCCGGCATAGGGGGCAAAGGCCGCCTCGCCCGTTGTCGCGGTGCGCGGCAGCATGTCGATCAGGGCCTCGCCGCAGCTGAGAATCATGTCCGGTTCCTTCGCGTTTGGCGGCAGCTTAACGACGCGCCCATGTTAGCGCAAACATGTCAGGTGAAATAGGGCGCGAGATTGGCCCGCACCCGCGCCAAGGGCGTCTCGCCGCTCAGGTCCGGCACAAAGGTCTCGCCAGTGATCTGCTCATAGGCGTCGATGTAAACGCGCGAGGTTTTCTCGATCATCTCGGCCGGAATCTCGGGGATCGGGTCCTTGTAAGGGTCACAGCGCGCGCCGACCCAAGAGCGGATCACGTCCTTGTCGAACGAAGGCGGGCGGGTTCCGGCCTGAAACGCGGCCGGATAGCCCGAGGCGATCCAGTAGCGGCTGCTGTCGGGGGTGTGGATTTCGTCGGCAATCAGGATATTGCCCTCGGCATCAAGGCCGAACTCGTATTTGGTATCGACGAGGATCAACCCGCGTTCTGCCGCCATTTTCTGGCCCCGCGCGAACAGCGCCAGCGCCTTGGCCGAGACCTCTGCCCATTGGGCGGCGGTCAAGAGGCCCTGCGAGACGATCTCATCGGCTGTCAGCGGCTCATCATGGCCGCCGTCAAAGGCTTTGGAGGTGGGGGTGATGATGGCCGCGGGCAGCTCTTGGTTGTCGCGCAGGCCCTCGGGCAGGGTGTGGCCATACATGCTCCGCACCCCAGCCTTGTATTGCGTCAGCACCGAG
Source organism: Tabrizicola sp. (assembly GCA_965284335.1). Lineage (GTDB taxonomy): Bacteria > Pseudomonadota > Alphaproteobacteria > Rhodobacterales > Rhodobacteraceae > Tabrizicola_A. Next base: position 2,347,453 of record OZ260076.1, on the reverse strand, counting down.
GTCGAGGTGGTACCCGCCAGATAGCCGCGCACCACCACCTCGACCGGCAGGATGGTGACATGCTTGCCGATCACGACATTGGGGTCGGGGTAGGCCAGCACATGGTTGGGGCAGATGTCGGCGGTGCGGTCAAACCACCAGCGGGCGAGTTGGGTCAGCACTTGGCCCTTGTAGGGGATGGCGGCCAGGATGCGGTCAAAGGCCGAGATGCGGTCGGAAGAAATCAGGATGCGCCGGGCCGGTTCGGTGGCGGTCGCGGGCAGGTCATAGCAATCGCGCACCTTGCCGAAATAGGGGTTCGGCAATTCGGGAATGCGGGCGTGGTCGAGAACGCGCATCTGGGGCCTCCGGGCAGGGATGGCGCGGCTATCGCGCGGGGGGGCGGCGATGTCAACCGCCCAGCCCGATCCGCCCAGCCCGATCCGCCCGGCCCGATCCGCCCGGCTCGTCGTCGCCTGCGGCGCTCCTCGCGAAGAGCGCGCGGCACGCGCGACGATGAGCGCGGGGCAAGCGGCGTCAGATCACGCCCAGCATCAGCATGGATTCGGCCACCCGCACAAAGCCCGCGATATTGGCGCCCAGCACATAATCGCCCGGCGCGCCATATTCCTCGGCGGTGGCATGGCAGGTGTCGTGGATGTTGCGCATGATGGTGGCCAGCCGGGCCTCGGTCTGCTCAAAGCTCCAGCTGTCGCGGCTGGCGTTTTGCTGCATTTCCAGCGCCGAGGTCGCAACCCCGCCCGCATTGGCGGCCTTGCCCGGCGCAAAGAGGATGCCGGCATCTTGAAACACCTTCACCGCCTCAGGCGTCGAGGGCATATTGGCCCCTTCGCCCACCGCAATCACGCCGTTCGCAACCAGCGTGCGGGCATCCTTGCCTGACAGCTCATTCTGCGTGGCCGAGGGCATGGCGACATGGCAGGGCACGTCCCAGACGCTGCCCTTGTCGGCCGGGATGAAATGCACCCCGGTGCCGCGACGGCGGGCATATTCGGAAATCCGCTCGCGCCGGATGTCCTTGATCTCTTTCAAAAGCGCCAGATCAATCCCTGCCTCGTCAATCACATAGCCGCTGCTGTCCGAGCAGGCGATGACCTTGCCGCCAAAGGATTGCACCTTTTCAATGGTATAGATCGCCACATTGCCCGAGCCTGACACCACCACCGTCTTGCCGTCAAAATCGGTGCCTTTGGTTTGCAGCAT